>NZ_FNQA01000006.1:0-221362 GCF_900107445.1 Bacillus sp. 166amftsu | reverse complement strand
AGCCATATATATGATTAAAGACTATTTTCTTCTTCTATTCCAAACTATACAAAAAAACACCCAAGAGCTATCAAAGGTGTTACTTCGCCTGTTCAATCTCCTACAGCAAAACGGGCGAAAATCTCATCGATATGAGAAAAAAACGGTCTTTGATATATTAGGTGTCGTTTACAATTGTACCATGTCTGATAATGAAGCCGCTTAATTCAAAAAAGTGAAACCCGTTGGGGTTTATTTCGTATGCAAATCTTTCAATCACCCACACTTGCCCTTTAGAAAAAAGAAACAATCTCGCCTAAAATTGACTTTGCATAAGCTTAGCTTGATAGCGATGGGGTAGCACCACATATCCATCAACTTAAGAGAACAAATCCACCCCAAACGAAAAAATGAGCTTTTTGTTATAAGTTAACACAAAATTTCGTTCTGGGGACACTATTAACTTTTTAAGTTGATGGAGATGGACGAGACCCCCATACAAAAAGAATTCTGGAAGACAGAACTCTATTGTTTAAAATATTTACTTTGCCCCTGTTTACAGTAACGCTGGTACTGGGCCTAGATGCTAAAAAAGATGGTTTCGGTGCACTATCGAAACCACCTGCTTAAATTCTAAGGTCTTTCTATGAAACCTTCCATTGTATAATGGGTATAGTTTAACTACTTCTTAGTTATATTTTCTTTTACTTCTCGCTAAGAACAGTAAACCAATTACAAAAAGTAATCCACCTGCATATAGGGCTATTGAAAATTGACCACCTGTACTTGGTAACAGTTTCATCGGATCTATCGGTTTTGTTGGATCCACTGTTTTCTCTTCACTTGTAACTACTGTTTTTGCTGGTTCGCTTTCTTTCTCGCTTCCAGGTTTCTTCGCTACAGCGGTGATTTCATCACCTTTGGTTAATTTTGTTGCTTCCGGAACATCTAACTTCCATTCCCCATCTTTATCTACAGTTGTTTTACCGATCTCTTTTCCTGTTGGACTTTTGACAATAATTTCGTCTCCAGGAGTTCCTGTACCCGTAATCTCTTTATCTGTATCTTTGATTGGATCAATCGCTGGCTTGTCAGCTGGTTTTTCTGGATCCACTGATACGTCCGTTTTCGGAGTTTGTATTGATATACCTTCTCCTGTTACTTCCGCTGTGTTCGTAATCGTTTTTCCAAATTGACCTGACTTGATTTTCGCGTGAAATACCACTGTATGCCACTCTGTATCTGTCACATCTCCAAGTTTTCCAGTTACCGTTCCGTTCACATATTGACCATTGTCTGTGTCGGCTGCGTCTGTTACAACCTTTCCATCTACTTGTAATGTGCCTGGTACATATTCCAATCCTTCTGGTAATGTATCCGCAATTACTAGATTTTCTACTAGGCTATCGAAAACCGTATTACGTGTTTTGATCGTATACTCGATTTCATCGCCTACTTCTGTATTTTTATTTTGGAGGTTTTTCGCTGTTTTTTCTGATTCTAACTTCGAATCTCTTGGAGATACTTCCACTTTTGCCTGTGGCTCTTGTGGCGTTACATTCTCTCCTGTTACTTTCGCTTTGTTTTGAATGACTTTACCCGCTTGTCCCGCTTTTACTTTTGCGTGGAACACCACTGTATGCCACTCTGTATCCATCACATCTCTAAGTTTTCCGCTTACTGCTCCATTTACAAATTGACCATTGTCTGTGTCTTCTGCATCTGTCGCTGCTTTTCCGTCTACTTGTAGGGTGCCTGGGACATATTCTAAACCTTCTGGTAATGTATCTGTGATGACCAGGTTTTTCACTAAGCTATCCGAAACCGTATTACGTGTTTTGATCGTATACTCGATTTCATCGCCTACTTCTGTATTTTTATTCTGTAGGTTCTTCACTGTTTTTTCTGATTCTAACGTTGGTGATTTGGGATCTACCGGTACGTCTGTCTTCGGATTTTGTGGTGGTACGCCTTCTCCTGTTACTTCCGCTGTATTCGTAATTGTTTTACCAGATTGACCTGACTTGATCTTCGCGTGGAATACCACTGTATGCCATTCTGTATCTGTCACATCTCCAAGTTTCCCAGTTACTTTGCCTGCGTCAAATTGACCATTGTCTGTGTCGACTACATCTGTCACTGTATGCCCATCTACTTTCAATGTGCCCGGTACATATTCCAGTCCTTCTGGTAATGTATCCCCAATGACTAGGTTTTTCACAAGGCTGTCTGAAATCGTATTACGCGTTTTAATCGTATACTCGATTTCATCCCCTACTTCATTCTTTTTGTTTTGTAGGTTCTTCGCTGTTTTTTCTGATTCTAATTTCGAATCTTTCGGATCCACAGGCACGTCTGTCTTCGGGTTTTGTGGTGGTACGCCTTCTCCTGTTACTTCCGCTGTGTTCGTAATTGTTTTACCAGATTGACCTGACTTAATCTTCGCGTGAAATACCACTGTATGCCACTCTGTATCTGTCACATCACCAAGTTTTCCGTTTACTGTTCCATTCACATATTGACCATTGTCTGTGTCTTCTGCATCTGTCACATCTTTTCCATCTACTTGTAATGTGCCTGGTACATATTCCAATCCTTCTGGTAATGTATCCGTAATTACTAGATATTTTACTAGGCTATCGGAAACCGTATTACGAGTTTTGATCGTATACTCGATTTCATCACCTACTTCTGTATTTTTGTTTTGTAGGTTCTTCGCTGTTTTTTTCGATTCTAATTTTGAATCTCTTGGAGCAATATCATTAACAACTTCGTTCGTTTCAGTTTGTTTTTGTTGTTTTACTAATAAATCTTGATACTGTATCTGCGCCTTATTCGTTATTTTTTTACCAATATTACTTAACTTAACTTTCACCTTAAATTGTACGGTGAATCCTTCTGGCGTATCTTTTATGTAAGGTAACTTTCCTAATTTAACAGTAACTCTATTATTTTGGAAATCTCCTTCATCACCATCTATCGCATCCGTTATACCTGTTGTAGTTCCATTTTTCGTCACTTTGATTGACCCCGGAACATATTCCGTTCCATCAGGAATCGTATCTATGAAAACAGAGTCAGAAGCAATGTCACCACCATAGTTTTTGACATTCACTTTATACGTTAATTCATCTCCTAAATATACGGATCCGTCTTTATCAACAGATTTGGTCGCTGAGACACAAGGTCCTGAACCAAGAAAAATATCATCTAAGAAATTCCCTATTCCTATGTCCCCACCGGCAGCAGACACAGACTCAAAACCAAATCGTGTTACCGTTTGTTCTGGTGGAACAATGTATGTTCCCTCATAGTGCCCCCATGTTTCGTTTCCATCAGTCATTTGTTGCACTTCTGGAGTCTCTAGAGGATTTGCAGTCACAGCACCAATTCGAAGTCTCATAGTGTCAGTCCCTAGTCTTCCCTTATGAGCTAGTCTCCAATGTAGTGTTTGTCCTGGTATTGTCTCTACATCTTGATACAGCATTCCAACGCTCGATGCATTTAATTCTGCATGTTGATGTCCAGATGCTGGGTTCTGATCTCTCCAAATCTCTATTTGTCCAAATACATCCGTACTATTCCATCCCGGAACATCTTTAGCATCAAAAAATGAAACCGGTTCTCCTGCAGTTGGAGTTTCAAAATCACCATTAATCAACACTACTTGCTTCTGTTGTTGTGAGCACGTACCTGCTGTATTAGTATTATCTTCAGCTTTCACTTTTAGCAGCGGCAAACCGCTAGGCAGCATGCCGCTAAATGCTAATAAAAACATCATGAAGAATACTACAATTTGTTTAAAACGTTCCCTAGTTTTTTTGTACAATAGGCTCCTTCGCGCCATTTTATCGCCTCGTTTCTTGAAATCATTTAAAACTCGACATTAATCGCATACATTCCCTCATTTCGGAAAGATAGTTTAAATCATACCTTTCTCTTCACAAAAGAATAATTCTTAACAAGTCAATTTAATTTAATTGAATAAAATACAATAGTTAAAGAAATTTAGAGTGGTATGAATAAAGTAGAAGATAAACAAATATGTAATTCTTATAAACTTTATCAATAACAATCTTCACTTTAAGAATTTTAGGTTAAATCATTTTTTAAACAGGATACCACATCTCTAATTAAACATAACAAATCTGAAAACTGTGTCTATCTTCACCAATAATTCTATAGTCGGGCATTTCTTTCCATACATCCCTCCTTATTTGTACAAATTAATATTTTATTTAGGTTATTTTAATAACCTAAATAAAATATACTACTTTTACATAAAATGGTTATTGAGAAATATTGGGGATATTTGAGGTATCGCCACATCGCTATTAAGCTAATAAAACAAAATCCTCCCTAAAATGGAAAAATACGCTATTCTTTCTGTAGAATCATAGGAAAGGATGGCGTTTTTGCATGTCTATTTCTGTATCTGATGAATTGCAACTATTTGCTCAAGAAATTCAAAGCTTCTTATGGGGTCTGTGTAGCAACCGAACCAAATCTTACCTTAAGCATTAGCGGACATTGATTTCCAGTATTATTACGGGTTCTGGTGCAAAAAATCTATAAAACTTGGACATACTGATATTATCAATCTACAAAAGGACGTGATCAGTATGAAAAAGCAAAATTTATTTAAGTGGAAACATTATCAACTTGATGTGATTATATTAACAGTCAGATGGTACCTACGGTACAGCCTAAGCTTTCGTGATTTAGTGGAAATAATGGAAGAACGAGGCTTATCTATTTCTCACACAACCATTATGCGGTGGGTACATCAATATGGTCCTGAGTTAGATAAACGAATTCGGCGCTATCTTAAACAAACGAATGATTCTGGGAGAGTCGATGAAACATATATCAAAATAAAAGGTCAATGGATGTATCTATATCGTGCAGTGGATTCCAAAGGAAACACGATTGATTTTTATCTCAGTGAAACAAGAGACACAAAGGCTGCAAAGCGCTTTTTCAAGAAAGCTTTGCGGTCTTTTCATGTTTCACAACCTCGTGTGATAACTATTGATAAGAATCCCGCCTATCCTGTAGCAATTGAAGAGTTGAAGAATGAAAAAAAGATGCCTGTTGGCATCCAAATAAGGCAAGTGAAATATCTTAATAACATCGTGGAACAAGATCATCGTTTTATCAAGAAACGAGTTCGCTCTATGTTAGGACTGAAATCACTTCGTACAGCTAATTGCATTTTAAGTGGCATGGAAGCTATGCATATGATGAGAAAAGGGCAACTTGACCAAAGGGTGAAGTCTGCCCGAAATGAAGCTGAATTCATTCATAAATTGTTTGGATTAGCTGTTTAACCTCTCAGTTAACAGAACATTGCCGTTCTATGTTTCTGGTAAAGTATTTTTGCACCAGAACCTTTTTTTCGTTTTATGGATACAATTTCTCTTTAGCTTGATGGGCCTGTAGTAGGATCCCTTTTTTCATAATGTACAGGTAATTCTATGGCAGCTATTAGACCTCTTTGGTCCTCACCGCTTGCCAGAATTAGGCGGCCATGATGGGCCTGCACAATCCTTGCCACCATAGGAATTCCTAGACCATGACCTTCCTGGACAGTCCGCTTTCTCCTTGATGAATAAGGTAATTCGGTAATCTCCATCAAATTCTCCTTTGGGATTCCCCGTCCATTATCCTTTACAATAAAGCGATATTGGGAGCGGTCCTTGGATAGAGAGGTTTCCAATATGATTGCACATCCCTGTGGATTATGCAGTACACTATTTTGGACAAGATTACTGATTGCACGAAGTAGCAGTTTCTCGTCCCCAATGACCTGAGTCGCTTCAACAGTCAGTTTCAAATCAATGTCATAACGGTCATCCAACCCATTATTCAAAAAATCCGTGGCAACCTGTCTCGCCAAAACTGATAGACGGATGTGCTTCAAATGCAAGGGTTGCATTTCATACTCGAGCATGGAGACTAGATTTAGGTCACTTACAAGTGAGCGTAGCTTCTCGCCCTGATGCCGGATGATACCAGCTTGCTGCCTCTGCTCCTCCGGCAAGTCAAAATTATCCTCCATTTCGCTTGCATAACCGAGAATAATCGAGAGTGGAGTCCGGATATCATGAGAAATCCCGGCAATCCAGTTAGAACGCGCCTCATCTCGTGCCTTCAACGCGGCCGTCTTCTTCTGGAGCTTAGTCGACGCAGAATTAATACTTTGAGCCAAATCACCAAATATACCTTTGGAATCCAACTGAACCAATTCCTCTTTAGCAAGATTGTGGACCCCTGAAACAAGAGGGCGTATCCCTCTTATGAGACGCGTGCCAATCACAACAGAAATCAGCAGAGTTATCCCAACATTAAAGAGTAGTAGTACCCCAAGCCGCAAGGGCATTGCTCTTAACCAATCAGAAAGAAAGTCAAATTGATACTTCCAGTGGCTTTCCTTTGGATATCCGACCACAATTAGGCTATTCTCATGTTCCCAAGTATAAACAGGGTATTGCAAAAGATAATATCGCGAGAACTTAGCTATATCGACTAAATTATAAAATCTCGGAACATCATTAGGTAAATGGTAATCCCATTGGACATGGCCATCTTCATCGATCAACATAGCCCATGCTTGATTGTGCTGCAAAATCTTGGCAGTGTTCTCGTCCAAATGATAGTTGTTATCCTGTTTATCTAGACTTTGAGAAATCTTCTTAAGTAAACCTTCTGGAGACATTTGTTGATTAGTTTCATTGAACACCAGAGTGCCTAGTAGTACGAAATTAAAAATAAGAACAAATATCGACACAAGGATGGTCGTCGTGACAAACCGTCGTAATATACGAGTAATTCCTTCCACTTAATATGTCTCCTTCACTAGCAGTTTATATCCAAGCCCCCTGAAGGTGAGAAGATGGATTGGTTTGGAAGGATCCAGCTCAATCTTTTCACGTATCCGCCTGATATGAACCATCAATGTATTTTCGAGACCGTAGCTGTCATCTCCCCAAACAGCCTGACATAGGGCATCATTTGTAATGATTCGTCCCTGATTTTCATACAACTTCACAAGAATGGCATGCTCCTTTGCCGTCAATGGTATCTCTTTCTGTCCCCTGTGTACAACAGCGCTTTCAAGGTCGACGATCTGTTCTCCTAATTTGAATATAGATAGACGCTCTGCTACTGAGGATGAGTATACACGTTTTAGAATTGCCATGAGCCGCAATACTAGCTCGCGTGGCAGAAACGGCTTCACCATGTAATCATCCGCCCCTAAGCCCAATCCAAGCAATCGATCTTCATCCTCGCCCCGCGCGGAGAGAAAAAGGACCGGTGTGTCCGAGAAATGCCTAATGGAAGACAGTAATAAAAATCCATCACCATCAGGTAACATAACATCCAGAATTACGATATCTGGATTGTCCGCGTGGTAAATTGACAGAGCAGAAGCGCAATCAGCAGCAGTATAAATGCGAAAAAATCCATCTTTTCTTAAAAATCTTTCAATCATTATTCTGATTTCCTGTTCATCGTCCACAATTAATATTTTTTTGTCTTTTAAATTTTCCATTTTACATCACCTTATTTAATTATACACAAAAAGGAAATTATTGGTGTTTTAATTCATGTTCACCCCTTGACTCCTTTTTTAAAGCGAAACAAACACATAAGCTTGGAAAGCCTCCTGTTTCATTCTTTGACTTCACTATTTAGAACCGTATAGTACAGCAATTTTGTTTAGATATTTGGTAGGGAAATTATTTAATCGTTATGGGCGAAAAGTATTTAGTTTATCTTTGGAAGAGACATTATACGGTAACACAGAAAATCCCATCCTTATTCAGTGTAAAAATGAATAAAGATGGAATTTTTTCTTGTTACATTATTGTTCGTAACCTGATTGCTATAGGACATTCCCCTCTTCTTTCAGATCATTATTATTCTCGATACTGCTGTTGCACCGCCTCAGGCAGCTCCTCGAAGCTAACCTCTTTCCAATACGTAACGCCCCGAATCATTGTATAATATAGCTGAACATAAGCTCCTTCTCTCAATTTCTTTCCTGCTGAAAAACTTAGTTTTTCTTTCTTTTTTTTCTCATCATAAGCAATCAACTCATAGTTATAACGTCCATTCTCACCTTGAACGCCAGATTCAGTTATCTTTGTGTAATAGACAGTTTTCCCTGTAGGATTGTCAGGTGTAAGCTTCTCTGGAGTGAAGAAAAACATCCACAAACATGCTCCAAGCATTATGGTAAACCCTAGTACCAACAATATTTTTTTCATTATAAATTCCTCCTAAGCTCAATTAGGATGAAACAATGTCTTTGTTCTTTAACCTTCGGATTGACCTCGATGCAAAAATAATAACGAAAGCCATATTGATCACCCAAAACAGAAAGTTCTGCATGTCGGTCAACTTATCCTGACTCATGACACTCATACCAATGTTGAGCAATGAGAACGGGAATAATATTCCAAACTTACCAATATACATTCCTAAACCGATAAAAACCCCACACAGACTTATTCCAATCGGTGTAGCAAAGCTGCGAATCCGTAGCGACAGTCCCAATTGCAAAGCACTAATGGACAGAGAAGCATACCATCCACGTATCGCCCATTCTATAGTCTCTACAGGAAATGGGCCAGGTAAGGAGAACAAGGTACCTATAAGCCAGTAAAGTCCCATGAACAGTCCTTGTGCGAACAAAATTAAAATACTAACGATAATTAATTTGGCAAGAAATACATTGGCAACCGACACGGGAGAAGTCATAATCATATTCCAATTTCGGTTTAAATGCTCCAGCCTACATATGTAGGAACAACAGATGGCAATCAGAATAGGTAAGAAAAAAACACCGTAAAACAGGCTGACCTGAGTCCACAAGCTGTACCAACCATTTTGCAGGGCGCCTTGGTTCAAATAATAATTCGCACTTCCAATCAGCATACTTATGATTGGAAGTACAGCGATTACAAGACTAATCCGGGAATGGATTAGTTTCAGCCATTCAGCAGAAATACTTCGTTTCATTAACTTCCCTCCTTAGATTTCCTGTCGGCTTACCTGGATGCGTCCAGCCATATAAAACAGGACGGTCATAATCAACGCACCTACTACAATTCCAAAGTTTATTGGCTGTATCATATAAGAACCCGTAGACTCGGCGTACAGATAGGTAACCGGGCTGAGCTCCAAATAGTAAGACCAAATAAAAATATGTCTAATAGCAGCCGGAAATAGCCCAGCGGTCATTCCTATAAAGCCACCCAACATACCCAAGCAAAGCGCAAAGGACTGGTTTTTGATGGAGAAAGAAATCCATTGTTGAAGTGCTGTAACAGCGAGAGTAGTTAGCAGATTACCTCCAATGAACTGGATTAGCAATTGGATAGGAAAAGTGCCAGGAAAATCCTGTATTAGTCCGAATAACATTATGAATAAGATTTGTGCAAAGATACCATAAACTATCAGACTATTAATGCATATATACTTCGCTGCATAGAGTTGCCCACGTTCCACATTAGTAGCAACAAGCATTTTCCAAGTCGCTCCCTTATGCTCCATGTCACAAATACGTGAGACAACAACGGCCGAAATAATCGGCATAAAAAGGCCATTCATGGAAGATATACTAAAAAAAATAGATTCCCAAACGCGGTTATCCGGATTGCTTGCAATGGACCTACTAATGGACATAAAGGCCCACAGCATCTCCACAACAAGAAATAGTATAATCATGATCCATATTTTTTTTCGACGGATTTTGAAATATTCCAGTTCTAATAGTTTGATCACAAGCTCCGCTCCTTTCCTGTAAACTCCAGGAAAATATCCTCCAAGCTTTTTTTCTGCTCCTCAATCCGAGTGACAGCAATTTCATGTTCAACAAGCAATTTGTTCATTTTCGCTACTTCTGTATCCGGAAGATTGCCCAACTCAATCCGACCACCATTGTTGATTGGACTATATCCTTGAGTGAAAAGTATCTGCTCAGCTTTGGCGTTGTTCCCAGTTTTCATAAAGATGGCGTTTCTATTTTTTTTCCGCAAGCTTGTCATACTGCCTTGAAACAACAAATTTCCTTCACTAATAATACCTACTGAGGTAGCGATATGTTCTATCTCGGAGAGTAGGTGACTGGAGAGTAATATAGTTATTCCATAGCGTGCGGGTAATGATTTAATAAGCTCCCGAATTTCACCAATGCCTGCGGGATCAAGACCATTCGTCGGCTCATCGAGAATCAGCAGCTTGGGGAAGGCGAGCAGAGCCATTGCAATTCCTAGCCTTTGCTTCATTCCTAGTGAATATTGTTCAGCTTTTTTGTCTTTCTGATTTTCTAGCCGTACGATACGAAGCACCTCATGTATATTTTTATCTGGAACGTTCCGGAGGCGCTGCATGACTTTCATATTCTCAAGCCCTGTCAAATGTCCGTAGTAGGAGGGAGATTCAATCAGCGATCCGGTACATTGCAGAATGGATGAACGATGTTTATCCAGGCTTTCCCCGAAAATTTTAATTTTCCCTTCAGAAGGCTTGATGAGTCCTAACAGCATTTTTAGCGTGGTTGTTTTCCCCGCTCCGTTCGGACCCAGAAACCCGTAGATTTCTCCCTCCTGAACATAAAGATTAACTTTATTTACACAGTTAATAGCCCCATACGTTTTGGACAGGTTTTGAGTTTGTACAATAGCCGAAACACTCATATGAAAAGTCAGCTCCATTCAAGTTTTTTAGATATTTTTCTTCTCTTTCAACTGTAATGCGTCCACCTTTCTCCAGTCTAAAGAGAACCTTACATCAGCCTTAAATCACTTGATTTGTATTAAAATCTTAACCAACTGTTGATTTAAAATAAAGTATGATGATGTACTCCGTTTACCCCATTCCATCGAGAAGGAAAAGTGTCTGGGTCGCTTATCGTAGGGAATTTAGAATCCTATACAAGGTAAAATAAACTAGCTGCTGCTTTACGTGAAATGAGAAGAATTGAAAAGAGCAATTTTATTTTTGATAATTAGGTTGACTTTTTTTCGTTTTTGGGGGTATTTGCATTTCTTAGCTTGATAGCGATGGGGTACCGCCAGCATTTTGGAAAAAACCCACGTTAAGAGCAAATTGGGATATTAAAAGGACTGATTAATCCATGTTTAGGTTAATCAGTCTTTTAGTATTTAATGGAGTTAATTTATCCAATCTTCAAGAATTGTTAATGTTTTATTTGCTGCATCCATCTCTATTTGTATACCAATTGGGACAGTTAACATCGGGTGAGTATGGCAACAATCAAATTCTGCAATAAAGGGCAGGCTAATACCATTTAAAACCTCTAATAGAATTTTATATGGTTTTTTATTTGTACCATTATCGTTAAACTGTTCATGTTTTCCGAGGATTAAACCAGAAATTTTATCAAATATTCCATTGACCTTAAGTAATGAAAAACTTCTTTCAATAGTAGCAGCATCTTTTGTTGTATCCTCGATAAGAAGGATATCCCCTTTTTTTATCTCTGGCATATACTCGCTACCCCAAATACCAGTTAAAGTGTCTAAATTTCCTCCAATTAACCTTCCTGTTGCTTTTCCGGTATTTACACAAACCCAATCATTTTTTATAGGTTGTTTTTCCTTAGTTTTTTCTTCCCAGTTGATAAATTCATCTGTCCAATAAGGTGGCTTTTTAATATAGTATGGTAGTTTTTGTTTTTCTTCCAGCATGTCGCTGAAATATTCGTATGTAAAATTAACAAATGGCTCAAATTCACCAAATGAAGGGATTAGTGCAGGTCCATAAAATGTATTTATCCCAGTTTTTGCGTATATTCCTAGTAATATCGCAGTAACATCTGAATAACCTATCATTATTTTAGGATTTTTTATAAATGCCTCATAATCAATATAAGGCAATATTGAATTTGAATTCATTCCACCAATGGTTGACATTATACATTTGATGCTAGGGTTTCTTATTAATTCATTAAGTTCTTCTGCTCTCTCTTTAATGCTTCCAGCTCGGTAGTTATCATGTTTACCAGTTAAATTTCCTTCTATTATATTAAATCCCTTGCTCATCAGAAATTTTTTTGCTCGATCAAATCTTTTAGGTGCTGTATAAGTTGCTGGTGATGAAGGGGAATAGATTCCAATTAGATCACCTTTTTGTAATTTGCTGAGTTTCATTGCTTTATCTCTCCCTTAAATGGTATCTGCATTGAAACGAATAACTAATGCGAATAGTCTTACAATTAATTGTACCTTATATTAATTATTACCGCGCATGTATGTAGAATTAATACAACACAATTTAAAACAAGGTTAAAATAACTCAAAAACTCTTAACGTGGTTTTTTTCCAAAATGCTGGCGATACCCCATCGCTATCAAGCTAAGGTTTTATACTGCCCAAAAACAATAATTTTGTATACTTTTACTCTAGGGATGTCAATTTCACTATATTTAGGGTATTTATTTTTACTAACTTGATGGACATGTGGAGTCGTCCCCCTTATAAACCCTTGAGTATTTATAATCAAATATATGTTTTTGATTATATCATTGTCTGATTATTGTTTTTTTATATTACTTCGAATTTTCGGGAAAAACCCACTAATTAATAATGCCACAATCCACGTCATTATTAGAATAAAAGTTATTGTATTTCCGGAATTTAAACTTAAAACCTTCCACAAATAGGCAGCACAAAATATGAGCATAGCAGTAATAATAAGTAAAAATGTCCTAACTACTAATCCGATGTAAGATTTCTTCTCATGCTTAATAATAAAAGTTCTTTTACCTTTGTACAATCTAATCACAAACAGCAGCACATATACACCAAGTGTGCCTCCAATAACAATTGATATAATTGAGTTGTTTTTTCTTTGCTCAGCTAGAGAGAAGTAACTTTCAGGTAATTTTCCAGTTTCATATTCAATCCATGCGTGGTAAATATCCTGTCGTAAGTCTATACCACCTTCACTATTCGTAAGAATTACCAATCCATCCTTTGTATTAGGAATGAAACCATAAAAAGAATGCCAGCCTCGATTGTCACCAGAATGATAAATTAATTTCCATTGATTAGATAACTTTTTTTCAAATACACCTAAACCATTCTCACCTAATACCAGCTTTTGCATTTCATCGACACGTTCATTTTTAATGACAGCATTACCTTTATTATTTGCATCCATGCTTGCAAGTATCAATGTCATCATATCGGTAACATTTGTCTTGAGGCCTGCAGCAGCCTGTTCGGTAAATTGGTAACTAGGAAGTTCCTCTCCAAAATATCCATAGGCTTTCGAAAGATTAGGATTTTCAGGACGTTGTATGAATGAACTAGATCTCATTCCTAAAGGTTTCATGATTTGTTCTTCCATATAACGATCAAAAGATATTCCGGTAACCTCTTCAATTACAAGTTGTAAAATTGTATATCCGCCACCAGAGTAAATTGCTTCTGAACCTGGTTTATTGGTAACCTCCACTGGTTCATTAAGCCACCCTTTTCCAGACAGAGACTCCTCGATAGAATCAAGATGTTTCCCTGGTGCAACCCCAAGGTATCCTTTATGTGCAGACAGCCCCGCTGTATGGCTTAATAATCTTCTTATCGTGACTTCATTATTATTGAACTCTGAATTAGGTAATTTCCATTTGGTTAGAAATTTTCCAACGGGATCATCTAGTGATAAACGACCTTCATCTACAAGATGTAGGATTCCCCACGCTGTAAGGCTTTTAGATATGGAACCAGCCTGAAACAAAGTATCATCACTCACCGCTTTTTTTGTCTTTTTATCTACATAACCGTAGTTAAGTGTATAAGCAATACGCCCCTCATGTACAATTCCTATTGCAACCCCTGGTACATCATAATCTTCCTGCCATTTTGGTACCTGTTCATCCATCTTTTTCTTGAAGTTTTCTATACTCCTAGCAGTCAATGCGCCCGATTCTGCCCTCACCACTTTCGTAAACCACGCTTCATTCGTAATTAATATGAAAATAATTAAACATAAAATGCTTTTGAAAATTATCGATGCTTTTTTCCTATTCTTCATTTACTCTACCTCTTTTTTTCAGAATATTCTCTCCGTTATTCAGGGTACCTCATTCGAATATCCATTTCTATCGATTTTTATTACCTAACCTTACAAAATTGTAATAAAAATCAACAAAACATATTAATCAGTGACTTTACTGTCCTTTATCCACGGGCAATGAATTTAATCCACAAAATAGACATGGGGTTATTTATTGTTTAAGTTAATGCCCCTAAGATACTAGTTTAGTAGACCTGATATCTATATTTCCGTACCCTTAAAAAATTTATAATAAAAAAGGTAAAATCGTGGAATACGATTTTACCTTTGACATAAGGAAAATTAAATGGGTTGATAATTATTACAAGTGGATTAGGTTTCTTGTGAATTTCAAATTAAAGGTTTCACCCAAAGTTGAGAAAAATCCACATATCCAAAATATTTCATCTTAATATTCGTTAAATCTGATGAAAAAGGAATTTGACGTGTATCATAGTATAAGGGAACCATAATAGAGGATTCTATCAGTTCTTTTTCAAGATTCGCATTTAATGAAGCCCACTTTTCAAAATTTGTATGTTTGTATTTAGAAAGGTGTTTTTTTAGTGATTTATTTGTTTTTAAAACTTTAGCCAATGGTGAATATCTAGCTGTTAAAAAATAATAAAATGATATCTCTTGATTCATCTCGAATACTTCACCATGAATAAAGAGATCAACTTGTTCATTAAGTTTTTCATCCCTAAGATAGTTTTCAAATGGAACCCATTTAACTTGAAAAGGTATATTTTCTTTTTCTAAGATATTCATTAACCATTTTGTTGTCGCTTCTGTATACTGAGTCGCTTTTATAATAAGTGGTTCTTTAAATTCGGGACGTTTTCTTTTTGGAATATCGATTTGATGATCTATGTCTTTTAAACAGCTTTTGATATTTGAAATTTTTTGAGTATCATATTTATGAATATGATTCATATTGTTAACGATAATAGAATGTAAATAATTACGAACATCTATGTGTTGAATTGACGAATTACGCCAAGCATTCATAATTATAACGCCGAAACCTGAATTCTTTTCTATTTGAAATGTAGAATTACTTTTATGATGTCTGGAAGATTGATAAATAGTATCAAATTCTAGAGGGACCTGAATGAATTCTACTGTATCTAGCAAAGGTCTTTCTTGAAAATAATCATGAAATGCTATCAATGATGTTTTCTCCAGGTTATTCTCTCCTATATAAAAACCACCGGTTCCTATAATTTGGCCGTTATTTTCCTTATAAATGCTTGTATTTATCATGCATAACATTTGTAAACAATAACTACAACTATCTGGATAATGTATATCAATAATTAATGGTGATACAATCTCTATTTTTTCTATGGGTAACCATAAGTCTTTATAATATTTATGACTACGTAGTTTTGAGAGACATAGTTTCACGTCAGCCGCTGTTAAGATGGATCCATCATGAAATTTTATAGACTTTTTTAAATATAGTCTAAGCTTAGATTGAGTTAAATCCCAACTGTGAGCTATTTCAGGGAATATGTTCCCCTTTTCATCCATATAAACAAGTCGATTGAAAACGTTCGCGACAATATGTGCACTATGTACATCGGCAGCCTCGAGCGGGTGTGTTGTTAAAAAGGGTTTTCTTCTAGGAATAATTAATTTATCATCCGAATTATGTATATAGCCAAATTTTGAATGAAACTTAGTCATCAAGCGTAGTTTACTGTTTGGAGACCAATTATATAGTAAATATCTACTGCTTTTTTCAACAGGCTGTTGATCCATAATTTCCATTACTTGTGACTCATAGATTTTTTCTATATTTTTTAACCATTGAAGAGAGGAGGAATTTCCTCTGCCTTTTCCAGAAGTGAAAGTCAGCCAACCTTCATCCATCCATTTATGTAAGTAACGTACTGTTTGCTTTGTACTTAAATTTAAAAAATCTGCTAGGTCTTGTATTTTTATATTTCCTGAAGAAAATGATTGCCATAGATTCAGTAAATTTTTATCCATTTTCCTATCTCCTTTTATAAGTGGACATGTTTTGCTGAATATGTCCATTTTTAGTTTGATAAGTCTAGTTTAATATAACATTAGACAAAAGGAGGAGATACGATGAATTGGAAAGAATTTGAGCAAAATATAAAAGTACGCTTAATTACATCGTTTTTTAATCGTGCTGTTACATCAGCAGTAATGCCCTTTATGGCATTGTTTTTTGCTCACGAAATAAATAAAGTATGGGCCGGATCATTTTTAATCTTAACGGTTATATTAAGTTTTGTTTCAAATTTAATTGGAGGTTACATGTCAGATCGCTTTCAACGAAAGAAAATCTTATTGTTAACTTCATTTTCTAGTACTTTAATGTTTTTATTCATGACTTTAAGCTTATATCCTACAGATAAGATGCTTTGGTTATTTGCTATTGCTTATGTAGGTTTTATAATATCTAGCAGTCTTGGGCGCCCATCCATGCAAGCTATCATCATAGACTCAACTACACCAGAAAATCGAAAGGCTATTTATACAATTGACTATTGGCTTATGAATCTTTCTATGGCAATTGGTGCAGCATTAGGTGGTTTTTTATACATTAATCACCAAAAAGAGTTGTTTATATTACTGACTTTTGTTTCTGCTACATTACCGATTGCTTATAAAATTTGGCTAGTTGCAGAAGTTAAAGAGTGCCTAGAAAAAAGGCATGGAAATATAGTACTTGATCTAATTCAAAACTATAAAGTTGCTATTCAAGATAGAGCATTTTTAAGAGTTGTAATAGGGTCTACCTGCATATTTGCGGCAGAGTTTTCTTTAAACAGCTATATTGGTGTACGACTTTCAGAAACATTCAATCCAATAAGCATTGGGAACTTTGAAATAGTAGGAGTGAGGATGCTAAGTATTCTTAACATACAAAATATGCTTTTAGTAGTATGTTTAACGTTTATTGTAAATAAATTTACAGATCGCCTAAGTGGAAAAAAAGCGTTACTTTTAGGCCTTGTGCTCTATGGTGTAGGCTATGTGACAGTAACATCTGCAAACACTTGGTACGTACTGATTATTTTTAATTTTATTGCCACTGTTGGTGAACTTGTCTACTCCCCAATCAGAAATACAGAACAAGCTAATATGATTCCGGCTGATAAAAGAGGATCGTATTCAGCTTTTGCAGGTCTATCAGATATTGGCGCGGATCTAATTGCAAGAATGACTATTATCGTTGGTGCATTCTTGGTTCCTACGATGATGTCTGTTTACATTGGTATCATTGTAATAATGGGGACATTTCTCTTATATAATGGACTGTTCTTTAGAACTAATATTCAGTCTCAGGAAAAATTGAATAAAATGTCATCATAATATAATACTTTTAATGAAAAAACACGCTATTCTTTCTGTAGAATCATAGGAAAGGATGGGGTTTTTGTATGCCTATTTCTGTATCTGATGAATTACAACTATTTGCTCAAGAGATTCAAAGCTTTTTATCTCCAAATATCTTACGAGATCTTAATAGCGATGTGGCGAGACCCCTATCTAATATAATGGATTATTATTTTTATAACGGAAATGATAATCATGCAAAAAACCGATTCTCTTTACAATAAAAAGAATCGGTTTCTAGTTTTATCCTCTAGATAATATTGGACTAATGAATGCGGAAACTGGGATATTATTACTTGAGAGCATTAATTGTAATCGTGGCAGCCTGCGCGATCAGTTCATTATCATAGGTAGCATCCTTTGTATCACGACTGGACAGAATTGCAATGATAATGGGTTCTCTATTCGGTGGCCAAACGATTGCAATATCATTTCGTGTTCCGTAGCTTCCGGCTCCTGATTTATCAGCGACTTCCCAATCTTTTGGTACGCCAGCGCGGATGAGTTTGTCTCCTGTAGCGTTTCCGTGCATCCAATCCGTAAGAATTTTACGTTTGTCAGCTGGGAGTGCATTTCCAACTGTGAAAGCCTTAAGATCGTTAGCAAGTGCTTTAGCTGTACTTGTATCACGGATGTCACCAGGAATAGCTTCATTTAAATCTGTCTCAAAGCGATCTGCCTGGGTAACTCTATCACCAATCTGTTTGAGCGCTGTTTCAAATCCTTCAGGCCCGCCTAGTTCCTTAAATAAAAGGTTCCCTGCGGTATTATCACTGTAACGAACGGCAGCTTCTGCAATCTCTCCAAGTGTCATACCAGTATCTACATATTTCTCTGTAATGGGTGAATATTCAACTAAATCATCTTTTGTATAAGTGATAACTTCGTTTAATTTGTCAATTGGATTTTGCATTAGCAATGCTCCTGCAGCTAATGCCTTATATGTTGATGCGAAAGCAAACCGTTCATTTTGTTTATAAGAAACTGTTCGATTTGTACCAGTATCAATTGCATAGATACCTAGTCGAGCATCGAACTTTTTCTCAAGTTGAGCGTACTTTTGATGAGTCGCATGATTTATATGCTTTGTTTTTTCTTTTGCTTCCACTTGCAATGGTTCACCTGTAAAGAGTTTTACACTTGCAAGACTTAAACTTAGTATACCAACACACATCCCTATTTTTAGCACCCTTGTACTTTTCAAAATGATCATTCCTTTCAGACTTTTAATACTTAAAACAAATGTTAAATTAGATACAATGTACACAATTCGAATAACAATTTTTACCATTACATGTAAATCCCCCCATTTCTTGATTAGACTCTTATGTACGAATTGAAAAAACAACCGTATTTAAGGCGTTTCAAAAGATTATAGATGTATCAATACTACAAATGTAGTTTTTTACTACATTTGTAGTACCGCCACATCTGTAGTATAGTATTACATATGTAATTGGATTGAGTCAACTTTTTATTTTCCCCCATCAAGCTACTATAAATATGCTATATACCTGTTTTAAAAAATTTTAAAATCCAAGAGAGTTGGTGTTGAAGGACATGTTTTTAACGCATTTTATAATTGGTTTATTGGTGTCTTCATTTTCCATTACTGTTATTCTACTTATAAGAAAATGGTTTGGCAGACAACTTACAGAAAAATGGCATTATCATTTATGGATGTTTCTTTTTATCGCTTTAGCACTTCCATTCATACCTACTCATTTATATAATTTTAGTTTTCTCTTTAGCGATGGGGATACATATC
The DNA here is from genome assembly GCF_900107445.1 of Bacillus sp. 166amftsu. Classification (NCBI taxonomy): domain Bacteria; kingdom Bacillati; phylum Bacillota; class Bacilli; order Caryophanales; family Bacillaceae; genus Bacillus; species Bacillus sp. 166amftsu. Next base: position 202,149 of record NZ_FNQA01000006.1, on the reverse strand, counting down.
AGACTAATGTGCTCAGTACTGATATGGGGATAAATGGAACTAATATGATACAGGGATTAAACCTAATACAAGACTTTTCTGTATCTGTCAATCGGCCAGATCTATCCTTACTTAATGTGGGAGTAATGGGAGTATGGATGTCAGGGGTGCTATTATTTACTTTTACCACGGTTCGTGGATGGATAAAACTTAGAAGGATAAAGAATTATTCTTCTACGTTTTCTAATCAAGAAGTTCTCGTGCTTTTCGAAGAATGCAAGAAAAGACTACAGATTAAAAAATCAATAAAAATTGTTATTTCCAAAAGAGTCCAATCTCCAATGATATTCGGACTTTTTCAAACATATATCGTCTTACCTTCTCAGCATGAAAACTGGCTCAGCTTAAAACATTACGAGTACATCTTTCTTCATGAACTGAATCACTATAAAAACAAGGATCTGCTGACAAATTACGTGATATTGTTCTATCAAATCATTTATTGGTTTAATCCCCTTGTCTGGCTTGCTTTTAGAGAAATGAGATTAGATCGGGAAATCGTATGTGATACATCTGTTTTACATTTGCTAGATGATAATTCATTTAGTGAGTATGGACATACAATCATTAATTTTGTGGATCTTTCAAAACGATCAAGTAAGCTACCATTAGTAACACAAATAAACGGTTCGAAGAGTCAAATCAAAAAACGAATTGAACAAATTGCTACCTATAAGCCTGGCGCAAAGAAATCAATAAGAAAAAGCGTCTTTATTTATGTATTGGCTAGTATCATTTTGACAGTCCAATTACCTGTCATTTCCGTATTTGCGACGGAGAACGACCGATACTATTTTAATAATGACGGAACAGTTTATGAGGATTTACATCAATTCTTTAAAGGGTATGAAGGAAGTTTTGTTTTATATGATCAGAGTGCAAAACAATATCGCATTTATAATGAAGAGAAAAGTACGTTGCGGGTATCACCTGATTCCACATACAAAATCTATAGTGCCTTATTTGCACTAGAATCAAATGTGATATCATCAGAAGAATCCACTATTCCATGGAATGGGATAGTGCAATCCTATGACGCTTGGAATATGGATCAAGATGTCTCATCTGCTTTAAAAAAATCTGTAAACTGGTATTTCCAAGAACTAGATCGTAGAACAGGGTTTGAAACAATCCAAGCCAATCTACAAGATATACACTATGGAAACTCAAATGTATCTGGGGGATTAGGTGAATTTTGGCACGAATCCTCATTAAAAATTTCCCCAGTTGAGCAAGTGCAACTGTTGCAGGCTTTTTATAACAATCAATTAGGATATAAGGAAACTCATATCCAAGCTTTAAAGGAAGCACTGCTCTTAGAAAAGAATGAAGAAGCTCGCCTATCAGGAAAAACAGGTACAGGAACAGTGAATGGAAAAAACATCAATGGTTGGTTTATCGGATATGTTGAGACGAAGAACAATACTTATTTCTTCGCTACCAATATACAAAATGAAGATGATGCATCTGGAAGCAAGGCTGTAGAAATTACTTTATCAATTTTAAAAGATTTAGGAATCTATTAAAGAAAATGGAGGAGATAAATATGGAGAAAAATATTCCTAGTATATCAGAATCAGAGTGGGAAATCATGAACGTGCTTTGGGATGAAGCTCCTCAAACAGCAAATGACATCATACTCTCCTTACAGGAGCGTACTGATTGGAAGCCGACAACTATACGTACTCTTCTCGATCGGTTGGTTCAAAAAGATGTAGTAGGTGTCAATAAAGATCTAAGAGTTTACACCTTTTACCCGCTTTATATACAGGAAGAGTGCCAGCGTGCCGAAGCCGAATCATTTATTAAGCGTATCTATGGAGGTACTTTAAAATCCATGCTTGCCCAATTCATTCAGGAAGATACCCTATCTGATGATGATATTAACGAACTACGCCTTATTTTAGATAAGAAACCTAAAAAGCAATAATATAAAAAAAGCGATTTGGAATTTTTCCAAATCGCTTTTTTCGGTCGAACTCTAAATAGCGGAGACATATTACTTATATAATTTTATCAATCTTTTTTGTAAAGCAATGCTAAGCTTTCATTCTCATGTTTCATGTAAGTATTGATTTACGTGAAAAATAAGAACCAACATAAAATAATCATATAACTACCTTAATTAGATATGATGTGTTTTATTCTATAGACGATTTGTTGGCTGACAACTTATCCAACAACATTTTACATATGTCGGACAATCTAGATGGCTTAATGCCATCCCTTGTCCGAAACCAATTCAGCCCCCACCTACTCACTAGTTACGTCCTTCACGTTCCTTGAGGAAGAAGCCTCCTTGGCTCAATATCAGCTTTAAACTTAACGGCTAAACTCCTTATTGAAAATTTTATTCCGACCCTCGATGACTTCCGGACCTACTGCGTTGATCGCAGTTACAAAAATATGCTCTCCTCCTAGAGGTCCACCGACTCTCGTTTCAAATCCGAAAGTGCCGCCGGCATGCCCCCAATATGATTGTCCGTCCGGTGTTTTTTCTTCATAAATCCCTAGTCCGACTTTACCAATCGGTGAATCTACCGTTGTGAGCATCTGGTCCATCATCTCTTGATTTAAAAGCTTTCCTCCCAAAAGCGCACTGAAGAAAGTAGTCAAATCTTTAACTGTTGAAACCATATTTCCTGCTGCGTTTGCCCATGATTGATTCATTTCTGTCAAATCATACAAATGACCCGATTTGTCCATATTATATCCTGTAGCATGCTCTCCTGGAATGTGAGGATTTACTTCCATTACGAATGTCTCTTTTAGCCCAAGTGGCTCGATAAACCGTTTCCTAATTTGCTCTGCATATGTATCTCCTGTTACCTTTTGAATAATTTGGCCAGCAAGAACCGTATTCGTGTTCGAATAGTCCCACCCCTCTCCTGATACAAATACAGGCGGCTTTGCAAGTGCTAAGCCGATAAGTTCATCCGTAGTATAGTAACGAAATGGATTTTGAGGCAAAGTAATATCTCGCATATCTCCATCTGTATAGGATGCAATTCCACTTGTATGGTTCAATAACTGACGAATTTTAATATTATTGCCGTCATATCCATTACCCTGTACAACTCCTGGTAACCATTTTTCGACCGAATCATCAAGATTCAATTGTTCTTCCTCGGCCAACTGCAATATAACGGAAGCAGTGAACGTTTTCGTTATACTCCCGATACGGAATGAAAAGTTTGGCTCTACCGGGCGCGGTACCTCATAACTCGCTGTCCCTGTAGCGTAAGACCAACGCTTTCCGTCCTTTAATCCACCTGCTATGACACTTGGAATTTTTTTATTAGTTACCACCTGATCCATTACGTACTTGACTTCTTCTCGATGTTTACTTTTCTTTTCCTTGTCCGTGAGTTCCTTTTTTGATTTTGCTGCAAATTCTGAGGCTAGAATATTGTTGATATGTTTTTCTGCTCCTAGTACATTGATATTTATCGAGATGACATGTTGACCATCTTCCGTTCCTCCTGCAAAGTTAGTAAATCCGGGAATACCACCGCCATGCCCCCATACTTCGGTACCGTCCGGCAATTTTGTTGTGTGTATGCCAAGACCATACTTTCCTAACGGAGAATCGACTGTACTAGTCATCATTTCCTTCTGCATCTCCGGTGTCAACAACTTTCCACCTAATAAGGCACGGAAAAACGTCGTCAAGTCTTCTCCTGTCGAAATCATTTCACCGCCAGCGTTAGCAAACGATGGGTTAAGCACAGTAATGTCTACTAATTTATCTCCCGTATTCAAGTAGCCACGAGCATTTTTTTTCGGAATATCCATCGAGCTTCCAGGAAGGAACGTTTCTTTAAGTGCGAGTGGCTCAATAATTCGTTTCTTAATTTGTTCGGCATATGTCTTCCCAGTAACCTTCTGGATAATAAGCCCTACAATAACCGTATTTGTACTCGAGTATGCCCACCCCGTTACTGGCTTTAGCTCCAAAGCACGAGCGATTAACTGTTCTGGTGTATAATCTTCACTTGGATTTCCAAGTAATTTCGTCTTAAGCTCTGAAGTCAAGAAATCTGGAATTCCGCTTGTATGATTTAATAATTGACGAATTGTAATTTTGTTTCCATCATAGCCTTTACCCTTTATGAGCCCCGGCAACCATTTCTCTATCGTATCATCGAGACTTAGCTTCTTCTCTCCAGCAAGTTGTAATGCAACTGTAGCAACAAATGTCTTCGTTGTACTTCCAATCCTGAAAGTAGAATCAGCGTCCACTTTATGATTTCTTTCGATGTTTGCTTCACCAGAAGCATATGAACAGCCTGCGTCTCCTTTTTTCACGGTAACAATAACCCCTGGAATATTTTCAGTATTAGCAGCTTTATCAATAGCCTGTTGGATTGACGTCTTTTTATACACCGCGTGCACATTTCCATAAGTAGGTAATACTAGTGTCCCAGCCAGTATAGTCACTGTTAAGGTTAGTGCAGTTCCTTTTTTAATGATGAATGATTTCATAACACATCTCTCCTATTATTTTGAAATTTTCTGTTACCTCACCCCCTCACCTTATCTTCGAAATTGTTAAATGACATAGTGACGAAACGACTAAATTTTTCATGACAGCTTGCGTAAATCTGTCACAAAAATCGTATGATAAACTGTCAACTATTTCATGTGACATACTTTACAGTTAGCCTCTGACCTCCCTCCTTTCTATTGACGAATTGGAAGTTATGTCGCATGATGAATCTGAATCATTAGAAAATTAATCTCAAAAAAATACAAGTAGGTGTGCATAATCTATGTCCTCAGTAATGAAAAAATGGTTTTGGTATGATTGGATATTTGTATCCGTACGAACGTTTTGGCTGTTCGTTATTATAAGTGCTGATTTTATACATCCATCATTAATCGATGCGTCACTTTGGCTTGTACTTTCTCTTACTATCGTCGTTTACTTTGTTCCATTAATCGTCCTTTATAGGAAAGAAGACTGGTATCTTGTAGTCGATGTCACAGCATCAGGCTTATTTTATCTTTATTTAGCCTACGTAGCGCCTGAATTGCTTTGGTCTTTCGTTTTACTCGTGATGATTATTGGCTTAGCAAACATTCAAAAAAACTATGTGTGGACAGGTGCCCTCTGTGGAATTGTATTCCCAATATTGAACAGTTGGATTGCTGATTATCTCCCGTATGAGTTTATCGTTAGCTGCAGCCTTGGTTTTGTCATTGGAATGGCGTTTAATATATTAATTCAGTACCATAAACAGGCCAGAATTATACAAGAGCAAAAGTTATTGCTGGAGCAACATATTAAACGAATTGAGGAGCTTACGCTCATAGAAGAGCGCAGCCGGCTGTCACATGAGCTGCATGACACAATTGGCCATACCCTTACCTCTCTCATCGTCGGTGTCGAATCACTGCGATCGTCAGTGTCAGATTCACAGTTTGAGAGAATTGACTCACTTGTCGGCATTGCCCAGCACAGTCTGGATGATATCCGAAAGCACCTTCACCAGCTCTCTCATAATTCATTAAACCATTCGTTAAGTGAATCGCTGAGACAATTAACAGAAGAGTTTATGAGATCGACAGGTACAACGGTTATATTCCGTGTGATTGGCAATGAGGCTCTCTCAACGCAAAAAATAAACTTTTGCCTATATCGCTGCCTTCAAGAGTCGCTAACAAACGCGGTTCGACATGGCAAGGCAAGTGCGATATCCGTTCAACTGCATTTCGATAAGCAACAACTCCGGTTACAAATTGAAGATAACGGCATCGGGATGGAAGAAATCCAATTCGGATTTGGGCTCAATGAAATGAAAGAACGGCTTGAACTATATCACGGCACATTGTCGGTTCACTCTGGGGCTAAGCAAGGAACATTCGTTATATGTAATATTCCATTGCAAACAGAGCTTGTACATAACACAATCCGCCTGTTGATCGTTGATGATCAGGCACTTATTACCGACAGTTTGGAGCAAGTTTTAGATCAGCATGTTGATTTTACCGTCGTTGGTAAGGCGAAGGACGGGCGCGAAGCATTAGAGCATTGTGAGCATTCGCATCCTGATATCGTGCTAATGGATATTCGCATGCCGGGAATGGGCGGACTTGAAGCTTTACTTGAGATGAAACAGCGATGGCCTGATATGAAGATTGTGCTCATGACAACGTTTGAGGATTTCTTGCAAGCAGCAACTGCATTGGAGCATGGAGCGGAAGGCTACATGCTGAAGTCAATTCATCCACGTGAAATGAAAGAAGCCTTGAAACTTATTTATAACGGAGGAACTTGGATTGATCAATCGGTCGCTACGCGAGTTTTCGAAGAGATGAAACGTCAGCGCGAACAGCTAGAGAAGATCGGCTCAAGTAAGGAAAATTCCCCATACGGACTTACGAAACGTGAGATGGAAATTCTGACACATCTGTCGAACGGGCTTCGCTACAAGTCAATTGCCACTAAATTGTTTTTATCGGAGGGAACTATACGCAATTACTGTTCGAACCTTTACTCGAAGCTCGGCGTCAACAATCGCGAAGAAGCAATTAAAATGGCGCGAACAGAGAATATCTTGTAGACGCTGTAGAACTTTCCGATAGTACTCACGATATAAATCATTCCGATACATTTATATCTGCTAATCCAAACAATGAATCAAGTAATAGAAACTGGAACAGTGCCTTGAAAAAACTTTTATTCATAAAAGAACAAGGAAATAGACGCCTTAAGTTGATGGATGTGGGGTATCGCCATATGTCCATCAACTTAAGAAATTAATTATTCCCCTAAATAAAAAAAATGAACTGAATTTTCATGGACAACTATGAAGAGATAAAACTTTCGTTTGGGGTACCGCCAAATTACTATCAATCTAAGATGAATTTATACCAATAATTCATAGAAAACGTTATTCTTTTTGTAGGAATATACAGAAAGGATAACGCCTTTTTTGCTTTATGGGTAGTGTAAAACCTTAGCTTGATAGCGATGTGGTGCTATCCCTAATAGAACACTCCATCTAATTATCAATAATGTGTATATAAAAATCTTCATATACGCTCCTTTTAGACATCGTGTTTATCACGTAATATATTCTAAATTATAGTTTCAATTCTTTTCGTTATTCGTATATCCTAATTATATACAAATAGGGAGAGATGATTTATCTCTCCCTAATATCCATTTGCTATATTAAGTTAGCGAGTAACTCCACCACCAAGTTGTTGTTCAGCTAATGCTACTAGACGTTTTGTGATTTCTCCACCAACAGATCCATTTGAACGAGCTGTTGCGTCTGCGCCAAGTTGTACGCCGAATTCTTGTGCGATTTCATATTTCATTTGATCAAGAGCTTGTTCAGCACCATTTACTAATAATTGATTACGGCTTCCACTGTTATTGTTTGCCATGTTATATCACCTCCTTCACTCTTTAATATGTAAAAAAGCATTCGAAAATATATAGTCCTTTTTTTGGTATTAGTTTTTATTGTTTTAATACATAATTCATGCTCATATTTCACAAAATAGTATTGTGTAGGAGAGCGAAAAAACTTCTTGCCATATGGATATCATATAATGAGTAAACCTCCTGAACACGATGAAACGGGTTGTGCTTTATGAAAGTGCAACCCGTTTTTATTGAAAATTACTATTCCTACATGAAAGTTAAAAGATAGGAGAATCATTTATGAAACATATTGTTGCCTTATTAATTAAATATACCGCTATTAGTGCCGTATTATTGATGATATTAGGTATATTCCAGGACGTTTCAATTCCTAGAATATTACTGATTTCATTACTAATTACAGGGACAGCCTACTTAATAGGAGATTTATTTGTTCTACCTAGGTATGGGAACATGATTGCTACAATTGCTGATTTTGGATTGAGTTTTTTAGGGATTTGGGTATTAACTTATTTCTTAACAAATATAGATTTAACTCCTAATATTGGTTTTTCTTCATTTTGGTCTGCTTTGCTTATTAGTGCCGTAGAAATATTCTTTCACATTTATATGAAAAAAGCTGTATTACATGAAGGTAAAGATTCAAGGGAATCAACTAATATGCATCACGATAGATATGCTATGGAGATCTCACATGAATATTTAAACCGCTCTGAAATAGAAAAAGTAAGATTCATTCAAAAGGAAAATGATACAAAAAATAAAATGAAATAAAAAATAAAATGAAATAAAAAATAAAATGAAATAAAAAATAAAATGAAATAAAAAATAAAATGAAATAAAAAATAAAATGAAATAAAAAAAGTGGCTTTCAGCCACTTTTTTTATTAAGCTTGATCAGTATTTTTAACATGTAATGGCGGAGGAACTACCCAGCCTTTTTTCTTACTTAGACGTAGTAAAGTTGCACCAGCTTGTGCTTTTTTCATATGGAATTGTCCAAAAAGCATTCCTACATCTTCTCGAAGACATTTTCCCATTACTTGACTACAAGTTACTAATCCTGCCGCTAAACCTGTAGAAACTGCTGCTGCAATTTCAGCATCATTGATGCGTGCTCCAGGAGGAATATCTTCAATAGATGCAACTGGTCTTTCTGGAGGTGCTGGTGGTAAAGCTACACCGTTTACTTTTAGAAGTGTTTTTAGCTCTTCTATTTCAGAGGTCATATCATTTTCAATTAGGTTTTCTAAGAATTTCTTTAATTCTTCATCACCTGTATGGTTAATGAATACTTGATGACCTGCAACTGCTCCTTGTGCTGCGAGAAGATAACTCCAAATATCAAAAACTTCTCCATAATGTAAAGGCTCATTTTGAGGATTTCCACTTAATACACCCATTTTAAGATGCCTCCCTTTTGTAAATATCATAGTTAATATACTTTTCAGTATTGAAAATAAATTTTTAAGTATATTTGTTCCTGTAAAAGACTTTTTAACATTCATGGGAAACACCTTCCCCATAAGATATGTGTTTGTAATCTAGAAAAGAGTCTTTCAAATAAAATACTCAAAGATTATTATTTAAAATTCTCAATAATCTTCGAGTACAAATGCATTCATTATGAGAGTTTATTTATAAATTAAATACAGACAACATGAAAAGATGTGTTTGTTAACTACTGTAATCTGCTATGTTTCCAATAATCAACAATACCACTTGCCCTAATCTTTTCTATTTTGGGGTGAAGTTAACGAGTAAATCCGCCACCAAGTTGTTGTTCAGCCATTGCTACTAAACGTTTAGTGATTTCACCACCAACAGAACCGTTTGCACGAGCTGTTGTGTCAGCACCAAGTTGTACACCAAATTCTTGCGCAATTTCATATTTCATTTGATCAAGTGCACTTTCAGCACCTTGAACTAATAATTCGTTGCGATTTCCACTCTTATTGTTTGCCATATGTATCACCTCCTATGTTTTTAATATGCTAAGAAACATAAAAAAATATATATTCCATTTTATGGTATTTAATTATTTTGGAATTTGAGTATAAGTTTTTCTTTCCTTCTTAAAATATGATTGAGAGAAACAAGAAGAGGAACTATTTTCATAACAAGGTTTGTTTGGAACGATTATGTTATCCTCCTAATCCTCTTCTTTTCTCTACTTGAATTCATATGTAAAAAGAACGGTATGTAAGGGGGAGTTTATACAAAAGGTGTTCATGAAATAAATGAGTGAATTTCTAAATATGTAAGTACAGAAGTTACATCTAATCAAACTCGTGAAGTATTACATCAACATTTACAGGATGCAATTGATGCACATAAGCAAGTAAGTCAATATATGATTGATAAAGGATATTATCATCCAACTAATGTACAAGAACAACTGCAAGTAGATTTAATGACTATACAAACAGCTTTAAACGTAGCATAAAATCAACAACATCCTCTTTAAGAACTAAAAAATATACGGAATTCTATCTGATACATAAGGACATACCCTGCTTTCTACAGGAAGCAGGGTATGTCCTTTATTAACTATTTTTTTTAAATACAGCATTAGAGTATAAAAAAGATACAAGAATAAATCACCTTAATTTGGGGCATTTTACAATTGTTGCTTATCTTAAAAAAGAGAGGTATTTTCTATGTTTTATTACAAAGAAGAATTGATTAATATTATTAAACCAGACAAACCAGATCCCGCCGCTGCGAAGGTCTTACAAGAAATACTTGGCGGCCATTTTGGTGAAATGCGTACGATGATGCAATATTTCTTTCAAAGTTCAAATTTTAGAGGAAAAGCGAAGCAATATCGTGATTTACTTCGAGGGGTTTTTCTTGAGGAAATTAGTCATGTAGAGCTCGTTCAGAATACAATTAATCAATTATTAAATGGATCTGGTGAGCCTACGCCAGGTAATGCTGGTATGGATAAAGCACCGCTTGATGAGGCGGTTAAACATGCAAATCCTCACCATTTTATTGTAGGTGCTCAAAGCTCATTGCCAGTAGATGCAGCCGGTAACCCATGGAACGGATCGTGGGTATACAGCCATGGAAATCTAATTAGTGATTTAATGGATAACCTAGTTCTTGAATCAACTGGGGTACTTCAAAAGACAAGGATTTATGAAATGAGCTCAAATCAAACTTTTCGTGAAACACTTGCCTTTTTAATTGTGCGTGATAATGCACATCAAAATGCATTTGCGAAAGCATTAGAAACTTTAGGCGTTGAATGGGGAAAACTCTTCCCTGTACCAAACTACGATATCAATAAATATCCTGAGTGTAGAAAATACGTAGAAATGGGATTTCATAATGCTCAATTTAATTTCAGGTTGGATGACACAAGAATCGGAGAGATCTTCCAAGGTGAATCACCAAGTAGAAACAAAGAAATGTTACGTGTAACGGAGCCACCAAAAGGTTTTCCTGTACCAGAACTTCCTGAAATGCCAAATGAGCATAGTCCGGGATTAAAAGATATGGAGCTTTGAGATTATTATGACCAACCATTTATAAATGGTTGGTCATAAATCTAAATTAGACAATCTCTATATGGATTCAAATAAGCTTGGATCTTTTCAAAAAGGAGGATATTCATTTTGAGTAAAGTAGAAAATACACTATCCATTTTTGCTTTAGGTGGGGTTAATGAAATAGGAAAAAATATGTATGCCATACAATATTCAAACGATATTGTGATTATTGACTGCGGTTCTAAGTTTCCAGATGAAAGTTTATTAGGAATAGATTTGATAATACCTGATATTACATATTTGCAAGAAAATAAGGATAAAATTCGAGGTTTAGTCGTTACACATGGACACGAAGACCACATTGGAGGTATTCCGTATCTATTAAAACAATTGAATGTCCCAATTTATGCAACGAAATTAACCCTAGGATTAATCGAAATCAAATTAAAAGAACATAAACTTCAAAATCTAACACAGTTATTTATTATTGATTCTGAGTCATTAATTGATTTTGGACAGATAAATCTAACATTTTTCAAAACCAATCATAGTATTCCTGATTGTCTTGGAATCGCTTTTCATACCCCAGAAGGTACAGTAGTTCATACAGGCGACTTCAAATTTGATTTAACCCCTATTAATAATCAATATCCCGATATTCATAAAATGGCTAAAATCGGATGTAATGGTGTTTTAGCTCTACTCTCGGAAAGCACGAATGCTGAACGTCCTGGATTTACTCCTTCAGAACAATCAGTAGGTGAACGAATTGAAGAAGCGTTTACCAAGGCGCGTAGAAAAGTTATTATCTCTACCTTTGCATCCAACGTGAATCGTGTACAACAAATAGTAGATGCCGCTTTAAAAACAGATAGAAAGCTTGCTTTACTGGGGAGAAGCATGGTAAATGTAGTTTCTGTTGCCTTAGAACAAGGTTACTTAGATATTCCTGATGGGATGTTAATTGAAGCAAATGAAATCAATCGAATGGATCCAAAAAGAGTAGCTATTCTTTGTACTGGTAGTCAAGGTGAACCTATGGCAGCCCTAGCTCGTTTAGCCAGTGGAAACTATCGACAGGTAGATATCCTACCTGATGATACTGTCATATTATCTGCAACTCCTATACCAGGAAATGAACGTAATGTTTCAAGAATTATAGATAATTTATTTCGCTTGGGGGCTAATGTCATTTATGGAGTAGGAAGTTCAACAGGAATGCATGTTTCTGGGCATGCCTATCAAGAAGAATTAAAATTAATGCTTACTTTAATGAAGCCTAAATATTTTATTCCTATTCATGGCGAATTTAGAATGTTACATCATCATAGTCTATTAGCAGAGTCCGTAGGTGTTAAGAAAGAGAACATCTATATCATTAGCAATGGTGAAGTTGTCGATATTAAGAATCAGATTGCTCATCAAACCAGAAGAATACCTGCGGGTAATATATATGTAGATGGATTAGGAATTGGTGATGTAGGAAATGTTATATTACGTGACCGTAAGCAACTTTCTGAGGATGGTATGCTTGTAATAGTTATTACTCTTAGTAAAACAGAGGAGAACATAATTTCTGGTCCAGACATCATTTCTCGTGGATTTATATATGTTCGCGATTCAGAAGATTTCTTAGAGAAAATCAATAAACTAACTGTTGGAACTATTAATGATTTAAAAAAGGCTAATATTAGCCAATGGAATGCTTTAAAAAGAGAGTTAAAGGAAACACTAGGCCAATTTATATATTCACATACAAAAAGAAAACCAATGATTCTTCCCATCATAATTGAAGTTTAAAATGATGATTTTCTGTATCGATTAAGTAAGGGGATCACAGATTTTGCGATACTTTCATCCCATGCCTAAAGGTGGATTAAAGTCATGCAGGGGCTTTTCTGTATCGCAAAATCTTTTAGTCCAACATCAGTTCTACAAGCGGATTCAGTTTTAGGCATTTGTTGTACTTTTGTTCCAATAAGGATAAATACAAAATATTTACCACTCGGTTACATCGAATCGTTGCATGCCAAATACGCCCTTTTACTTCACGACTTTGGGCAAAGCGAACCAAGACAAGTTTAAGTAATTTCATTTTGTTGTCTATAATAGCAATATTTGCGTTCTTTTTCTTGGTTGTGTAGGATTAAACTTTATTCTTTTTAGACTTAAATCGTGGAATAGCATCTGCAAGTTTTTTCAATATTAATTGAAGAGCAATACTATCGACTTCTTTTAAGTAAATTATATCCGGTTGCTTCTTTAATTGAGCTAGCCTGGCAGGACATGCATTGATTAAACTATATATATTTATATTTAAAATGAATTCAGTATTTATTTTTCAAAGTAAAAAGATAAGATCTTGGAATTTGATCTTATCTTTAGCATAAAGAATAATTAAAAAGGATGAATGAGAAAGGACGGATTTTTAAGGTTTTAGAATAACTTTTATACAATTATCCTCACGATTATTAAAAATTTGATAACCATAACTCGCCTCTCCAAGAGGGAGTTTGTGGGTAATAATCTCCTTTGGATCAAATTCATTTTTTGTTATTTTTTCAAACAATTCGGGCATAAAATGAATGACAGGGGCTTGTCCCATTCTAAGGTTAATATTCCTAACCCAAAATGCACCTAGTGGAAATGCATTATAGTTGCCACCATAAACACCTGTCAATTGGACCGTTCCATATTTTCGTACGGCTTTTGTAGCAATTTGTATAGGACCGAGAGTTCCCCCTTGTAATTTTAATTTTTGTTCAAGAAACTCCAAAGGAGATTTCTTTCCATCCATGCCTACACAATCGATGACGACATCCGCTCCACCTTGCGTAATTTCTTTTAGATGTTCTCCCATATCCGGGTATTTTGTAAACTCAAATACCTCAACATTGTTAATTTTTTTTGCAAAATTCATTCGATAATCCAAATAATCAACTGCAATTACACGCTTGGCACCTTTCATCCAAGCAAATTTCTGTGTCATTAATCCAACAGGTCCACAACCAAGCACGATAACAGTATCGCCTGATTTTACACCTGCATTTATTACACTCCAATAGGCCGTCGGTAAAACATCAGATAAAAAAAGTAGTGATTCATCCTCAAGCTCGCATGATTCTGGTATAACAAAGGGAGTGAAATTACCAAAAGGAACTTTTAAATACTCAGCTTGACCGCCTGGATGGTTACCGAATTTCTCTGTATAACCAAAGTATCCCCCGGAATCATAATGAGGATTTGAGTTGTCACATTGACTTTCCATTTCATGTTGGCAATAAAAACAATGCCCGCAAGCAACATTAAAAGGGATGACAACACGATCTCCTTTTTTTACTTTAGTGACATCAGGACCCACCTCTTCAACAATCCCCATTGGTTCATGACCGATAATGTATCCTGGGGGTAAAGGCATATTACCTTGGTATAAATGTAAATCGGATCCGCAAATAGCGGTTGAAGTAATCTTTACAAGAATATCATCTTTTTTTTCTAACCTCGCATCATCAACTTGTTTAACCTGTACTTGATTTGGCCCTTGATAGGTTACAGCTTTCATATTCACATACCTCCCTTTTTAACATTTTCTCAAAACATCTTTTGCATTTATTTATAATATAGAAGTCATTCTTTTAGTTATTAAAGATAGACCTGAATTGAATCCGAGAAATCCATAACCTTGTTATGAGAAGTTTTCATATTACCTTCTTTTCCCTATGTCTTCTAGCTATATTTTAAGAAGAAAATCAATATGTATAAAACATTTTTATTATAAATTAAGTAAGAAATTTAGGCTTTTTATGTTTCATATAAAGAGTACTGTTAAATATATTTTCCGTAATCAGGAATAGCTAATTTATCAAAATTCTCTACTAAACGACGCAATTCATTTCTTAATTCTTCACCAAACATAGGTAAACCATGCCCTGTCACTACAAATTTAGGATTTAACTTCTCAAGTATTTTTACAGACTCCCAGGCGTTGTTCCAATCGGTAGTAAGATATCTTGGTGGACCATTTAATTCTTTTTGTTGAATCAATACTTTATACAATGAATCTTGTCTTACGGTAACAAAAGCATCTCCAGCGATTAAAAAATCGTCCGTATTTCGAAATAGAGAGATATGTCCAGGAGTATGCCCTGGAGTATATATCCAGCTCCATCCAGGCATATGGGGTACACTACCATCCGGAGGCAACTCATGTATATATTTACCTAAATTTATGCCCTTATTCGGAAACAAAGGAGAAATTTTCGCTACAAATCCACCTTCCACAGATCCATCTGGATCTGGATAGTCTTTTTCACCATTTAAATAGGGGATTTCTAACTTGTGTGCATAAACTGGAACATCCCATTTTTTTACTAATTCAATTACAGAACCAACATGATCAAAATGACCATGAGTTAATATAATTGCTTTTGGTTTACTATGTTTTCCAAATTTTTCTTCTGCAAAATCTATGATAAGATTCATCGATTTTGGCATTCCCGTATCAATTAGAACCCATTCGTTTGGCTCTGTAGAATCACCAACAAAGCATACATTAACAATTTTTATACATAAACAATAGATATTGGATGCAACTTCGATGCTCTCTCCATTGCCAAGAGAAGTTAAAGGTAAAATTGTTTCATCTAAATTACTTCTCAATTCTTGATTCAATTTTTCATCCATAAGAGCAAACTCCTTTTTCCATTATGCTCTTTAGTATGTAGAATTACTGAAATAATATTACCTTCAATCTCAACATCATCCTTTCTCTGTATTTCTACAAAAAGAATAACGTTTTTTTCGTTATAAGAATACAGATTTATCTTAGCTTGATGTACCCCCTAAATGAAAAAAATTTTCCCCAGTTAGTCAGTTTGAGAAATCAGCTCATTTTTTCGTTTTGAGAGATCTTCTTTACTTTAAATTGGGTATGAACAAGCTGTATATTTGGCTCTTATTTCTATCTGGATTTCTGGTGTTTTTAATGCTGGATATTAATCATTGCAATAAGCTGTAGGAGATTTTTATATATTCACTTATTTTTGCAACCTTTTTATTCTCTCATTCGACTATATTAGTAAAGGGAGGAAGAAATAAAAATGGACATAGCCTATCTAGTAAAACAAGCAAAAAGAGGAAATGATCAAGCATTTGAACAACTTATTACTTTTGTTCGCCAAAAATTATATCGAACAGCTTATTCGTATGTAAGAAATGAACAAGATGCATTGGATATATACCAAGAAACAATTTATGAAGCATATCTTTCATTGAGAAAATTAAAAAAACCGGAGAAATTTCAAAGTTGGATTACCAAAATTCTTGTTTTTAAATCCATTGATTTTGTAAGAAAATCCTCTAGACAATTCGTTGCAAATGATGAAATATTCGCCAATTTATGTACAGAAGAGAGCATGAATAAATTAGAACAATCATTGGATTTAACTGAGGCATTTAATTTCTTAGATCCTACTTACAAAACTATTATTTTATTAAGGTATTATCACGATTTATCTATTAAAGAAATTGCTGAGGTTCTTAATTCTCCAGAAGGAACGGTAAAATCTCAATTACATCGAGCAAAGCAGTCCTTACGCCCCATTTTAAAGGAGGGATATAGTTATGAATAAAGAAGAATTTAATCACCATATCAATGATATTCCTATACCAGAAGATCGGTTAATTCAAAGAGAAAAAACAGCTATGCTTCAAGCTAAGAAAAATCAATACCGTAGAAAAAAAACAATCAAGTATTCTAGTCTTGTTGCTTGTGGAATATGTGTTTCGCTTTTAGGTTTTGGATTCATTTCTCCTGCTATGGCAAAGTCATTATCGAGTGTTCCAGTTATAGGCCCTATTTATGCACAATTTAATGATATTGCTTCTGATAAAATTGAAAAGGACGAGCTTGCTGCATCAATTGAGAGACAAGATAACCATAGTGGTTTAACGATGAATGTAAAAGAAGCTGTTTACGATGGTGGACGTTTAGTTGTTACGGTGGAATACAAAGGAGAAAATATTGCTTCCAATAGCAATGAAGAGAAAGCTGGATTTAGTTATGTAACCATTAATGGGAAAGAAGAAGTCAGACCTGCAATTGGTTCTACTTCACAGAAGTCAACAGGACGAAACACTATTATTGAGCAGCATGAATTCACTCTGGCTAATTACGGTGAATTTGGTGATAAAATTGATGTTGCTGTCCATGGGAAAGATTTATTTGGAAAAACAGGAACATGGAACGTAGCATTTCCTCTTGCAAAAGTTGAAGGTGAGATTCGTAAATTCACTCCTAATATAAAAACATTAACGAAAGATAATCTGTATGCATTAACAGTAGACCAAGTGACGTTTTCTTCACTTTCAACGAGGATTGATTTGACCTTTGATTACCCAAAAGAAATGGAAATTAACGACAGTTGGCCAGCGTTTGATTATACTGTGACTGATGATAAAGGAAAAATCTACGAAGGAGGCAGCTTGCAAGTTGGTAGCACGGGACTTTACGGACACCATATTGTTTTAGCTCTTCCACCAATGGATAATCCTCCAAAATCCTTAACAATTGAACCTACGTATCTTAGTGGTCCAAATGATACATTAAAAAATGGAGGTGCTGAAGATTTAAAAATGACTGTTTTGCTACAATAATTGAAGGATTTTGCTAGGTTTCTATGTCTATTGACTGCAAATAAGTGAAGTTATGTGAACACGAAAGTCCCCCAGTTAAACAATCTGGAGGATTTTTAATAGTCTTCTAAATACATTGAATCCTGATAATAAAGATTATGTAAACTAACGAAAAGTAAGTAAGCACTTCCATATGTTTGTAATGGATTTTTGTACAAAGACAAGAAAATGCCCTCTATCAATTAATCAAAAATAGATGGGTGCTATAGACTTCATGAATTCTTTTTTTAACCGTTGTTCTTCTGATACAGTATTTTGTTACAACTAATTCAACTGATAAGACATTTCATATTTACAAAGTGAGGATCTTCATTTGACCAAAGATCCTCTTTATACTGAACATTAATTTATATATACTGTCTCTAGCTCCTTCAATAAACAGGTATTTATAAGGTTAAGCCGCCATCGACAACAACAATTGAGCCAGTCATATAACTAGCTTTTTCTGATGCTAAATAAGCGACCATTTCCGCAAGTTCTTCCGGAGCAGCATAACGGCCCATTCTCATATTTGGTATCTCTTCTGGGACATAACCAGATTTTTTAAACTGATCAGCAACACTAGCTGTTAAAGGTGTCTGTACACCCCCTGGGCAAAGTGCATTAATCCGTATTCCTTTTTTGGTATATTCTAATGCAGCACCCTTTGTTAAACCTATAACCGCATGCTTACTTGCAGAGTATACAGCTACGCTATGTTCTGCACGAATTCCTGCAGTAGAAGCAGTATTTATAATGGAGCCGGATCCTTGCTCATCCATAACTTTCAATACATATTTCATTCCAAGGAATATCCCCTTCACATTGACGGACATAATACGATCAAATTCTGATTCTTCAACCGTGGTGAAAGGAGCGAACTGTTGAATAATACCCGCATTGTTAAAAAATATATCAATACGTCCATACTCTTCAATAGCTGTATTTACATAGTTTTGTACATCCACACTCTTCGATACATCTGCTTGAATGAAAATTCCTTCTCCACCTTGTTGTTTAACCAGATTTAAAGTTTCTTCCCCTGTTTTTTTATTGAAATCAACCAAAACTACTTTTGCACCATTATTTGCCAATTTAATACTGCTAGCCCGTCCAATTCCACTTCCTGCTCCAGTAATAACAGCAACTTTATTTGTTAATTCCATGTTTCATTCCTCCTTATATTAATTGGCCATGTAAGCTACTAACGTAATTAATAGACATATCTTAGGGTACGGTCAAAGTTCATTTTAAATCCAAACATAATATGTCCCTTATGATTTGAAATGCGACATAATAAAAAAGAGAGTTAAATATATCTTCTTTCATTCTCACAAACATTCAACATTTGATTGGTCGTTTCAAGGACAAAATTTCTTCCTTAATAGAGGATACTTGCTGTTCTTTTGAGATTTTAACTAACAAAAAGATACTCCTTTTAGACTTTATAACGTTAACTATAAGAAATAATAATTATAAAAAAAAGACTACAATATTAAAAGTTTTTATGTCCTATGTTTTTAAGACTTTATATCACGTTTCCCAAATTATATGAACTAAAGATCCTCTTTCATTGCCGAAAAGATTGCTTATGTTGACTAGTGGTTTCTCCCTTGTTTTTGGGTGTTGTATAAAGTTAAAAAAGTTGTTTAATTCTCTGCTTAGAAATATAGTAACCATCTATCTTATAACAGATAGATGGTTATTAAAATTGTTTTAAAAACTAACAGATTCTTTCATTCTACAATTATTAGGGTTAATAAAGTTGGATTTGAGTCAATATTTTGGACACAAAAAAGTTAAGTCTATGCTACTTTTTTAGCTAGATCTTCTATTGCTTGGGGCGTTTTATAACCAATGCTACTATGAATCCTCTTACGGTTATACCATCCCTCAATGTATTGAAATAGTGCTAAGTTTGCTTGTTCAAATGTGACATATTTTGTACGATATACTTCTTCTTTCTTTAAAGTGGCATGAAATGACTCGATACAAGCATTATCATATGGGCAGCTTTTCTTACTAAAAGAGGGGGTGATTTTATAATTCACGAGTATCGTTTGGTATTCTTGACTTGTATATTGTGTGCCTAAGTCAGTATGTAGAATGAGACCTTCTGGTGGTTTCTGTGAATAGTAAGCGTTTTCTAACGCTTTTACCACAAGATTCGTTGTCATATTTCGTGAAAATGAATATCCAACTATTTTTTTTGAGTACAAATCCATGACAGATGCAAGGTAACACCAACCATCTTTTTGCGTGTGAATATAGGTAATATCCGCTACCCACTTTTCATTGATTGTCGTTGTAGAGAAGTCCTGTTCTAATAGATTTATCCGTTCCTCTATAGTTGATTTTGATGAATGGGGTTTGTATTTCTTTAAGATAACGGAACGAATCTCTTCTTTTTTCATGAGCCGTTGTACACGTTTTATACTTAGTTGTAATCCTTGTTCCAATAATATTTGATGAATCTTTGGCGCACCGTAACGCTCTCCACTGTCTTGATGAATTTGTATAATTTTTTTTGTTAATTCTTCATTTTCACGACTACGCTTTGACTCTGTTTTATGCTGGGACTGATAGTAAGAACTTCTTGCAATTCCAAGAGTTTGGCACATCATATGAATAGAATACGTTTCTTTTTGACAATCGATAAATTGGTGTAGTTCTGTATCGTTTATTTTCTCGCGAATATGGCCATAGCCTTTTTTAAAATTTCATTCTCTTCTTTTAGACGAAGCATTTCTTTTTTCATTCGTTTTAGATCTTCTAACGTCATTTCGTCTTCCTCAACTGATGTGATAGGAGAATATGTTTTAATCCATTTATAAATGGTTACTTCTGATACGCCATACTCGCTACTTAATGCTTTTACAGGTTGTCCCGAACGATATAGTTCAACCACCATTTTTTTAAACTCTTCATTAAATTTCTTGTTTGTCATACGGACACTTCCTCCTTGAAATCCATTGTAAGGACTTAACTAAGTTGTGTCCATATGACTATACTAACTCCAAGTTGTTTAAATTTCAGATGGCAAATAATAAATTATTGCCCACAAATAAAACTTAAGATCTTGTATCTATATATGGGATACCGCCACACATCCATCAACTTAAGAATTTTATATCACCCCCAAAACAAAAAATTTACCATTTTACAGTTATTTATGAGAATTCGGCTCACTTTTTTTGGGATCAATTAATTTCTTAAGTTGATGGCGATAGGGCGAGACCCCTAATTTAAATAAGAAATTGGAATTAATTGAATAATTCCCTTTATTATCAAGAAATAAATGACAAAGCTTTTAAAATAAAAGAATATCAATTGTAAAATTCTTCAATTCTATCCAACCATTCATTTACTAGATTGTTAAAAAGTTGTGGTTGCTCTATTTGTAAATTATGACCAGCTGTATCCAATACGGCAAATGTTCCTCTCGGATATTTATGTAAAATGTTAAGTGCATCTTTATATCCAACAGAACAGTCTTGTCTTCCTAAAAGAAATACACTTGGTTTATCAAAATTAGACTGATCGACTTTAAATGAAAACTCATATTTATTCCTTACTCTATTTAAAAACTTTTCATCTGCAATTTTACAACCTTCAACAATTTCATTTTTGTAACGCAACCAATTATACTCATCAAGTACAACTTGATTGCTTTTGAAATGTTCTAATTCCTCTTTCGATAAACTTTCAATAAATTTATCATCTGCTTTCAAGATTCTATGTTTCTCAACTGCTCTATTTTCGTTCAGAGGAATAATAACAGGACATATAAATGCCGCTCCGAGTATTCGCTCTTTTTGTTTTTCGATAAGTCCTCTAGCTATATAGCCGCCGTAAGATTCGCCAGCAATTATGTATTCTTGATCAGGGAGAACTGCTTGAATAAAATCTAAAACAGCATTCAACATTTCATCAGAGCAACTTATTTCGTCATAGTTTTTTGTTACTCCCATTCCAGGTAGATCAATATAAATACGTCGCCATCCCTCTCTCTTAGTAAATATAGGTTCCATACAACCACTCATTAATCGATGATCAGGTGTATAGCCATGTATCATTAAAATTGGTTTTCCTTTCCCTATATCTTCATAGTAAATGTCGGCTTGCCCAACCTTGCAATATGGCATATTGAATCCTTCTTTCTTGAAATTTTCAAATATTGGAGCGTTTATTGCCTCCAAATTTAAATATACAAAAAGATAATTGAAGATTCCAGTTATTTGGAACGGAATCCTTATTCCACAAAATTGCCCTTTAATAAATTAAACTGGTTAACGGGAGCTCACCCCATCGTTAGCAAGCTAACAAAATGAAATTCCCTTAAAATGAAAAAAATATGCCATCCTTTCCTATGATTCTACTGTACCTTTGAAATAAAGTTTGATTGTTTTGATCTGTTTTTATTTATGAACTATTAAAGCTTGCCTTCATTAAAGTAAAATATTAGACTGAAAAATGCGAATAGAAACGAAATTACTTAATAAAAACTATTATTATCTATTTTTAAGCTTTCTATTTAATTATATTAAATTGAAGTGGTGAAATTAATATGAGTCAATGGATAATTAATGATGAAAGAAAAAAGAATAGTATCGGTTGCTTCTTAACATTCTTATTGAGTATAGGCATTGTTATTGCATCAATTATATACGCTGTTTATTGGGTGTTTTTTGAAGAAGTTGAGACACCCCTTTTAAAGGGTGCATCACCAAACCAATTAAATCAATTAGACATTAGAGGGATTGCACACGGGCATATTTTGGGTGATACAGAAGTGAAAATTTACTTTACGGAAAAAAGAAAGGTGGTAAAAACAGAAAAGGTAAGAATATCTAATTATTTAGAGTCTAATCATCCAAATCGCTATAAAATTTCATGGAAAGGTAATACTGAAGTTTCAATATTAATGAGATTTGAGTATGCAACTAAAACGTTAGAATATAATTTCGAAACTGGAAAAATAAGTGGACATGACGAAAGAGAGAATAATAGGTTTTTTTAAATTATTACAGTGGTTAATAACATCCTTAATTTTCTATTAAAAGATACGGGTTTTTTCACTAGAGAGATAAAAATTTTGTTTTGGGGGTTCTTCAAAATATTAGCTTGATGGGCATGTGGTGGGACCCATTATGCACTTCTAAGCATACCGACTGTTATACGATTATATTTTTGACACGCTGAAATGAGCATTTTCTCTACTCGTTTATCAAATGCTAAATCCTTGCCTAATTCGAGCCAACGGAACCAATAGAGGTAAGTTGTCCAAATACTGAGTTCCCACACCTCGAAAACGCTCCAACCAACCTTTTAAGCGATTGTGGAAGTTATTAACGTGTTGTATATGGAATATCCCTTTCTTAACACTCAGTAAATGAACGTAGCAATTTCATAGAGATTCCCCTTTTTTATCATTTAAAGAATGGATTTGAAAAAAGGAACACTTCAAAAAATTAAAAGAAGCATTGAAACCTGTGATGTATTAATTTTAGATGAATTAGGATATGTACCATTTCAAAAAGATGGTTCAGAATTATTGTTTCATATAATTGCAGACTGTTATGAACAAAAAAGTGTAATTGTGACCTCGAATTTAGAGTTCGGGCAGTGGAATAAAGTATTTGGTGACAATATATTAACAGCAGCCTTAGTAGACAGACTTGTCCATCACGCACACATATTAGCTTTTACTGGAGAAAGTTATCGTTTAAAGAACGCACTTTCTACTATTTAATAAAATTGAATATAAACGTTGGCAAGCCTGTGTATGTTTCTCTTCATTTGTCTGCACTTTGATATTGCAAAAAACAAAACGGTACATCTTTTTTATAAACAGTACGACTTTATTTCAAATCTACAACAAATAAAAACTGTGTAGAAATAATAAAGTTTTTAAATAACACATTTAACTATATGAATATACTAACATTAAAATATATTGAAGATGTTTAAATTTATTAAACAAAAGCATCTTTTAGTTTAATAAGAAAATTAGTATATTTTTTGATTACATTTCTATGAAATCATACATTAAACATAATTCCAACCTTTTCCGATATCACAATCCCCATATGGATGTATTCCATTAAATGCTCCGACATACATAACTTTTCCACTGCGAATGACCCATTCCATACCATGTTCTTCTTCCCATGTGCAATTTAATCCTAAATCAATGACAGGTTCAGATTTATTTTTAGGATTCGGGATACATATAGTATTTGGTGTAATATAAAGTAGAACATCTGTCGGTTTAGAAAATTCTATAATATCTTCACCTATATCATCAAGAAATTCATTACAGTATCTAATAGATGCTTTACAAAGTTTATTTATCAGTTCCTCACTTAAAGCATTTAAGTATGTTATACATAGTTCTGCGTATTCAATATCTGCATTTTGGTCTATGTATACCAGAATATTTTGATCGAATAATTTGAAATAGGCCTCTCCTTCTAATTCGGAATATTCATTAGTTTTAAGGTTTTTAATAGCCACTTCCTTTAATACCTCCTTTAAATTGAATTTTTATATTATTTTACCACATAAGTAGTCCCTATTTTTTAAGGTTATTAACTATAACTACTCCTTTAGTCCAATAAGAAATAAACAACTTTATTATTTTTTTTAAGACTGTATTGTCATTTAACAATAACATCGTATCTTTTTTAGACACATCGTGACTTTGTTCAAAGCATCGCATCTTTTTTTTAAACGTAGTAACTTTATTTCAAATTTACAAGACCATGAATTAAGGTAACCAACAGTAAACTGATGATAGAGAATTGGAATTCTTTGATTGAAGAGACAAAAAATCGCATCTATTATTAGAAACTTCACGAATTTATTTAAAACTTTGCATCTTTCTTACAAACATTGTGACTTTATTTCAAATTCACAAGTGCCATACGATTTAAGAAATCCGTAGAAGTGAAAAAGGCGAAAACGGAAGAATTGCGAGCGTCAGGACAAAATAAAAAAACATCTCTTTTTATCGAGATGTTTTTTCATAATACCTAAATCAATTCATCTGTTATATTATTTCGCTTCATCTTCAGAAATTAAAAAGCTTATATCATACTCTCCTAACTTTTCAAGTAATGAATCTGTATTGATTTTCAATAAATTCAAATGAATATAAAATGGTGTAAATCCAGAACGTTTATTAACTTGATACAGCCGTTGTCCTTTTGATGGTATAGAGGTGATATAGCGCTCTTCAACATCATCTTCCATCACAATTCCTAAATACCTTTGCCCTCCGATTGTATAAGGTAACAAACCGTATACATCCTCCAAAGCAATTTTCACAGGATATTTTGGGGTGTTAATAATTGTAATATATTCCGGCTCTAAAATGACGGCTGGATTTTTTGCAATAATTTTTTGAATAACTTTCCAAAGAGCAATTAGGACAACTAACGCAAAAACTCCAAATAAAAACCCAATTACAAAGTTAGGCTCCTCAGATAAAAATGCATACGTAGCAATAAAAAGAAACATCGCTTCAATTGCCAAAATCAAAAACAATAATCCGATTACTTTTACCTTTGATTCATAAATATAATATTTCCCCATTCGATTCTCCCCATTAATATAAATCCACTTTGATTTTTCAGCTTGTTTGTTCGCTACAATTTTTCTAAATCCAATATAACGATAAATTTCTTACACCAAAAACGCCTTTATTCATTCCCTTTCAAATTGAAAAATATCTTGATTGATCATTTGACGGAAGTATCTATCCATTTCTTCTGCTGAAACACTTTTTCTATTTTGTACCACCATGCACTTAATGTTGTAATTACACCAGAATGGAATTCGATAATTAACTCAATTGGTACTGTATGATTTTTACAAAGTCGATTTAATTCTTGATTCTCCTGCTTTTTCATTTCACGAGTTTGATAATGCATAAAGCTAATAAATTGTTCATCATCCATTTGTGACTCTAATATTTTACCAATTTCTTTATGATGTAAAAATTGTTCCATCACTTGAAATGGTTTAGTTAATCGATCTAAAAGTGTTGTGGTAAAATTCCCCTCTAGATATTGCTTAAATCCAAAAACCAATAACGCGTTTTTATCTTCAAAATGTTTATAAAATGTTGTTCGATGCACCATCGCACGATCGCAGATTTGGTTAATGGTAATAGAACTATATTTCTGTTTTGATTGTGTCATTAATTCAAATAAAGACTCCCATAAAAATTTATGTGTACGTCTAATACGTAAATCCAGCTGTTCCTCATTACTTTTCATCTACACTTCTCCTTTTCTGTAGATTAATTATACAACTTTCGAAATTTGACCCTCCCTTTTTAATCTACATATGTATATTATATTACACATACTCCTTAGTATAGAAACGTATTAAAAATAATCAATGCAGGAGGTGATCTAAGGAGAGTATATTTCTGGGCTAGACGGATTAGGTAGTCAAATTTTGTTCTATTGTACTCTAATTAGACATGGAGGGTTTGTATGGAAAATACAGTTCTTTCAACTTCTGAAATTAAGGGTTTCAAAACTAAATCCGAAGAATTTGCTCCATTTTCTTGGTATAAAAAAATGCTGACGGAGCATCCGATTTACTATCATGCAGATACGGACACTTGGAATGTTTTCAAATATGAAGACGTTAAGCGAGTTCTTACAGACTATGAACTATTTTCAAGTAAACGCCACCGTTCCATTTCCCAGATTGGGGCAGACACAGAGGAAGGCAGCGTCCCAGATCGCTTAAAGATTAATGAAACGGATCCACCAGAACATCGCAAGTCACGTTCTCTACTTTCAGCTGCTTTCACCCCTAGAAGTCTCAAAGTTTGGGAGCCGCGTATTGAACAGATTATTAACGATTTGATTGCCGAAATGGGGGATAAGTCGGAGATCGACATTGTCAAAGATTTTACAACCCCCCTTCCGATCATAGTAATGGCCGATTTGCTTGGGGTTCCGCATAAAGACAAACTACTGTTTAAGAAATGGGTCGATATCTTGTTCATGCCGTTCAATAGTGAAAATGCCGAGGAAGTGGCTCAACAAAAGGCGAAGGCAGCGATGGATTACTTTAATTATCTGTATCCAATCGTTGTGGAAAAAAGAAAGCAGCTTTCAGACGACATTCTTTCTGATTTAATTCAAGTTGAAAGCGAAGGAGAAAAGTTTACGGATGAAGAAGTTGTTCGTGTGACTATGTTTCTTCTTGCGGCGGGTGTTGAAACAACAAGTCTATTGTTGGCTAATTCATTCTACTCATTGCTATATGATGCTCCTAAACTTTACGAAGAATTAAGAAGCAATATAAACCTCGTACCTAATTTTGTTGAGGAGATGCTTCGTTACCGTTTCCACGTTATCGCATTGGACCGTGAAGTGAAAGTAGATAACAATGTTCTAGGCGTTGAGTTGAAGAAAGGTGATTTGGTGATCACTTGGAATAGCGCGGCAAACTTTGATGAGGATGTATTCGAAGATCCATTTACTGTAAATATTCACCGAAAAAATAACAACAGACATCAAACGTTTGGCAATGGGCCGCACTTCTGTCTCGGTGCGCCACTGGCGAGATTGGAAGCTAACAAAGCGTTCAAAATTTTTATGGAAACATTTTCTCGTATTGAATCGGTTCCAGGCTTCAATTTGGAGACAAGTTTACAGACCTCAGCTGCTGGCCGGGCCTTATCCAGCTTACCGCTGAAGGTTCACCGCTAAGCCAAGTTATCCGATAAATTTGGGTGTCCCAAAAGTCGTCAAAAATGACGGAGGGACGCCCTTTCTTCGTTTTGAAAATGATCCCTAACCTTCTATTTCAAATCCAAAAACATCTTGATTGATCATTTGATGAAAGTATCTATCCATTTCCTCTGCTGAAATACTTTTTCTATTTTGTAACCACCATGCAATTAACGTTGCAGTGACACCCGAATTGAAGTCGATAATTAACTCCTTTGGTATCGTATGATTTTTACAAAGTCGATTTAGCTCTTGATTCTCCAGTTTCTTTGTTTCACGATTTTGATAATGTACACGGCTAAAAAAATTGCTGGATAAGCCGTTGTTTCCATTGTGAGGGTATCTTAATTAAATAGATTAACAGTATGAGATGCGGTAAATCAAACTTAGTATTTTATTTCACAAATAACATAATCAGATCCTACAAAGTGAATCCCATTTTGTTCTGGACATTCTCCGAACATGACGGGGGCCATATCCGCATTGCCCATTGCTTCTACTACTTTGCATCCCCAGTCCTGTTCAATTTTTTTACGAACCTCAGGTAACCCCCCGCCTGCTTCTCCACCAACCGAAATCAGTTTAATTCCTAACTCTGAAGGCTCCATATTGTAATGTTTTCTGGCAAATTCAGCTAAATAGGTTGCATAGGAAGGGGTACAGAACAATGTGTCTGCTTTGAAATCGATGATACTTCTGATGACCCTGTCTGAATCTCCTGTGCCAATCGGAATAAAAGTGGCACCTAATCTTTCAAGCCCATCCTTAAAAGAACTTCCAACGAAAAAGGAAAGACCCATTGCGAAAACCACTTTACTCTCTTTCGTAAGCCCATGTGTGGCTGCGACTCTTGCCAGAATCTCCGTCCATACATCGTAATCATGTTTGGTAATTCCGACATATGTAGGCCGTCCTGTTGTTCCGGAGGAGGAATGGACACGAATAATATCTTTCATTTCAGCTATGGCATGAGAACCTAACGGCGGCCTTGCTGCTTGACTAGCCCTGATCTCATCCTTATATGTAAAAGGAAGTTTTTCTAAATCACGAATACTCTTTATATCTTCTCTTTTGATTCCTAATTTTTTATACTTCTGCTTGTAGAACTCCGATTGTCCAAAAATGTAATTCATTTGCTTTAAAAACTTTTGAGACTGAATTTCTTCCA
The DNA here is from genome assembly GCF_900107445.1 of Bacillus sp. 166amftsu. Taxonomy (NCBI): domain Bacteria; kingdom Bacillati; phylum Bacillota; class Bacilli; order Caryophanales; family Bacillaceae; genus Bacillus; species Bacillus sp. 166amftsu. Next base: position 173,616 of record NZ_FNQA01000006.1, on the reverse strand, counting down.
ATGATTCCTTTGGCTCTTGAAATTTGACTTGTTCGTTTTGAGTAATCAAAAACCTTACCCCCTTACGTATTTGTGAATGGTTTTCCTATTATCCACTATAGCTATATCTTCATAAATCGACTATATATTCTGAGTATTAAAAACATAAACACATTTGCACATATTTGTCTGAATCAAATGTGCAAATTAATTTCAACTGATATAAAAGACTTTTTTTATTTGAGTTTTCTAAAAGCAATTCGTTGATAAACTCACCTTTGACGCGTTGCTCAACTTCAATAACTGAACGCTCATGAAGAATTTGTATCGCACAAATGTTGGCGGTACGTTCCAATGTAATTATTTCCATCTCATCAAAATGACCTTGTTCCTTCACTAAAGATAGATAGACACAAATTTCATTCTTCAATAAAATTAGAGCAATCAGCCGTTTATGGCGCCATCCAAAATCTTCTGAAATAGTAAGCTCGACCGTTCTCTTTTCCGTCATTAACTTTTGAATCAAGGGATCTCTTTTTCCATTCGATATTTGGATGTACCTCATCAGTTCATGTTCTCGATAATCACCAAACGATTCGATTCTATTAAAATTTTGATCGTCAAAGGCAACAGGTGTTTTTAGGCTTTCACCTAACTTTCTCACAATTTCTGCTAACCCTCCTCCTTGTATCAGGACATTCGACAGCTTCTCATTAATGTTTAGAGCCTTCTTTAAATCCTCTTTTTGTTTTTCAATACTCCGATAAGCCCTATCTAATTCTATTGATAGATTCTCTTCCTCATAAAGAGGCAGAATATCATTTATTTCAGTACCCCAGTCTTCAATTGGTTTTTCAATATATCTACAATAAGGGTCCCCTTTACCAACACACTCAACGTCTTTAAAAACAACCCTCCGTCCTAAATAGTAACTTCCATAGCCCCCAGCATATCCTATTAGCGTGGAGCATACGGGCTCATGGTGGTGACCAAAATGTTTAATATGCTGTTCTGCTTCATAGGAATGATACCAATATCCTTCTGAATAGAATTCACCCTTCTCTTTGTTAGCTCGAAGTTCTATTGAATCAACTAGAACAGTTCCCTCAATGGAGTGAATCTTTGAGGCAGCAAGGAGCCATTCCAGTTCCTCTTCCCATGGAAGCATTTCTCTTATATATTTTGCATCATTTACGCCACAATTCCACCCATATCGAAGCAAAAAACCCTTTGCCCGTTCATGACCCAAAACAGAAATAAGGTCTTTTCGTAAGGTTCCATATGAATCTGCTCCCGTAAAAATAGTTCTACGATCTTTGAAAAAATACCTTTCCTTCATCCTTTTGGAAAAGCAATGAATCTGCTACCGATAAATCCTTTGCTTGCATAGTTCCACCTCAATTATGATTGGATATATTTACGTTAGATTCTAGCTTGCTTTTATTACCATTTTACAGATTATTCCGAATTTTCTTCAATACAATTATAACATTTAGTTAATCGTATCAAATCTATCCAATCTATTAATTCAAATAAAAATGGATGAAACCATTACGATTTCACCCTTAAATAACGCCTATATTTCCCTGAAATGGATTTTTCATCAATATCTTATCCAAGACAGCCATGGCCTCAAAATAAGAAATGCTTTTTTCTAATATGTTGATTAACAAAAACATCCGCTTTTTACTTCAACAAATTTAACAGTATTTCCAACAGAAGTCCCCTTCTTCAAACAACTCGTAAGAGTGTTAAAGAGGGGTCATTCACTTATATTAGTACTTTGTTGATAATGCTGGTGGACCAGAACGTGGTCCAAATGGGCCTTCGTCAAGCCATTTTCCTAATTTCGGAATATGAGGTGCTAAGAAAGCGCTGATTTCCCGTTTTAATTTAATCTCTTCATTCGTACCTTGAATATGTTCAAGAGCTAAGTTTGAACACTCACGATTATATAGACCAGCGTTTAAACGCTCATTTGCTGCAGCTTTAATGGCCGAACGAGCTTCCTCAATTGTATCAGCCTTTAATGCTGATACAATACCTTTCACACCAACTATTGCATCCGGTACCCCTGAATTTAATCCGCGCGCACCGAAAGGAGCGAATAAATGGGCAGCTTCACCAGCTAAAATAATGCGACGATTTTCATCAGTGTAGGTTTCTGCAACAACTTGATAGAAGGTATAGGTTGATATCCATGTAATACGTTCTGTATACTTTGGATCCAGTACTTTTGGAAGCCATTCGCGTACACCCTCTTCTGAACCGTAATATGCCCTATCATCTTCATCAAATAACTGTAAATCGATTCGCCATCCCCCAGCAAACGGGACATACATCACATTGCGTCCCCCAGCATCAGGATGTTGATAATGGAAAGTACGTTCTATTGGAAGTGGATTTTCTTCATCCTCTTTTACATCAACTACCACAAACGCATCACTCGTACGCGGCCCTTCGAATTTGATTCCGACTGACTTTCTTACTGTAGAATGTGCACCATCTGCTGCGAGAACATATTTTGCTTTCCAAACATCTTTTTCAGTTTCAATCGTAACGCCATCATTTGAAGTGACTACATCTTTCACTGGTTCTCCCCATATAAATTCAATATTGGCAGCTTGACAGGCTTTAAACAACGCTTTTTCAATTTCGTGCTGATGTAAACTTGCGAACGCTGGAATTGTGTTTGGAGCCGGTGGCTCATACACACGTTTGTAAACCGATTCTCCCCGATAGTATGTTTTCTTTACTGGCCAAACAATACCAATATCCGCTAATTCGAAACCTAAGCCTGAGGATATACTTTCTAATAGTTTTAAAGTCTCTCTATGAAGATAAATGGCGCGACTGCCTGCACGCTCGCGTCCTTCTGGTTCGGCTTCAATAATGGTTGCCCGAATACCTTGATTATGTAATGCAAGGGCAGCAGTCATACCAACTGGACCTGCACCAACCACCAATACTTCACGTATGTTTGCCATTTTAATCTACTCCTCTAATAGTCTCTTTTTCACATGTTCTGGAATGGCGACTGCCTTCGTACGCTCTTCTACTGTTGAAGCCCAAGCCCGGACTTCATAGCCTTCCGCTACAAGTTGACCTTCACAATAAAAATGATGTGATAATTTAAATACTTTTTCTTTTAGAAATTCAATTTTCGAACGTACTATCAGTTCTGTATTGTATAGAACTGGTTGTTTAAAATTACAATGTGTTTCAATCAAAGGTAAAACAATATTCTCTTTAAATAAAGTATCCGTCGGATGTCCTATTAAGGAGAAAATTTCATGTGTTGCTTCATCCATCCATTTATAATAATTCGGATAAAATACTATTCCCGCAGCGTCTGTGTCTCCCCAATGCACTTTTACTTTGTAATCCATTTATTTATCTCCTTCTTTTCCAGTAACCCCAGCAGTTGATTTTAAAACTTTTACACTAAAATAACAGGTTCAAATTCTCCCGTTACTTCTTGATAGCCATTGTTACTCTCAAATGGTTTTTCTTGTTCAAGATCGAATTTTTCCATGATTGGTAAATCATTTACAGAGAAGAAGAAAGTATCCTCTAATGCCACATGCTCGTGTACAGCCCAGTTCGGAATGATAAAATAGTCCCCTTTTGCCCAATCAAATCGAACACCATTAATAATGCTGTAACCAGAACCTTTAAATACTTGATAAATCGCTGAATGTGTATGACGGTGAGCCTTTGAGTGGAACCCTTTTGGAAGCTTTTGCATCCAAGCTCCAATGTTTGGATTGGCTGTTTCACCGTTTGATGGATTAATATATTCCACCGCATATCCATCATATGGATCTGGCTCAAAGCGAGATAATCCTTCAATTGCTTGTAATGTTTTATTCCATTTATAATTGCCCAGTGGTGCTACCTTAGAATTGCGGTCAGAAATCGGTCGAACCATACCACCCTCATAGCGCTGTGTTGTATAATTATCAGGAACTTTCGGCTGTTCAATTCTTTCAGGATATGGCTCAAAGAAAGTTCCGCCCATCATATAGATTGTTGGGATATCAAGAACATCCATCCAAATCATAGGCTCTGTGCCCTCATGGCCATGTCCATGCCATAGATTCTTGGGAGTGATGACAAAATCCCCTTCTTCCATAAAAATTCGTTCGCCTTCTACAATAGAGTAAGCGCCTTCACCTTTTGTAATAAAACGTAATGCATTTTGCGTATGACGATGCGACGGAGCTACTTCGCCCGGCTGGAGAAGTTGTACTGCAGCATAAAGGGTTTGTGATGTCGAAGCCCATCCCCATGGCTGACGATAGTCCAAACCTGGATTTTGCAAATAAATAGCTCTTCGTTCACCGCCGCGATCTGGCGTAAAGATTTGCGCCGCTTCCATTAATTTCTTCTCAAGCAGCTCCCATTTCCAAAGGTATGCTTGTGCATGCGGCTCAGGCTGGTGATGCATTAAGGCCGGAATCGTCTCCCAAAGCGGTCCGAGATTGTATTGCCGAATATCTTTTGTAAAGTCTTGGACAATTTTACTTTTGAAAAACTCATTTTGCTCTGCCATTCTATATCCCCCCCGAATATTACTGATTGACTTTGGATAAATTACGCTCAATTTGGCCAAAATGCTTACTTGTGTGTTCTACGAGTAAATGATCGACGATAAAGGAAATCGGTTTTGTTCCAAAGCGAGGATTTCGGCTTGGTGCTTCAAGCGATAATTTCTCCTCATCTAATTTTCCTAACGTCTGCTCAACACGATACTTAAGTTCCTCAAGTTGTTTCAAAACATCCGATACTGAAGTGCTATCAACCTTATCTTTATTTACTGCCTCCAAACGATCTTCTTGCTGTAGACCGCGTCCCCATTCCTTACCAGGAGTCTCTAAAAGAAGTTCAATTTCATCCAGCCAATAAGGGACAGCTTCCACAAGATGGCAAAGAATTTGCATAATGGACCATTCTTCTTCTGTAGGATTCCAACGAATGACTTCTTCTGAAAGTCTTTTCGCTTTCAGAAGAATTTGATCCAATGACTGCTTAACAGTTTCAATAGAGTCATTTATCGTTAAACTCGTCATGATTATTTCACCTCTGCTGGTTCTTTAACAGTTGTAACCTTATTTTCCAATACGCCAATTTGATCAATTTCAATTCTTACGATATCTCCATCCTTTAAGAAAACCTGCGGATTACGGGCAACACCGACTCCTCCTGGTGTTCCTGTTAAAATTACATCTCCCGGCTCAAGCGTCATCAAGTTGGATAAAAATTCAATTAAATACTGAACAGAGAATACTAGATTAGCTGTATTGGACCGTTGGCGTTCTTCACCATTAACGGTTAGTACTACTTCTAAACCAGATGGATTTGTAAGTTCATCTGAAGTAATCAGCCATGGCCCCATCGGTGCACTGCCTTCAACCGTTTTCCCTTGAAGCCATTGAAGTGTGCGGCGCTGCAAGTCGCGGTATGTCACGTCATTCACGATGGTATAACCGGCCACATAATCAAGCGCTTCGGCTTGTGACACATTTCTTGCACGTTTCCCAATTACAAAAGCAAACTCTGCTTCATAATCAAGCTGTTCTGAAATTGGAAAGAATGGAATATCATCCTGTGGTCCAACGACAGTATTCGCAAACTTAGCGAATACAACCGGATATGGCGGAAGTTCACGCTTCATTTCCAAAATATGTTCACGATAGTTATGACCGACACAAATCATTTTTCCTGGTGCTGGAACCGGAGCTTCAACTTTTACTTCACTTAAATCGTATATAAGTCTATAACCATTTACTGTTTTATTTTCTAAAGCAAATTCAATTGCTTTTTTAGCAAGTTTAGCGCTTTCATTTCCACCTTGTAAAAACCCTGTCATATCTGCTGGAACATATGCATCTGTAATTTGTTGAGCACGAATTTTTCCTTCTGATGTTAGTAAAGACTTATATGCAATATGAAGATCAATAACTTGATCATTAAGAATAGCCCCGGTACGATGTGAAATTCCTTCACGGCTAAATGTAATTAATTTCATGAGTGTTCCTCCAGGTAAATTTATTTTTTAGTGTTATAAAAGTTTCAATTATCCTAAGCTATAATTTAATGAAAGAATCTTTTACTCTACTAAAATGGATTTATTTTTCTAAATATAAACTTGAATATAATACAATTCCTTCAGTGGAAAATGTCTCCTTAATGTACTTTGGTATGCACTCCCTATTTTGCAGTACGATTGTCGATAACACGACGAGCCTTCATCGTGAAACGTGTTAAGGAATTGTCTTCCATTCGCTCAACATCAATTCTGAGACCCACACGTTTTCTTAACGATTGCGCTAAAGCCGGAACAACTTTTTCAGGGCCTTCAATTTGAATTTTTACTTGATTCATTTCCTGTTCTGTATAATAAATAATTCGGAATTCCTTAATGGAGTCGAATTCACGAACAATTGCTTCAAGAGATGAAGGGTAAATATTAACTCCACGTATGACAACCATATCATCTGTACGCCCTAACAAACCGCCTGGTAAAAATAAAAATGGATTTCCACATGTACAAGCATCCGGTTTATATACAACAGCATCCCCAGTACGATAGCGAATCATCGGATAACCGAAACGTCCAAGATTTGTTAATACGAGCTCTCCACGTTCACCAGGTGCCACATGGTCTAAGGTATCTGGATTTATAACCTCAGCAATGAATTGTGTTTCATTCACATGTAATCCACTTTGTTTTTTGCAAGAATAGCCGTATGCACCCATTTCAGTCATTCCAACATGATCAAATAGCTTAGCTCCCCATAATCGTTCAATTTGAGAACGTGTAGAAGGAACCGATCCTCCTGGTTCTCCAGCTGTAACGATTTTTTCAATAGTTGAGTCTTTAATATTTAGCCCCAACTTTTCGGCCACCTCTGCTAAATGAAGTGCATAGCTTGGTGTGCAAAAAAGAACTGTTGCTTTGTTTTGAAGTATACTGTTTAAACGTTCCTCCGAAGACATGCTCCCACCTGGAATGGCCATGCTGCCAAGTTTTTGAACAGCTTCATGTGCTGCCCAAAACCCGATAAAAGGTCCAAATGAAAATGCTAAATATGCACGATCATTATTCGTTACACCTGCAGATTTTAAAACTACCAACCAACAATCTGACCACCAATTCCAACTTTCCGTCGTGTCGAGTACCTTTAAAGGTCGTCCTGTCGTTCCTGATGTCTGGTGATAGCGAATATAGCTATCTTCTGGATATGAATGATTTCGACCGTATGGAGGATTTATGGTTTGATCTTCAGCTAATTCGCTTTTCGTTGTAAATGGTAGATGACTTAAATCTTTCAGTGAAGTAATAGGTAAGTTTATACCTTTAAGTTTTTCCTTATAAAACTCATTAAAGCCTTTAACAAAAACTAATAGCTCATTTAACTTTTGCATTTGGTAAGATTTAAGATCAACTTTTGTCTCGTAGACTTGATGATCCACCAAACATCCACCTCACTTTTATTTTATTGAAATTTACAAAAATTCAATAAACCTTGTAAAAATAATAAAACAAGATTAACACTATGAAAATGCTTTTATACCGCTATGTGGAACAAGGAGAACAAATTTTTTTATAAATTGTGAAGGTTTACTTATGGTTGAAGTAGTATTCATATATAAAAGAAAACTTTTGTTCTTTGGAGTTATGGTTTATTTATAGGGGGAATATTTATTTATGTCTCGCACGACAAACAGCTCATTAACAAATGCACTTCGCATTTTAAAGAACTTTTCTATTGACCATCCAGAATTCAAATTATACGAAATTGCAGATCATATTGGTGTTTCCAAAAGCACAGCTTGTAGACTTCTTCAAACATTAGAAAGCGAAGGATTTGTTTATCGAAATATAAAGTTTAATTCGTATCGTTTAGGATCTTCCATACTCGCACTATCGAATACTGTTATCGATCAAATAGCCAACTTAAAGGAAACTACACATTTTTTAAAACAATTAACTATACAAACAGGTGAATCCTCACACATTGCTATTTTAGAAAACACTAATGTCATATATTTAAAAAAAGAAGATAGCCAGCACCGCGTTCAATTACTGTCACATATTGGACGCCGTAACCCTGCACACTGTACGGCGTCTGGTCAAGCCATTTTAGCATTTATTAATCCTCTAACGATTGAAAAACTATTCGAACATGGTTTAGAACAAACGACCCAATATTCAATTGTAAGTTTACCTATGTTAAAAGAAAAATTAGCGACTATTCGAAAGCAAGGCTATTCTATTAGTAAAGGTGAATTCATTGAAAATATCGTGTCAGTCGGAGCTCCCATTTACAATAAAAAGAATCAAGCATTCGCTGCAATTAGTGTTGCTGGTCCAAAGAAACGAATCCTACCAAACTTACAAAAGATCGTCGAAAACGTACTCTTCACAAGTGAAAATATTACAAAATACGTTCAAGCCCACATAAAGGATGTTGACATTGAAACATTTATTCAATGAAAAATATTTAGTTGCCTCTGTAAAAAATGCCATGCGCATTTTAAGACTTTTTACACCGAAGCAAAATGAATTAGGAATAACAGAAATGGCGAAAAAGCTTGATTTATCTAAAAGCACAGTGCATCGTTATGTGAAAGAACTAGTACAAGAAGGATTTTTAGTCCAAAATAAATCAAATGGTTATTATCGCCTTGGCCTATCAAATTTAGCATTAGGCGGTATTGTCCAATTGAACAAAGAAATGTACACAGATGCGATACCAATACTTACCAAACTTGCAAATCGTTTTCAGTTACTAGCACATATTTGCGTAGTGGAACACAATCGTGTTGTCTACTTAATACGTGAAATGGGCAATCAACCCGTGAAATTAATTACGAAAAGCGGGCGGCACAACGACATACACTGTACAGCAGAAGGACTCGTAATTTTAGCGTTCAAAAGTAAAGACATTATAAACAATGTCCTCACACAGGATTTAAAAAAGTACACAAAATACACAGATACTGACCCGGTGCTTTTGAAACAAAAAATTTTAAAAATCCGCTCCAATCAATACGCTGTCACAAAGGATATGTATGCAATCGGGTTTATCAGTTTAGCGGTGCCAATTCGAGATTATACAGGTGAGGTCGTTTCTTCTCTCGCCCTTATTGGAGAATCAAAAAATGTTATGACAAATGAATACGACGAAATAATTAAAGAGTTACAAAGGAGTGCTAAAAAAATCTCAGAGCAGTTGGGATACTATGACCAATTATAGTACCCCTCTCCCCGTTTGTTTAAGTGTATTCCTTCACTTCTTGCATTCTTTAAACAATCAATCTGTTCAATAAACGAATATCATTAGTCATACCCTCATAAGGTGCCTGGAATATGACTTTTTCATTATTGACTCTCTCATTTTTGAAATATGTGATATCAGCAAACTCAGGAACAACATGCTTTGGATAGGTTTCATATTTTATGCGAGACTCTTCCATTCAGTACATATCTTCACAATCTTGCTTTTTTTATAATCCAGATACCTCAACATGTTCCATAAACCAAAAGACTATTCTTGCAAAGATAGCCTTTTGATTTATTTTTAGTAGATTGACTTCCATGGATAAATAAAAATAAAGCGTTCCGATTAAAAAGTTATTTTTCCTGAACGGATATCATTAGTCATACCCTCATAAGGAGCTTGGGATATAACTTTTTCGTGATTGACACCCCATCGCCATCAAGCTAAGAAAAGCGAATACCCCAAAACGAAAAAATGTACATTTTCTCTTGGAGATGTTATAAAATTCTTAAGTTGATGGGTATGAGGCGATACCCCATGCCTATCAAGCTATTATTTTGAAATTACCCCAAAACGAAATTTTTATCTTTCCACAGTTATTTATAATATCCCTGCTCATTTTTTTCGTTTTGGGGAACAAATAATTTCTTAACTTGATAGCAATGTGGTGATATCCCTTATTTAACATTTCATGTAAACCGATTTGAAAAATATAGACTAGATTTTAATCGGCGTCCTCCAGATATTGAATTTGATATACCTGTATCACCGATTCCAATTGAAGCAGCTGGTTAATCTAAGCATGAGAGGAGGACAATTCATATAACCTTCTCTTTTGCTTTACGTTTGTAAGTGGCTCCTCAAAAAAATGCCTTTATTTATGGTACAGTTTCCATCTATAAATGCTAAACTACATCCTCAACAATACGGTGTAAGTGTAATTTAATTGGAATAATACCCTTTACCAAACTTCTAAATGAAATGTATGGCTGAGTAGTTGCTATTATTTTATTAATAACTTGAAATATATGTTTCTATGAAAAAAGCTGTTGAAAGGAATCCCCTTCAACAGCTTCTCCATTATTAACGATATAAACGAACTGCACCCGCAGAATTATCATCTGCTTGTCCAACGACTTCGAATTTTAATCCAAGTTTCGGTACTTTACGCCCTGCATCTGGGATTAAGTTGTTCATATAAGATTTCGAATCATCAAACTTCGTTACACCTGGTAATCCGTTATACTCAAATGTTCCGCGTGATGGAGATACAACTTTCCACGCTGGTGTTTGGTTAAAGGAGAACGCAGCATCTGCAATTTGATATCGTGTACTATTTTTAACAGTTGGTTTACCGTTTAACGTTCCAACAATTGCCTCTGGGTGAGAGTCAACAACTCCTAAGAAACCTTCGCCCGGATGAATACCAACCCAGTTATCTGTAAAGCTAGAGTCTGCATACCATACAACAAGACCCGTATTGTACGCTACACCGCTGCTATATTTTAACGCTTCATCAGCACCAGCATAGTTTCTCCACTCTAAATAGTAGTTATGTTTCTTCTTATAAAAGCCGTCTGATACAACGAAACCGTTTAATTTAAATTGTGATTCACCTTCTGCATCATCAGAGAACACAACTTTTCCATCGACAGTTAATGTTGCATTATCAAGAGTAAAACCACTTGGTGCCGTAGCACCATCTGTAATGTATTCGAATACTAATTTTACTTTTTGACCTTTAAATTTGCTTAAGTCATATGATTTATCTATCCATTTTCCTTCTGTTGTGTCTAGACCATTTTTAACATTCTTTTCACCAATTCGATCCACTAACGTTTTCGTACCATCTTCTGTCACTGCATGTACTTCAAGGAAGTCCCAACCAGTTTCAATTTCATACAATGATTTGTAATCAAACTTCGCATTTGTTGCATTTGTTAAATCAAACACTGGCGTTTCTAGTGTCGTATGAAGATCATCGCCTTTTGTACTAAAGTAATATTTCTTACCAAATGCAGGCTCAATACCTTTTACATCTTTATCTGGTAAGTTAACACGAATCAGACCAGGACGAGCTGATTTCGTTACACTTTGATCTAAGTATGTCGCAAAACCGATACCGCGATTTAATTTATCATAGTCAGTCTCTACAATATTCGCCCAGTTTCCGCCAATGTTCTTTTGAAAGAACTCTTTGTTTTGCGGCGAGAAACTTGGTGGCGTTGAACCTGCAATTTTACCTGCCCAGCTGCCGCCGCTCATAACAGACCAAGAGTTAATCGGCTCACCTGATCCAGAGTATTGCGTATCATACTCATCTGGAAGACCTAAATCATGACCAAACTCATGTGCGAATACACCAACTGCTCCGTCTTCTGGCTCAATTGTGTAATCGTATGCTGCCATTTTACCGCCCCAGTTATCCACTTTTGCTTTTGTTCCTTCAATTGGATATGGCTTTCCAAGATTCCAGCGGTGTGACCAAATTGCGTCATCACCTAATCTACCGCCGCCTCCATCTTGACCAACTCCAGCATGAATGACCATTAAGTGATCAACCAGTCCATCTGGTTCATTTTTATTTCCGTCTCCATCAAAGTCATATTGATCATACTGGTCAAATTCAGATAAATCCATACCGCTTGCTACAGCTGCATCTAATGACTCTTTTACAAGATCACGAGGTCCTTTTGGTCCTTTATTATCATGACCGCCATCGCCAGCATCTGCACCATAATCCGCTGCTTTACCTGGAACTGTTAACCACTTTGTTACTGTTCCATCAACTGTATAGCTACCGCCTGATTGCTCTTCATAATATTGCTTAAATGTCGAGATTTTCGAACCATCAAATAACGTAAACGGCTTATCACCAAACAACATGTTTTGATAATGTTCTGGCGTAAAATCGTTTGAATACATATAACCTGGTACTTGATCAATATTGTTATGCTTAAAATCAGCATATTCTACTAGCAATACAAGTACTTTATCTTTGCGAACATCACCATTATATTGTTTTTGCTTCGCTGAAGAAGTTGGTACTTTTCCGTTTAATCCACCTTTAACCTGCTCTTGCCCAGCTACCGGACTACCAATAGGTTGATCAGCTTTTTCTTTCATATCTGCTTTTGCATCTTTCACTTTTTTCAAAAAGTCAGAAGCTTCTCTCGAGACACTGTCCCCCGCTGCTGGTTCTTTTCCAGCATTCTTGCCTTTTTTCTTCTCTACATATTTTTCAACAGCTTTTAATGTGTCTTCTTTCGACGCAGATTTACTAATTACACCACGCTGCTTCAACGCGTCTGCTAGACGATCCTCCGGAATTAAATTTTCATCAATTGGACTTAAAGATTCTACATTAGACGGCGTTGCCGCATAAACAGATTGACTACCAAACCCAAATGTGCAACTAAGCACAGCTACCGCCGCAAGCGTAGACAGCACTTTAAAAGGCTTTTTCTTCATCCTTATTCCTCCCCAACCTTAAATATATAGTAATATTTTGATAATAAAGAAAATTATATCTATTTGCAAGATATTGTCTTTATTTGTAATATTTTTGAAAATATCCTTTGTTTTAGATTGGCATATATTCTGATCAATAGATGTTTTTGAAATATATTGGGGGTGCAGCAGCGATCACTACTTTTGGGGGTCACTCATTATTTTAGTTAACAGAATTAAAGTTCCGTTAACTTTTGGAGATAAATGTAACAAGATTAGTTTACAGAACACTTGTAAATATTGTTGGGAAATTAAGTTCTTATACACGTCAAAATATAGTAGCAAAAGCTTTAAGAGAGATAGGAAGAATCGAAAAAACTATCTTTATCTTAGATTATCTTTCAAATAAACCTATGCGCCGGCAAATTCAACGAGGATTAAATAAATTTATACTTTTTAGAAGACAAGACAATGCTTACAACGATTCCAGCCATGTTGAACATCAGAACCCTTTTTTTCAGCTATTTGCACGTGAACCAAAAATAATACAACTATATATCACAATTAGAAATAAAATTACTAAACTTATTGAGAAATATTTCATAAGAGACTCCTTTTTGATATGATGTGCAAAATGTATTGTCATAAATTAAGTCAAGAAATAACTACAATAAAAGAGTTATTTTCCTAATATTCTTACATTTAAAACCCTGCTATTATTAATTTTACTTATTAAAGCTACTAACTAATCAATTCCTTTGCGACCTCTTTCGATCTGAACGCTTTTTTGTATTGTTTAAATTCTTGTTTATCAACTCGAAATTTTTCACCAGTATCCATGTTTTTTACTAGATATGTTTTAGCAGTATATTCCTTTATTAAAAAATAAAAGAAATATATCCAGAAAGTTAATGTGAAAGTCGAGAAAGCTAAGAATAATCCTGGAATAAACATTATAATCTCCAAGCTTGAATTTACTCGTTTTAAAACATTTTTTTGTCCTGTTGCTACTTCACCTTGCTGTGGTCGTTGCATGCGTTTTAAAGATGCAACCGTATCATAGCTCATAAAAAACCTCCTTCAAGTAAAAAGCTATTTAGAGCTTTGATTTGTCTTTAGGAATGAGGTGGCAAGATACTTAATTGATATTTATTTTTCTTGCTTTTTCTCTTTTATTTTAATTTTTGCTGCTTTGTAGAATGCTAATTTTCCTTCATTATACTCTTTAGTATATTGATTGAACTTTTCTTTTTCTTTTAGTGTTTCTTCATTCAATATATTGATAGCTTTAACTTTCTCACTAATCTCTTTTAGTTTTGTTTCTTTGTCTTTTAACTTTTCATAAAGTTCTTTTTCGAGTATTAGTGATTTTTTGTAACTTTCATTCATTTTCCGAAAAGCTTCATAACGATTTGTATAAACTTCTGCTACCTTTTTTGCTTGTTTTTGTAATTTTTTATCCTCGATTTTATTTATATAACTATGAACTGATTTTACTTCTTTTTGCGCTTTTTCTAGTACATCTTGTTCAGTTTTCAACAATTTTTCACGTTCATTTACATTTATAACAGCCTGTTCTATTTGTTGTATCACTGCTTTGTTTTGTTCTTTTCCTTCTTGTATAATTTGATTGTACAATTCTTGCGCTTTTGTTTCTAACTGCTCAAATATTTTCACATTATCAAATAATGTTTTTTCTTGATTTGCTGCATTTTCAAAAGCAACATATAATTCTTCTTCTGGTTTTGCACCCAAACATCCTACTAGCAACGCAATTAATAAGATTGCTATAAATGCCACTTTTCTATAAATCAATGTCATTTCCTCCTATGGTGTTATATACGTTCATTTATCTTATAAAAAATGTACCAATCCTTTCTCTACCGACGATACATATCGTACTTCAATGTACCTCAACCATTTTCTTCAAAATATCAAATTCAATTCCTTTATCGGCTACATTGATTATTGTTTACCATACCTCTTGTATTAAATTAATAATACGTCTTCCTTTTGTATATACTTCGGTGGGGATTTGTACAATATTTTCATGAATATTGAGGCAATTCACCATAGAGGCGTTGTTACTGTTCCTACAATGTTTGATTGATGCATGAAAATCGTGTATTTCTAAAGACTAAATTATCTCTTAGCAGTATGGAAACTACATGAAAGTATAGATATACACTTGTAAAATATACAAATCATACTTTCAAGGTATCCAGAAGAAAAGACGTTTTCTTTTTGGTATAATCCTCAATCTTCTATAATAGATATGGTAACGATTCCACATTTGTTTGTATTGACTATCAAATGGATTGAAATTTTCTATACATACAAGAATTTGATAATAATTACACTACCTTATCTACTTAAGAAGATACGATAGTGTAATTTCTCCCCCAGTAACTGCTTGAATCAAGTGATTGGAGGAGAAACAAGCAGGGGCTGTATTCCACAATACCAGTGCTTTATTTAATTCTACTTATATTAGAACCTTCGTACATTTAACTATCTCATGTTCGTAACCTTCCGCATAGGCAGCAACCATGATTGTTGTTTCTTTATATGTTCTTTAGGTAATAAATGATTGTACTAAACGTTGTCTATTAAAACTGCTACCCATGTCCTACGATAACAGTCCATTATGAAGGAATCTATTGAAAGGAAACTTAATTACATATAATCCCCTTTTCGAGAGCCTCTTCTAAAGACACACTAGTGTATCCAAGTTCTTTTGCAATTACTTCACATGTGATTTCACCGTTGAGCATGTTTACGCCAAGTTTTAACGCATCGTTTTCAAAAATAGCTTTTTGCACGCCCTTGTTGGCAATTTGCAATGCATATGGAGTTGTTACATTCGTTAAAGCAATAGTAGATGTTCTCGGAACAGCACCTGGCATGTTTGCAACGGAGTAGTGCAGAACTCCATACTTTTCAAATGTCGGATTATCATGAGTAGTTACATGGTCACACGTTTCCACAGCGCCTCCTTGGTCAATCGCTACATCCACGATTACAGATCCAGGCTTCATTGTTTTTACCATTTCTTCCGTAACAAGCTTAGGGGCTTTGGCGCCAGGAATTAATACTGCACTAATCAAAAGATCTGCTTGTTTTACCGTTTCCGCGATATTGAACGGATTGGACATCAATGTTTTGATTTGAGTACCGAAAATATCATCCAGTTGGCGTAAGCGATCAGCGTTTAAGTCAATAATCGTAACATCGGCACCAAGACCAATCGCCATTTTCGCAGCATTTGTTCCTACAACACCACCGCCGATAATGGCAATTTTACCTCGGCTTACACCAGGAACCCCTGCAAGTCGAATGCCTTGGCCACCATTCGACTTCTGTAGGAATTGGGCCCCGATTTGCACAGCCATACGTCCAGCTACCTCACTCATTGGTGTAAGGAGAGGAAGTGTATGGTTCACTTCTACTGTTTCGTAGGCAATTGCGGTTACGCTTTTATCTTTAAGAGCTTGAGCTAAAGCGGGTTCAGCAGCCAAATGTAAGTATGTAAACAAAATTAGGCCCGGGCGGAAGTGCATATACTCGCTGGCAAGAGGTTCTTTTACCTTCATAATCATTTCTGATCGGTTCCATACTTCAGCAGCACTTTCAATAATTTCGGCACCAGCATGTACATAGTCTGCATTTCTAAATCCACTACCAACACCTGCATTTGTTTCAACCAATACCTTATGGCCAGCTGTCACAAATGGAATAACTCCTGCAGGCGTAAGTGCGACACGATTTTCATTATTTTTTATTTCCTTTGGAACTCCGATAATCATTAGATTGCCTCCCTTAACTAATCTTTGCGTTATTTTGTTGTAATTCGAGTATAGGGGATTACATGTGTTTTTTCATCGTTGAGAACAAAGAAAAATACAGCATCCTTTTGTGGAATTCCACAAAAGGATGCTGTTACATAAATTTTTGTAACTTGAGATCCAAATACAAAATCATTTTTTGATTTGGATCTTTTAAATCAATTTCACTGATTTCACAAATACGTTTCAGTCTATAACTCAGTGTATTTGCATGAATGTTCAAAGCTTGGGCCACTTCGCCAACATTGCTATCTTTATTCAGAAAGGTTTCCAATGTTTCAACAAGATCGCTATTATGCTTATGGTCATACTCATATAGCTTTTGCAACGCCTGGTTTTCATACTCTTCATGCTTCCTTTGTTCCAGTAGAATATCGATTAATTGATAAATCCCCATGTCTTGATAACTGTGGATATCAGTTGTGTCAGAAGGGAACTTTTCCTTTATAGCTAAAACCTTTAGTGTTTCTTTGTAAGCTTTACTAATCTTTTGGTAATCACTATAAATACTGCTGAATGCCGGCTTGATAGATTTTATACCAAATCTCTTTTCCATTTTGTATATAAATTTTTCGATGAAAGCGCTGATTTCATGGAAAGGTCGATTTACATTATCCAATGAGGTAAGAAGAATCAACTGGTTACGATCAATTGTAGAAAGTAAAACTTTCAAATGTTGACTTGTTTTTAACAAATAAGAAATTTGTTTTTCTTTTTCACTTGTAATTTCTTGGTCAAAATGGAATACGGCAACAGTAAATAAGGAAGCGGGAGAAATATGAAGCAGGTGAAAATTTTCAATGATTTCTTCGTTTACCTGCATATGATTGGTAAGCAACTTCCACAAAAACTCTTGCGATCGTTCATTTTTTTTGTTTTTGTGGATTTGAAGCTGTAATAACTTGCTTTTCACGGATTCCGCAGCTTTTCTCAGCAATGCGTAATCTTGCTCACTGAAAGTTTTCTCGATTTCCAAAGCCCAAATGAATCCTAAGACGTCCTCTTTGTTCCAAATAGAAATCGCAACCCTGTCACCGAGACCAATATCATCTATCTTTTTTACACGAATAGGTTCAGGATTTTTTAGAAGAGCGGGGATAATGCCCTCTTTCCACAAGTTATTGATTATTTTTTCAGGTACGCGGCGCCCCATAATAGTCGCAATTCTGGCGGAGTCTGTTCTTTCATCATGGGTACTATATGCGAGAAGGCGGTGATTCACATCTTCAATCGTAATTGGGCATTGCAGAATCTCACTGATTACATCAGCAAACTCTTCTAAACTATCGAAGCTTACTCTAAAAAGATCGTTTTTCATAAATGGCAAAATTCATCCTTCCTATTTAAAATATATTTTCGTATTTACTCTAGATGAAAATATATTTTGTGTAAATTAACAAAATAATACCATAATACCTTCTATTCTATGAAATAAATAGATTTTCACAAAAGCTAAAGCTTTATTTTTTATAAGAAAAAATTTTATAATGATAAAAAAGAAAGGAGAATCTCTATGAAATTGCTACGTTCATTTCTCATTCTAACTCTTGTTGTATTATTAAGCGCATGCAATACAGCAACAAACGTCACAAAGGTGCAAGAAAACGGCGAAACGACTTTAAAAATTGGGTCCCTGCAAGGGTATCATGATGTGCAAACAATTAAAATTGAAAAAGGGAATGTGGAAATTCCTTTTGAGGCGGCTGTTGAAGAAGGTACGATTTTATTGCAAGTCACAAAAGACGACAAGGTCATTTATGAAGAAGAAGTCACTTCCAAAAAAGAAGGTTTACTTTCTTTTGAAGCACCAAAATCCGGATCATATGATTTAATTGTACGTGTGAAGGGTAAAGAAGAAAAAGCAAAAGGAATTCAAATACATACGAAGCTATGAAAAATCGGCAAGCGGAGTGTAACCGCTTGCCGTTTCAATTTAAATACCAACGTTTTTGAGATCGGTACTATCTCTTAGAGTGATAAAATCAACGTTTTTTCCGTTTTATAGATGCAATCTCATTTATTTTTCTTGGTGTTCCGCATCCCATTCACTTAAATAGGATGCATATTCCAATTCATCTGGATTATCATGTAACATAGAAATAAACTCTAATTTATTTCCATCACAATCCAGAAAGTATACACTTGCAGCTGGCATCCATCTTTGGACAATTGGCTCTTGATTTCCTTTTCCTTGGCTTCCCACCACTTCTATTCCACGATTCTCTAACCACAATTTAGAAGTCTTTAGAAATTCTAAATCTACACCAAAAGCAAAGTGTTTCATCTCAAAATCTTCAATATTATGTACTTCCCATAGTCCAATCATTTGCTTTTTACTCTCTCCTACCCAAAAGAAAGCCACTTTTCTTTTGGATAGTTTTCTTGCTAATGCTAACCCTAACTTATTTTGATAGAAATCTATCGCCTTTTCTAAATCTCTTACATGTAAATGAGTTTCGTATATGTTCTGTATCATTCTGCTTATTCCTTTCTTTATTGGTAACTACGGGTTGAGTAGTTACTGTAATTCTAAATCTGAAGTATGTATAATCATTGTAATGTATCTCCATATCCAATATACCTATTTACTATTATATCGAAGTTGAAATATGATAAATCCAACTGAGGTAGCAAATTCAAATAAAAATCCTACTACTTTTGTAGGAGAAATCTCCATTAAATTCAGATGATATAGTTTTATAATAAAGTCACGATGTTTCTAAAAAAGACGCGAAGTTTTGAAGAAAGTTGCGACGTTTTTAAAAATGATGCGATGAAATAACTTATCTAAGTGGAGAAGGGATTTCACCTTTTTTATTAAACGAATGAAGCAGGATAATTTTAGAATGTTGCTTATAATATATTTTGAAGAAAATAGTACAGGAGGTGCTAAAATGGCTAGGTTAAAATTATTAAAGAGTATAGGACATAATACTGTTCATAGCTATTTAAGTTTAATGAATTGTAGAGACAACGGGTTTGTTTTTAAACATTTATATAATATTGCTAAAGAGAAAAATATAGATAGCATAGTTATAGATATTTTAGGAAGAAATATTAAACCTAAAGCTTTTGAAATTCCAGTAATAAAGGAGTCTTTAGATGATTTAGGAAAAGACTTCGAACGTCTTTTAAAAAATGCAAATATTCCCTTAGACAATGTTTTTTCTGCAACAGCAAGCATCATTTTTAATCTTGAAAACTCACACATTGGTATTTCTGGTGCTGAGCTAGAAAAATATGATTGTCTTGTAGAAATTATAGATAAAAATGAAAAATCACATAAAATTACCGTTAAAGAATGGTGGCGATAGTTCCATGTTAAATGACAATAAAGTTGTTTCTGTAGTGCTTAAAGAAATAGTCTAAAACATTTTTTTAATGAGACAATAAGGAGCGGTTTATGAAAAAAATTATACTTATTGGTTCGGGCGGTTCAGGGAAATCTACATTAGCAAGACGCTTAGGTGAAAAATTAAAAATAAATGTTTATCATCTTGATGCATTATTTTGGAAACCTAATTGGGTAGGTGTTCCAAAGAATGAACAAAGAAAAGTGCAAAATGATTTAATTAAAGAAGAAGAATGGATTATTGATGGAAATTATGGTGGGACAATGGAAATAAGACTGAACGCAGCTGATACAATAATCTTTCTTGATATACATAAAACAATATGTGTTTATCGTGCTTTCAAAAGAATAGTACAATATCGAAATAGAACAAGACCAGATATGGGCGAAGGATGCGAAGAAAGATTTGACTTAGAATTTTTCAAATGGATATGGGAATATCCAACGACCAAAAGACCTGTAATTTTAAAAAGACTTGATCAATTATCTAGGGATAAAAAAGTTATTATCTTAAAATCACCAAAAGAAGTTCAACAATTTTTAGAACAAGTGCAATAATTATAAACTGAAGGGTGTATTTTTTCATTTCCCTAAGTCTATTAAAAACCAACAAATCCCAACTATCCCTTGTAGAAAATTAGGATTTGTTTTCATGAAAGAATACATCTTCTTTTTTAAAGCACTACACTACATTTAATTTACAATAAAGTCGTTCAAAAAACTCTAGTCATGCTATTCAACAATCGGGCCATTTTATGGAATAACACCTTTAAAATCTGGATATTTGTGTTAAAATTTCTCTGTATTGTTTTCTATCTAAACTGGACAAGAGGGGTATTTGGGATTTATGGGAATAGCTTGTAATTTGAACTGCGGACATTGCTCTTACAATCAAAATGTTTTTTTAGGAATTGGATTTAGTTATATACACTTGAGTTCGATTTTAGAATGGTATGAGGAAGAAGAAGGTCGGCAATACATCAGAGAGTTTATTAATAACAAGGAAACGTCTTTTGAATGCTACGACGGTCTATATGTTTGTCAGAAGTGTTGTTACCTATTAAATAAAGTACATTTACATATGAAGTCAGGAACCCAATCTTACACGAACACTCATACTTGTCCTCGATGTAATACTCAAATGCCGTCAAAGCCTTTAGTCGATATTAATCAAAGTGATGTTCTAGATTGTCCAGATTGTGGGCAAGAAAAGCTAAAGGTGAGTTTTTATATGGATTGGGACTAGGAAGTTGGTTCTTAAAATTTCCTTATTAAATTAAAAGAGGCTTTAGCAAAATGACTGTGGAGTTATCTTACAGTTATCGTGTTTTTCAATATTCTACAATCGGGCGCGATTCTGGAATAACACAGATAGAAACTGATCAAACTTTATTCCAAAGCTACACATGAAATCATATTTAAATAATGAAAAAACGCTATTCTTTTAGTGAGGATAGCGTTTTTTACTCTTGGGGGTAGTTAATATTTTTAAGTTGATGGGCATGGGACGAACCCCCTATTAGTTCCATAAACAAAAGATGTGGCTATGTTACAAGAAATACTCAATCACAGCACACCACTAATTATACTCAAATACATTAGAATTAACAGAAAAGAGAAAGATAATGTACTTGATACATTTCTTATTTGATTCCAAAAAACTACTTTTCTTTTTTCCATAATATTCGAAATTCTCCACCATGTTCTTCCGTTTTAATTTTAACCTTATATGTATCATCTTTAGATACTTTAATATTTTTTTGATATTTGCCATTATTAAATTCTAATATTGTATTATCATTTGAATCCACCACATAAGCAGTTATAGTTCCTTTCTTTGTTGTTTCATCAAAAGAAAATACCCAATTTTCACCTTTTTTCACTTTCATATCTTGAGCTGCTGAACCAGAGAATTTTTTATACTTACCAGATACACTATCTGAAGAACCATGAACTTTACCACCAACAATAGTTCCCTCTCTTGTAAAACAACCACTAAGAACTACTAGACATAAAACAAATAAAATTGTATTTTTAATGATTTTCAACATAATTACTCCTCTTATTCACAATGAAATTTCTACCATTAAAACTTATAAAAATAACTATTATAAAAAATATATATCCTAATGAATAAAAATTTTAATATTAGAGTTATAGTTTCTAAATCACCTTCTATATTTCTAAAAGCGTCAATTCTATTTGCAAGTTGGCTTTCCAACTCAGTAAACCTTTTTCAATTATATTATAATTTTAATCATTTAGAGCGACTTTCTTACTTTGATTAGTCGTTTTTGCTGTTGCGATATATACACCGATTAATACCAAAATCATTCCCATTACTTGTTTCCAAGTCATAATTGAACCATAAAATAATACAGAAATTAAAGTCGTTACAATCGGAGTAAGGTTTAGATAGATACTTGCTTTACTTGCCCCTATTTGTTCTACACCTTTATTGAATATAATATAACCAACAAGAGTACCGCATACAACCATATAAAACATTTCTAACCAACCTTGGGCTGACATGCTTGGTACAAGGTCCCAACCACCTTCAAATAATGATGTAATCGCTAGGAAGACAGATCCCATTACAGTCATGATTGTTGTAGCGAATAACGGCGATACGTCTTTCATTACAGATTTACCAACTAAGCCGTATATTACACCGCACGCTAAGGCTGCTAGAAATAATAAATCACCTACATTAAATGCTAATGAAAGTAACATATCAAGTGACCCTTTTGTAGTAACGATAATAACACCAACTAGAGATAAAACTAAACTTATTCCAACCTTGCTGTTCCATTTTTCATTTAAAAAGATAATGGCACCTAGTGTCACAAAGATTGGCATTGTTGCAATAATTAAAGAACCATTAATGGCAGATGTATACTGTACTCCTAAGAAGAAAAGTGCATTATATCCGAAGATTCCAGTCAATGAAACGAGTAATAACCCTTTCCATCTTTTCTTTAAAGAACCAATATGCCATTCAGATTTTATCGTTGAATAAATCATAAGGATAACTCCAGCTATACCAAATCGAAGAGTAGCTGCTACAAGAGGCGGAATTTCTGTTACTACATGTTCTGCTGTTGAGAATGAACCACCCCAAAACAAAGGAACTAATAACATTAAAAAGTATATTTTGTTTGAATTGTTTTGATTTTGCATCTTTGTACCCCCTATTAGTTGAATGCACAAAAACACGTTCATAAGTTCAAACTTATAAACGCATTAGTTAAAAATTAATATCCTGCTTCAATTGCAGATACTAATCCTTTCATATATTCCAAAAAATTACTAGTTGTCAAAGAATAATAAATTTCTTTCCCGTTTTTGTTTGGCCTAACTAGTTCTGCCTGTTTTAAAATTTTTAAATGATGGGATACAGCAGGTCTCGAGATGCTCATTTGTTCAGTTATTTGGTTTACATTTAAGCTGTCATTTTTAAGTAAAATCATGATAATTTGTTGCCTGTTCACATCACCTAATGCTTGAAAAATTGGAGTCGTTAACCTAAATTGTTCCAATATATTTTCTCTGTTTTTGCATTCGTAATTTTCCATAATCCACATCCTTTTAATTATTATATTCAAATTAGATTCCATCAGCATAGGGTAAATGGTAGTAAGATTCCTACTGATAGTATCATGACTATGTTTATTTCATAAGTATATCATCTTTCACAACAATAGTTAGTAAATATCATAATTAAAATTTGAAAATTTCTTTAGCTTCTACCAGAAGATCCAGCACTTTTTTGCATTCTTCAATAAAGTAATTACTTGTCACACCAATACGTAATCGACCATTACCACACTTTCTTTAAGTTTAATTGAATATTCAACAACTGAAAGGTTTACATTGGATCCCTGTGCATTGTGTGGGGATTTTTTCATAAAGAAAGACACTCTTATGAGTGCCTTCTCTCATTGTTTTTTAGCAGAAGCAAGCAGCTCCAACGATGATTAATAATATGAAGAGTACAACGAGTAATGCAAATCCTCCAGCAAAGCCACAACCTCCACAACTACCACCAAAGCCCATAATAGTTCCTCCTTTAAGTAAGAGGGGAAAACATAGGAGTTCACATGTAACGGATTCGATTTATTTTATGTTGTTACGAACTAATTGAGCAGGTCCTTTAATAAATAAAAAAAAGACACTCAATGCGTACTTATCAAATCAGTAATTTATTGATAAAAAGACATCTTCATTATTCGAAGATGTCTTTTTATACAATGCACTGAGTTACAATTATTTTAGTACCTTTCTAAATTTGCGACCAAAAGTAAGTACCATACCTGCAAGAACCATCAATATACCCACTGCTGCACTGTTATTTGTACTTGCTCCCGTTTTTGGAAGCTCTTTATATGTATCTTCTTTTTTATCAGAAGTACTATTATTTGAGATATTACTGTTATCAGTATCAGAGCCATTGCTGTTGTTAGTACCAGTACTGCCATTATCAGTGCTAGTATTGGTATTGGTATTATCAGAACCGTTACCATTGTCCTTATCTTTCACAACTACTATTTGTATTGTAGTTACCTCATTACCGCCGGAGTCACGAACAAGGAACTTGACTTCGTAAGTACCAGTTTTAGCTGTATCTACTTCACCAAAATGTATTACTTTATCAGTAATATCGCCATCTTCTTTATCAATAGCTTTAACCCCTGACATTTGATCGAATTTGTCTCCTACATTTATATTCACTTCAGCAGGTACAGTTAATACTGGTGATTCATCTTTTAACTTTTCTTTCCCTTTAACCGTTACCGTTTGTTTCGCAGTTACTTCATAACCTTTAGAGTCTTTAACTGTGTATGATAAAACATACGTACCCGTTTTAGTAGTATCTACTTTACCGTCAATTGTTACTTTAGAAGTGATATCACCATCTTCTTTATCGATAGCTTTAACCCCACTCATTGGGTCGAATTTATCATCAATTGTTAATACTGTTTCTTTTGGTACTGTTAACTCTGGTGCTTTGTCTTCAACAGGTTTTTCATTAACTATTATAGTTTGTGTTTGAGTTGCCAAATGACCTGCAGAATCTTTAACTGTGTATTTAATCGTGTAAGTGCCTGGTGTATTTGTATCTATGTGACCTTCATATTTTACTTCTGGCGTAATCTCACCATCTTCTTTATCCGTAGCACTTACATCGTTCATTGGATCGAATTTATCTCCTTCAGTAATTGTAGTTTCTAAAGGTACTTTTAGTACTGGTGATTCATCTTTTGTTTCTTCTTTCTCTTTAACCGTTACTGTTTGTTTTGCAGTTACTTGATGACCTTTAGAGTCTTTAACTGTGTACGTTAACTCGTAAGTACCTGCTTTAAATATATCTACTTTACCATCAACTGTTACTTTAGAAGTAAGGTCTCCGTCTTCTTTATCAGTAGCGGATACTCCTGCCATTGGGTCGAATGAATCGCCTACATTCATTGTTGTTCCACCAGGTACTGTTAATTTCGGTTCCATATCTGGAGTTTCTTCGTTTTCTTCTACAATAACAGGTTTAGAATCAGTTGCTTCCCAAATAGGAGCGGCTAAAAGTGGATAATTCAAATTTTCTATTTTTTGTCTTGTTTCTAGTGTAGCAATTAGCCCCCATTTATCAAAGAATGGAAGTAAATTTTTCTGTGCAATCTTAGAAGTATTATAAATGAAATCTTGTATTTTCTCGTCACTAGTTTTAGGAAGTTCCTCGTTCGGAATTGCACGGTATAATTGATGTAATTTCGGATAGAATTCTTCCCCAAAAGCTAAGTCTAATTGCCAAAACATTGTTAATTTGACGAAGAGATCATCAATTTTATTATAGTCTTTTTCGGATTGAGGCTTATTTAAATAAGTAAATGCTTTGTCATATGTTCCGTTCTCTAACCTCGATTTATTTCCAAAAGCTCGTTGTACGGACATACTATAAATATTTACAGTAACTTCCCCTAATCCATCCCATGTCCAAGGAAGTTGTTGCCTTTGATGACCAGCTTCATGCCAAGGTCCCCATCCATTTTCTGTAAAGTCTTTCACATTTAGTACATGCTGAATTGCATCTCCGACATACGCAGTTCTACCATAATACGAATACATATAAAGAGTTGAGTGATTATCCTCCACAAAGTGTACATAATGCTTGTCCGCTTCCTTTTCAGATAAACCAGAAACTCGATCTTGAATTCTAATAGATTCATCTAATTTTTTTAAGAGTTGTACAGGATCTGTGTTAGAACCTATTAAATATTTTTTCACTCTTGCAGGACTTGCGGTTATAAGTACACGCTCTCCTTTTAGTTCCACCGCATGGGCATTAGGATATTTATCTAGCATGTCTACTAAATCTTGTTGTGTATGTTTTCCTAACTCAAACAGAGGGCTAGTTGTTCCACCTGTTTTTATCTCCGTCTTCACTGTTCCACCTTGCCCTGGATTATATAAATAAATCATTCCGCCATTTGGAGATTCGATTGTATTTTCTCCTGGTTTTAAAGTGAACGACTTTATGAGCGAATCTTGATTCCATGCACCATCGTATGAGAATGTTCCTATATAAGCTTGAATATTTTGTGTTCCTTCAACTTGAATGGTGATTTTTTCGTTTGGACTTGCATATAGTCCAGTTGGTTCATAGGGGCTAAACTTAAATTGTCGTCGATCATTTGCTCTAATTTTTTCTGGATCTCCCTTACCTTCGGCATAAAAAACATGTTCCGCCGATACTTGTGTTTTAGCTGCAACTTTTGTTATTCCTGTTACTCCTCCCATAAATGGTGAAGCAAGTACATTCATAGCTATTAATGTTTTGATTGCGACCCCTTGATGCCTTTGCTGGGTATCTTTTTTCATTCTGTACCACAAACCTTTCTGTAGTTTTACAAGTTTAATAGTTCAATACATATTAATAAGTTTTATATAAACATTTTCACATTAGTGAAATGTAAAACATGAGTATAAATGGAGGATTCGGTCCGGGCCTCTTCGTGCTTTGTACAAGCTGAAAACAAAAAGGATGGTGAGTGCAGGTTACCTTCTTTCTGAGTAGAAGGGATTTATATACAAAAAATAATCACCAATAATTATAAAGAAAATTCAGAAAAATTATCTTCTGCAATTTTTTAGTTTATTCATAATTTTTTATCACCTTGATTTTAACATTCACTATATAATATGACAATTAAAATATGACATTTTTCGTTAAATATCGACAAAAAAATCCTTCATCACATCTTTTGATTGGATGATGATATAAACAAATATAGTAATGAAGAAATATCGAGCAACAAGTATTAGCAAACATTATAAAAAATTAATTATTGATATCAGCTAATACTTATTGTTACATTCGGTTCCATTCCTACATCCCCCCTATATTTAATACTTATCCTTACTCACCTTTAACAATCGCTCAGAATAATATGTACCTAGAGGGTGTGACAATATTGAAAAAAAACATTGAAATTACAAGAGATATACAAGTCATACGGTCTATCCAACGCGATCTCAATATTGTGACAGTCGCACTATTACTAACTGGACAGATCACTATTATAGGAGTCTTTGTGACACCAGGAGGTTTTCGCGTTTCATTAGGAGGACCATTAACAGGAGAAAGTCGACTAGAAGGTAAATTCGAAAAACAAACTGCGAATATGATTATTGATGTAATAGACGTTATCCTCGCCGCACTATTACTCAACGATGAAATTGGAGTTACGGGGAGTTTTATTGCACCTGGTAGATTTACTATTAATGTGAGTGGACCAATTTTTGGTGTTCCTAAACTTGAACCTACTCTCCCTTACTTGAAAAGGGATTATAAGTTCTTCCAAAAAGTTGTGTCCAAACATTTTCATGTGAATCCTAACTTATTAAAAATACTTACAAAGGAATGATAACATGGCTTTAACAGATATTCCCACTATTCACCCATCTAAAAACGGAGTCTTTCTTTTAGCTCTTCCTTTAATTATTTTTATCTTCTTTTTTACTCAACCTAAAGTAGAAACAAAATAATACTCTCGCTAACTAGGAAAGAGCTTATTTCTCATCACCAAAATTCTAGGTTCTTTTTTACAAATTCCAGAACCAAAAACGGCTTGCATATTAAAGCAAGCCATTTTTGGTTCTTTCCTATAACCTATTCTAAGCTTTTTATTCCACGGTTCATCTTTTTTAAACCGATATTTCCCTCTTTAGGTAGGGAATATCAACTACTTGTATCTCATTTCAAAGCTCTCTTTCTTTCCATCCCATTCAATTGTGACAAGAAACACTTCTTCCTTATCATGCACTGCACAACCTGAACATGACGATTTTAATTGAATCGTTCCCCTATCAATAAATCCTGTTCCCTCTTGTTTACTACTATTATCTTCAACTCTCCATTTTACGTCATTGATTTTTTCTCTATCTTTTCCTTTGTAAATAATTGTGCCTTCTCCAGATTCACTCGTATCTGTCTGTGAAATTATATACTTGCCTTTCCAATGCTTACTTTCTCCAACATATGAATAGGTGCGATCACAACCACTTAACGTCCAAAAACATATCATTACACTAAACAGCATTATGATTTTCCTCATACCTTCCACCTTTTTAGATTTTATTCGGATATCGTATCTATAAATCAATACGAAAAAAGGTGTAGTTATATTATTTTTCGTCCTACAAAATGGATATATTATAAATACTCAGGGAATGTTTTACAACTTTTTTCTTGTTCCATATCATGTCCAAAGAAAACAATAGGTTTTTCATCCAAAACAATTTCTTTTAATCGTTTGATAGATTGTGAGGCCATTTCTGAATCAAATCCTGCGAATGGGACGCCCTGCTCAAAGTTTTCCTGCGTGTAAGATGCATCAATCGTTAGTAAAACAGAACCTGACTTTTCCGTTTTAACAAATACTGATTGATGCCCTGGGGAATGCCCTGGCGTATAAAGCAACTGAACACCTGGCATTACTTCATAATCTCCCTCAATCATTTGATAGTTCAAATTTGGTAGTATGCATTCCTTTAAATATTCTTCTCTATGTAAAGCAGCATCATGTTCAGTTCGTTGCACAATAATGGGTGTATGGTTGAAGTTCCCATTCCCCCCAGCATGGTCAAAATGCAAATGAGAACTAATAACACAGAGAAGATCTTCTGGCGCATAACCTACCTGCTTTAAAATATTTATAACTCTATCATCCGGTTTCATTTTCGGGAGGATCTGTCCTTCAACAAACGTTCCCTTAAAAAGATCTTCATTATCTACTGCGCTTTCTGGCATTCCTGTATCTATCAAAATTGGACCTTCTGTCGTTTCCAACAGATAGCACCAGACTGGTAAATTCAAGAGTTTACCCGGAGTAAGCGTACTATTAACAGAAGAATGATCCAACATGCAGCGGCCAGCTGGTAAAAAGTAAAGTTTTTTAACCGTCATTCTATATCCACCTTCTCGTATCAGTTTGGATAAAACAGTACTATAATACTTCCGCTAACAACAAACTTTCTCCTTTTATCTCTTTTTTCACTATAAACTTTTCTTTACATTTTCATGTATCCATCTCCGCATCACCTGTAACTCCTCATTTGAAGCAGTTCCTTCGCCGTATCTCACTTTCTCATAAATCGGAATAATAGTATCACCTTTATGGATACGGGAAAACCATTGCTGCATCGTCTCTTGTAATCTTCTCTTTTCAAACTTCGGTAATGTCATTTCCCATTTAATTAACATTGCACGCACTTCTTCTATTGGAAGGATTAAGCTATCTTGCTCTTCTTGTTCTACATTCCCCTCAACTTTTCGTATTTCTTTTTGTTTCGTATCAATAAGATGGATCTCCTGCCTCTTATTCCGTATAAGACGAAAGATGAAAAATATGATTAATATTACTAAGACAAGGATGCCAATTTGTATAAATATATTTTCAGTGCTAACGCCTAGAAATTCTATGCCACCAAGTGGCACCTTTCTATCTCGAGGAATTCCTTTGTGGTTCTCTTTCTTATAATACCCATTTTTATCAAAACCCGGAAAATCTTCTATTTCATATAATCCTCCTGAATCCTCTCCTGGTTCCACCGGCGTTCCTGCTCCTTTAAATACCCATTTTCTAGGCATTTGTGAGTCGCCATCCTCTCCTACCTTTGATTGAGAAGAATCTAATACTTGTTCCTTTGCAAAAAAGACCCCTTCCGTTATTCCAATCGCTAATATAAAACAAAGACCAATAGCTAGGAAACAAAATATAACACGCGATCCCCATTTCAATGTATTCACCGTTCCTCCCTTTACTTCACAATTTGTATCCATCCTTTTTGTTTTTCAGGTGGATATCCTATAATTAATGGGATACATCCTGCTTCTTGTCTGCGAAATCCTGTTTGATAAAAGAAATGCGTATTAAGCGGTGTATCTTTTTCCGTTAATGAAGACAACAAATCCATTGCTTTATAAAGTTGTTTTCGGTGCTTTCCGCCCTTTAAATGAATGACACCTTGTTCCCGTACTCCATTTATCCATAGTTCGAACGAGCAATCTTGTGAAATTAACTCCCGGCATACACCAGCAGCAACTTGAATTAAATATTCCATATCGGTGCGAAGTGTATATCCCGTTTTACCTAATAGATTTACATATAATGCATACCGATCGCCTTGCGTATATTCATACTTTTTTGCACTAATAACTCCTGTTTTCGCAGTAGCTCCCCAATGAATCGAACGAAAGGATTCCCCTTCATACTCTTTCACACCTACTATTTTCGTTTCATCATATAACGGAGAAACAGCCGCTCTACGAAATCCGTGTTTCCATGTTGTCATTTCTGGTATTGTTACTTTCGACATTTGCGGAAGAATATGAAATTCAGGGAGTTTCTTTTGTTCAATAGGCAAGTAATACGTTAAAAGACCAAATGGATCTGATATCATGAGTTCCGCAGCTTGCCACCCTTGTCTCCCTCTTTCATGTGCATTTCCCTCTAACATAATTGTTATCATATCTCGCCCTTCTAATTGGAGAGGAATTTGATACGAGTGATGCGAACGCTGCATCTTCTGATCCGTTTCCCACTCTATTTGTTCATTAGAGCGAAACTGAAGAGCTGCTTTAAAGATTGGAAAACGTGCTTCATTTATAATCTGCACCACATATTCTCCTCTTTCGTTCATAAATAGCCTCTTTTGATTTTGGGGGATTTCCCATTTCACTTTCATGACTGCCTTCATATACAAATACAAAAATCCAAC
Source organism: Bacillus sp. 166amftsu (assembly GCF_900107445.1). NCBI lineage: Bacteria > Bacillati > Bacillota > Bacilli > Caryophanales > Bacillaceae > Bacillus > Bacillus sp. 166amftsu. The sequence continues at coordinate 142,426 of NZ_FNQA01000006.1, read as the reverse complement.
TAGCAACAAATAAAACAAAAAGATAGCCACAATGAAAAATTGATTGGTAAACACGACGAGTATAAGACAAAATGCGCCGATTCCCACTATAAAAAGTGGCTCTAACAACGGATGTTTCCTTTTTATAATTTCATTCATACGCTTTCCACTGGCACTGCAAGTTTTTCTAAAATCCCTTGCAGCACATCTACTTTAGTTGTTTTCATATCCCCTTCAATCGTTAACGTTAACCGATGGGCACAAACCGGGGATGCTAAAGCTTTCAAATCATCAGGAGTTACATAATCTCTTCCTTTTAATAAAGCTCTTGCTTGAGCGGCTCTCATAAAAGCTAAAGATCCACGCGGACTAACCCCAATTTCTACTAAATCATGATTTCGCGTCGCTTCTACAATATCAAGCAAGTATTCTTCCACCTCATCATGTATATGAATCTTTTTAGATTGCTCTTGCAACTCCAATATGTCAGAGAGAGTTACAACGCTTTGTAAATCGTTAAATGGATTGTTTTCTTTAAATCGTTTTAACATTTCCTTCTCATATTTTCGATTTGGATACCCTTGGCGAATGGTTAATAAAAAGCGATCCAATTGTGCATCTGGAAGTGTAAATGTTCCTGCCGACTCTAAAGGATTCTGCGTTGCCAATACAATAAATGGGCTTGGTAATACATGTGTTACGCCCGCAATCGTTACCGTACGTTCTTCCATTACCTCTAACAATGCTGATTGCGTCCGCGGAACCGCCCTGTTAATTTCATCTACTAATACAAGATTCGCAAAAATAGGCCCCTTCCTCGTTTTAAAATCACTTTCTTTCATATCAAAATATTCTAATCCTACTACATCACCCGGCAACGTATCCGATGTAAATTGAATACGTTGAAAAGCCCCATCAATACTTTTCGCAAGTGTTTTGGCTAATGTTGTTTTTCCCGTTCCTGGTACGTCTTCTAGTAAGACATGTCCGTTGGCAACTAGCGCGATCATTGCTAAATCAATTACTTCTTCCTTCCCTACAATAACTTTTGAAACATTTTCTTTAATTTTCTCTAATATAGACATATTTTTTATCACCCTTAAGTGTTTGATTTTTCTGATATTTTAACACAATATCCTTTTTCCATAAACCGGAAAATGAATTGGATTTTCAATTCTTATTCCAAATATAATCCCAAACCTTTACAATCCCCTTTGTTCACATAAAGTTCAATTATTTCATATAATCGAATACCCTATAATTATGATACAATAATTTTAAACTTGTTATACTATGACTCCTGGAACACTAGGAGTCTTTGTTATGTAACCACCATGATTTGAAAATACAATAGAAATTTACAAATCGAAAACCCACATTATAAAATTTGCACCAGGAGGTATATAATGAAAAAATTATATTATGCATCGTTCGTATATTTGGTAATCGGTTTATTATCAGGTGTATTCGCTAGAGAATATGCAAAATCAAAAGGTATTCTAGGATCCACTCTGCTAAACCTTTTACATACACATACGCTCGTACTTGGGTTTTTATTTTTCTTAATTGCCCTGGCATTAGCAAAAGCATTTTCATTTCATAAAGCGAAGGGCTTTAATAGTTGGTTCATCGTCCATAATATTGGATTAATTTTAACCCTTTCTTCACTGGCAACTCGAGGGCTTCTTCAACTAAATGGTGCTAATTTTAAAGAATTAACCTATATAATTGGATTCTCTCACTCTCTCATTGGTCTTACCCTTATTTGGTTTATGATTCTATTAAAAAAATCATTCAAAATGTAGTGTGTAATAAAACTTCAACCAAAACAAAAAAGAGTCTCATATTACTTATGAGACTCTTTTTTCTACATTAAACAGACTCTATAACCTTAGAGCTATAAATAAACATGCTACTCATCTTTTTCGTACCAGAAATATACATAGTTTATATTTATAAATTTAATATCATTTTAGCAACCATAAAGTAAATGATTAGTCCAGTGCCATCAACAAACGTTGTAATGAACGGTCCGGAAACAACGGCAGGGTCTAGTTTGAATCTTCTGATAATCAATGGTAATGCAGCGGCTACAATAGAAGCCCAAACAACAATAAACACCATTGTAATTGCTACAACTTGTGCAACTTCTATTCCAACTCCTAATATATATGCACGAATTAGACCTGCTGTACCAAGCGCAAGACCAAGGAGTACACCAATTAACATCTCTTTTCTTATAACACGAAAAATGTCTTTAAACTTCACTTCCCCGATACCTACTGCACGAATAATTGTTGCTACAACCTGTGTACCTGTGTTTCCTCCAGTACCTACTAGTAATGGAATAAAGAACGCAAGTGCGACCACTTTGTCAAGTTCATCTTGAAAATGGTGAAGTACTGTGCCTGTATATGCCTCAGCCATGAATAGAAGCAATAACCAGGGAATCCGTTTAGAAAAAATCCTCCAAATAGAAGCTTCAAAATATGATTGATTTAATGGTTCGCTACCACCTAACCTCTGGATATCTTCAGTTGCCTCTTCTTCCATTACATCCATTACATCATCAAATGTTATGATACCAATCATTTTTTTATCAGCTGTTGTTACAGGTAAAGCAGATAAATCATGATCTGTTAACTTTTTTACAGCTTCTTGTTGATTGGCTTCAGCATATACTGAGATAATATCTCGAATCATTATGTTTGATAAGATTTCCTCATCCGATGCTGATAATAACTCACGTATGGAAACGATTCCTTTGAGGTGTCCGTAGTTATCTAGAACATATATATAGGATACCGATTCTACATTTGTAGCAATTTTTCTAACATGCTCTAAAGTCGTTTTTATTGACCAATCCTCTCTAGCTGAAATATAATCACTTGTTACAAGACTACCTGCTGTCTCAGGTTTAAATTTCATTAAATCCTTTACCTTTTGTTGCGTTTCTTTATTTAAATACGACATTAATTGTCCATCTTTATTAAGCTGAATAGCTAGAAACAAATCAACAAGCTCATCAACTGGTTGCTTATTCAGCAATATTCTAGATTTATCTCTAGGTAAATTGATTAGGATCTTATACTGTTCGTCTGGACTCATATGTCTAAGGACTTTAGAGCTTTTTGTAATTGGGATCAGATCTATTACTGATACTTGATCTTTAAGTGGAAATTTTTTAATTTCTTGTGCAATATCATATGGTGGATCACTCAAAAATTCTTCTACCATAAAAATATTTTCTGTTAACAAAAGCTGCTTTAATTTATTTTTCATCATAATTCCTCCTAATAAATAGTTCCATTAGGTCATTTAATAGTACAAATAATTAGATATCGATGATCGTATACATAAAAAAACCTTTACTCAAAAAGGAGTAAAGGTTTTTAAAAATCACAAATAAACAAAGGGTGAAATCTCTTTTTACCATCATAGAGATATATCCCTCCAAATTATCACGTACCTCTCCCTCGTTGAGTTTTAGCACTGTACAGCATAGGTTTGAAACCAGCTACATTAAGAAGGGCCTTCTCTCCGACCGTTCCTGTTGACCCATTGGCGTCTCTCGACATTTTTGGGCAGCAGCGTTTCTCTATACAGGAGCCTCACCTAACAGAGACTATTCAAATATAACTTCAATTTACAGCGTTCTTCTTGATTTGTCAATTTTTTTATAATAAATATATATTCTTTTTAATTTTTGGCTCTGTTAAAAGTATAGTGTTGATATTTTATGCTTTCTCAAATTATTAGTATAATTAACATTTGAACAAGTATTTATGAGGGAGAAAAGTACAAAAGCGTTGACCAACACCGCACAATGCACATTCCTGATACTTAACAGAAAAAGCGATGTCACAATGCGACATCGCTTTTGTATGTATGGAAGACTAGTAGAAAATCTTCTAGCCTATTCCCATTTATAAGTCCAAAATTGTTCAATTTGTAACCATTTTAATGTTGCAGCATCTTTGTTTTGCAACTTTACTTCCGTTTCTTCTAACATCGCTTCTGTTTGTGAACGATGCGCACGTAAAGCCGCTAATTTTTGTTCGAATACTTCACTAATGTTGTTGATAACATCTGGTTCACCTAATACTTCCTCACGATTTTTTGTAATCGCAACTGCATGAATGACCGGACGTGTTTCTTTCGGCATACGTGATACAGCGCGAACAGTAGCACGGCCAAATGCATCATGATCTGGATGAACACCATGCTCTGGATAGAATGTAATAATTCGTGATGGTTGTACATCGCGAATGACAGTTTCAATTTTATCTGCTACAAAATCTACATCTTCAAATTCTAGTGTTTTATCGTGGAAACCAAGCATTCTTAAATCTTCAATGCCCATCGCTTCACATGCATCTTTTAATTCCTTTTCACGGATATTCGGAATCGTTTCGCGGTTCGCAAAAACATTCTTTCCCATATTGCGTCCCATTTGTCCAAGCGTTCCGCACGCATATGTCACAGGTACTCCTTGCTTTCTTAATAAACTAATTGTTCCTCCAGCTGCAAACGATTCATCGTCTGGATGAGGAAATACAACAAGCACATGTCTTTCCATACATTTCCCTCCTTCTTATTTAAATGGTGTTAAGCTTAATTCAAGCGCTACTGCTAAACGACCTTTATTATCATGCCCTGCTAATAATAAACGATCGTTCTCGTCTACTTCCCAATGTGTAATGCCTTCAGCATATACCCAACCATGATCCATTTTGAGACCAACTCGGTATGGATTTGTTCCTGTTATTTTCCCACGTTCAAAACGAATAATTGCATTTCGAATAAATGCTCCGACTGTCATCATCTTTTCATTAAAATGTGAAGCGTATGCTCCATTTGTTGTTTCTAAATGAATATATACATCTTTATTTACAAACCGTTCAATTTCATGTTGAATAACAGTACTATCTTTTACTATTTCCATCGGATTTCACCTCTTTAAACCATTTTACGCAAAAATAAAGTAAATTGCTATCTCTATATTAGAGGACAAAACTCACTTTGCATAATAATTTGCATTTTGTTTTTTATTTTTTCACATAGAAAAGTTCACTATTCTCCTACTACTCGTAAATAGTTTTCTTTCTTTTTTGAATTTGCTACAATAGAGTTCATGCGGAGGGATATATTTCGACAATTTAATATACATTTTAAAGAAGGTGACATGTTGGAATATTCAGCACATGAAGTAGCAAATTGGCAATATTATTTTGCAATCGCCGTATTTTTAGTGACATACGGATTTATTATTTCTGAGAAATTAAACCGTGCTGTAATTGCACTATTGGGTGCTGCAATAATGATTATTTTTGGCATTGTAGACTTACATACTGCCTTTACATCGCATATCCAATGGGAAACCATTACTCTTTTAATTGGAATGATGATTCTCGTGCATATTACGAGTCAATCTGGTGTATTTGAATATGTAGCCATTAAAGCAGCAAAAGCAGCGGGTGGAAAACCAATTCGAATTTTATTATTTTTATCCCTATTAACCGCAGTCGGCTCTGCATTTTTAGATAATGTAACAACCGTATTATTAATCGTTCCTGTTACACTATCGATCACGCGTATTTTAAAGGTACAACCTGTTCCTTATTTGATTTCTGAAGTATTATTTTCAAATATCGGTGGTACTGCTACACTAATTGGTGATCCTCCAAACATTATGATTGGATCTGCTAATAAACACCTAGATTTTAATGCCTTTTTACTCAATTTAACACCAATTGTACTTATTATTTCCATTGTTACATTAGGCATTATTTATCTTATGTATCGTAACAAATTAAAAACAACACCTGAACAAATTGCTAAACTTATGGAACTAAATGAAAAAGACTATATTCGTGACCGAAGCTTGCTCCTAAAATCTCTTTCCATTTTAGGATTGACAATTCTCGGATTTGTTCTTCATTCCATTATTCATGTAGATGCGGCAGTTATCGCGATGACCGGTGCAACGCTCCTCATGTTAATTGGTGTAAAACAACATGAATTAGAAGATATATTTGCTCATGTAGAATGGGTAACGATTTTCTTCTTCGCTGGATTATTTGTTCTTGTTGGCGGTTTAATTGATATCGGACTTATTTCATCTTTGGCAAAAGAAGTGATTGATGTAACAAATGGTGATATCGGCTTTGCAGCGATTCTTATTTTATGGGTATCAGGGGCAGCATCAGCTACTATTGATAATATTCCATTTGTCGCAACGATGATTCCGCTGATTCAAGATTTAGCTTCAGGACTTGGACTTTCTGTTGACTCTCCTCAAATTGAAGTACTGTGGTGGGCATTATCACTTGGTGCTTGCTTAGGGGGGAACGGAACATTAATTGGCGCTTCTGCAAACGTAGTTGTCGCAGGTATTGCTAAGCGCGAAGGACATGGATTTTCTTACCTTGATTTCTTAAAAATTGGCTTACCGTTAACAATCGTCGCATTATTATTATCACATGCTTATATATATTTACGTTATTTAATATAAAAAGGTTTGCAGCATATTGCTGCAAACCTTTTTTATCACCAAAATATCCCGATAATTACCAATGCTCCTAAAATTATACCACCAATTTCTCCAACGATTCCTGGTGATAATTGAACACCTTTTTTAACTTCTACAACCGGCCTTTCATGTCTAAGCTGTTGAACTTCACTTTGTAATTGATGCACACTACCATGCAATTCCTTTACGAGTTCTTTTAACTGTGCTAATTCTTCATTTACTGGCTTTGTTTTTTCTAAATTCATATGACATGACTCCTTATTTCAATTCATATGTTGTAAAATTTCGCCAGTCGTTATCCTTTTCCCTGCAATTACATCCGCATTACCAAATATAAATATAGCAAAATTTTTACGATTAATTTGATATGTTACAACATTATGTGCGATTACATCCTATGTAAATCAATTTTGAGTCTTTAGCCATTCATCTCGCAATATACCCATTATGATACGATCAAAACTCTTCCCATCCCGCTGAACGGCTTCTCTCATACACCCCTCCACCTTAAATCCAACCTTTTTATAAACTTCAATTGCCGATTTATTATATGAAATAACATCGAGACCTACACGATGTAGGTTTAATTCATAAAAAGCATATTTCAGAATAAGGCGTAATCCTTCCGTACCATATCCCCTACCTCTATAATTCTTATCACCTATACCAACTGCTAACAACCCAGCTCTATTATTCCACTCTATGCTATGAAGTGCCACAAAACCAATTAAAATATCATCTTGAATCGTTCTTAACATAAAAGAAACGCCATTTGATTTTTGTCCTTTTAATAACTCATATTCCTTTAATTCATGTAACGATTGTGGAACTGCAGCGTCCGTATCTACATTTCTTAAATACTCACTATCTTCTTGCCAAATAGCCATTTGCTCAATATCTTCAGCTCTGATTGCTGATAACTTAATATTTTCACCTAGAAAAAGATTATTCAATTTCGTGTTCATTTCAAAAATCCCCCTTTTAATATGTATAAATTGATTGTACTTATATCAGACTATTCATTCAACTTGTTTATATAGAAACTAGCATAGCGACTGTCCTTACAAACATAGAAAAAAACGATATTTGTTCTTCATCCAAATATCGGCTTTCTCTTCTTTCAAAACATCTATTATTCACTTTTCTTCTTACATGCAAAACAAATATTTCTCCCCTTAATACATGTTTCCAATTGACACTCTTGTTACATCTATGAATTGCTGTAATGGCGCTGTAATCCACTTATCTCTATGCCAAGCAATCTGTGTAAAAATAGGAGAGATTGTATTCTCTAAAACTAACTCCTTCATTGTACCTTGTTGTATCTCTTTTTCTACTACCATTGCTGGTAAAATAGCTATACCTAAGCCCGCAATTACACATTGCTTAATTGCTTCTACACTAACAAACTCAATTTTATTTGCAGGATATACATCTTCTGCCCGGAATAGTTCTTCAAATATAGTACGATAAGAACAGCCAAATTCTGTTAACAAAAGTGTTTCACTTTCTAAATCCTTTGTAGAGATTAAAGATTTTTCAAGTAAAGGATGATTAGGAAATGCTACTATTTTCAATTCTTCTCGAACTAACGACTCTACATGCAAAGCATCTTCTATTTTACATTCATCTAAAATAAAGGCTAAATCAAGTTTTCCCTCCATGAGTTGCTCCTTTACAGCCTCATTTGAATGAGCAGGTTTGAATATAAGTCTTATTTGCGGGAATTTCGTCTTAAATTCCTTCAAAATGGAAGGAAGCCGATATGTGCATTGACTTTCTTGCGCGCCAATCACTAGCGTACCAGATGTTGTTTCCTCATCTTGCACAACCATTTTCGCTTCATAACTTAACGCTATTATCTTATTGGCATATAGTTGAAACTTCCGTCCTGCTTCAGTCAAAAAAAGGCGTTTTCCTAATCGTTCAAACAATGTTGCTCCTAGCTCAGCTTCCAATGCTTTTATTTGTGCCGTGACACTTGATTGAGCAAAATTTAATATTTTAGCTGTCTGCGTAAAGTTCAAGTTTTCTGCTGCTGTTTTAAATGTGATTAATTGTTTTATCTCCAAGACACTTTCCTCCTTCTAATCAATATTTTCGATTGATTAGATCTGAATAATCCTCTTTGCCTATTAATATTTATATTGTATGATAAGAACCAATAACAAACAATATTGATTCATGTTACAAATTGGAGGTATTTCATATGAAAGCACTTTGTTTCGAGGAATTCGGAAATGCGGATGTATTAAAATATCAAGAAGTTTCAGACCCAACTATAAAACCGAATGAGATTCTCGTTCGCACAAAAGCGATTGGCCTAAATTTTGCTGATATATATAGACGTAGAGGTAACTATCATCTTGTTGGTAAACCACCTTATATATTAGGGTATGAGGGTTCAGGAATTGTAGAGAAAATCGGCGCTGAAGTTACGGACATTTCTGCCGGTGATCGCATTGCATTTGCTGATGTACCATTTGCAAATGCGGAGTTAGTAGCTGTTCCAAAAGAAAAAGCGATTCTACTCCCGGACTCTATTTCCTTCGAGGCAGCCTCTTCCGTCTTATTACAAGGGTTAACTGCTCATTACTTAACAAAAGACAGCTACAAAATAAAAGCTAGTGATTTTGTTTTAGTTCATGCAGCTGCCGGAGGGGTTGGGCAACTTCTCATTCAAATGATTAAAATGCAAGGCGCACAAGTAATTGGTCTTACTTCATCTAAAGAAAAAGCAAAAGCAGCTTATTCAACTGGAGCAGACTATGTATTTTTATATTCAGAATCATGGTGTGAGAAAGTACTACAAATTACAAAAGGTCATGGCGTAGATGTTGTATACGAATCAATAGGTTCTACATTAGAAGAGAGCTTTAAGACTACAAAAATCGGTGGTACGGTTGTATTTTACGGAATGGCCGGCGGTGATCCTGCTCCTGTTGATCCACGAATGCTGATGGATACTTCGAAAACTTTAACTGGCGGCGATCTTTGGAACGTACTCACAACGTATGAAGAACGCAAACAACGTTCCAATCAACTATTTGATTGGATTACTGCTGGAAAATTAAACATCCAAAATCCAACTACTTTCTCTTTAGAAGATGGTGCTGAGGCACATCATTTATTGGAAAGTCGAAAAAGTACGGGGAAAATTTTATTAATACCATGAACACTTCGACTTAAAAATCAAAAAGATAGCTAGAAGATTTCTTCTAGCTATCTTTATCTGTGCTACTCAGAAAAAGCTTCCGAATATTGAACAACGCCTTGCACATTTTGAAGAGCATTCTCCGTTAACTCCATTGCCATAAATACTTCGTCTGGCACCTCAAATGGCGCTCTTATATTTCATAGACTAGCTGATTTAAAACCAAATTTCGGATAATACTCTTTATGCCCTAAAACAATTATAGAATGATATCCGAGCTCTTTTGCTTCTCTTAATACATTCGAAATCAACAAGCTTCCAATTCCTTTTTTCTGATAGTCTGGTGCAACAGATACTGGAGCAAGCGCTAGCGAATCTACAGATTTATCACCATTGACGATTTTTATTTTAGATAAAAGGACGTGACCAATAATTTCTTTATCTACCGCCACTAATGATAACTCTGGAATAAACGCATCAGATTTTCTAATACGATTTACAAGTTCGTGCTCTTTCTGATTGCTAAATGTTTCATGTGAAAATGCTTGTTTTACAACCTCTTCTGCCCTTTTATATTCTTTCTCAAATTCTTGTCTAATCTTTATATTTATAGCTCCTCATCCTCTATTTTTTCTTATTTCGTTTTGAATTTTACGCAACGCTTTTTTCGATCCACGCTCTATATCATGCTGCATTTTCCGTTCTTTATAATCCACAAACAATGTGTCTAAATCATACCCTTCTGGATATAGTTCCTTTGCTTTTACCTCTAAAGAAATTCGCTTAACATTCACTTCAATAAACTGTCCATTGTAAAACACAACGATATTGGAGAAATTGTCTTTTTCTTTATATACAATTCCAAAGTCATCATAGTCTAATAATTTCACACGGTCCCCTTTTTTATATTCATCCTTCTCTTCTGCTTTCTCTTTGACAATCTTAGGCTTTCTCAGTCTACTTTCATTCACTCGCTCTAAGCGGTACTCTTTATTTTCCATATAGCCTTTCGCTCTTTGCAGTACGTTTTCTCGCACGTTCATTTTTCTAGAAATCCATAGAGCATTACTCTCTCCTGATTTCCCTATCATTAACTCATACATCGGTTCCAATGTTTCACTATTAAATTGCATCGCCGCATTCATAAAGTCACTGTGCATTTCTGAAAAGCGTTTAATTTCACCATAATGAGTAGTTGCAACAGTCGTACAACCCATATGATAAAATTCTTCTAAAATAGAAATCGCAAGTGCCGCTCCTTCATTCGGTTCCGTACCGCTGCCTATTTCATCAAATAGTAAAAGCGTATTATTATTTGATACTCTCATGATTTCTGAAAGGTTTTTCATATGAGATGAAAATGTACTCAGTGCATTTTCTATACTTTGATTATCACCAATGTCTACAAATATATTTTCAAAAACAGCAATTTCCGTTTCCTTGTCTCCAGCGATGTGCAATCCTGACATTGTCGCCAATGTTAATAGCCCAATTGTTTTTAAAACAATCGTTTTCCCACCAGCATTTGGTCCTGTAATAATTAAGCTCCGATAGTTTTGCCCGATTTCAAAATTAAGCGGTATAGCTTCTCCTGCTAATAATGGATGTCTGCACCCTACTAACTTTACATACCCATAATCATTTAATTTCGGCTCTATCCCGCCAATATGTTTACTACATTTTGCTTTTGCAAACACCATATCGTATTGACTAATCAGCTCCATATTAATCTTAATGTTATAAATGTCCTCTAAGATCATTCCTGATAAAGTAGCTAATATTTGATATTCTTCCATCGCTTCTTCAGCTTTTAAGCTCGCTAGTTCCACATTTAATTTTGTAACAGTATTTGGTTCTATAAAAACTGTTGAACCTTTAGAAGAAATTTCAACAATTGTTCCTGCAACTTGATTTTTATAGGAAGCTTTCACCGGAATCGTATATCGATCGTCTTTTTTACTAATAAAGAATTCTTGAATATATTTTTTATTTGTACTGCTATTTAAAAATTTATTTAAACGTTCTTTAATTTTCCCCTCTACGGAGTCGATATTATTTCGTATTCGCTTCAATTCTTTACTTGCGGCAGAATCAATACTATTTCCTTTAATTGAAAAATTAATTTCTTCTTCCACACTTTTGAATTCAGACATTGAATTCGCATACGATGCTAGTATGGGTGCGAAAAATTCTTTATCCAGCATAAACGTTTTAACCTTTCGACACCCTCTTAAAAAGTCTGATACACTAACTAGCTCAGTTGGATCTAAAATCATTCCCTTTTCTAGCTTTTGAATTGTACTATCGATATTAGAAATTCCGAAAAAAGGTACATGCCCTTCTGCATCTAATATAGCTCGCGCTTCAGTTGTTTCATTCAAACGATTTTTCACTACTTTGATACTTGCGCTTGGCTCCAATTTATCTAACAATTGTTTTCCTAATCCACTCACACAATACGATTTAACTATTTCCTTTAACTCGTTATATTGCAACTTTTCAAAAGTCATTTTATTCAATTTCTATTCTCCTCACTATGATTTACTCACATCAAAAATGAAGATACCTACCCATTAGATTTCAATGAGATATATTTAATTAAATATAACTTTCATGTGATAAAAATAAACACAAAAAAGCTGCGTAGATACCGCAGCTTTTTACATTTACAAGGCCTGTGCAATATATAAAGAAATAAAACCATCTCAAAAAAACATATGGCTATCCCATAATCATTACACGCTTTATAAAGTATTGTAGGTATCTTCATAGGTTATTTGAAATAAATCCATGACAAAGTTAGGGGTTAGAAGTATATAAAAATCCCCTGTTCTCATTAGATTTATTTCATTCAATTTTTTCCTATTTAGAACCTACCGCACTCACAAAAAGCACCTCTCATTAATTTATAATTATGTTCATTGAAATCTAATTTATTGAAATTATCATACTATATGTTACGGCAGAAGTAAAGGTTCCATACTTTACAATATTCTTCTTATTATACTTTAGTCGTAAGTATATATATGGATTATTTATTCAACGTATTACGGATGTTTTCTTATTCGACATTCGATACAATTATATATAAGTAAAATGGATAAGGAGCGATTCACGTGACAGAACTACAAAAGCAATTCTTTTCCAGATTAAATATACAAGAAAGAGAGTCCATTTCATTTGAAGATTTAAACGAAATCCTTCATGCAATGGCACAAGCGATTCCCTTTGAGAATCTAGATATTATTCACGGTACAGTAAAAGAAATTTCAAAAGAAAATCTTCAAGAAAAAATTTTAGTTCATAACCGCGGTGGCCTTTGTTACGAATTAAATCCAACGATGTATTACTTCCTTAAAGATTGCGGTTTTGATGTTCACTTAGTATCAGGAACAGTTTATCATGCCGCTTCTAATACTTGGGCTGTTGATTCAGGGCATGTGGCAACTGTTTTAAAACATAATACTGAATTTTATTTAATTGAAGTCGGTTTCGGTTCAAACCTTCCACTTTCACCTGTTCCTTTCACCGGTGAGATTGTTCATTCCGTTACTGGGGACTATCGCATTCGAAAAGAAACAACTACAAAGGGAAACTATATTTTAGAGATGAAAAAAAATAATGAATTTCTAAATCAGGATTCTTCTCAAGATTGGACATTAGGTTACGCATTTTATATAGAGGCAGTTGATGAAAGAAAATTAAATGAAGCACAAAAAACAATTGTAGAACATACAGACTCCCCTTTTAATAAAGTACCTCTCACCGTAAAACTAACTTCTGATGGGCATGCTACTCTAACAAAAGATCGTTTTACAGTAACAAAGCAAGGAAAACAGAGTAAAGAAGAGATTACAAAAGAGCAATATGCAGACCTATTGCACGCAATATTTGGTATACAATTATAGTCAAACTAAAAATTCTTGTCGTTTCTGACAAGAATTTTTATCGTACAGCAGGTTTTTTGCAATTTGTTGTATTTCACAGTTATATAGAATATACTAAGCCTTGCTTTCGAAGGAATGTTTACTCGTTTTATCAATTTACCAAGTGACATATCAGCGATAAGTTATATCTATTTTGTATAAATGTTAGCAAGTTCGTATGCAAACCATGAAATATTAAATTTTTACTGGTTGTTCTTCTTGATAGATAATTTCACCATCAATAATAGTTGTTTCTACTTTTAAATCTTTAATTTGGTTTGGGTTGACACTTAAAATGCTGTCATTTAATATAATTAAATCCGCCAACTTTCCAACCTCTATGCTTCCTTTTATCTCTTCTTCAAAACTCGCATAAGCACCATTCCAGGTGTATAGTTTAATAGCTTCCATTACGCTTATAGATTGATTAGCACCAAACTCCATTCCAGACTGGCTTTTTCTATTGACAGCAACATGAATTCCTAATAAAGGATTATAGTCAGTAACTGGTGCGTCCGATCCACCTGCTGCCATGATGCCATGATCAATAAAATCACGAACAGCGTACATGTGATTCACACGATCACCATAGTGCTCTACATATATCTCCCCGAATTCATATGGAAATGGAGGATTTGGAATAGGAACCACCTCGAGCTTTTTCATTCTTTCTTGTAAATCTGGTGAAGAAATTCCCGCGTGCTCAATCCGATGACGGTGGTTTTTTCTTGGTGATTCCTCCAACGCCTTTTCTACACAATTTAAATACATTTCAATGGCTTTATCACCTTGTGCATGTACAGTGATTTGATAGCCTTTTTTATGTGCTTCACCTAAAATCCGGTAGATTTCTTCCTCACTATAATAAAGAATACCATAGTTGTTAGAGTCACTGGAGTACGACTCACGGGTTGCAATTGTAGGTCCGGTGCTACTTCCATCTGTAAACAATTTGGCTGGTCCAACTCTAAATCTCTCATCTCCAGTACCAGTTACCACGCCAGCTTCGACCATTTTATTAACAAATTCATGGGAGTTATTTAACTGACATATCATTGCATATATTCGGACACGAATATTCTTACTCTTCACAGCTTGTTGTAGTAAACGGTAACTCTCAGGTCCATATCCACCTGCCTCATGTATACTTGTTATGCCCGCTGCAACGAAATGATCTGATGCAATTTTCATAGCCTTCATCAGTTCACTTTCTGTATAACTTGCAACCTCGCTCATCTCCATATTTGCTGCTTCAATTAACTTTCCTGTAAGCTTTCCTGCCTGATTCTTTTCAATAACTCCCCCATTAGAATCCGGTGTGTTCTCGTTAATTTCCGCAATTTCTAATGCTTTACTGTTCACCACACTTATATGGCCGCAAGTACGGGATACAATAATGGGATGTTCACTTGAAATTTCATCCAGCTCAGTGATTGTTGGATAACGCTTTTCCTTCACAGCAGTTTCATTAAAGCCCCAAGCACGTATCCATTCACCTTTAGGAGTTTCTAAAGCTTTCTTTTTCAGGTCATTTAACAAAGCCTCGATAGAATCAATATGTTCAGCTTTACAACTTACCGCCAACTGATTCACCCCATAAGAAATGAGGTGAATATGAGAATCAATGAATCCAGGAAGAAGGGTTTTTCCTTGCAAGTCAATTACATCCGTTTTTTCTCCTATAAAACTCTTAACCTCCTGATTTGAACCAACAACTGCGATACGATTATCTTTTATTGCTACAGCTTCGACTACTGTATTCTTTTGGTCTACTGTAATAACTTCTCCATTTATCAATACAACATCAGCTTTCATACACTCAGCCCTTTCGGAATTACTCTTTTAGAGTGATTCGTTCAGTATTTAAAACTATCTCTCTCGATATGCTATTCTGCTTTTTAACAAGATTTGTTCATAACTAGTTAAAGTTGAGCTAGGCATTCTTTTAATGTTTTAACAATAAAAGTAAAGTCTTCTTCTGTGATGGTTAATGGCGGAGCAAGTTGCAAAATATTATTGTAACCTGCAACAGTGTCACCATTTTTACCAATAATTAGACCTTTTTCTTTACAAGCATTGATGACTTTGTTCACCTTTTCAATAGCAGCCGGTTCTTTCATTTGCTTATCTTCCACTAGTTCAATACCTAAAAGAAGACCTTTTCCGCGAACATCTCCTACGTTTGGATGCTCTTTTATCTCCTCTAGTTCATATAGCAGTCGTTCACCTAATTCTTGCGAATGTTCAATGAGTTTCTCATTCTCCATAATTTCTAAATTCTTCAAAGCTAAGGCACATGCTGCAGGATTGCCTCCAAACGTATTCACATGGCGGAAGCGATCATAATCTTCACTGCCTATGTATGCCTCATAAACCTCTCGTCTGACTGCTGTTGCTGACAAAGGAAGATACGCACTAGTAATACCTTTTGCCATTGTAATGATATCTGGTTTGACGCCATAGTTCATAAATCCAAATGGCTTCCCTGTCCGGCCAAATCCACATATAACTTCATCACAAATGAGCAACGCACCGTGCTTCTCGCAAATTTCTTTTACTTTTGCCATATATCCATCAGGAGGCATTAAAATTCCGCCCCCAGTAATAATTGGCTCCATAATCACCCCGGCTACTGTTTGGCTTAACTCCCATGTCATGACACGATCGATTTCATCAGCACTTGCCAGTGTATGAACATCATCTGGATTGCGATACGTATCCGGCGGTGCTACATGCAGAAACCCTTGCCCCAATGGTTCATATTTGTACTTTCGTTGGGCTTGACCTGTTGCTGCAAGAGCCCCCATTGAATTACCGTGGTAAGCGCGATAGCGTGAAATAAACTTATAGCGTCCATGATCGCCTTTTTGTTGATGATATTGACGAGCAATTTTAAACGCTGTTTCATTCGCTTCCGATCCACTGTTAGAAAAGAAAATGACGTATTCGTCACCAAGCCATTCATTCAATTTTTCTGCTAATTTAATAGCAGGAACATGACTTTGTGTCAGAGGGAAGTACGGCATTTCTTCAAGCTGTTCATAAGCCGCTCTTGCAAGTTCTTTTCGACCATACCCAACATTCACGCACCACAGACCGGACATACCATCTAAATAACGGTTTCCATCAATATCTGTCACCCATGCCCCTTCTGCTTTTGTGATAATTAAATTCGTTGGATTAGGGGCCGCTCCTCTCATTGCATGCCAAAGGTACTTTTCATCTGCTTTTTTCAAACTTTGTGTTTGTTCTGTCGCTTGCACAATCACCAACTCCATTCTATCTTTTTATGATTTTACATTACTCTTTCAATAACGAGCCGTAAGCATTTTCTTGCGAGTATAGAATTCTACGCCATCTTTTCCATTTGCATGGAGATCACCATAGAAGGATTTTTTATAACCTGAGAATGGGAAGAATGCCATTGGAGCAGGAACTCCTAGATTGACCCCTAGCATACCTGCATCAATTTCTTCACGGAATTCACGAATGGCTTTAGCGCTATCGGTGTACAGGCATGCACCATTTGCGAATGGCGAAGCATTAGCAACATCAATCGCTCCCATCAAGTCTTTTACTCGTACTATAGAAAGAACCGGTGCGAAGATTTCATCCTGCCAGATTTTCATTTCCTGTGTCACATTGTCAAAAATCGTTGGGCCAACAAAATAACCTTGACCGTTTGCTGCATCGTCTTCACGTCCGTCACGAATAAGTGTCGCTCCCTGCTCTACACCGGATTGAATGTAGCCGAGTGTCCGCTCTTTATGTCCTTCACGAATAACAGGACCAAGGAAAACATCTTCTTCCAGACCATTACCAATAGTAATAGCGTTAGCCTCTTGAAGTAGTCTATTAACGAGCTCATCTGCAACGTCTTCTTCTACAACCACAACAGCCGCCGCCATGCATCGTTCACCGGCTGAACCGAAGGCAGCATTTGTAATTTCTTTCGCTGCAGAACTAAGGTCCGCATCTTTTAATACGATCGAATGATTTTTTGCACCTGCAAGAGCTTGTACACGTTTGCCGTTAGCTGCTGCGGTTTTATATATATACTCAGCTACAGGTTGAGAACCAACGAAAGATACAGCCTTCACATCCTCATTATCAAGAATGCCATTAACGACGTCATGTGCACCATGCACAACATTTAGTACTCCATCTGGAAGACCTGCTTCTTTAAACAGTTCAGCTAAGCGATTAGCCAATAGCGGTGTTCTTTCAGATGGTTTTAATACAAACGTGTTTCCGCATGCAATCGCGAGTGGAAACATCCAGCAT
Organism: Bacillus sp. 166amftsu; assembly: GCF_900107445.1. NCBI lineage: Bacteria > Bacillati > Bacillota > Bacilli > Caryophanales > Bacillaceae > Bacillus > Bacillus sp. 166amftsu. The sequence continues at coordinate 124,551 of NZ_FNQA01000006.1, read as the reverse complement.
GGTACCATCATCGGAAAGTTAAATGGCGTTATTCCTGCGATTACTCCGATTGGGTAACGATACATCCCCGATTCAACACCAGTAGCAATATCAGGAAGTTGCTCTCCCATCATTAAAGTGGGTGCACCTGCGGCAAATTCAACACATTCAATCCCCCGCTGCACTTCACCGTAAGCTTCTTTATAACTTTTTCCGTTTTCCAGGGTAACGAGCTTAGCTAACTCTTCCCAGTTTTCAATCAATAGCTGTTGATAGCGAAATAGAATACGAGCACGCCGAGGCACAGCGACTCTTCTCCATGTTTTGAATGCTTCTTTAGCAGTTGCTACAGCTCTATTTAAATCTTCTTTAGTCGAAAGTGGCACACGAGCAATGATCTCTCCTGTTGCTGGATTTGGTACATCTTCAATCTGTTTACTTGTGGATTCTATCCATTGTCCGCCAATATAATTTTTCAACGCTTGTACATTTTTCGTTACTACCATCATCAAACCTCCTAGTTTTTAAATAACCGTCCTATGTATTGCACCCCCCAAAAGAAAGCGCATTCATATGGCGGTATGTAAAATTATTTGCATAAATCCCACTACATTTCGTCAACATAACTTGAGAGTACAATGTCGGCTTTTTGGTTCGTTAGACTTTATCTATATTTTGTTCTACTATTCTGAATTTCTTACCCGTGAAATACATAGGGGCAGTCATCTGCTTAGGCCCTCTTCTCATTTCACATTATTTCAGATTGATCTCATGGTTCATTTTATAATTCTTTTTCAAAAACACTGGACAATCCCATTCACAAACAAGGTCTTTAGCCAAGGAAACGATCCAATCCTTTGTAATATGATATCTTTCCCCCTCAACAGTAATGAACACTTCACCATCTGTCACATAGAAAACTTCCTGCTCTTCTACATGCCACGGTCCTTTATTCGGTTCGCCTACCCATGGTTCCCACGTGTCAACACCTAATTTTTGTGCTTCTTCTGCTGTAAGTTTTTTCGCAAAAAACATGATGATCCTCTCTCTTTCTTATTGGTATTTTTGAAGGAATAGATTCTATAAACGTACGTTCTTAACATCCGTATCTTTTAAACGTTTGAACTCTTTTCTTATAAAATATATGGCAATGAGAACGCCTGGAATTTCTGCAGCAGGACCTGCGTACCATATACCTTCTACACCCCAGAACTTCGGGAAAATAAACATGAATGGAAATGAGAAAAACAACATTTTGCTAACATTTATAAACGTTGCAGTCCAGTTTCTCTCTTGGGATTCGAAATAACCAGATACAAGCAAGCTAACTGCATTAAACACAAACAAAGAATTGAATACAACTGTCGTCCAAATGCCCAGTTTCTGCAATTCAGGATTACCACCGGAAAAAAATGAAACAATTGGATCTGCAAAAATGATTAGGATGGCTGTCACAATCACAAAGAAAGCAACCGTAAAAATGATTCCCATCTTAATTGCTTGTTTCACACGCTCAAGGTTGCCCGCACCGTAATTATAACTAATGATCGGTTGCAGTCCTGTCATCCCACCGAGCGCTGCTAAGGCGAGCAGATTTGTAATGTAACCATTTTGAATCGTGAAAGCAGCAACGTGCAGCCCACCACCGTAGCTTTGCAGTAAGTTGTTGAAGAAGATAATTGCAATAAACATCATGAACTGACTTGAGAAAGATGCAAATCCTGTCCAAGCCACCTCACCAATTACCTTAAGCTTAATCCTCATATCTTTTATTTTTGGCTTAAGCTTTGTTTTCCCAAACCAAAAATAAAAGATAAGTAAAACAGGGATCGATTGTGAAATTGTATTCGCCCACGAAGATCCCATCATTCCCATATCATATTTCACTACCAGAATCCATTCTGTAATTCCCGCAACAACTGCTGCAATTAACCAACTGTTCATTGATAATACAGGTTTTTCATCAATATTTGTAAAAATACTTAGTACAACCGCCAATATCGTTATTGGCAATGAAATCCACAATAATCGGCTGTATTTCACCGCATATGGAAGTGCCTGCTGACTTGCTCCGAATAAAGTCATGATTTGATTTTCAAAGACCAATCCAAGTATGGCTAGTAATGTTGAGAAGAAAAGAGTAAACCATAAAGTTTGCCCCATAATACTCCTACCTTCTTCAATTTCCCCTTTTCCAAGTCGAAGTGAAATGACCGCTCCGGCTCCTATACCCAAAAGAACGCCAAGCATACGGGTAATAACCATGACCGTAAATCCAATTCCGATCCCTTCGACTTCCAGCTCCTGAAAGTCACTGACGAAATAGCCATCGACAACCGCTACAACTCCTAGAATCACGTTAGCCATAATTCCAGCCAAAGCAAACCGTAAATATAGTAACGGAATACTTTTGGTTCCCAGCACTGAATCATTCGCCGGCTTATTCATTACTTCTAGTTGCTCTATCGTCGATGATGGACGGTTGTCTACTATTTTCATGAGCATGTCCCCTTATAAATAATTTATATAGCAAGTTAAGCTCAATTAATTCGCATACCAACCTACAGGCTTCGCATTCTGATGAATATTGATTTGCTTCGTTTCCATAAAGTGCTCTAGCCCAACAGTACCTAACGCTCTTCCGATTCCACTTTGCTTATATCCTCCCCAAGGACCTTCAACATAGGCGAAATGATAACTATTAATCCAAGTAATTCCCGCACGCAATTTACTAATGACTCGTTTTGCTCGATCCATATCTTCAGTAAATACAGCACCGGCTAATCCATAAATGGAATCATTTGCTTTTTGGATGGCATCTTCCTCATCTTTAAATTTCTCTACAACAAGGACTGGACCAAAAATCTCTTCCTTAACAATACGCATATTCGCATTTACATCAGCAAAGATCGTTGGCGCAATAAAAAATCCTTGATCAAGCCCATTTTCTGTTAAGCGCTTACCGCCACAAACTAATTTTGCACCTTCTTCAATTCCGCTCTTAATGTAATGTAAAACTTCATTCATATGAGACTCGTTTGTGATGGCTCCCATTTCAATGTTCTCGCTTTCCCCGTTGCCAACTACAATTTTGCTCGCACGCTCGGCCAATCTTTCAACAAACTTATCGTAAATGGTCTCTTGTACAAGCAAACGAGATGCAGCTGAACAAACTTGCCCAGCATTGTGGAAAATACCAAACATCGCATTCTCGACTGCAGTTTCAAAATCCACATCATCGAACACAATAAGTGGAGATTTACCACCCAGTTCAAGTGTGATTTTTTTCATATTGCCCGCAGCTGCGCGCATAATGCTTTGACCTGTTTTTGTTCCACCAGTAAAGGCGATCTTGTCAACATTATGACTCTCGGCAAGCTCATTCCCAACCTTTGATCCAGGTCCCAATACCAAGTTAGCCACTCCGTCTGGAAGTCCAATCTCTTCGATAATCTCAAAAAGTTTGAATACGCTTACAGGAGTGACTTCAGCAGGCTTAAGTATAATTGTATTCCCTGCGGCAAGTGCAGGAGCAATTTGCCAAACAGCTAACATAAGCGGGAAATTCCAAGGTACAATAAGTCCACAAACACCAATCGGTTCATGAATAATAATTGTGTCTGAAGAATCAGCACGCGTGTAAGATTCCTTTTTCATGCCCTTGATCAAGTCAGCATAATAGCGGAAGCATTGAATCGATACCGGAATATCCACATAAGTGGTTGCACGAATCACCTTACCGTTATTTGCAGTTTCCAAACTTGCAATTTCAGCTGCCTTCTCTTCAAGACGGTCTGCAATCTTATAGAGGTAGTCAGCTCTTTCATCAGCCGATAAATCCGACCAGATTCCGCTGTCAAACGCTTTGCGAGCCGCCTTGATTGCTATCTTCGCATCGTCTGCTGATCCATAAGCAGACGATGCGATGACCTCTCCGTTTGCCGGATTGATAATGTTTCGTCTAGCGCCGGATAACGCTTCTACCCATTTCCCGTCAATGAACATATTAATTTTCATAAATAGCTCTCCTTTACGCAATAATATCTAAAAGTTTGAAACCAATATGTGCTAGATTTACCAGCATAGTTTTCTGATTATAGAACGGGAATGATTTGAGGCGTTCCTTTTCAAATCGATATCCACCTGCACTCCCCGTAACAATCCATTGTGCCAATAACTTACCAAACAATGTCGAGAGAGAAGCGCCGTGGCCCGTATAACCCGTTGCGAAATATGCGCCTTCTTTAGATCTGCCGATAACCGGGAAAGTATCAATTGTAACCCCGATAAATCCACCCCAACGGTAATCAATCTTGCTTCCTGCTAGTTTTGGCATGATTTTAACCATGGCATCGTAAACATTTTGGTAAACAGCATCGCCTAAGTTTGGACGAACATCGCCACCGCCAAATACGATCCGATTATCTGGTGTACGTCGGAAATAGTAAAGGAAACTGCTTGTATCAAAAACCATGCGATCTTTAGGAATGACGGTACTCACCAGTGATTCTGGAAGCTGTTCAGTAGCAATAATACGTGCCGAAATTGGCAGTACGCCTTTGTTCAGTTCACTCATGATTTTTCCAGAGTAACCATCTGTAGCCACAATAATGTCTTTCGCAGTAACAACACCTTTTTCTGTTACAACTTTCACACTGTTTTGACCGTACTCAATAGATAGTGCTTTCGAATGTTCAAAGATTCTTGCACCAATCGATTTAGCTGCTTCTCCCAAACCAATTGCATAGTTCAGTGGCTGGAACGAGTAACTCGAGTCGTCGACTAAGCAGCCATAATAATGTGGGGAATCAATCTCTTGATGCAACTGATTTCGATCAAGCACGCTTGATTCGTACCCGAAAGTTTTGTTTAAGTATTCGCTTTCATGTTTCAATCCTTCAAAATGCTTGGCTTTGTAAGCCGCCACAATGTGACCTGTTTTTCTAAAGTTACAGTTGATTTGATGCTCGTTGATGATACTTTTAACCAATTCAACACTAAACAGGGAGAGATCGTTAAGCTGTCTGGCTTCCTCGGCACCATACTTTTTGGCAAGCTCCTGCATCGTTGGCTTATAGCCTGGCAATACCATCCCGCCGTTACGACCGCTTGCGCCATATCCGATTGTTTCTTGCTCAAGGACAACGACACTCTTCCCTAATTTTTGCAAATGATATGCAGAAGAAAGACCTGTGAAACCTGCGCCAATAATGACAACATCTGCCTCTTCATTTCCCTCAAGAATTTTTCCTTTTTCATAACTGGTTGCAGTCGCTGTCCACAGTGAGAGAGTATCCATTCGATCCATCTTATCCATAGCTAATTCTTCTCCTTTGGTGACATGTATGTTACAATACAGTCAAATTATTCGCAATATTCACATTTCGTGAATCTATCATATGACGTGGAGTTTCCTCCAGGTCAATAGTAATTTGAGAGCTTTTTGAATTCATTTTTGCGAAAAAAGTGGAGTAACTCCACTTTTTTCATTGGGGGGACATCTATGAAAATTGGTACATTTGCAAATCTATTTCACGTTACAACTGATACCGTTCGTTATTACATTGAACTTGGATTATTAATACCAGACAAAAAAAACACTCAGTATCAAATGAACCAATTGTGTCTCGACGACATGGCTTTTATTACTGAGTTGAAAAAATTTCATTTTTCACTGCTAGAAATTCAACAAATTTTATCGTATCAGCGTGTCACAGACTTCTCGGACCATGAGGATATCGACTACTACAACAACTTGCTCATTGATAAAAAGAGCCAGCTGATTAAGAAAAAAGAAGACATATCAAAAGCTATCCAATTGATTGAAAAAGCGGTTCAAACTAGCTCATCTTCATCCAAAGAAGAGAATCTTACAGGGATCCCGCTTTCCTTTGTAAATCTGCTCTATTGTCCGAAGTGTCACATTCCACTTGAAATGAAAGATGTAACGATTAAAAAAGTCTACATTCAAACAGGAAGTTTAACTTGTACTTGTGGATACGAGGCAGCTATCGAGGAAGGTATTATCATTACCTCAAACTTGTACGAGACGTCTCCTTATCCATCTTATTTTTACGATAAAGAAACGATTAAAGAGATCAATCCCAAAATGATTAACTTATTTGAAAAAAGTAATTTTTGGTTCCAAAAAGTTCTACAAAATTTAGATTTGAAAAACAAATTAATCGTGGAAACGAACGTTGACGCTTTTGTGTCACTACCCAAATATATCGATGGTCTTGAAACGAGCGCATCCTATGTATTCAGTGGCTATTCACTTGCGATGCTCAAGAAGGTTAGAAAAAGAATTGAGCGTATGAATCCGAAGCCAAACGTCCTTTATATTTTGAATTCTGATTTAAATTTGCCATTGAAACCGCTTAGCATCGATATTTTTGTGGATAGTTTTACAGCAACTGATTTTTCACTGCTCAATCCGCAGTTCCCAATTCACGTTCTAAAAAACTATTTCCATAGCAGTTCAACAATTGTTGGCGGGTATTCCTATTATGATAGCTCAGCCAAATCCTTAAAAAATATTTCAGCCTTATATCCAAATTCTAACGAGCATATTTTATATCCAAAATACTTAGAAGAAAATTTATCTGTCAACGAGTTTCAAATCACCCAAAGTGAAAATATCGGTTACTGTACAGATCCAGGACCCTATTTTGATTATCATGTAATAGGCGAAAAATTCCACATGCTAATGTATTTGGCTAGTACAAAAAAATAGCGCACAAAAAGAGACTGTCCGAAAAGCAGGCTAGTTCACGGATGAGACAGCCCCCTTGTAGCTAAAATCATGATTAATCTAAAAAATGGTAGCGCAGGCATAAGCACCCGTGCTACCATTTTCGATTTGATCTATTTGTTATTCTTAAGCAAATTATAGGCAAGTGAAATTAAAAAGACACTTTCCTCCCCTCAGTTTGTCGTTTCCGACAAGACTTTTCATCGTGCAGCAGGGATTTTTTGCAATTTGTTGTATTTCATAGTTATATAGAGAATATACAAACTACATATTTAGAGAGGACATGATTATGACAGAATTTAAGAATAGAATAGATGTACCTAATCAGGAAAAATGGGATTTAACAGCCATTTATAAAACAATTGAAGACTGGAAAAACGACTATGAAAAAATCGAAATTTTAACAGAGAACTTAAAAGAATTCAATGGAAATATCCATGATGGCCAAAGTTTACTTACTTATCTTACAAAAAGTGAAGAAGTATCAAGTTTGTTCAGTCTCGTTTATGCATATGCAAGGCTTCAAGCTGACCTTGATACACGCGATATGGAAGCTCAGTCTCTTGTAGACAAAGCATCACAATTACATGTTAAAATAAGCGCCACTCGTTCCTTCTTTTCACCGTTCTTACTTAGTATCGATGAGAAAACATTACATTCTTATATAGAAGAAAATGAAGGCTTACATTATTATAAAGAGGATTTATTTGAATTATATCGCTATAAAAACCATGTCTTAAATAAAGATAAAGAAGAGATTTTATCCCAAATGGGTGAAGCCCTCTCTGCTCCTCAACATACATATGGAATGATAAATAACGCAGACATTACATTTGGAGAAGTTACAACTGAAAATGGGGATAAAGTGAACTTAACTCGCGGGATGTACTCAAAGTTAATAAAAGATGAACATAGAGATACGAGGAAGGAAGCTTATAAAGCCTACTATCAACCCTACGTTCAACTAAAAAACTCTATAGCTTCTACTTTAGCAGTAGCTATAAAAAACAATGTTACCATTTCAAAAATTAGAAACTATCCTTCTGCTTTAGAAAAATCTTTATTTGGTGATATGGTTCCAAAGGAAGTATATGATACTTTAATTGATACGACTAAAAGAAATATTAAATCTCTTCATACGTATAATCATTTACGAAAAGAAAAATTGCAGCTAGATGAATTAAGACAGTATGACTTAAATGTTGATTTAGTAAAAGGCGTAAAACAAGATATTCCATATGATGAAGCATTTGAAATGATGCTTACTTCCCTTTCTCCACTCGGTGAAGAATATCTTCAAACACTCCGAGGTTTTAAAGACAAACGCTACATAGATGTAAGAGAATTACCTGGTAAACGTTCTGGTGCCTATAATTTTGGCGTATATGGTGTTCATCCGTTTATCCTTTTAAATCATAATGATGACTTAAATAGTCTCTTTACGCTTACTCATGAATGTGGACATGGTATGCATACATATTATTCACATAGTTTCCAGCCGAGAATTTCCGCTCACTATTCAATTTTTGTAGCCGAAGTAGCTTCAACAGTAAATGAAGTACTGCTCATTCACCATTTATTAAAAGAAGCAAAAGATATAGACGTACGCAAACATTTAATCAATCACTTTATCGACCAGTTTAAAGGAACTTTCTTTACACAAGTTATGTTTGCTGAATTTGAAAAGATTACGCACGAAATGGCAGAACAAGGTAAGCCACTAAATGCTCAAGCATTCAATGATGTTTATGAGAAATTATTTAGAGAATACAATGGGGACACTCTCGTATTCGATGAAGAAGTAAAATATGGATGGTCTAGAATCCCTCATTTTTACCGACCATTTTACGTTTATAAATACGCTACCGGATTTGCTTCCGCAATTCAAATCGCAGAGCAACTTTTAATCGGTGATCCTACCGCTCAGAAAAATTATATCGATTTCTTAAAAGGCGGAAGTTCAGATTATCCACTGAACCTTTTAAAGAAAGCCGGTGTCGATTTAACAACATCAAAACCTATTGAAAGTGCATTAGATCGTTTTAGTAAACTAGTTGAAGAATTTTCGTCATTTTAACAAAAAGAGCCTCTTATGCTAGAGGCTTTTTCAAATTTATTTTCCTTCTAATAAATCTTTTGCCTCCTTTCAAAATTCCTGATTACATACATCACTCATTCCATTTTGGACATTCAAGAAAAGAATGTTCAAAATTTGTTTATCCCAATTGAAATTTATTAAATGTATTTTATTTAACTAATGCACCATAAAGCAAGTGATACAAGTCCTCCCTCGATAAATGAATCACCCCCCTCAGTTTCCTAATGTAATGAGTCTTCTTCACTATCTATTAAAAAGGCTACTGTATTCCTTGAACGAGACGTACTCTTATTAGAAAAAATTAAACACCTACAAAGTCAGAGCCAAAAGCTAGAAACTGCAATTAAACAAGTGCTGAGCAAGCAAAAGCATGTCCCACTCACCCCACAGAACACCCTTCACTCATAGATATAAATTTGAACATAGAAAAAGTACAATTGAAAAAAGAATTGTTAGAGGCAATCAAGCAGGAGTTTTAAGTAGTAAGCAACGTATTTTGCAAAGATTAGAAGAACGAGATCAAGTGCTGATGCAACATATACGAGAGGTACAAAAAAGTTAATATAGGTTAATAAACAAGCACTTTTTCTATTAAAACATAAAATAATATATCTCTTATTCGAAGGGAGGTATAAAAATGAGTTGGAGTAGTGACTGTTCGAAGCGTCGTAATGATTCTTGTAAATGTGAGCACCGTAGCGATTCGTGGAAAGATAAACACGACAGTGATTCTTGTAAGTGTAAACGTCATAGTGATAGTGGTTCTTGTAGATGTAAGAGAGAACATCGTCGTAGATGTTGTTTCATTTGTTTTCATTGTGATTGCAAACATTGATAAAATAGTTCCTCGTTTTTAGTTTTTGGTAAGAAATCATATAAAAAGCTTATCCTTTGTAAGAAAGGTTAGGCTTTTTATATTTGCTACTAATTGCGCTATGTTAACCTTATATGGATTTTTATTTATAACATTTTTTTAAACTCTTCATTCTTTCTTAAATTTTATCGGACACAGTTCTTTTCTATTACCTTGTTTTTTCTTATTCCTCAACTAGAGGCACTTACATTTCACCATGAACTACATAAATGAATATCCGAAAAAAACTTTATACAATTTTAAATGATGAAATACGTTTTAGTTCCACTCATAAAAGTGCTACTATAGATATCAGAACGACTTAATAAAACCAATGATTGATACGTTTTTTATTCATTGATTACAGAGGAAATGCACATAATTATAGATGAATCCAAGAAAGGTTTGTAAAAAACTAGTTTTAAAAATAAAACAACAAAAGGAGATACAATGGAAAAGAAAAAAGAACTAAAAGAAGCTGGATGGAATTTTGACAACAGTTATGCTCGTCTACCAGAGCCATTTTTCGCCAATCTCTCTCCAACACCCGTACGTTCACCAAAGTTAGTCATTCTAAATGATTCTTTGGCAACATCTTTAGGGTTAAGCATAGAGGAACTTAAAAACGAAGAAGGCTTAGCAATGCTTGCCGGCAACAAAGTTCCCGGAGGTGCTTCTCCCCTTGCTCAAGCATACGCTGGGCATCAATTTGGACACTTTAATATGCTGGGGGACGGACGTGCTCTACTAATTAGCGAGCATATTTCTCCTTCAGGTAAGAGGTTTGATATTCAGCTAAAAGGTTCTGGTCGAACACCATACTCCCGCCGAGGGGATGGCCGCGCGGCACTTGGACCCATGCTGCGTGAATATATCATAAGTGAGGCAATGCATGCGTTTGGTATTCCTACTACCCGTAGTTTGGCTGTAGTTTCAACAGGTGAGTTAATCATTCGCGAAACTGCCTTGCCAGGTGCAATTTTGACACGTGTAGCTAGCAGTCATATACGCGTCGGCACGTTTCAATACGCAGCAGCTAGCTGCTCAGTTGAGGAACTTAAAACTTTAGCTGATTATACAATTAAGCGTCACTTTCCAGCTATTCAATCGCAGGAAAATCCATATTTAGCGCTACTTGAAGAAGTGCTGAAGCAACAAGCCAGCCTAATTGCAAAATGGCAACTCGTTGGTTTTATCCACGGGGTGATGAATACCGACAATATGACCATTAGTGGAGAAACCATCGATTACGGTCCTTGTGCCTTTATGGACGAATATGATCCAGCAACCGTATTTAGTTCCATTGATACACAAGGCCGATATGCCTATGGTAACCAGCCTTATATAGGTGTTTGGAATCTTGCCCGATTTGCGGAATCTTTATTACCACTCCTACATACAGATTTGGAACAAGCGGCCCAAATAGCTCAAGATAGCCTTTCAAAATTTGGTACTCTATATGAACAACATTGGCTAACTGGAATGAGAGCGAAAATAGGTATATGTAATGAAGAAACAGAAGATAAAGTCCTTATTGATGAACTCCTTAAGATGATGGAGAAATATCGCGCAGATTATACGAATACCTTCCTTGTTTTAACTTTTGATACAAATGAAGATACCGATTTGTTTAACAGCACAGAGTTTACTCAGTGGAAGAAAAAATGGCAAGCAAGACTAGGCAGACAGCAGGAATCAAAATCTTCTTCACATCAGTTGATGCGAGACAATAATCCTGCGGTAATTCCACGAAATCATCGTGTAGAAGAGGCGCTAGAGGCCGCAGTAAAACAAGGGGATTATAGTGTGATGGAACGACTGCTCGCGGTTCTTTCAACCCCTTACGCACATTCACCTGAACAATGTGAATACGCTACATTGCCTGCGCCTTCATCCCGTCCTTATCGAACTTTTTGTGGTACGTGAGAAAACATGCAGTCAACACCTTTTCATGATTTACTGTTTATATAACATAATGCTCCTCCTTCACTTGAAGGGGGAGCATTTCTTTCACATGATTCGTATAAAGTGAAGCTTTAATCAGTTGTTTTTTCATTCCCCACTAGTTATTAGTAGAACCATTCCCTATTCTTTCATTTTAAAGATCTTATTCGGATTCAGAATGTTTTTCGGATCAAGAGCTTGTTTTATATTTTTCATCACAAGAAGTGCTGCCCCATGCTCTTTTTCTTGATATTTTCGTTTACCAATTCCTACCCCATGTTCACCTGTACATGTTCCACCGCGTTCAAGAGCATACATTACAATTTTTTCATTTGCCGCTTCTGTTTTATGCACTTCTTCTATATCATTAGGATTCACCATTAATAGAACATGAAAATTCCCATCTCCGACATGTCCAAGTATCCCCCCAACAATTCCCATTGCATCTAAAGTCTCTTTAGCATACTGTATTGCATTTGCTAACTCTGAAATTGGCACACAAACGTCCATACTCATCAGTTTTTCCCCTGGATGGCTATGAACATATGCATACGCTAAGTTGTGCCTTGCTTCCCATAATTTATTTCTTGCTGCCGTTTCTGTTTCAAATGAAATAGCATTACATTTATGATCTTTCACAATTTCTTTTGTAAATTCAACATCCTGTTTTAATCCTGCTTCATTCCCATGAAACTCTAAAAATAAAGTTGGTTCTTCTCTATAATTTGTTTCACTATAAAGATTAACTTGTTTCATTGAAAGTTCATCAACAAGTTCAATCCGTGCGATCGGAATGCCAGCTTGTAAAATATCAATCACAGCTTCTACAGCATCATTTACTGCCGGGAAAGATGCTCTTGCTGCCATCGTATGCTCAGGTATTCCATACACTTTTAATGTCAATTCCGTAAAACAACCAAGTGTTCCTTCTGATCCAACGAAAATACCATTTAAATGATAGCCAGATGATGACTTTGCCGCTAGAGTCCCTGTGTGTATAATTGTCCCATCTGCCAGTACCACTTCTAAATCACGAACTTGATCACGCATCACACCATACTTTACTGAAGTCGTTCCACTTGCATTTGTAGCAGCCATTCCTCCTAGCGTAGCATCGGCTCCTGGGTCTACACTAAAAAACAACCCATGCTTTTTCAACTCTTTATTGAGCTGCGAACGAGTCACACCCGGTTGAACTTTAACGAGAAAATCATTTTCTCTTACCTCTAGCACTTGATTCATAAGTGAGAAATCTATTGTAATCCCGTTTTCATATGGAATCACATGCCCTTCCAAACTTGATCCTACTCCAAATGGTACAACGGGTGCTTGGTACTTGTTCGCTAGTTTTATTATTTCACTAACCTCTTTTGTCGTTGTTGGAAATACGACAACATCTGGTAAACTACTAGCATGATAAGATTCATCTTTACTGTGCAATTCTCTCACCGTTTCATTTACTACTACTTGCGTTTCAGGAAGTACCTCTTTTAAGGCAATTATCAAATTTGCAGTTTCAGCTTTCATTTTATTCTCTCCCATCATTTTGTTACAGATTTGATATACAATTTAAGATCGTTTTATAATGATTCATCTGATGAACTATTCCATACATGTTAATCTGAAAAATCAAATAATTCAAGTCTTAATTCGGAAACAATTTAAATTTCGAAATTTCTCTTTTCTTGTTAGGAGATTACTAAAATTATCCAGAGTTAATGTTTGTAACATCAAGAAATTTTGTTTATATTCAAATTAACCTGAATTTAACAATAGACATACAGGATAAATATCATTTATGGGGGAATTAGACGTGCAATTACCAACCTTTAAATATAATCCGAACTCATTAGAATTAGGGATTATAAAAAAAGAACTTACGACTTGTTGTGTTTGCAAAAACGAACGTGAATATGTTTATAGCGGTCCTTTCTATTCCATAGAAAATGTAGAAAGCATCTGCCCTTGGTGTATCGCTAATGGAAATGCAGCTAAAAAATTTGATGGCGAATTTCAAGATTCATACTCTTGTGATGAAGTAAACGATGAAGAAAAATTAAAGGAACTTACCCATAGAACACCTGGATATCGCGGATGGCAACAGGAATACTGGCTAGGACATTGCAATGATTTTTGTGCATTCATTGGATATGTAGAATGGAAAGAAATCGCTCATTTAGAGAATGAATTACAACAAGACTTAGTTGAATTTACGGAGTATTATGGACTTAGTTTACAAGATTTTCAGTATTCATTGGGGCATCAAGGTAGTTTGCAAGGATATCTTTTCAAGTGTTTACACTGCGGTATACACCGTTTACATGTAGATTGCACCTAATATATATGAATGCGCGACAACTGTATTCACATCGTAATACTTTATACCAATAGCGCATTTCGTTTCATTTTTCTATAATGATACAAAGCAACAATGAATACAACTTCTTCCTACCATCAAAAAACGAAAAAGAGTCCACTTGTATTGGACTCTTTTGTATATATGCGAAAAGATTTTGAAGGTCCTTTTCCATTTCTTCATGTATATCTTGATTTGCAGCAATAATTCCAAAAGCACCCCAATTAAACATGCAAACCTTTCTCTTTGAAATAACTTAACATTTTCCGGTAATTCTCACCATACTTCTCCTGAAATTCTTTTCCAAAATCTTCTTCAATGTGTTGCATCATCATATCATGGTAAAAAGCGTTTTTTATTACTTCAATTACTGCTGGATGGCTCGTCTCTAATGCAGATGGCTTCATATCTCCTTTGAAACTACCAATTAAAGCTGAACTAGAATCACAGAGAATAGAAAATTTCCTTTCATCCACAGGCCATTCTTCGTCCCTATAATGCTGGAATACATGTTTAAGAGGTGTTTTACATGCTCCCATTGTAATTAATATGACACTAACCCCTTTACATTCAGCTACAAGTAACGCTTCCTCTATATGGTGTAAATCTTCTGACCAAACATCTACAACTATAGATGTTTCTGCATTTGCAATAACGCGACGTGCAGCATTATCTAACGCATTGCTCCCTTGCCAATTATAAAAAGCAGATGCAGGTCTAGGCGGATTTTTTAATTGATTAATAAGAGCCTTCGAAGTTTGTTCAAATTCAGTTTGAACAAGGCGAATTAATTGCTTAATTGGAACAGCATTATAAAGCACTGTCTCCCCTTCTATACTACGGCAAGCTCCTTTGTCCGTTAATGATCGTAATGCAGCATATACATTTGTTCTTGATACAGATACCCGTTTTGCAACTTCATAGCCGGACAACTCTGTCTCTTCATATAACGTCAAATAACACCTTGCTTCTAAATCAGACAAACCTATTTTTTTTAGTAAATCAATCATGGGAGACCTCCTATCTTAACACTTGAATGGGATGCATATCTTAAGTGGTATTTATCAATACTCCTAAAAAGTGTATTACCCTTAGTTTAAACTAAAATCAACAAAATTTCATCTGTTTATTCTTGTTAATTAACATTTGTACAAGAACAAGAAAGTCTAAACTAGAATTTTATAGATTTACAAAATTCTACCCATGTAGCCTTAGGTTAAATCAAATAAATAAATTTGAAAGAAGATAACTCCTTTAAAGAAAAATCCCCAAAAGTTCTTGTTTTTGGGGATTAGATGAATTATACGTATACATGTTTCAACACTTACTTCATTTCCAGTTTAATATTAATAACTGAACGAACTTCTTTTACTTGTTGTTCTGCATCTCCAACATTGGAAGCATAACCTAATTCTAACAATAGTCCAGTTACCACTGTACCAGTGCGATTACGCCAGCTCACCTAATCGATTAAACGCTTCAAATTAGATAAAAAATAGCCACAATCTGTTTATGAAAAGATTGTGGCTACTTTGAGTGGACCCAAAAAGGTTTTATGCTAATCTATTTCTTCGCATCTTTCATGCTATAATATCCTAAATTAATCACAATTAAGAAATAACCACCCATAATTCCAGCAGCAAATGTCCACATGACACTATGATGTTCAATCTCATACATAATAATCGCACCGAGTATCGCTGCTGCAAACCGATTCATCATACCAAGCGTCGGTGCTTTTACTTTTTTTACAATGCTATCTCCAAACTTTTCAATACGCCTTCCTAAAATCCAAACACAATACATACTAACAAGCAAGCCAATGCTTGCACCTAAAAAATGGGACGAGAAAGGCGTCATAACCCATCCTAATAACATCGCGCCTAGCAAATAACATATTTGTATATTAAATGCTCTTAGTGCCATACGAATCATGCTGTGCTCCTTTACCTGCTTCATTGTATTTACATATCAACAACTACAGCTGCTACTATTAAAAAAATACATATATCCCTATTGTTTTTCTAATATATAAGTCACGTGAAATAAAGAACTGACCGCTTCTATCCAGTGCCGGATACTCTCTTCCACACAAAAAAAGGATGATTTTATGTCAGCTTTTTATTTTATATCTATATTCAATAACATGGGGTTTCTGTACAAAACAACATGTTATCCCTTAACGTACAAGTTTTCGCTTTTGATAACGTGACCTCTAGAATGAGATAACCGCAAAACATCGTCATAACTGTCTTGAATGATTTTAGAGTTAGCTTTTCCAGTTAGAATCTTTTCGATAATTTCATACATTCTTATTCATGAATAACTCCTATAACCCTGCCGAACGTAATAAAAACGAAACACCATAAAAATGCGCCGATAGCAGCGAACAAAATATAAGTTTTCAACTTCATTTTGCTAATCCCCGAAAGGTAACAGGTTATATGTCTGACACCTGGAATGAAATACCCAAAAATAAGAGAATAGGATCCATATTTCCCCATCCACTTTTCAACTTTGATTATTCTCTTTTCCTTCAAACCGATCCATTTCCCATATTTCTCAATAAAAGGACGACCTGCCTTTTTGCCGATCATATAACTGATCAACATACCCAACAACGCTCCTACAAAACTGACTAAAATGGCAAGCTCATAATTCAGGACATTAATATTTGTAAAGTAACCTACGACTGTCATCATGACTTCATCAGGGATTGGTATTCCTACAATCCCAAGAACAAGCATCAAAAAAATAGCGAGGTAACCATAGTCTGCTATAACCTGCTGTACTAATTCCATCTTTCAGACTCCAATTTTTTTGACATATGTTTTTTAAAATGGGGGAATTTTATTTTGCTCACCATTAAATAAGACAGTACACATGTGCCAAGGGCTATAAGAATAGGATTATTCAAAAAGCATAAAATGACGAGACACATTGCCGCAAATGGAATTGGCATTCCGATAAACGTCGGGAGCTTGCTTTGTTGAATATTAAATCTAGCAAGCCGAAGCATTCCACAAATACTGTAAGCCAGTGCACATAGCATCCCAATAGACTGCAGATCTTTTAAAGCTACACTATATGCAAGTATAGACGGAGCTATACCAAAGGTAACTAAATCCGCAAATGAGTCTAGTTCTCTACCTATCTCCGAAACAGAATCAAGTTTCCGAGCAATCATGCCATCAAAAAGATCAAATAACATACCTGTAATAATAAAAATCATTCCAAAATAAATATCGTGAACGAAAACTGAGTAAATAGCCAGAAGTCCACAGATAAAATTTGCTATCGTAATAATACTTGGTATATAACTCATAACATGCTTTTCCCTCTTTCAACTAACTAAGTAATGTTTCAAAAAGTTAATTAAAACTCAGTGAACATATACAACTTTTTTAATAAAAATCGCTTCATAGAAACTTTATTACTATTTGGGCTCAAGTGTCTTCTTTTTTTCTTCCAATATAATTTTATTTATTTTAATTAAGGTATCAGTCATTTGCTGCAAGGCTTCGATATCAATTTTAGAGAAGTACTTCTCAATAAGTAAATCATCTAGCTGAGACAACCGTTCTATATAATTGCTACCATTAGGACCAAGTGTAAGGAAATACTCACGTTTATTGTTAGGATTTACTTGTTTCGAAATCATATTATGCTTTTCCAATTTAGATAAAACTTGGCTAACAGCGCTTTTAGATATATTAAAAGTGGTCGCAATATTGTTCGCTGTAGTATTTTTATTTAAATTAATATAGAATATCATACTCTCTTGCTGCCCTGTAAGACCGAACTCATCCTTTAACTCCTGAGATAGTAAAATGTAGAATTCATTGTAGGCTCGATTCATTTCGTTAATTACTTCTTTATAAGATCTGGTCATAGTATTGTTCCTCCAGCCATTCTGTTATTGCATTGTGCGCCGTTTTTTGTTTCGACACATAGTTTAGTTTAGTTAACTTAACTATATTACACCTTTATGTTAGTGTAAAGGAAAATATATGGATTTGAGTCAATGTTTTGGACACCAAAAAGTTAAATCTAAGCTACTTTGTTAGCTAGATCTTCTATTGCTTGGGGAGTTTTATAACCAATACTACTATGAATTCTCTTGCGGTTATACCATCCCTCGATGTATTGAAATAGTGCTACGTTTGCTTGTTCAAATGTGGAATATTTTGTACGATATACTTCTTCTTTCTTTAAAATGGCATGAAACGACTCTATGCAAGCATTATCATATGGACACCCTTTTTTACTGAAAGAGGGTTTGATTTTATAATTCGCGAGTAAGGTTTGAAATTCCTGACTTGTATATTGAGTTCCTAAGTCAGTATGTAGAATAAGACCTTCTGGTGGGTTCTGTATATAGTAAGCGTTTTCTAATGCTTTTATCACAAGATTCGTTGTCATATTTTGTAAAAATGAGTATCCAACAATTTTTTTAGAATACAAATCCATCACAGATGCAAGGTAACACCAACCATCTTTTAGCGTGTGAATATAAGTAATATCCGCTACCCACTTTTCATTAATTGTAGTTGTAGAGAAATCTTGTTTTAATAGATTTTCCCCCTCCTCTACAGTTGATTTTGATGAATGTGGTTTGTATTTTTTAAGGTAATAGAACGGATATTTTCTTTTTTCATGAGCCGTTGTACACGTTTTATGCTTATTTTTACACCTTGTTCCAATAGTGTTTGATGAATCTTTGGTGCGCCGTAACGCCCTTCGCTATCTTGATGGATTTGTTTAATTTTTTTGGTTAATTCTTTATTTTCACGACTACGCTTACACTCTGTTTTGTGATGAGATTGGTAGTAAGAACTTCTTGCTATCCCAAAAGTTTGGCGCACTATATGAACAGAGTCCGTTTCTTTGTGACAATCAATAAATTGGTGTAATTCTGTATCTTTTATTTTCTCGCGAATATGGCCATAGCCTTTTTAAAAATTTCATTTTCTTCTTTTAGACGAAGCATTTCTTTTTTCATTCGTTTTAAATCTTCTAATGTCACTTCTTATCTTTTTTCAGATAAGAAGTGACATTTTTTTGGATACTACCAATAATGAGTGGTTATGTCAACCTCACATGTATATATTATTCATCATTCTTTCTTCAAGTAACAAGATAAGGTAGTTCAAAAAGTTATATTAAATCTGTTACAGTAATTTATAGAATACATAATTTGAGAAATGAGGAAAAACAATGAACAGAATTGAATTTATAAGAAAAGAGGAAAAAAAATATCACGACTATTGTTACGATAATTATAAACTGTTTGAAGAAGGTTCGTGGCTACATAAACCCGTAAAAACGGTAATAGATCTAATTTCATTATTTGATGGAAAAGACGATCTTAGTGTGCTTGATTTAGGTTCTGGAGTGGGTAGAAATAGTATCCCATTGGCTCAAGCTATAAAAGAAAATGGCGGTACAGTTGTGTGTGTGGATTTATTAGACTCTGCTTTACAAAAATTAAATCAATACAGTGAGGAATATGAAGTTAAAGAAGTAATTCAAACTGAAAAAGCTGATATAGGAAACTATGACATTAAGCCTAATAATTTCGACTTCATTGTTGCAGTTTCAAGTTTAGAACATGTCCAATCAGAAGAGGTATTTGGAAAAGTTGTTCAACGAATGGCAGACGGAACGAAGTACAACGGAATAAATTATATCATTGTAAATTCTGAAGTTGAAGAAATTGATATGGATACCAATAAGAAATTGGATGCACTAATGAATGGAGATAAACATTCCAACAGAAGAAATGATGAATAAATTAAGACAAATATATGATGGTTGGGAATTATTAAATATCATAGTAAAACCACTCGAATATAAAATTTTTCGAAATGAAAAGTCGGTTTTATTAAAAACAAATGCAATCACATATGCTGTAAGAAAAAAATAATCTATAAGGGGCCACCATACACTACTATCAATCAAAGATGAATTTATATCCATAATTCATAGAAAACGTTATTCTTTTTGTAGAAATATACAGAAAGGAGAGAGTGGAATGAAAGAAAAATTATTGAGGGTTGGAACTATTTATATTCCTGTTACCAATGTAGAACTTTCTTCAAAATGGTATGTAAACAAATTAGGTGCAGAGTTAAGCTATAAAGACGAAGACAATGGCTATTCTTAACTTTGCAAACCAAAGTTTTTTTCTGGTTAAATCCCAAGCAAATCAAAGCTTAAATTTTTATGATTTTTGTGGTAAAGAGCGCTTCTCTTTAACATTTGAAGTTAATGGTTTAAATGTACTTGAATCAATCCATAGTGATTTTATTAAAAAGGAAATAAAAGTTGGAGAGATCGAGAACAGAGGACACACTGGAAAGAACTTTGTTTTTTATGATTTAGATGGTAATAAATTTGATGTCTGGAGTGAATTAAGTCCCACCTTCAAAGAACAATTTCTTATATCGCAATAAGAGATTTTGATCATTCAATAAACAGTGGATTTTCAGGAATTAATTAATATGGTGCCAGCATGCTCTACTAAGTAGTCCCCGATAACAGAACCGCGTCCAGTTGCTACGTTTACAAGACCTTTGGGAAGGCCAGCTTTATGAAGTGCTTCAACCATTTTAATACCGCTAATTGCGCCTTGTGTTGCTGATTTAAAGATAACTGCGTTACCCATAATAAGAGCTGGTGCAAGTTTTGCAGCAGCTCTTATTATGGGTAGTTAAATGGTGCAATTGCTAATACAACACCAAGTGGTGCACGTTGGATAATCGCAAGTTTAGATTTAGATCCGCCAGGGAAGCTATCACTCACCATGCTTTCTCCGTGCATGTGAAGTGCTTCGTCAACAGTGTAACGAATGAAGTCAGCTGTAAGAACAACCTCTTTCTTCGCATTTTTATATCCTTTACCGACTTCTTTCATAATAATAGCAGCAATTTCATCTTGCATATTTACGAGCTCATCAGCCCATTTATATAAATATTTTGCGCGATCTTGTAGAAGAAGCTTCAGCCCATGATTTTTGGGCTTCTTTTGCAGATACAATTGCTTCATCTACTTCGCCGCGAGTAATTGCTTATACTTGACCAATTACTTCGTGTAAGTATGGCGATAAAATTTCGATTGTTTCTTCTGAAGAGCTTTCTCTCCATTCTCCGTTTAAATAAAATTTGTACGTATTTCTAATTGTCATGATTAATCCTCCTAAAATAGTAACTTGTAAAAGGGGGTATAAAGTGTAACTTTAATCAGTAGGGTTTTCTTCATCCCCCACTGATTATTTGGCCTCACCAATCGGGCTTTTACGAGCAGTGTATCTCCCACCTAACTTCTTTGCTTTCGCTGAATTTTGAGGCGGGCGTATTACTGCCCGCAAATAGCGGGATAAATTCAGTTTCCAGCCCAAACATCTTTTCCATATCGTCCTTCAAGCTGTAACTGATCCAACCAATTTCTTGCCTCTTGTTCACTGACTCCATGAACCTCTTGATATGCGTGACAAAGAGTATCTTCTACATCTGGAGCCATTCGACTTCCATCACCACATATATAAAGGTGAGCACCTTTATCTAATAACGAAATTAAATTAGCTCCATCTTGTTTCATTAAATGCTGTACATATGCTTTTGGATGTCCTTCCCAGCGAGAAAAAGCTGTGTATAAAGATATTAAGCCATCTTTTTCACCTTTTTCTAGTTCTGTACGATAGAGATAATCTTTTTTAGGATGACGACAACCGAAATACAGATGCGCTTCCCCTAAGTTAACACCTTTTTGCTTTTGGACACGACGCATTTGTAAGAACCCACGGAATGGTGCAACTCCAGTTCCTGGTCCAACCATGATAATTGGTGTTGCTGGATCTTCGGGTAATTGAAAACGTGATTCTGGAGTTCGAACAAAACAAGTAATCTCATCTTCATTGTGACACTGAGCTAAATAATTAGAAGCGACACCTTTATATTCTCCTTGTCCACTCCATGCAGGTTCCCTAACAACACCAACCGTAATACTTAGATGATCCTGTGCAACGAGTGGAGAGCTTGAAATAGAATAGTAACGCGGTTTGAGCGCAGGAAGAAGTTCTAAAAAGCGTTCAAACGGAATTTCACACGCTTCATACTTTTCAAGAAGATCCAACATTGAAATACGTTTCTTTAGTATTTGGTCCTGATAAACTCCATCTTCCAATAATACTTCCAATTCATATTTATGAGGAGGACAAACTGTAAATGTTGCCAATTCCCGTATTTGTGCTCGGGTTGCCGCTTCTTGAACCTCAACACTATGGCTAAGAAGGTCAAATAAACTAACAGGACGGTCCAAAGGAAGATGAACTACGCTGCGTCCACTTGTACTCAGAATGACTTGATCCTTCCCATTTAATCCAAAACGTTTTAAAATTCGGTTGACATTTTTCCGGCTGTTACTTGGCAGCACTCCAAGGTGGTCTCCTTCCTGATAAGTAACTCCTTCCGGCAAGGCTATCTCAATATGACGAGTGCTCCGCTCACTTTCAGATGACTGAAGCTCTCGGCTAGCAATCACCGTTGCATAAACAGCTTCGTTATTTTGAGCGACCGGATTAGCAGGGGGACCTGAAATCAATTGAACGGAAAGCGATGATTGATGAGACAATATTTCTGTTCCCTCTTTCATCTTTAGGCCAAAAGCATTCGAGACATCCTTCCACATATTCTCTTGCCACTCAGCAAAATCATTCTCAAAATCTCCTCCGGCATCTGCTTCTCCCCTTGTGGTAAGCTTCATGGCACCTTTCTGTTCAAGCTCTTTATCAATAAACTTCGGAACACTCTGGTAAGTATTCGCCCAATTCCGATCTCCGCAGCCAAAAACTGCATACCTGATTCCTGTACATTCCTCTTTGTCTGCTTGTTCCAGCCATTTTACGAACTGAGCGGCATTCTCAGTTGGTTGACCATTATATGAAGAAGTTACAATGAACACTGCACCTTCTTTAGGTAACTTGCCGATGTAATCGTTCAATATTCCCACCTTGCTCTGAAATCCCAGTAACTGTGCATGGTCTGCCAGCTGCCTAGCAATCTCTTCTGCTCTTCCTAAATTTGAACCATACAATACAAGCAGAGGTACGTTTTCAGCACCTTCAAGTACTTCTTGTTTTGAATATTGAGAAGTCACTTTCTCCTTTTCATCATCCAACGGAAGATTCAGTAAGGGTGCGACTTCCTTCTCTTCTCTTAATTTAACTCTAATTCTTAAATTTTCTGGTTTTATGGTCAATGTTTGCTTAATCTTCAACTGATAGTTTTCATAATCAATTAATTCAAACTTTTGAAGAATCATCCCAAGTACCAGCGTAGCTTCATAAAGTGCGAACTGCATACCAATACAAGCACGTTGACCATTCCCGAATGGTTTATATGCATGATTTGGTACTTTAGAAGGGTCTGCGAAACGTTCCGGACGGAATTCTTCTGCATCCTCCCCCCACGCTTCTTTATCCCGATGAAGCGCGGGAAGAAGCACGGTCAAACCTTCACCTTTTTTCACATGATACTGTCCACCGATTATAGTATTCTCCTTTGGATACACATCAAAAGATGGAGCGGTCGGCCATAACCGTATGGCCTCGTTTAGAATCATGCGAATGTATTTGAGGTTTAGCACTTGTTTATAAGATGGAGTGGAATCACCAAGGACCTGATCCACTTCTTCGTATGCTTTCTTCAGAACTTCTGGATGTTTTAGTAAAAAATAAGTCGTAAAGGATAATAAACCACTTGTTGTTTCATGCCCAGCAATTAAGAAAGTAATAATTTGGTATCGGATATTTACATCATCCAACCCCTCACCGGTCTCAGGGTCTTTACTGTTTAACATGCGTGACAGTAAATCTATTTCTCCGTTATTTCCATTGGCCTTTCGCTCTTTAATGATTTGGTCTACCAACGAAAACATGCTTTGTATATCATCTTGGAATTGTCTGTTTTTTCTAATCATCAGAGTATCCATGCCCTTCGAGCGGGCAACTTTATGCATAGCTTCGTCAAGTGCACGTACCATGCTGTCGATAAATGGATCATGTTTTTCTTTATAAAAACTATTAAATCGGTAGTTAAAACCACAAAGACCAATCGTATCCAAAGTAAGACGGGTCATGTCTCCGGGTACATCGATATGATCACTATCGTGATTCAACCGAGCCCATTTCTGAATCAGCTGCGAAGCGATGTCTAACATCATGGTATGATATCCCTTCATGGCTTGTTGGCTGAATGTTGGCAGCAATATATTATGGGCTTTTCGCCAGTTTGGCTCCGATGTTTTACTCGTAAACAGACCGTCCCCCGTAAATTCGCGTACATGCACCATATCATTTGCAACATGTTTATCAAAACGATTGATATCACAGACTTCAGTTACCAGTTTGTGTTCAGAGATACATATTGTTTTAAAACCTGGAGCAGTCAGCCGAAATATTGGTCCATATTCTTTCGCTATCTCACAAAAAGAAATAGTAGGTTGACTCATGTCGAATAAAGGGTAGTTACCGAGTGGCCCATATGTTTTGGGTTGTGGAATATTGCTTGTTTGTTCTTCTCTCATTTTCATCCTCCTAGCATTCGTCTAACAAAAAGATAGATAACGAACAATATGTAGTTTATAACGTATTCATGTTGTTTATAATGTAATTATATCGTTTTTACTACACAATGCAATTTACATTCAAGGCATAAATGTAGGGTAAGAAACAAAAAGATGAAATCTGTTGTTTATAATGACAATAACGAACAAGGAGATATAAGATGTTGAAAAAGCGGATCTGCGGATTATTCGGACAAAGAAATTTATATATGATGCTTTTATCAAAAAGAAAAAAGTAATCCAGTTTGTTTAGATTACTTTTTTCAGAATTATAATAAAGGAGAAATTAGACGCATTAGGGATTCCATTATTCGTTTTTGAATACTACGTTTCTGAAACGATTCCCATCGAATTTCAGTTGAATAATTAAAGTCCTTTTCAAAATCATGCTTAATATCAAGAACTGTCTTAGATTCATAAAGTACGCTAATGATTTCATAATTTAGTTCAAAGCTACGGACATCCATATTTGCTGTGCCAATTGTTGCAATTTCATTATCTACAAGTACAATTTTAGCGTGCATAAACCCATCTTTATAGCTGTAAATTGAAGCACCGGCTTTTAGAATAGGTGTGAAGTATGATTGAGATGCTTGATCACTAATGATTCTATCTCTCTTACCTGGATATAGAATACGGACATCTATTCCAGCCATTGCACTTAAACGTAGTAATGTTAATATTTCTTTATCCGGGATGAAGTAGGGTGTTGCAATCCAAATTGATTTCTTAGCAGAACCTATAACAGCAAGTAAAGTATTACGAATGTTTGTATCATCTGAACTCGGCCCACCTGCTACAATTTGAACAGCACCTTCTGCATGAGACTTTTCTTTACCTGGAAAGTATTTTGTATTCATAAATTGATTCCAAGAATAAGTATTTAAATCACTAGAGGCATAGAGCCAATCCTCAAGGAATATTGCTTGTAATTTGTACAATGCTTTTCCTTCTATTCGTAAGTGGCTGTCACGCCAAATTGGGAATTTTTTAGAACGACCAAGATACTCATCGCCAACGTTGAGCCCACCTGTAAAACCAATCTCTCCGTCTACAATGACAATTTTACGATGGTTACGATAATTTACTGTTTCAAGTGGACGCCATGCCGAAAGAACAGGATCAAATGCCATAACCTCAATTCCTGCATCTTTCATGGGTTGTAAGAAGCGCTTTCGTAATGAATTGCTTCCAATCCCATCATAAAGAAAGCGTACAATTACACCAGATTTTGCTTTCTTTATTAATGCATCGCGAATTTTTGTACCAATTTCATCTGCTCGATAAATATAGTATTGAATATGTATATGATGTGTAGCATTTTCAATAGCTTGTATAATGTTTGTAAATGTTTGATCCCCATTTGTTAAGAGTTTTGTTGTGGTATTATTGGCAACAGGACCGCCACCGAATTTTTGTACAACCTGTGTTAAACGAGCAGAGCGCTCACTTAATGAGGAAGTGAATGATAGATCTAGGCGTTTTTCTTCTAAAATCTCACGGAATAATTTTCTTTTCTCCTCTGAACGACGTAGATGTTTTTTTCTTCTCCAGCGGCTCCGGCCAAAAAGACAGTACAAAAGTACTCCACCAATCGGAAAAAGTGCTAATACCAAAAACCATGCTAAAGTACTTTGTGGGGAACGGTTTTCGATAAAAATAATGAAGGAAATTCCTACTATTGCGATATACCATAGTACGCGGACAAAGTTGTATAGTGAGATAATGGATGTATCTAACAGAAAGAGCACGATAGAGACAAGTGTAAACACAAATAATAATTGAACGATAGGATTTTTCATCTTGATAAAATTCACCCATTCTGTCTTAAATATAGGATTCGTATATGGAAGCTGTAATCTAACATTTCTATTAGTGTTAAATCACAGGGGTGCTGCTCTAGTCCGTCATATCATTCACATAAAATGTAATGACTTAATAAATTCGAGCTCATGAAAGCCAAAGAGATACAAGGAATTTCCCTTGTATCTTTTTGACTATGGATTTACTTCCTCTATACTGACACAGTAGATATAGAACCTTTTTGTTTATCTTTTTTGAATACAGACAGTACCATAATTATAAGAGATACAAGTCCAAGAAGCCCCATCACTTGAACATATGAGCCTATCCTGTACCCGCCAAAGAAGAAGCTGCTACGAAATGCTTCTACACTGTACTTAAAAGGAGTCCAAGAATACAACCAGTGTTTTGTCACATCCGGAAGAAATTCGTGTGCCAGTGATAAGATTGGCATAGAAAAGAAGAAGAATACCATTAATATTGGTACCCCGACACGCCCAATCCAGTTGAGTACTGCACTTTGCAAAAGGAAGAACATGAAGCCAAAGAAAAGGAACAATAAGAAAATTTCTCCTTGGTTCGGTATGTTTACCTCGAGTATGGTATGAGCAATGAAAAGGATTAAACTTGCAATTACTGTCACGAAAACAGAACCTGCAAGGATCTGTGATAAGACTGATTTTCCTGTAACACGTCCGTTTGTAAACTTTTGGACAGCTATAAATAAGACTAAGGAACTGATAAGAGTAGTAATCCATAAGATTTGTGTCAGCATTATAGGAATATTTCCATTACCTGTATGTGCTTGAACTGGATGAATCAACTCCGTTTTAACAATAAATGGGCTTGCCAATAACTTTGCCTGTTCAGTTGTTAGTGTCATATTTTTTTGTGAAAGCTGATCAAGCAAGGTATTACGGATATTTTCGTTGATCCCTCCAATGAACTTATCAATCATTTGGCTCGAAACCATTGCGGCATTATAGTTCATTCCTTGATTCACCAAGACTTGTACCTCAGTTTGTTTTCCCTTAGGTGTGGTCAGCGATACAAGTTGCTGGGATATTTCTGGTGGAAACACAATGGCAGCGTAATACTTCTTATCCTTCATCCCTTGCAATACATCTTTTTTCGTTTGTAAGAACGTCCATTTAACTGTGCTTTGCTTATTTTGCAGAATTTGCTCTTTTATTTTATCTCCTATATTTACACTTCCTTGTCCTTGTAAGTTCACACCTGTATCCTGTATTACTAAGGCAACCGGCAAGTCTTTTGGAACAGGATTAACAGTTGATCCCATAAAAGCAAAACTAGCGATGATAACAGCAGCCATAATACCTAACAAGCCACCTAGAACCATCTTTTGTTTGAAAAATTGCTTTACTGTAAGCATTTTAAATTATTCCTCCTAGCATTCGTCTAACAAAAAGATAGATAACGAACAATATGTAGTTTATAATGAATTCATGTTGTTTATAATGAAATTATATCGTTTTTGCTACACAATGCAATTTACATTTAGGACATAAATGTAAGATAAGAAACAACAGGGTAGAATCTGTTGTTTATAACAGCAATAACGAACAAGGAGGTATAAGATGTTGAAAAAAGCGGATCTTCGGATTATTCGGACAAAGAAATTTATATATGATGCTTTTATCAAACTGATAGCAGAAAAGGGATACGATGCTATTACCATTCAAGACATCACAAATGAGGCACTCATCAATCGGGCAACATTTTACTCGCATTACAAGGATAAACAAGATTTGTTAACAAAGCTTAGTGAGGGGGTACTAGGAGAGTTGACAAGTAAGATGGTCCTATATGCCCATGTACAGGGAGATCAAATAGATCTTTCGAAATTCGAGGAAATTTTACAATCCATATTTGAATGTATGGTAAAACATGCAGACTTTTATAAAACCATGCTTGGTCCTCATGGCATTTATGATTTTAACCTACAAATGCAGCGGACTATTATGGATAACCTTGAACAAAATTTCATTGAGCTTAAAATTGAAGAACATGATTTAGATATTCCAAAGGATATGGTATTGCATTTCATCACTTCCTCTGTTGTTGGGATGGCAATTTGGTGGCTTCAAAATGACATGAAATATTCACCAAAATATACTGCACAACAATTAGTGAAGCTTTTGACTAAAGGACCCTTGTGTGCAATTGGTTTTACTTTATTTAATGAGGGCTAGAGTTTCGTTTCATCATTTTTCTCCTTATTTTATTTGTCTGTTTATATTAAATAAAATAAGAAATTATAAGACTGCAAAGCGCTTTTTTAAGAAAGCTTTGTAGTCTTTTCATGTTTCAAATCCTTGTGTTCTCACAGTAGACAAGCCACCCTATCACCATAATTTAAAAGAGTTTAGAGTTTCTTGTCTCACGATCAAAAAGTTTATTCATAAATTTTCAGTTTAGGAATTCATGTCTTTCTACAACATTATGAACATGGTGAAATATTACAGATAAATTTTGCATATACGAATTATCGATTTTGCAAACCTCCATGTACATGTTCATTGAAACAATGAATACCCTTTGAACATTTCAATCTATCACCTCTTATTCAGAAACATCAATATCTGCAAGTACTTTATTTCTCTATCATCCAAATTATGTTAAGATTATTTTAATATTTCAAAAAATACATAAAAGGAGTCTAATAATAATGGATGTCTACTTAGTACAACCCACAATTGACTTACAAAAAGAATACTTAGAATTTTATCAAGAATGGAAAAATAGTGGTGAAACAATGATTCCTTGGGTTATTGCAAAAGATCCTTCTAACTTACCTGCCATGGTTCAAGAGTTACTCGATGCAGCGGAAGGAAAAAACCTCCGTAAAGGCTGGGTACCTGACTCTACTTATTGGCTTGTTACACAAGATAAAGAAATTGTTGGTGTTGTTAATATTCGTCACCGTTTAACAGAGCATTTATTCAATGCTGGTGGACATATTGGTTATGGCATCCGCCCTTCAGCAAGACAAAAAGGATACGCTACAAAATTGTTAGCTTTATCGTTAGAAAAAATAAAAGAATTAGGTGTTACAAAAGTGCTTGTTGTTTGCGATGAAAATAATACCGCTTCAGAAAAAACAATTTTGCATAACAGAGGATTTCGTGATAGTGACTTTATGGAAGAAGACGGTAATGTTGTAAGAAGGTATTGGATTGAGCTGTAAACATCCAGTTATTAAGGACAAAGGAGGAGTTCACATGTCTACATTGGCAACCCAATTAGAAAATATAATTCATACTGCTTCGCAAAAAATGATACTTCTTTCTGATATGGACATAAAATTTAATCTAACAAAATGGTCTAAAAAAGAAATATTAGGTCATCTTTGCGATTCCGGTACGGTAAATCATAAACGCTTTGTTGATATTCTTACTTCAAAGGAAGCTATTACACTCACTGGCTATAACCAAGATTTATGGGTGCATACACATAATTATCAACAGTCTTTTTCATCAAATGAAATTCTAAAATTATGGGAAGCTAATAACATACAAATTATAAGATTACTAAACAATGTAAAGAATGAACAATGGCAACTAACATGTAAGTTAGAAGACCAACAGGAAGTAACTTTAGAATGGCTTGTTACAGATTATATTGATCATATGAACCATCATCTTAATCAGATATTTAAAAAACATAAAAAATAAATCTCATTTCACCCTTATCCTACTCAATTGCTTTCTAATTGTATACAAAAAGCCACTCTTTCTAGAAAAATACTAGAAAGAATGGCTTAGCTCGCTCTTCTATTAATGAAAATGTTTTCATCCCTTACGAATAGGCAACCTTTATCAATCAAGCACGAAACAAGAATACACTTCTTATCTTGCTGCACGTACCTCAGCAATAAGCTTTCCACCTTCTATACTCATATAAAGCTTCACAGGTACATCATTTGTATTTTCAAATACTAAATCTAAATATGGATAGGCAATTGTAGCATCTCGGCCTTTTGGAACATATCCTACTTCTTTGGAATGCGTTGTTCTCTCCACCATCTTTAATCCAGCTTGATCTGCTGCATTAAATAAAGTAGAAGACGTTTGGCATACACCACCGCCATAACCATCTACTAATTTTCCATCAACAATTTCTTTTCCTAACTGATACCCTTTGTCTGGTGTTGTATCGCCAATCAGGGCATTAAAAGAGAAGCGATCTCCTTTTCCTAATACAACTCCACTAATGCTATTTGCAGACAAACGAATATTTTCAATTCTACCACCAGTAGAACCACCTAAATTTGTTTCATATCTCCCTAAAACTGCACCATTACCACTTGCATCGGCCGGTGTCGCTACTGGTTTTTTCTCAACAATCGGCAATTGATATGAGGCATCCCACATACCTACATTCATTAATTTGTCTACTAGTTCTTTTTCCATTAATTCATAAGAAGGCTTACCTTCCTGCCATGTTCCATTGCTTGCCATACGTGAAGGAACCATCTTTTGATCAATGCTTTTTCCAACTTCCTTAGCAACCTTCGTTACTTCTTTTTTAAATTTATTTTCATCTTCAAAATAACCTAAGTTTGCTAGATTCACATTTTTTATTTCTTTCCCACTTCTAGGATCAACTAAACTCACACTGTCACTGACTCCAGTCTTAGCTTCTACAGTATGCTCTCCTATACCACTCACTAATGAAACTTCACTTACTTTTGTACCACATCCACTCACTATACTTACACATAGTGCCCCTATTACTATACTTTGTACCTTACGTAACAATACACTCTCTCCTTTTTTTGCTATTACTCTTTGTTTTCAAATTTATGTATGTATGATTACATGTTTTTTGCAATATGACTCTAAAATATTACAATTTGATTTCCACTATATTAAAATTACTCTTTTCTTTAAGAAATGTCTACAAATATTTACTTGAAAAACTTAAGTTTGTAAGATTGTAACCCTCTCTTATTTAACCAGTATATACCAAATGACAATTCAAAAACAATTTTAACAAATTAATATGTAAGAATTTTTTCATAATCAATAATAATTCATAAAAATCCTTTTCAATATGTCTTATGAAGGATCTCATTCAAAATAGGTATTTGCCGTGCCACCCATCCGCTCTTACACATACATTATGATGAATTCAACCAAATTTAGAGAACGGAGGATATTTATGTACCCCTACACTTCATATGTCCCCTACACCCCTTATCATTATCAAGGTCAATATGACGGACAAACGCAATATCAACCATATATAGAACAAACTGAACAAATTGATCCATATGATCCAAACAGACAATTTCAAATTCCAATTTCATTCCCAGGTACTGGTGGCCGTCAGTTAGAAAGACGAGTAAATGAGCTAGAGCAACGCGTAAATCAATTAAATCGTCAAGTAAATCAACTTCAAAACACAGTAGAACGCCATACACGTAGACTTAATCGATTAAATCAACGTTTACGTACTGTAGAGAACCGACTAAATATTCCATTTTCAGCACTTGAAGATGGATTCTAATTAATAAAATAAAGAAAACTATAGGGAAGGAGGCTCCTTCCCTATAGCCCCAATTAATAGGTAGTAGTTCTCCAATATTCGTTTTCTCTTATTAAATTGACGAAAGTTTTCTCCATCTCTATACTGATAAGAGTCAATGAAATGAAACAAGGTGATAAATATGGATTTTGAAATAAATTTCCTTTCTTTCTATGTCGTACAAGTAGAAGGAAAAGGTGAACAAGCGGATAAGCGATATAAGCATTTCCAAACGTTAGATGCTGAAGAATATGAAGATAGCCCTTTAAAAGAATTCTTAGATGGTGAATTATTAAAAATATCTAAACGAAAAGTAGAACGCCATGCAAAAACCGAACAAGCCCCAACAAAGATCGGTCGATTTATTGTAGAAGCTGGGCACGAATTCGATTCCAATCCTCATTATAATTTATTTAATCGTATCCGATTTGCAGAAACGAAAGAGAATTTCAAAGATATGAGCGAACCTCTCGTTTATACATATATCGATACAAGCGCAGTACGTGGTGGTGTATTTTTAGTTGCTCAGGCAAAATTACGTAAATACTTTGACGACCCGTTCGTATTCGTTATGAAGTGTGACTTCGAGCCAAAAGTTGCTTCC
This sequence comes from Bacillus sp. 166amftsu, assembly GCF_900107445.1. Classification (NCBI taxonomy): domain Bacteria; kingdom Bacillati; phylum Bacillota; class Bacilli; order Caryophanales; family Bacillaceae; genus Bacillus; species Bacillus sp. 166amftsu. The sequence goes on along the minus strand of NZ_FNQA01000006.1, from coordinate 91,987 downwards.
ATTTCTGATGAAGCAACACTTATTCATAACGTGGAAATGGCAATTACAACAAAAAATATGAAATCCATTCAATACCCATATATGCCGGAAGAAGGCATGGTAGAAGTAGGCGAACTAAAAATACACCAAGCATCACACGCCCGCTACTTTGAGGATTTCTTAAAATTCGTAGAATACGAACGTTCCATGCCTGAAATTATGAAAACACAAGTTATGGATATGGTATATGACCAAATCGAAGATGTATTTGAAGAAGGCACAGAAGAACGCGAGCAATTTGACCAAGCAATGGAAGTATGGGCTGCAAGTCCGAAGCGTGAAATTATGGAACAGTTTTCAACGGAAGAAGTACTGGAAGCCACAGCGCAAATCGTCGAGCATGCCCCTGAGGTTGAACTGAAAGTAAAAGCAGATCATATTTCTGTGAAGGCCTTACTTGCAGATTTCGGGGATCAGATCCATATTGCGAAGGTAAACGATAGGTATGTACTCATGATTGAAGCGGATACACTTACATTTGAGAAGGGATTCTCTCCTATTGAATTTTTGAAGCCAGATGAGTTGCAGGATGTGATTGAAAGGATTGAGAAAAAAGCTTCCAACCCCAATCAATATTAAAAGTTACATTTTGATCGAGCGCTAATTTATAGTGCTCGATTATTTCCACTCACATTTCTATCACCGCGTTACTACAGTATTAAAACCTCCGATTAGAAAAATCACCAACTTAGAAAGATGATGTATGAAGACGAGCTCAAAGTGAGATAACCAAAAATAAAATTTAAAAGCCCACTTATTAATAAGAATAATTATTTCATTCACCTCAAAAAATACTACAATTTCACAAATTAGATTTTGGAAAACTTGTATACATATACTCCTTTTTCTACTAATTAAAGAAATCTAGGTAAAAGGATACGCCTTATAAAAATTATTTCCAACAGCCGCCCTAACTTTTGACTATACATCATTCATTTCTTCTAATACGCGTAATTGCTGGTTTCCTTTCTGTACAGCAACAGTAAAATATTCCTGTAAAAGCAAGATTGTATCATCATGAATATAATACCGTTCCATTATATGTTCCCATGTCTTGCTATTATAAAAATCCTCCCAATTAAATTGAACATGCTCTTTTTTCTTTAATTCTTTAAATACCCATCTTTTCATTTTCTTTTTTGCTTTTTCGGTCAATACACCGTTCTTAGCAAGTACGAGCTCCTCATTTCTTTTATATCGCTTATAAATATCCTTTTCCTTTGATACTTTAAGAAAGATATTTACGGTGTTCTTAGCGTCTGCAAAGGCACGGTGCTGTTTGCCTTCCCATTCTAATGCGAATTGCTCCACCGCAAATTTCAAACTTGGTATATGTATAAATAATTGCTCATATGCTTGAAATACAAATTTTTGCAAATCAAATTTCCTTTCATTCTCTATATTAGGGCATTCTATATTATGTAGTTTACAATCTTGCGCAAGAAATCTATAGTCCTCCTTCCCCCATGTTATAAACATATAGTCACCTCCAGCAAATTGAAGAAACCGCTCCATTACCTTTGGAAACTTTTCTACCCCTTTTAAATCTTTCTTTGTAATTCCCGTTAATTTTGTTGTATGACGAGTCAGAGGTGCTATCGGTTTAACAAGTGAAGAAAATCTCTCAATAATACGCATTGTACTTGCTTCTACCTTAATTGCTCCAATATCAACCACTTCCAATGGATCTTCCGATTTATAAGGCCGAAAATTCCTCTCAACATCAAATACAATATAATATTTAGGTTCATTCAAGTCACATACCTCTTCCTTGTCTAATTATAGTTTTAACTATATAGTCCCCACTGTACCAGTACAAAAAACAAAATTTCTAAAAAAGATTACAGGTTATTTTTTGAATTTTAAGACAAAAACACCCAAAAATTTTTATAAAACTTCAATCCATGTTTTTTCTTTATCTTCGTCAAATTATTTTCAATGATATATACTACAGGATAAAATGGATTAAATCCAACAAAAAAAAGAAGAAGGGAAATCCCTTCTCCTTTTAATTCAATTACTTCTTAACTACGTTAGTAGCTTGTGGTCCACGGTTACCTTGTTCTACTTCGAAAGTAACTTCTTGACCTTCTTCTAAAGTTTTGAATCCTTCGCCTTGGATAGCTGAGAAATGAACGAATACGTCTTCTCCGCCTTCAACTTCGATGAATCCGAAACCTTTTTCTGAGTTAAACCATTTTACTTTACCGTTTTGCATGAAAAAATCCTCCTACAATGTACCTATATGTACATATTCATTTTCGACCACTTTACAAAATAATAAGGACATTAAAAAACTGCAACCTCAGAGGAGATTTAACATTGCTATCCTCCTCTGAAGTTACAGCTCATTTAAATCTCTATATTATTAAAAGTAAAATGGTTTATAATTACTATATCATATCAATATAATAAAAGTAAAGCTGAATTCCCTATTTTTTTTGTAGATCTTACACAATGCTTTTCTCCCAGTGCATCACTTTCGATTTTCCAGCCCCTGCTACAACATAATTTTCCCTTTCATTAACAATTCGCTGGCCATGTCCTTTGATTGATCCACACACCATAATTAACCCTTCTCTCTATTTGTATAAAAAAAGCACGACTGACTATTCTTGTCATTCGTGCTTTTTTCTTATTTTTTAAAAATGCCAAATGGCTTTCCTACTGGTAATACAACTTTTCCGAAATGTGTATTTAATACAGCAGCTGCTGAACCATAGAAAGATAGTAATGAAATACATAGTTCAGAATACGCTGCTAAGCTATGCATAGCATGTGGCATAACACCTAAAGTACTAAATGAAAGACCAATAAATAAGAAATCAATAAGTACAAAAATCATAAATAATACTTTATGTGTTTCCATTGCTCCAATTGTCATAAAAATCGTAAAGATTAAATATCCAATGAAGGCTACTCCAAGTTGTTTTGGATCTACAGCTTGTGCTAATTTTTCACCGAATACACCTAATTGAATTAACCAAGACGTTCCAACGCCTAGCCAAAACAGACCATATGCACCAAATGCAGTTGTACCGAACGTATTATTATGCTTTGCATCGTGAACGCAAGCAAAAAGTTGTGCAAATCCTCCTAAAAAGATTGCCCATGGCAATACAAATGCAACACCATCCGTTAATCCTAATTTTTGTGATGATGCTACAAGTGTTACCATTGCTAATCCAAATAGACCAATTCCAGATGGATCCGCTGTTGTCATTTTTACATGATGTGTAGTTTGATTACTCATAAAAAAACCTCCTGATTTTGAACACATACTTGAATACAATACTGAATTCAGAAGGCCATGTCAATGGTTTTTATTGTATGTCGTCAGACTTCATACTTTTGTAGCGATGCACGATCATTTCCGCTACTTCATACGGCTTGATATTTAGATGTAATAGCTCTTTTATAGGGATCCAAACCGGAATATATTGGCCTCTATCAATCCTTGTAAATTCTTCACCTTTTCCTGAACCAAAAAGACCTCCAATGATACGGGCTTCATAAAAATACTGCGTATCTTTATACTCATACTTCGTAACAAGCTTTTGAATTTCAACGTGCACGCCCAGCTCTTCATAAACCTCACGTATTGTCGCTTCTTTAGGTGTTTCATTTTCTTCAATTCCCCCACCTGGAAATACAAAATACACTTCATTGTTTCGAATACGTTTTATTAAAACGATTTGTTCCTTCTGTATAATGAGAGCTGCACCTCGATTTCGAATCACGCTATGACCTCAACCTCAATCGCAACTGTCCCCCATTTTTGCTCTTGTTCTTTTGTATATAGTTCATATGTACTTGTTAGCATCTCTTCTAAACTCCAATTTGCACAGTCCATCAACTCTTTATTAATATCCTTATACATTTCTTGAAATGTTTTATAACATTTCAATTCCGTTACCTTTACACGAATTGTTTCTTTTGTTGTTAAATTTATAAATTCGATTTCATCATCTTTTGTATATTCTGGCTTTTTTGTCATATAAACGTACTTCAAATACCTTTTTTCCAGATTGAATAGATTGAAACGGCTCATCATATAGCCCCATTTTATGTTGCACTCTTCATCCCCCTGCTTCATTATATCATGTAACCCTTCTTCGTTTTTTGATTTTCCCGTCATTACACTCCTCCCCTTTCTATTGTGGTGAAGGAAATATCACACCATATACAAAACATTCATAAACTCTCCAATATATTTGTGATTCTAATCACTCCGACCTCCTTCCTAAACCATTATGCTAAAAACATCCAAATGAACAGAGGAGTGTTTGATATGACTATACCTTTTACAAAAACATCTATTGTTGGTGAAATAGTTACTACTTTTCCACAAGCAAGTGATTTATTTAAAAAACATCGCATTGATTTTTGTTGTGGCGGGGACAAAACAATCGAAGCAGCGACACAAACAAAAGAAATTTCCCCTGATGAACTTTTAAAAATATTGAATGAACAATACACTTTATATCAGTCAAAAAATAATGAATCTATAAACTGGAGTGAAGTTAATTTTTCAACACTAATTGACCACATTATCCAAAAACATCATCGCTATATTCAAGAAGAATTACCGCAACTAAGTCCATATGTAACAAAAGTATTTCGCGTACATGGTCAAACAGGGTCTCATTTAAGTGCCGTTCACCGACTTTTCCATGAGTTAAAATTAGAACTGGAACAACATATAATCAAAGAAGAAACTCTTGTATTTCCACTTATCAAAAAATACGAACAAAACCCAACTCAAGAAAATTTAGTTTTGGCAATCGAAAAGCTTGAAGAATTAGAACAAGAGCATGATGGAGCTGGCGATCTTATAAAAGAATTACGAATTATTACAAATGACTTTACTCCTCCAGAGCATGCATGTCGCACATATCGCATGGTCTATAATCGTCTAGAGGATTTTGAATCCGATTTATTCCAACACGTACATCTTGAAAACAACATTTTATTCAAGCGATTACTTGCTATCCGCTAAAGCCAATAAGCAGCGAGGATTATTTTCCGCTGCTTATTTTTTTCTTTAACTCCAACTATAATCTGCTACTAATTACTTCATTTATAAAAAAAATCCTCTATACTTTATAAATAGATTATGTACACCACATAATTAAAAAATCCCTATACATATGAGAGGAGTTCAATATACTATGAGATATGTTATTGTAACAGGTACTTCACAAGGATTAGGCGAGGCTATCGCTACACAACTACTAGAGGAAAATACACAACTTATTTGTATTTCTAGAGGACAAAATGAAAAACTTCTTGAAAAAGCAAAACAAAAAGGTATTTCTTTCACATTTCACGCAATCGATCTCCAAGATGTACATCATTTAGAAACTCATTTCGAAACAATCTTTTCATCTATCGAAGAAAAAAGCGTCTCTTCTATCCATTTGATTAATAACGCCGGTACACTTACACCAATAAAGCCGATTGAAAAATCTGAGAGTGAACTTTTGATCACAAATGTACACATTAATTTAATCGCACCGATGATTCTTACTTCATCATTTATGAAACATACGAAAAATTGGAAAGTCGACAAACGTGTTATCAATATCTCCTCAGGTGCTGGACAAAAACCTTACTATGGATGGGGTGCTTATTGTACAACGAAAGCTGGTTTGAACATGTTTACACAATGCATCGCTACAGAGGAAGCTGAAAAAGAATATCCTGTTAAAACCATTGCCTTTGCACCAGGTGTTGTGGATACAAATATGCAACAGCAAATTCGCCAAACAGAAAAAGAAGATTTTACTAACTTAGATCGATTTATCGCTTTAAAAGAAGAAGGAAAATTACTTTCTCCTGAATATGTTGCAAAAGCTGTTGTTCATCTTCTAGAAACTCAAGATTTTAAGCAAGGTGGAATAATTAGGATTGATGAAAATTAGTTTCATAGCAAAAGGCTCGCTTGTATGCGAGCCCTTCATTACATCGGTTCTAAAAATATTAATACAGATTCCATTATCAGTTCATATCCTATCTCTTGATAAATCTTATTTGAAGTCGGATTCGCTAAGTCCGTATATAAAGTAGTTGTTTTATAGCCTCTTTCTAACATATGTTGACTAAGAGCAGCTACACAATTAGAAGCATACCCTTTTTTACGTTCGTCTTTCGGTGTATATACAAAATTTACTGTAATATTACTCTTAGTTGGTCTTGTAATTGCAGCTACCGAAACCAATCTTCCATCCACTTCCCACCCAAACAATCGATTTGTACTTACTAATGTATTTGCAGTTTGTTTGGCTTTTTCTTCCGTAGTAGGTAATTGAACGTCTTCACAAAATTGGTACACCCACTTTTCAATAGATGGTAATTCACTGCTATTTATTTGACAGAAAACACCATGCGCATCCCATTTTTTCTTTACTTTTTTTAATTCATACACACCTTGATTCATACGAATAGAAAGCTTCTTTTGTTCTAGTTGTGCAATCTCTTCCGCTAATTGTTTCACCACTCTTTTTTCACCAATCAATCCAGGTATATCTGGATACACCTTTGTTAATTGTTTCGCTATTTCCTGTATAGTCTCCCCCGAAACTTCGGATTTAGCAACAATCATTTTCTGCTCCTCGGTTTGAAAAAATATGAGAGCAATTTTTTCATTTTGCTTTGCCACTGCCATAAACAACGGATTCTCCGTGAACTGTAACACACCTAATAATAAATTATTCTCTTGTTCATTCCTTTCTAAAATAGGAGTAACTTCCTCCTTAAAACAAGAAACTTCCTTATATACCTGTAATTGAATCATCGACAATCTCTTCCTTCTATTTATATTTAAATAGAATATTAGTGACTAATTCACTAAATCCTGCTTTTATGATTCAATAATATTCAAGACTTTCTCCATCACTTCTTTTTCAGCTTGTAGCATCCGTTGTTTTTCTTTGTCAAATTTAATTTCTTCTTTCTTAAAATCCTCTTTCCTCTTTCGAATCATGCGTATCATTTCCGTTTTACTCGGCCCACCGTATACAGTTCGTTTTTTAACAAATGCTTCAGGTGATATAATGTCATCCCATTCTTTTTCTGAAAGCGTTACATGAAAGTTGTCTTGTAGGTACATATTGATTTCAGAAAAATTTAGTTCATACAACTCTTTTTGTTGCTGTATAGACATTTTGGCAATATAACTTGCAGCATGATGAGCGCGCCGAAAAGGAATCTTATAATTTTTGGTTAATGTTTCTGCCAGATCTGTTATCGTAATCGCATGTTTAAACGATCGATTTCTTAAAACTTCATCTTCCACCTTCATTGTTTGAATCACTGCATTCATTATACAAAATACACGAATTGCTTTTTCAATTCCTTCATATAAATAAGGTTGCAAATCATCCTCTGTATCTACAATGTCTCCAAATGGTGTATTATGAATCATTTGAAATACAGTGAAGGTTTCTCCAAGTACACCGCTAACAAGAGCACGAGCATGTTCAATAGAAACAGGGTTCCGTTTTTGTGGCATTATACTGCTAATTTGTACATACGGACTTGCAACAGTAATCCCATTGTATTCTTTTGTTGCTAGTAGTAAGAAGTCATGGAGCCATCGACTGCTATTTGTCATTGCCACCATAATTGTCGCACTTGTCTCTAATAAATAATCTGCGCTCGCAATAGCGTCATATGAATTTTCAATAACACTTGAAAAACCGAGCAACTTTGCAACTTGCTGTCTATTTATAGGAAAGCTTGTAGTAGATAGAGCAGCTGCTCCTAAAGGAGATTGATTGACAAGATGATATAGGTTCCAAACTCTCTCTAAGTCCCGCTGCATCGTATCATATATCGCTAACATATAGTGACCAAATGTTGTTGGTTGCGCGGGTTGTGTGTGCGTATAAGCCGGCATGATTGTTTCTATATGTTCGTTTGCCACTTCTAACATACTTTCTTGTAAAAGAAGAAAATGCTCTATATACCGTAATAAATAGCGGCGCAAACTCATTCGATACATCGCGACTCCCATATCATTTCGACTCCTGCCGATATGCATATTACTTACAAAATTATGATTCGCTTCTTGCTCAATTAAATGTTCTACTAAAAAAAAGAGATCTTCATGTTCCTGCTCATACAATAATTGACTCTTTGGGATTTGCGCCACTTTCTCTAACGCTGTTAAAATAACTTTTGCATCTTCTTGCCTCATTAATTTTTGTTCCACAAGCATGATAATATGAGCCCGATGAATCATAAACATCTCTTGCAATAAATAATCTCGCTGAAATTGAAACACATGCTGTAACACACAGTTTGCATAGGTTTTTCCAGGGAAATTAGCGCCTTCACTCTTTATAAATTCTTCGTTACCCTGTTTCATCACTTTTTCCCCTTTCGCCCAGTTATTTACTAATCATCATACCCAGAGCTTCTGAAAAGGTGCTTGTATGAAGTGAAACTTTCATTAACTGAACAAAAATAACCCCGGTGCTTCACGCATCGGGGTTATTTAATAACAGTTGCATCATATTTTTCACTTTGTAACACTTGGAAATGTAGATTTCGCAAGTGCTTACGAAGCTCTACACTATCATCTTCATTCAATTGGTTTGCTAAAAACACTATTTCTGTACAATTCCCAAGTTTATCAGTGGCATAAACCGCTTTTGCTAATGTCCACGGCGTATACCCATTTTTTTGCCCAGCATGTCTAAATGACTTACGGTACTTTTTTGCTTTCATGTCCGTTTCAACAAGATTCGCCCACTCTTTTTCTTCAGCATCTGTAAAACCTTTTTTATGATTCGCTTTTTCCAAAAGCACCATATAATCATTTGCGGATGCAGCTGGCAACTTGTCTGACCATATTTTTTCATATTTCTCTTCTAAATATAGCGGAATTTCTTTTTGTAATAACGGCCCTTTCTCTTTTAAGCGTTCATGTATTAACACAGCATAACGACGGTATTCTTCTGGGGGCATTTCTTTTAACTTTTTCTCTAATTTAGATTTTGGAATATGCAATTCCTTATGCAAATATCCTGGAATATATAAAGAAGAAACAATAGGAAATAACGGTTGATGCGAAGGAAGTGATAAGTTTTGTAAATTTTGATTAATATGATCTAATCCAAGTTGATCCATTAAATACTCTGTATTCGCATTAGAACTAAACTTTATCATGCCTTTTGCAACTTCCTCTAAAGAAACTGCATTTCCATCCATTTTACCAGTTCTTATTAAATACTTTTGCCAACGATCCTGTGCACCACCATCTGTATTTGGAATATAGTAACGATTTACATCATCAATCGACACATAACTATTTGGATCAATTCTCCCATCTACAACTTGTTTCGTAAATTCAATTGCGACAATTAGCTTCATCGTGCTCGCAACCGGTAACACAACATTTGGATTAACAGAATAAACAACTTTATCATTTCGTTTTATAAGTAAGGCACTATTTTTTTCATCTTTATGTTCTTCAACAAATGAAGCAATAAATTGAGCATCATCATTATTAGAACTCCAAACTTTTTTCACTAAAAAGTTACCGGATATAAGCACTATGAATACACCAATGATTCCCGCACATATTATAACTTTTCTCAAGTGAATTCCCTCTCCCAATTCATATCTTTTATCTTTTATCTGTTATATATAGTTATACACAAAATAATAGAGACGATTATCTAAATAATCGTCTCTATTATTTTAACTTGTAATCTTATATTATGTCTATGTCATAATTCGAACAAAATTTTCAACAAATTTCTTATAATTTAATTTCCACCCAATTCTTACCCAATTTTTAAGTGCTTTTGCATCAGGTTGTGGCCTGAAGTCAGCAATACTTTCACCTTTTGCACTACCTTCTAAATCAAGTTCTACTTTCCGATATACATATTCAATCATTGAAGGATTTACAACTGCCATCATCGTAAGCACATCATGAATGGGACTTCCTGTAATTTTCGGATTTATTTTCTTATATGCTTTATAATAATATTGAAATATAGGTTCAATTAATTTGTTAAATGCAGTTTGTGAATGTTTTTTTATATATTGCACAGTTTCAGGTGTAACGATTGATTCACTTGTAACATTTAGAGGGATTAATGTTACGTTTTTTGCATACTGCATGACTAAATTTGCAGCAAGTGCATCACCATGAAAATTCGCCTCCGCTACAGGGGTAACATTCCCTGGAATAAGGAAAGCACCGCCCATACAGTAATATTCTTTTACATTTTGCATTATATCTTTCCCTAATATAAACGCCGTTGCTAAACTTGTTGATCTCCCTGTATCCACAATAATAATTTCTTTTTTATAACGCTGAATTATGTCAAAGATCGCACAAAACGATTTGATATTTGGTTGAATCGTTTTCGGAGGGCGAATTGGGCCTAATCCTTCCGCTCCATGAATTTCCGGATAATATGTTGTAAATTCACCCGACAATGGCATTTTTGCTCCATTTATAATAGGTATATCTTCTCTACCTGCTAATTGCATTAAATACGCTGCATTACTCGTTGCTTGTTCTTGTGTTACATTTCCATATCCAGTTACAATCCCAACAATTTCAATCTCAGGATGTAACAGCCCATACATAATGGCTAAAGAATCATCAATCCCAGGATCCCCTAAAAAAAGTACCTTTTTCATAGGCTTCAACTCCATCCCATCAATTGTTACTACTTTATGAATAACCAAAAGGATGCAGAATAAAAAACTTCATTTTCATCATAACGTAAAACTTAAATCATCTCCTACTAATCAGGCTTTTACATGCATTCTGGTCCCTAGCCTAAATTCTTATCTTGTACTGAATTTTGAGGTGAAGTCTTACGGCTCACGAATAGCCGAATAAAAAACCACAGTGCTTTTCACCTTTGAAAGCACTGTGGTTTTGTTTTACTATTTCTATTCTTTTTTCATCGTCAATACACTGCCAATTATATAAGCAATAAAAGCAAAACAAATCGGAAAGACTACTGTATGTATATGGAACGGATTTGGGAACCAAAGATGGATGACTACATAAGATCCTACTCCAACTATTATGGATGCAAGCGCACCACATGCATTCCCTCTTTTCCAATATAATCCTAAAACAATTGGCCAAATAAATGCTGCTTCTAAGCCACCAAAAGAAAATAAATTTAACCAAATTAAGAAATCTGGTGGTTTAATAGCTGCTACGTACACAAGTAAACCAACGATTCCAGTAATCCACAAGCTTCCTTTTTTGATAGCCGTATCAGTAGCCTTTTCATTGATGTAGTTCACATATATATCTTTAATAATTGATGAACTTACAAGTAATAAAAGTGAATTTACAGTTGACATAATGGCAGCCATTGGGGCTGCCAAAAAGACTCCAGCAAGCCAAGGTGGCAATACTTCCATTGCAAGAAGCGGCATCACTTTATCTGGTACCGTTACGCCTGGAAGCACCACGCGTGCAAACACACCCGTTAAATGCATACCAATCATAATTGTACCGACAACAATTGTTCCGATAATTAAAGCTTGATGCATTGCTTTTGAATTTTTATAAGACATCGCGCGCACGCTAATTTGTGGTAATCCAACCACACCAACACCGATTAATATCCAAAATGATGTCACATACGTTTTCGTTAAACTACCATCCGCTCCAAACGGCGTAATTAAATTCGGATTAATTTGAACGAGTTCTTGCATAATCTTTTCAATTCCGCCACCAGCAATCACCGTTGCAATTAAAATAATTGTCGTTCCCGCCAACATAATAATGCCAAGCAATGTGTCAGATAAAGCAACTGCACGGAATCCACCAATTAAAACGTATATAAGTACGGAAAATGTAAAAAGAAATAAAGACGCTGTATACGAAAGACCTGTTAACGATTCAATTAACCTTCCGCCTCCAACCCACTGAGCAACTGTTGCTGAAAATAAAAAGATAATAATACATAGTGCTGAAAGAATGACCACTGCTTTATGATTATATCTTCCTTTTAAGTAGTCAATAAGTGTAATTGCCTCCATCTTTCTTGCAATGATTGCAAATTTTTTACCAATTACCGTCAAGACGATGTAACCCGTTACAACCTGGATTGCCGACAATAATACCCATCCAAGTCCCATATTATATGCAATTCCAGGTCCCCCAATAAAACTACTCGCACTACCGTACGTAGCAATCATTGTCATAGCTAATAATAAGCCGCCTAGCTCACGTCCTCCAAGAAAGTATTCTTGTAAAAATTTATTATGAGCCGTTGCTTGCACACGCCTTGATGCATATACACCAATTAAAAATACAACGATAAAAGAAATTATCATTGGAATTATTACGTACCAATTCATTCATCATTCCTCACTTTTTTCTTCCTCATCGAGCGAAATATCTTGAAATGCAAAACGCACGATTAAAATAAGAAGTATAACTACTACAACAAAACCGACTATACAACTATAAAAAAACCATGCTGGAAAACCTAATACATATGTATATTCACTTGGATCCTTACTACCAAGCCCATAAGCAAACCCATACCATATTATAAAATTAATAAAAGCAAGTCCAAGACCCATTAACGCTTCTTTATGGGCAATTCGAAAGCGTGGATCATCATGATAATCCTTCATTTTCTCCCTCCTCTCACGATGTATTATTGTAACATTGTTCTTCTAGTTTTTCCTAATAGAAAAGAAAAATTAGAGGGATTTTTTTAAGATACAGTAGCAAGTCCGGTATTACATATTTTTTACAATTGTAACAAAAATGAAATTTGAATTTTCGATCTTCTTTATTTATGATTTAAATTAGAGGTCTTTCAACTAGTTTTTCACAACCCTATTGCAGGAATAAACGCCGTCTCGCACTGCGTTTACACTATATTTCCAAGGGGGTTATACAATGAGTCAATTAGCTGCAAATCTTCATGAAAAAGTAGAGCAGTTTCTTCAAGGAACAAAAAAATTATATGTGAATGGAGCATTCGTCGAAAGCGCTTCCGGTAAAACATTTAAAACTCCTAACCCAGCAACTGGTGAAACACTTGCAATCGTTTCGGAAGCTGGTCGAGAAGATATTCATAAAGCAGTAATCGCTGCTAGGATTGCATTTGATGAAGGACCTTGGTCCCGGATGAGTAGCGCCGAGCGCAGCCGTCTTATGTACAAACTTGCAGATTTAATGGAAGAACATGCAGAGGAACTGGCACAACTTGAAACATTAGATAACGGAAAACCAATCCGTGAGACGTTGGCAGCAGATATTCCTCTTGCGATTGAACATATGCGTTATTACGCTGGCTGGGCTACAAAAATTGTCGGTCAAACTATTCCAGTTTCCGGTGAATATTTTAACTACACGCGCCATGAAGCAGTTGGTGTTGTTGGACAAATTATCCCATGGAACTTCCCTCTCCTAATGGCAATGTGGAAAATGGGTGCTGCCCTTGCGACTGGTTGTACAATTGTACTAAAGCCCGCAGAGCAAACACCTCTTTCTGCTCTATACTTAGCTGAATTATTTGAAGAAGCTGGTTTCCCAAAAGGTGTTGTCAACATCGTACCAGGATTTGGCGAAACAGCTGGACAAGCGCTTGTGAATCACCCTCTCGTTGATAAAATCGCATTTACAGGTTCGACTCCTGTTGGTAAACAAATCATGAGACAAGCTTCTGAAACACTAAAACGAGTTACGTTAGAACTTGGTGGTAAATCACCAAATATTATTTTGCCAGATGCTGATTTATCTCGTGCAATCCCAGGTGCACTTTCTGGCGTTATGTTTAACCAAGGACAAGTGTGCTGCGCTGGATCACGTTTATTTATTCCAAAGAAAATGTATGACAATGTTATGGCTGACCTTGTTCTGTATTCGAAAAAATTAACACAAGGTGCAGGTCTAGATCCTCAAACAACCATTGGGCCTCTTGTTTCAGAAGAACAACAAAAACGCGTTATGGGATACATTGAGAAAGGTATTGAAGAAGGTGCAGAAGTACTTTGTGGTGGAAACAAACCATACGAACAAGGCTATTTCGTCGCTCCAACTGTATTTGCAGACGTGAACGATGAAATGACAATTGCAAAAGAAGAAATTTTCGGCCCTGTCATCTCCGCATTGCCGTTTGATGATATTGATGAAGTAATTGAACGTGCAAATAAATCATCATTTGGTCTAGCTGCTGGTGTATGGACAGAAAATGTAAAACATGCACACTATATCGCAAGCAAAGTCCGCGCTGGTACTGTATGGGTAAACTGTTATAACGTATTTGATGCAGCTTCTCCATTTGGTGGATTTAAGCAATCTGGTCTTGGCCGTGAAATGGGATCCTATGCATTAAATAACTATACAGAAGTGAAGAGTGTTTGGGTGAATCTGAACTAACGAAAAGGGCCTGACTCATGCAGTCAGGCTCTTTTCCCATTAAACTTGTAATCCACCACTCACATTTAATACCTCGCCTGTAATATAAGACGCATACTCTGAAGCTAAAAAAGCCGCTGTATTTGCGATATCTTGTGGCGTTCCAATTCTTCCAACTGGAATTGCACCAACCATCTTCTCTTTCACTTTATCTGGTATGGTTTTTGTCATACTTGTATCCATAAAACCGGGACAAATGGCATTACAAGTAATACCAAATCCACCCACTTCTTTCGCTGCCGTTTTTGTTAATCCAATGACACCTGCTTTCGTTGCGGCATAATTTGCCTGCCCAATATTCCCTTCTCTACTAATTGAAGAGATATTGATGATACGTCCAAATTGTTGCTGCCTCATATAAAGAAGTGCTGGTTGCATACAATAAAACACACCCGTTAAATTCACCTGCAACACTTGCTCCCAAGCTGATTTCTCCATTTTATGTAACATCGCATCTCTTGTAATTCCAGCGTTATTCACTAAAATATGTAACCCGCCGAATGTTTGAACCGCATATTCAATTAATGATTTCGCCTCATTTTGATTACTTACATCACAAGGATATAAACTCACTTCATACCCTTGTTCCAAAAATTCATTTATTGTTTCCTTTAATTTCTCTTCGTTTACATCGCTAATTAATACCTTTGCTCCAAGCTTTGCAAACGTACGAGCAATCTCCTTACCTATCCCTTGTGCTGCCCCTGTTATAACCGCTGTTCTCCCATTTAAAAAGTCCATTATTCTCCCCCATTTCTATCGCTTATACTGTATATTTCGGCTTTCCCTTTTCCAAATCCTTTTTGTATAAAAAAGTCTATTTGTGTCAAACTAAACTTGCAACATAGCATAAACACAAGGAGATTGTGTCGAATGAACAAAAAGGATTTAAAGCGAAAAATAGCCTCTGATGGCATTGATGTCGAGTTTTCACGTGAGCTCGCTGACCAAGATGACTTAGAAGCAAACGCTCGTGCAGATGCCGCCGACGCACGTCAAAAACACCAATCAACAAAAAAATAAGGTGTGATTCATTACCTTGTTCTTTTCAATTGGAACCTACTACCAACAAAAATAAACCGAGACAAATTCTCGGTTTATTTTCTATATTTTTTTATATAGTGAGCAAAAGTAAGAAGGGGAAATATATAATGATAGCTATGATAGTGAATGTAAAATCCACCTGATAGCCCTAAGCCTGTAGGATAATCTTGATTCTCCATTGATTGTGTAAGTAAATAAGAAATCCCTTTTCGAATGGTTGGTGTTTCTATATCATAATAAGCAATAAGCGCATCGAGTGCCCATGCTGTTTGTGATGGTGTACTAAAAGGTAACGAAATAAATTGCCTTTCTATACTACTTCTGCAAGACTCGCCCCAACCTCCATCTCTATGTTGAATATTCTCTAACCATGCGACTGCTTTTTGCAAAGCTGTGTGATTAGGCGGGACTCCTATAGCACGTAAACCTGTCAGAGCTGCCCAAGTACCATATATGTAACACACTCCCCATTTTCCATACCACGATCCATTTTTCTCCTGTGCATTGATTAGCCATCTTATTGCTCGATTTCTTCGCTCACCTTGTAATTCATGTGACGCATACCTTCCAAAAAACTCCAATACCCGCCCTGTAATATCTGATGTAGATGGATCTGTAAGCATATCGTTTGCATTTTCAAGAGGAAAATGCGTCAGTAAATGATTGGTTACACCCTTTTCAAAAGCCGCCCAGCCCCCATCAATATTTTGCAATCCTCTCACCCATTGGATTCCTTTCTTCCACGCTCCTTCTACTTTTGGATTCCCTCTCCTACTTCGTGCTAACGCTCTAAGTACAGCTGTTGTATCATCATTATCCGGAATTGTCGTATTTATATCTGAAAATCCCCATCCCCCAGCTTCAAGTGATGGAGCATGTACACTCCAATCTTTTTTCTCTTTATGTTGTTTTTGCAATAAATAACCTGTTGCTGTTTGAATCATTTTGTTGTCATGCGTTACACCCGCTTCTTGCAACGAATAGCTTAATAAAGCCGTATCCCACACTGTAGATGGTGAATTTTGAAGATGTAATCCCTTATCCATATTCCATATATAAGATTTCAATCCTAATACTGCCTTTGAAATAAGCGGCGACTGAATTGAATGCCCAAGTGCAAGTAGCGCATAAATCATGTAAAATGTAGCACTCGCATAACTGTATAATGTTCCATTTTCATCAATCCGCTCAATCATAAAACGCTCTGCTTCCCTGTCCCCTTTATGATGCAAAGATAAGGGGTATGATAAAAACTTCTTCACATCTCTAATTAGCGTTTGAAACAGCGGTGAACGTTCTTCTCGGAACCACTGCGTCTTACTCACTCCTGAAATATGATCTAAATTAGGAAGTATTGTGCTTGACACAGTAAATCGCTTATTCATGCAAATCATCGCCGGAATTAAGTGAATACGAGCCGAACTACTTAGCTCAAATATACTGAGTGGGGAATCTTCGGGTAAAAATAAAATCGGTGTTGGAAAGTGAAACAACGAAGGATATTCATATCCACCATGAAGCGCTAATAAAAATTTTGTCATAAAGTGAGCGTGTGTAATCCCACCTCGTTCACGAATAAATCCTTCCGCACGTTTCATATTTATATCTTCTTTCGTGTATCTTCTAGAAGCGAGTAAAGCCGCATATGCCTGAATTGTAGCGGATAAGTTACCGACAGATTCGTCTTCGTATAACTTCCAAGTTCCTTCATTTGTTTGAAGAGATGCCAGTCTTGCAACAAACGGCTCTATTTCTTGATCTTGACCTAATAATTTAAGCAAAAAAATCATATGGCAATCTGTTAATGGAGAACCTTCAAAACAAAATCGCCATGTTCCGTCTTGATGCTGCATCGTTTGCAGTGCAGTAATTTTCCGATTGACTTCCTGACGCACTTTTTCATATAATAACACTCTTTTCACCCACCCTTTCTAAATCCGTATACGATATTCCACTTTACAAAAAATTATGTATAAATAAATAAAAGCAGAACATATAAAAATACATGTTCTGCTCATAAACAATATCCAATTGCAACTACAATACCTAATATAGCTCCTACCACAACTTGATATGGTGTATGTCCGACAAGCTCATTTAATTTCTTATACTCTGTTTGTCTACCGTGAAAAAAATCATTTAAAATCTTCGCCTGTTTACTTACTGCGAGTCTTACCCCAGATGCATCATACATTACAATAATTGCAAAAATAGCGGCCACTGCAAATACCGCACTCGTTACACCTTCCACCATCCCAACACCTGTCGCTAATGCAGTAACTGTTGAAGAATGAGAGCTTGGCATTCCTCCAGAAGCAAAGAATTGTGCGAAATCAAATTCTCCCGCCTTGATTAATTTAAAAATGACTTTCGCTAGTTGCGCCAAAAACCAAGCGAGTACAGCTGCCATCAACGGATCGTTATGTAAAATTGTTTCCATTTTTCCAGCTCCCTACTTGCAGTAATGGAAATTCTATACTTATAAGTATAAAGAAAAAAGCGTAGAAAATACTACGCTTTATGATACTTTTGCTGATTTATTTTTAAGAAACTTCGGTTGCTTTTCCAATAAAAACTTTGTTTTAGCGACCGAAAATATGAAAAGTGCAATCCAAATAAAGAAAAATGCCGTCATATGTGCCGATGTAAAATGCTCATGGAACACAAAAACCCCTAAAATAAGATTAATGGTTGGTGCAATATATTGTAAAAACCCAATCATATATAGTGGAATAAGTTGTGCTCCTTTGGCAAAATAAAAAAGAGGTAATGCAGTAACAACCCCTGCTCCCATTAAAAGTAACGTTGAAGTAGACGAAATAGAACCAAACGAACCAAAACCATGGTCACCAATCATAACTAAATAAATGACTGCAAGAGGCGTCACAATCATTGTTTCCATCGTAAGTCCTATCATTGCATCATAATTCAGTAACTTCTTTGTTAATCCATATAATCCAAATGTAAACGCAAGTGAAAGGGCAATCCATGGAATTGAACCGTATCGGAACGCTAAAATAATAACACCTATTCCCGCCAAACCAACTGCAACATATTGCCAAAAGTTAAGTTTTTCTTTCAAAACAACTGTACCAAGTAAAATACTTACAAGAGGATTAATATAATAACCAAGACTTGCTTCAATGATATGATTTTGATTCACAGCCCATATGTACACAAACCAATTCCCACTAATTAAAATAGAAGCAATCGTTAATGATGTTAATAATTTAGGTCGTTTAAAAAGACTCACAAGCTCGCTCAGAAATTGCCCCATTCGCTTTGATACTCCTAAAATTAGTAACATAAAAACAAATGCCCAAACAATGCGATGCGCTAATATTTCTTCTGCAGGAACTTCCCCCACCCATTTCCAGTAAATGGGGAGAACTCCCCACATCATATAAGCACCCGCCGCATATAAAATCCCTTTCTTTTGCAGTGCTTTTTGACTCTCCATCTTCCCTTTTCTCCTCTTCTTTTTTCTCTTCATTATAAGGTGTAGCTTTAAACCTTTACAAATATTCTCTCCCTATCTTTTTCGACAATATAATTCCCTTTTCAAACAACTTACTTATCATTTATATATACATGCTTTAGAACCTAGTAAAAACAGCTAAACTCCTTTTAGAAACCTAATTGGTATCACCTCAACCTAAATCAGCCATATAGCATATGAGGTTATAGCAACCAAAAGCGGTATACCAATTTTAAATTTATTTTTATGAGTTTTATGGTGAAAAACATACATTCCAATCCACGTTCCGATTGCTCCCCCTGCTGCAGACACTAAAAACAATGTACTTTCAGGGGTACGCCATTGTTTTTTCACAGCCTTACGTTTATCAAGCCCCATCATCGAAAAAGCAATGACACTCATACACAATATATACATACATTTTACGAACATTATTAATTCTCACTTCACTATCTTTTTTAATTTAATTCTTTGTACAATAATAGATTTTTTATTTATATACAAATAAAAATCGCTGTAGACAGTAAAGAATTACTTGTAAACAAGCTATCTTTTCAGCCTACAGCTGCTATTTCAATTATTTATCCCACTATTCGCAGGAAGTAAAGCTAAATTGATGAGGGCTAACACCCCATACACTTTATGCCCCATTTCCCCTTACATTACTATGCTTTTTAGCATACACAAAATAAACCAAAATACCTATTATAATCCAAACCATAAAACTGATTAAAGTTACTTTAGAAAGATTTAAAGCTAAATACATACAACTGATTATTGACATTATCGGTAAAAAAGGAACCAATGGTGCACGAAATGGCCTTTCAATATTTGGGTGTGTTTTACGGAGTACAATTACCGCAATACATACAAATATAAAAGCTGTTATCGTTCCCACATTTACTAAATTCGCCAATAAATTCAAATCTACAAGCCCCGCTAAAAGTGCTGCGAGAACCCCTGTAATCCACGTATTAAGAAATGGTGTTTGAAAACGTTTATGTACACTTGAAAGCTTTTTGGGAAGTAATCCATCACGACTCATTGAGTAAGATACCCGTACAAAAGCAAACATAGCTACCAAAAGAACAGTAGTTAAACCAGCAATGGCTCCTACTGATAACAAACCTGCAATTTTATCCTGTCCTACAACACGCAGCGCATAGGCGACTGGATCAGCTACATTCAATTCAGTAAATGGTACCATTCCTGTTAAAATAAATGAAACACCAATGTAAAGAATTGTACAAATACATAACGATACAAGAAGACCAATCGGAACATTGCGCTGTGGGCGTTTCACTTCTTCAGCTGCTGTAGCAACTGCATCAAATCCTAAAAAAGCAAAAAATACAGTAGCTGCTCCTCCAATAACACCATGAAACCCAAACGGAAGAAATGGTTGCCAATTCTCTGGTTTTACATACTGTCCACCTACAATAATAAATCCTACAATAACTGCAAGTTTAATAATAACCATTATATTGTTAATGCGTGCACTTTCTTTCGCACCACGACTTAACAAAAATGTAACAACTAAAATAATACAAACTGCAGGTAAATCAATGATTCCACCTTTCCCCATGCCCGGTGCCGAGGCAACAAGAGTAGGGATTTTAATATGAAATCCTAGAAGTAATGATTGAAAATAAGCGGACCACCCAGCTGCTACTGCAGAGGTCGCTAATAAATACTCTAACATGACACACCAACCAACTATAAAAGCAAAAATTTCTCCTAATGTAATATATGTATAAGAATATACACTACCGGATACTGGAACAGTAGAAGCAAATTCAGCATAACAAAATGCCACACAGGCACAAACAAGTGCAGCCAATACAAAAGATAGAACAATTGCTGGGCCAGCATGTTTCGCTGCCACAATACCCGTTAATACAAAAATACCAGTTCCAATAATTGCCCCGATTCCTAAAAGAGTTAAATCAAATGCTCCTAACGTTTGATTCAACACCCTTTTCTTTTCTTCATTCATTTCCTTTTTAATTAGTAGACTCATCAGTAGAAACCTCGTTTTCAATATAATCCCTTACTAAGTACAACCTCTTTTATTCTGTTTTAGAGTTTTTATAATTATTATTTTTAAATAACTATAAATTTTACTTATTTCCAAACTAATTTTTTAAAAATGCAAAAATTCAAAATATACATTTAAAATTACAATGTGATATTCTTGCAAATGATGCATCACTAAGAAACAGAATTGAATTTATCATATAATTAATTCAATTGTCAATAATAAGAGCACTCTTTTTATAATGGATAATTATGTAACAAAAAGTATTATTTCATAATTTAAAATCATGCGATTCTAATCATCACCATGTATATCCCCTGATTTATTTTTCTAATATTAATATTCCATTCACTATACCCTACAAGATACATATGCACTCCACTATTTCATAATCGAAATTGTTTTTGTGAAATAAAAACTATAGTTACTTGATTGTATCTTAACTCTATTATTTGCATGATTTAAATTTCATATCATACATTTACTTTTTATTATTAATTCAGAAAATATTTTTTTGGTTGCTATATAAATTTCGTATTAGTATAATAAAAAACGTTGTGAATATAACAATTTTAAAATTCAGAATTTTCTTTGTAACAATATGGTATTGTAAAGAATTATTTCAATGGAGGTTTTAATTTGGCAAATAAAGTACCCTTTTCTCGTGTCCTTGTAATCGGCCTTATGTTATTTGCACTATTTTTTGGTGCTGGAAATTTAATTTTCCCAGCTATGTTAGGCCAAGCAGCTGGGCATAATGTGTGGACTGCTACTGCTGGATTTTTAATTACAGGAGTAGGTCTTCCTTTGTTAGGCGTTCTAGCATTTGGTATTTCTAATAGTGATGATTTACAAACATTAGCGAATCGTGTTCATCCTTGGTTCAGCGCTGTGTACACATTTATTCTTTATTTAGCAATTGGTCCGTTATTTGCACTCCCTAGAGCTGGAAGTGTTTCTTTTGAAATAGGTGTAAAACCATTTTTATCTAACGGAACAGAGACGTTTGCATTACTTATTTTCACAATCATTTTCTTTAGTATTACATGTTGGTTCTCATTTAATCCAACGAAAATTGTAGATGTTGTGGGGAAGCTTTTAACCCCTATCAAGCTTACATTCATCGGGATTTTAGTAGTTGCGGCGTTTGTCCAACCAATCGGCCCTATTCAGGCACCTGCAAAAGAATTTGTGAACAATTCTTTTTTTAAAGGTTTCCAAGAAGGCTACTTAACAATGGATACACTTGCATCTTTTGTATTCGGCATTATTATTATCAATGCTATAAAAGAGAAAGGTACTTATGATAAAAAAGAAATAGTGAGCGTTTGCGCAAAGGCTGCTGGTATTGCAGCAATTGTATTAACAATTGTTTATACTTCACTTTCTTATATGGGGGCCGCTAGTGTATCTAAACTAGGGCACCTAACAAATGGAGGAGAAGTATTAGCTAAAGTAGCGAATTATTATTTTAGTTCTTTAGGCAATTTATTGTTAGGCTTAATGATTACTGTTGCATGTTTAACAACAAGCGTCGGACTTGTAACATCATGCTCTTCATACTTTCATAAAGTATTCCCGAAAATATCTTATAAAACATTTGCTGTTATACTTTCTGTTTTTAGCGCATTGATTGCAAATCTTGGTTTGACAGAATTAATCGCGGTTTCTGTACCGGTACTTACAGCGATATATCCACTTGCAATTATGCTAATTGTTTTAACATTTTTGCACCCCATATTTAAAGGTAGAACTGAGGTATATCAATGGAGCTTACTCCTAACTTTTGTCGTTAGTTTGTTTGATGGACTAAATGCAGCAAATATCCCTATTCAAGCAATCAATGTTACTTTTTCTAAATTTCTTCCTTTATACGATGCAGGTTTAGGTTGGATCTGTCCTGCATTTGTTGGAGGATGTATTGGTTACTTCATTTATGTATTCCGAATGAAATTCATTACGAATACTCCGAAAACAAATCATTAAAAAACCATGCAGATAAAAATCTGCATGGTTTTTTAATGATCTTCCATTTCTATTTCCGTATTGTTCTTTTCCACATGCTCATTACGTAATTCTTCTTCCTGCATTTCCATAGAAATCATCGCATGGTAGATCTCCGGATATAATCCAAATATTTGATATACGCTTCCTAAAAACGGCACTTGAACCCCTCTTTTCAAAAATGATATGTCTATACTAAGGGTTCCCTATCTACATCCTACACATTCGTTTTTGTATCTTGTTCCTCATCTTGAACATGCAGTACATGTTGCCATTTTTTATAAGGCGCACTATTTGGATCAACATAGCCTTTCGCATACGAACGGTCCCATAGTTGTTTTACAAACATCTCTGCTTCTTTCTTTGCCACCATTTCAGCACCAGTTCCATAATAATCTTGGAAATAAACTAAAATTTCATCAAGAAATAACCGTAACAATTCATCTGATGTTTCCTCGAGCGTCGGGTCATACTTTGCCTCTCGATCATACATTAAAATAATATCTAAAATATTATGGACATGTTCTTTTCTAAGCCATCTTACATCTTGTGCACCTAACACAAAAGCATGTGTATATAAATGCCCGCCTTGGAGTGTCGCTTTCTCCTGTTCTTCTTCAAAACGCGACAAAATATTTTCATAAATAAACGGATTATGAAGCAATGCACGGTGTAATTTATAGCTCTCACTTGAAATATTTTTCCCCATTGACTGAATTAAAAAGCTACGCCCTACCCCATTATATTGATAGACAAATTGACCATCGACAGCAACAAGACTAATCCACCGGTACATATATGCATAAAGAAGAGCACGATTACATTTATCATAATCTAACTTCGTTTGCGTTGCATTCAAATCCGGCATAAAGGCTGGTAAGTGCCAATATTTATCTAAATGCGGCGTTAAATTAGATTTTTTAATATTTAACTTATTCACACGACGATAATAAGACTGAAAATAATCCCCTTTATCATTCATAAAACCATTTGCAATATGCCCAGAAGAAAGTTTAGGAAAATCTTGTAATGATAATCCATAGTGTGCTCGGTAACAAATTACTTCAAATGGTGAAAATGCTTCATTCACTGTATCCTTTTCTTGAAACATCTCTTGTAGAAGTTCTTCTTGTAATTCTTGTCTTAGCGAAGGATGTATGCCCCAATATTGTAACTCTCTATGATGAGATACTTTCGGGATAAATGGACTTGCTAGATGGAAAAGGTCTTCAATTTTTTCTCTCACATATTCATTGCGATCACGTTTTTTAAAATCCGCTTCTTTTCGCAATGCTTCAATTATATTGAGCTCTAGTTTGTCTCGATATCGCACTTGAAGTTCAGCATAGCAATACGTTAAAATATGCTCTCGATAAAAATCCTCTACCTTCTTAGATTGACTTTCTTCAGCTTGTGCATCACGGCAATATTCTGCATACAAGCTCATATAAATCTCCGCTGATATATCCTTTGGCAGTACACCTAAATTTAAATGTTGTTGCATATCTTGCCATATTTTTTCTTGCAGCCTTTCATCTGCTAACACATATACATTTGTCGGATTTGTTTTTCCTTCAAATTCTTTGCTACGTTTTTGAATTTCAAACAGTAAATTTTCACGTGTCTCTTGTAAATTATCAAAGAATCTTTCCCAATGTTGAATCATTTTGTTTACCGCTTGATATAATGATTGATAAACGAGTTCGAGTAACATTTCTTTACGATACTCATTCAATTTATGCACATATTGCGTGACTATATCTTCAAATTCTTTTCGTAACATACGCTGTTGATTATAGAACATTTTCCCAAACCAACTTTGTTGCTGAGCCAGCTCAACACGTCGCACTGCTGTAACTGTACCGTCAATATTACTTACATTAAATTTCTTATCGTAGTTTTGAATTAAATTACGCTTCTGCTCATTATTCTCATGCAATCGATTCATTTTCTCTATTAACTGCTTCCGAATTTCATATAACATGAAACGAGCAGCCACCGGATGAACAGCTTCTGTTTTCTTTAAAAACCACGTGTTTAGTTGATATGACTGTCCTTCTGAACCACTTGGAGCATATCGATCCGATTCTATCATGTCATACAAAAGCGTCGTCACATGTTCATGTACACGGCTTGGTATTGCATAAGCATACAACCGAACAGCATGATCAACCCTCGCCACTTCCCCCTTCATCTGTTCCGTAATTTTGAGTTTTGCGGCCGATATTTTACACTCATGCTGCAATCTATTTAACTCTTCATCTTTTTGTACAGTACGTTGTACATAGCTTTCAACTGCCTCTAAAAATAACTTTGATTTTGCAATACCAACCTTCCCACCTTCTGCCCCTTCACGTGTTTCATTATACATCTGTCTATAAAAGATATGAGCTTGCTCTGGACGAGTGGCAAGATGCTCTAAATCTTCTAAATAGCTCTTCCCACGCTCTGGCTTCTCACGTTGCATACCACGACGAACATCTTGTTCATAGCGCTGCTTTTTCTCTTGAAACAATTGATCTAAATGAAGCCAGGATTCATCTAAGCCTTGCACGGCCCATTTCAAAGCACAATATTTTAACACATGCTCATACGGATAAATGAGCTTTGCAGTTCCAGCTCCGCAGTAACGTGCTTTTCCATTCGATTCTGCAAGCTGCTGAATTTGATTATCTTCCTGTGCAAAATGACTTGTAGACATCGGGCTAAATAACTGCAAATAAATCGTGTTTGTCATTTGTTCCATATAATCTGATAAATTGTGTAAATGATGACCATGTAAATTTTCATAATCATATAAAAAACAATAATTATACGGCAAATGGTGTTGTTTAATCGTGTGATTCGTCCGGCCATCTTCATCTACTTGATCCGGACGATACTCTAATTCAATCGTTACACCACCTCTTTTTGATAATTCACCTGTTGAGCCCAGTGTAATCGCATGAAGTTCTTTTAAAGAGGCATAACCATTTGCTTGCACAGTTTCAAACTCTTTCGCACTAATCGTACGCGTCTTGACAAGTACATCCGGCATTAAAAACGCGCCACGTATTAAGATGTTATGGTGCTGCAGTTTTTTCCTAAGCATTTCACGCAAATATAATGCAATTTGTAAAAACATACCTGAGCCCGTGCCGCCGGCTAACGATGTGACAATAATCACGCGAACACCATACTCAGTTTGATCACTGGTGACAGGAAATATTTTTTCAATTTCTTGCCAAAAAGCAGTTAATTTATCTTCTTTCATCGCTGCCCGTAAAGCTAGACGTGAAATGACACGAAGTTGGCCAGCTCCTTCTGTTAACGGCTTATCTAAAATAGTAGGATCCATCGGAAACCATTCCGGAATCGTTGGATCCCCCGCAATATATTCTCGCGGTGTTTTACTAGAACTAGTTTGTGTCTTAAACTTACGAATGTGCTCAAATTTACTTAATGTATTCACATCTGTATCAAACACATGCATCGCTACCTTTTTACGTCGTTCTTCTGGTAACTTTTCATATACTTGATGAGTAACAGTACTACCGATTCCACCTAAGCCAATTAAAATTGTTGGAACTTGTAATGTCATGTGAACCACCTTCCTATTAGTATGTATTCAAAAAGAAGGATAAAGAGAGCCGAGCAGTTCGAAGCTCAACAGCCGGGAGGATACGAAGTTTAGCTGTACTACTTGAGTACTGGGCTTTTCGAACTTTCTATTATTCACATTCGTATCGATAAATTTCTTTCCCATACCCTCGATCAATCAGTAAAATCTCATTCGGATATAATGTCTTATGCTCATTCCCGGCCTCTTCCTCTGTGATAAACATACCGTCAATAATCATACCAATCACTTGCGATTCCTTTGCGACAAATACAGACTTCGATCCTTTTTTTGCTATAAAAGTTACCGATTGCACAGTCTTTCGCTCTGCTCGAAATGGAATACCAAAATAATGTTTCCACCACTTGTTTCTTAGTAATTCTGGTTCAGATTGATACAGCCAATCTTTCGCTACTTCTTGATCCCATTCGTAGTACAACATTGCTTTCCGATGAAACCTCGGCCGGACAATCCACCCTAAAATAAGAATCGCAACAAGCAAAAATAGTAATGCAACTGGGATTACGAATTGAAAGATTAGCGAATAACGTTCCCAAAATGGTGCATTTTGAATATGAAACGAAATCGTTTTCTTTACTTCTTGTAACTTTGAATCGTTTATAGTGATGGTAGCTTCTATGGTGCCGGTAGCTGTAAAATTGAATGTATCGGAGTAGTAAGAACGAGGATAAATATAAATTTGATTGCCATGTTTCCGCAGTTCGTAGTTGATCGATTGATGAGATGTGACACCTGTAGATTGTAATAGTTTCTTTACTTCCACTTCTGTCATCGGTTCACCATTCAGTAAGGGCTGCAAGACAAATGGTTTACTCTTTTCTAAATTTGTCACCTTTTCTTCATAGTTTTTCGTAATGACCTGTAAAGATAGTTTTGGTTTAGGTACCGATTCAATTCGGAATTCTCTTGTTTGCCTGTAAAATCCTTTTATATTCATATGAATTTTCCCACGTACTGCCTGTTTTCCAACTTGTGTTTCATAATAGAATCGTTTTCCCTTACTATCCCATTTCATTGGATACATCTTTCCATCTAGTTCTACTTCTGCTTGAAAATAAGAAGATTGAATTGGTAAATCCGTCGGCTTCGCTTCGATTACTGCTTTTGTTCCCTCATACATTTCCTCAACGTTTTTTTTCGCTTTATCCTCTTTATCGTAAGTAGAAACGATATAATCAAGTGCTGGTTCAACAAGTACTTTCAGCCCTTCTTTCACAATATCTCTATCAATTTCTAGCGTATATGTCCCTGGTTTCATCACTTCGCCATTCGTAGCACTAATATGGGTAATACCACCATATAATTTCGATTCTCCTGGTGCATGAATCGAAAAGAACGATTGTACTGCTAATGGTTTAGAAAGTTGTTCTATTTGATATTGTGATACATTAGAAGATTGTTGCACCAGTGTCATTCTTTTTAATGGAAACGGTGTCGTAATCTCTAATTTATTTCCATATATATTCGTTTTCACAACAGATTCAGCAGAAGAAAATGGATCTCGATTCGCAACCAAGGCCGCAGCTTGGTTTACACTCTCAATGACCCCATCTTCCCCACTTGTTGGCATGATGATGCCATTTATTTCTTTCTTCCAAATTTCTTTGAACGTATTCATCTGTTGTTGCTCTTGCTGACCTAAATTTTCTTCCATTGTTATTAAAACTGGATGCAATGATATTTTTTTTGATTCCATTTCTTTTTTAAATTGTCCTAGTTTCTGTGTGATTTGTTCTTTACCATCAGTCTTTTCCTTTTCGAGTTCATTAAATGCTCCGTCAGTTAATACAATAAGCCAAAATTCACGTTTTCCATTTATGTCTGCTTCCTTTTTAATAGATTGCATTGCTGTTTCTACAGCACGAAACGGCGTATTTAAATAGTTCTTCCACACTCCAATTTCATTAATTTCTGTTTGTCTTTTTTCATTGGTCAGCGTTACATTTAACGCTTCAGTAGGACGACTCATTGGAACATATGAAAATTTATCTTTTTCATCTAATAATGCAACTAAACTTTGCAAAGCATAATTGGCATATTTCCAGCGATCGTTATTTCTCATGCTGCCAGAATCATCATATACAAGTGAAACGACCCTTTCTTTTGCCTCCTCTCCTTTTGCAAAAGTTAAAAAAGGATTCAAACATAATAATAGAAAAAAGATGAATGTGGCACAGATTCGAATCTTCATGATGAGGCTTCGCCACCTTTGTAGACAAATTCCTATGTTTAAATTTATGAAGAGAAACAAGATATATGACTTGTATTTTTAGACAAACAGGCTCTCATAATTTAATTATGTAAACAATATTGCTAAAATAAAAAATCTCATTCTGTTGAGCGTTACCTTATAAATTCTGATTAATTGTGCATCTTATAGGATTTATTTTTCACATAAACAAGCCTGCATGGAACAAAAATGAGAACTACAAGCTCTTACTACATTTTATATGGAAAATCACTGTAAAAAAGTTTGATTCCCTTACACCCTATCATATATATAAAAAACACGCCTATAAAAGCGTGTTTTTTACTGTTTTACATATACTTCAACAATAGGATTATCTTTACGATCCGCATGCAAACGAATCTTCTCTTCACTTGTACGATAAATACTTGCTAATAACATGATAGTTAACAAATTAGGAGTTTTTCCATCACTCCCAAATTTTCGTTCAAGTGTTTCTCTATATTCAAAATCTAAATCTCCTTGTATATATGTATACACTTCAAATCCATCTTTCAAATCACAAACGATTCTGTCAATAACATCTGCTCCTATTTGCTTTTCCATTTCACTGCGAAGGGCATTCGTAAATTCATTCCAAGGCACTTCATACGTTTGAAATTGATCTTTAGGTTCCATAAGTCCCACTCCTTTTTCACATACACTCTTCCCATATCTTTTCCCTTTCTTATAACAATTATGAAACTTAGGTCAATCATACAAGCCGCCCTTGTCCCAATAACATATTGTATTACTGTAATACGGAAGGAGGAAAGAACATGCATAGACAAAAATGTTATAATACTTGCCGACGTTATTTAGGTAAAGTTGTACGAATTGAAGATCGTGATGGTTATATTCATCTTGGTAAAATTGTTGATGTAACAGATGATTCTGTTTGGATTGCGCCAATTCATCGTCCATCTTTTGATACAGGTTTTGGATATTATGATGCATATGCAAATGGTGGTTGTGATTGTTGCGGTGGCATAGGTCAATGTGACCATTGTGGATTTGGTTTTGATAGATGTTGCGATAGGGGTTTTTGTGGCGGTGGTGCCGTTCAATTAGCTTTCGGGTTTATTTTTGGTATTACTTTAGCTGCATTATTTTTCATCTAATGTACAAAGGGAGCTGACTGCATTTTTAGTCAACTCCTTTAATATACTGTTTTATTTCTCACAAATAAATATCCGGTGCCCTAATATATGTTGGTACATATGCAATACTCGCTCGTGTTGTACCCATGCATCATACAATTCGGTCGGAATAAATTGTGACATGTTCCATTCTGGCTCTTCCATTTGTCCTGCGATCGTCTCCGCAATCGTAGCTCCACCTACAATTGTTACCCTTTTGAATTTTTCCATTTGAAATAAGTCAATCCATTCTGTTTCTGTTTGTAATTCCTTTATTCCATATAACTGTATTATTTTATCCTCCTCTTCTTTTGTTATATGCTTTTCAATTATCATTTCAATAACAATAAGTTTCCCGTTCTTTCGCAAGACACGATAACATTCAGGAATTACCTGCTCTTTGTTCGTGAAAGCAAGTACAGATTCTCCTAGTACAAGATCAAATTGCTCGTCGAAAAGCGGTAATTTCTCAGCACTTCCTTGAATTAGCTCAATTTGTAACTGTTCTTGTAACCATCTATTTTTTGCTTTTTGAACCATAATCTCATTATTTTCAACTGCTGTGACGTTATAACCATATTGTTTTTTCATATAAGCTGCTGTCCGTCCTGTTCCGCAACCTATTTCAAGTACATTTGCTTCACGGTGTAATGGCAACTGTGCCAATAACTGTTTCGTTAACGTAAAACCACCAGGGTGTGCACTCCCAATTCCATAATAGGCTAAAAAATCAATGTATATATTCCGTTTCATAGGATTCTCCTTCATTTTTTCTATATTACCTATATTCATACAAATAAAAAACGGTGCAAAATAAAAAAGCATTTCTAAGGTGGGTTTAGTTCTCCTTAGAAATGCTTTTATCTTCATTACTTACTATTTTCTTCTGTTACATAAGCCCACTTGAAACTGTATTCTGGACTAATGTTATGTTTTACAACACCTTTTACGTTTGGTCTCATTACATACGATCTAGCACTTTGGAATAACGGTACAAGTGCTACATCCTCTTCAAGCAACAGTTTTTCTGCCTTCCCTAACTCTCCCCAACGTTTCTTCGCATCTGCCATTAGCTCTGTCTTACCTTGTTTGATGATTTCATCATATTTTGGATTCGAGTAGCTCATTTGGTTTTGAGAATTTGTTGATTCGAACATATCTAGGAATGTCATTGGATCCGCGTAATCTGGGCTCCATCCAGCATATGAGAAATCGTAATCTTGATCAGATTCTAATTTTAACTTTTGTTTGAACGGTTGCATTTTAATATTTACTGTTACACCTTTTAAATTTTTCTCGATTTGGTCTTTTACATATTCTCCAACTTTTTTCGCATTACTTGTATCATAGTTTAAGAACTCTAGTGTCACTTGATCTTTACCAAGTTCTTTTTTCGCTTCTTCCCATGCTGCCGCCGCTTTTTTCGTATCATTCTTTAAGCCGTTTTTAAACTCCTCTTGGAAGTCTTTCCCATCAGGGCTTTTTGCTAATCCGTTCGCTACTAAGTAATCTGCAGGTTTAGAACCATCATTTAAAATTACATTTGCCAAATCCTTTTTATTAATTGACAATGCAATGGCTTCACGCAATTTTTTGCTCTTTAATGGTGTATCTTGACCACCGCGCTTTTGATTTAAACGTAAGAAGAATGTGCCTGGTTCAGAATATACACCAAACTCTTCTTTGTTATTTCTATATTTATCAACAAACTCTCCACTTAATAAAGTAAAGTCAATCTCACCACTATCATATAGATTTACACGAGTTGCCATATCTTTAACAACACTGTAGTTAACTTCATCTAACTTCACAGTCTTTTTATCCCAATAACTATCATTTTTCTTCAGTTTCCATCCTTGCTCATGTTTCCAATCAGTTAGAACAAACGGTCCATTATAAACTGTAGTATCGGATTCTAAACCGTATTTATCTCCTTTTTCTTTTACGAACTTTTCATTTAGTGGATAATACGATACAAATGCCGTTAAGTTCAAGAAATATGGAGTTGCTCTTTCTAGCTCAACTTCAAGTGTATAATCATCTACAGCTTTTACACCTAGTGTAGATACTTCTGCTTTTCCTTGATTAATCGCTTCTGCATTTTTAATGTAATATGCAATAAACGCATACTCTGCAGCTGTCTTTGGATCTACTAACCTTTGCCATGCATACACGAAGTCTTTCGCTGTTACTGGATCACCGTTTGACCATTTTGCATCTTTACGAAGTTTGAATGTATATTTTTTGCCATCCTCACTTTTTGTGCTGGATTCAGCTGCAGCTGGGATTGGCTTATTATCTTTATCAAGGCGATATAATCCTTCCATTGTATTCCCTAAGATTTGAGAACCAAGTGTATCCGTATTTTTAGAAGTATCCATCGTTGGAATTTCGTTTGTTTCTGTACGATTCAGTACTTGCTTTGCTGCATATTTAATATCAGATTTCTTATCTTCGCCACTACTAGAAGACGTATTAGTTTTCTTATCCCCACCTGATCCCGAGCATGCTGTTAATGCCATACTCATTGCTAAAACTGGTGCTACAACCGCTGTAAATTTTTTCATCTTTTTCTTTTTCACTTTTTGTACCCTCCCTAAATTATATGTACGATGCCACTCTTGAGAGATTTCCTGATGTCTATTCTGTTATCAGAAAATTCTTATTAATTAATATTCTACTATTTTTTCTAAGTTTGTAAAGTTATTTTTAAAAATTCAGAAAATATTTTTTCTATAATAATGATTCCCTTTTTAATAGTACAATTACAAGATTCTCCCCATCTACTATATGAACCCTGGGATCATCTTATTCGTCTCTCTTTTTTCGAATTCTATATTTAACCTTCTTTCCCCTTATATAACCGATATAAATTTAATACTTCCCTTCAACTCTTTATCAATTTGAGATTATATTATCTTAAAAATTTATAAATAGTACTTTTATTGCATAGTTTATACATCGTGATTTTTTTTTAGTAATAAAACAATTAATAAAGTACAACTTTAATCAGTGTGGATTTTCTTCATCTCCCACTGATTATCCACATGAAAAAGCATCTCCAAAAATAGTTTATCTACCTTTGGAAATGCTTTTCTAATTCAACATTATTTTTTGTCTTCCTCAGTTACATAAGCCCACTTAAAGCTATATTCTGGACTGATATTATGTTTTACAATTCCTTTTACGTTTGGTTTCATTGCATACGCACTGCCTCTTTGATATAACGGCACCATCGCTACATCTTCTTCAAGCAATAGTTTTTCTGCTTTTCCTAACTCCTCCCAACGTTTCTTCGCATCAGACATTAATTCATTCCCTGCCTTTTTAACCATTTCATCATATTTTGGGTTTGAATAGCTCATTTGGTTATAAGGGCTCTTCGTTTCAAACATATCGATAAATGTCATCGGATCCGCATAGTCTGGGCTCCAACCTGCGTAAGAGATTTCATAGTCTTGCGCTGATTCTAGTTTTAACTTTTGTTTAAACGGCTGGATTTTCGTATTAATTGTTACACCTTTTAAGTTTTTCTCAATTTGGTCTTTTACATAATCAGCAACTTTTTTCGCTGTTCCATCATCATAACTTAACAATTCTATTGTCACTTGGTCTTTCCCCAGCTCTTTTTTCGCTTCTTCCCATGCTGCGGCTGCTTTTTTCGTGTCTTGCTTTAAACCATTTTTAAATGTTTCTGTGAAATCTTTACCGTCTGGACCATTTGCTAGTCCTTTTGGTACTAATTGATCTGTTGCTTTGGAGCCGTTGTTTAAGATAACATTTGCTAAACCTTTTTTATCAATTGATAATGCAATTGCTTCACGTAACTTTTTACTTTTCAGCGGCGTATCTTGACCTCCACGTTTTTCATTTAAACGTAAGAAGAAAGTGCTTGATTCTGCATACTCACCATACTCATCTTTCTTTGGTTTATATTTATCAACAAACTCACCTGATAATAATGTAAAGTCAATTGCGTTAGTATCATATAAGTTCACTTTTGTAGCTACGTCTTTTACAACACTATAATTAATTTCTTCTAGTTTCACACTCTTTTTATCCCAATACTTATCATTTTTCTTCAATTTCCAACCTTGTTCATGCTTCCACTCAGACATTACGAATGGTCCATTATATACAACTGTATCCGCCTCTAAACCGAATTTCTCTCCTTTTTCTTTCACAAACTTTTCATTTAACGGGTAATACGATGGAAATGCTGTTAAATTTAAAAAGTATGGAACTGGTTTTTCTAATTCCACTTCAAGGGTATAATCATCAACTGCTTTAGCACCTAATGTAGATAGCTCTGCTTCTCCTTTATTAATCGCTTCTGCATTTTTAATATAGTAAGCAATAAACGCATATTCAGAAGCTGTGTTTTTATCAAGTAAGCGCTGCCATGCAAACACGAAATCTTTCGCTGTTACTGGATCACCGTTTGACCATTTTGCATCTTTACGAAGCTTAAACGTATATTTTTTACCATCTTCACTTTTCGTGCTGGATTCAGCTGCTGCTGGGATTGGTTTATTATCTTTATCAAGGCGATATAGCCCTTCCATCGTGTTCCCTAAAATTTGCGAACCAAGTGTATCTGTTGATTTTGAAGTATCCATTGTTGGAATTTCCTGATTTTCTGTACGATTTAATACTTGTTTTGCCGCATATTTAATATCCGATTTCTTCTCTTCACCACTATTAGACGTTGTACTTGTCTTCTTATCTCCACCTGATCCCGAGCATGCTGATAATGCCATACTCATTGCTAAAACTGGTGCTACAACCGCCGTTAGCTTCTTAATCTTTTTCTTTTTCATTTGTATACCCTCCCTAATTTTATGTACGATAATACCTCTCTATTTTTCTGATATATTTATATTATCAGAAAATTCTTATTAATTAATATTCTACTGTTTTTTTATGTTTTGTAAAGTTATTTTTTGAAAATACAGAAAATACTTTCTACTATAATAACGATGTGCTTTCGTTACACTAATTTGCAAGAAATTACCATTCACTATATGAGAAAAGTATATTTCTTATTCTTTATATATATGCCTTCTAGTAACGAAAGCCTCTATAAGTAAGATTCACTACATAGAAAAAAGCACCTCTCAAAGTAGACACCCTACCTTTAGAAATGCTTTTATCTTCATTACTTACTATTTTCTTCTGTTACGTAAGCCCACTTGAAGCTATATTCTGGACTGATGTTATGTTTTACAACACCTTTTACGTTTGGTTTCATTACATATGATCTAGCATTCTGATGTAATGGTACAAGCGCTACATCTTCTTCAAGCAACAGTTTTTCTGCCTTCCCTAACTCTCCCCAACGTTTCTTCGCATCTGCCATTAACTCTGTTTTTCCTTTTTTGATGATTTCATCATATTTCGGATTTGAGTAACCCATTTGGTTTTGAGAGTTTGTTGATTCGAACATATCTAAATATGTCATTGGATCCGCATAGTCTGGGCTCCATCCAGCATATGAGAAATCGTAATCTTGTTCAGATTCTAACTTTAACTTTTGTTTGAACGGCTGCATTTTAATATTTACTGTTACACCTTTTAAGTTTTTCTCAACTTGGTCTTTTACATATTCTCCAACTTTTTTCGCATTACTTGTATCATAGTTTAAGAACTCTAGTGTCACTTGATCTTTACCAAGTTCTTTTTTCGCTTCTTCCCATGCTGCCGCTGCTTTTTTCGTATCATTCTTTAAGCCGTTTTTAAACTCCTCTTGGAAGTCTTTCCCATCAGGACTTTTTGCTAATCCTTTTGGTACTAAGTAGTCAGCAGGCTTAGAACCATCATTTAAGATTACATTTGCTAAATCTTTTTTATTAATTGACAACGCAATCGCTTCACGTAATTTCTTGCTCTTTAATGGTGTATCTTGACCACCGCGTTTTTGGTTTAAACGTAAGAAGAATGTACTTGGTTCAGAATATACACCAAACTCTTCTTTGTTATTTCTATATTTATCAACAAACTCTCCACTTAATAAAGTAAAGTCAATCTCACCACTATCATATAGATTTACACGAGTTGCCATGTCTTTAACAACACTGTAGTTAATCTCATCTAACTTCACATTCTTTTTATCCCAATAACTATCATTTTTCTTCAGTTTCCATCCTTGCTCATGTTTCCAATCAGTTAGAACAAACGGTCCATTATAAACCACTGTATCAGATTCTAAGCCGAACTTCTCTCCTTTTTCCTTTACAAACTTTTCATTTAATGGGTAGTACGATGGGAATGCTGTTAAGTTTAAGAAATACGGAACTGCGTTTTCTAGTTCAACTTCAAGTGTGTAATCATCTACCGCTTTTGCACCTAGTGTAGATACTTCTGCTTTTCCTTGATTAATCGCTTCTGCATTTTTAATGTAATATGCAATAAATGCGTACTCTGCAGCTGTCTTTGGATCTAACAAACGTTGCCACGCATACACGAAGTCTTTCGCTGTTACTGGATCACCGTTTGACCATTTTGCATCTTTACGAAGTTTAAATGTATATTTTTTGCCATCTTCACTTTTCGTGCTGGATTCAGCTGCAGCTGGGATTGGCTTATTATCTTTATCAAGGCGATATAATCCTTCCATTGTATTCCCTAAGATTTGTGATCCAAGAGTATCTGTACTTTTGGAAGTATCCATCGTTGGAATTTCGTTTGTTTCTGTACGATTCAGTACTTGTTTTGCTGCTAATTTAGCATCAGATTTACTATCACTTCCGCTTGAATTCGTACTTGTTTTTTTGTCTCCACCTGTAGAACATGCCGTTAATGCCATACTCATTGCTAAAACTGGTGCTACGACTGCTGTTAGTTTTTTCATCTTTTTCTTTTTCACTTTTGTACCCTCCCTAATTTCTTGTACGTTTCTAGATTAAGAAATTTCTGATAATTCTGTTTTTCTTTATATTCTTATCAAAAGATTTCTATTAACTATTATTCTACTAATTTTTTGTTTTTTGTAAAGTATTATTATTAAAAATTTTATAAAAATTATTTTATTGCACTAATATTCATAAACATGCCACTACGTTGATATAGCATTTTTTTGTATTCCTACATGCATTTGATTTTTCTTCTATTTATTCCAATTGTAAAGAAAACTCTTCTGAATTATTGTTAATAAATAATGTATAATTCTAGTAAATCCTTTCTTAACAAAATATAAAAGCAGACGTTTATAATTATCTGCTTTACTAAAAAATTTTTATATTGTATGTGTTATACATCTTAACCCTCTTCACCTTCTTTTTTAATTTGCTGTTCACTTAATTCAAGATGGCTTTGAAGTTTATTGCTAAGTTCTCTTAAACTCTTTGTGTCTGGATTATAATAATATACTCGTTCACCATTCGGACCATTTGGTAAATATAGATCATCTCCGGTTAATTGTATTTTCTCAATTGAAGCATTTAAA
The DNA here is from genome assembly GCF_900107445.1 of Bacillus sp. 166amftsu. Lineage (NCBI taxonomy): Bacteria > Bacillati > Bacillota > Bacilli > Caryophanales > Bacillaceae > Bacillus > Bacillus sp. 166amftsu. The sequence goes on along the minus strand of NZ_FNQA01000006.1, from coordinate 54,524 downwards.
CCATATTTGTAAAACGACAGCATGTCAGCCAAAGCTAAGTTTGTCTTAAAATCACCGTCTACAGCATCAATCATTTTCCCTATTTTTGTAACCGACCCTACGCTTTTTAATTTTTTTAAGATTGCTTCAATGACGAGCTGCTGACGCAGTCCTCTCATGGCATCACTATCAATATGCCGCGTTCTTGCAAGAGCGAGTGCTTGTTCACCAGTTAATGTTTGTATTCCTTTTTTCAAATGGATAGCATCAGGCTCATCTTTACTATTTTGTTCAGAAAACTCAATCGGAACATCTATTTCAATGCCACCTAAATCATCAACAATTTTTATAAACGAATTGAAATTGAATTTCACAAAATAATCAACCGGTACATGTAATAATTTTTCTACTGCTTCAACAGAAGCTTGTGGCCCTCCATCCTTTCCATTCTTTACAAAACCTCTTCCATATGCATGAGTTATTTTATCCTTTTTCTTTTCAATTGGAACATATGTATATGTATCACGTGGTATACTAATTAATTTGACTGTTTTATCATCTTTATTAAAAGTCGCTAGTAATAATGCATCTGTATGAAACGAACCATTGTATTCTTTTTGACGCTCCTTATTTTCATCAATACCCATAATTAAGAGAGAAACATTATTGGTTATTGGCTTTACAACTTCCTCACGTAAGTCAGATTTCTCACCACGCGCTAGGCTGAGCGATGCTTTTTGCACCGCATTTGAAGCTTTATTGTATAGGTACGTACCGTATCCAACGCCACTAGCTAACAAGATCCCTAAAAATATGCCTATGACTCTTCTTTTTTTAGATTTTTTCTTATTCTTTTTTTCACGTGAAAGTACACTCTTCTCCACATTATTTCCCCCGATTCTTATTATTCTATACAAATTAAAAACTGACAAAATGACAAATTCCTTATTTACTCAATACATTTTCAATTTTTCGTATGAAGATACATCTTTTTGATATACGTTTTCATTTATTCTTTTATTTATTTGTATCTTTTCTGTAGTAATAGAATACTGAATCATCCCTTTATCGAAACTAAGAAAATTTAGCATGATTCCCGTATTTTTTTCAACAATCATTTCAAATTCCCCCTGTAAATCTTCTGATGTACTAACAGGCATCTCTATATTTATAACACCCTCTATTTTGTAACAATCTAATCCAAGATACTTTATTTCTTTGAAATTCCAATCTTTATATCTAATTAACAAATCTGCAAACTCAGATTGAATACTGTATGTAGCGAATCCGACATATTCACCGTCATATCGTTTCTTCTCTCCTACTTTATTAAAGACCCTTTCGGTAGGAGTTAATTTTAGTAATTCTTTGTTTTTTGGTTCAGGCCTCCAATCCACTTCTTTATAAGTAGCATCTTTATCATTAAATTCCTGTCTTTTTCCATTGTTATATAAAATTGTCATTTTCTTTGATTGCCGATCCTCTTTAGAAGAAATCCCCCTCTTATTCTCTGTATCAATTGCATATTTGTAAGTAGTAATAAGATGAGATGATCTCGTATATTCTTCAAATTGGCCTGTTACATTTTTAAAATAATCAATTGAATCTAGCATTCTTTGATGAATCTTTTCTTTTTCAGGATAATTCACGTTAGATTTTGTTTCTTCTTCATTTTCATAATCTGAAAATGCTTTTTTCGTTACATATTCAAATACCCCACCTTTTTGTGCAAAACTTTGCACAGAAAATTCAAGCATAGAAACGAGTGATAATACCAGTATTGCCGCACTAACAGCCATAATTTGAACTCTGTAAGATTTCTTTTGAACAGGAATATTATGTAACGTATTACTAATTTTCTGATTCAAATGCTCTGGTAACAATGTCTTTTCTTTTTCTATTCGCTTTTTCAGCTTTTCATCAAACAGTTTGTCTCTATCCATCGTATTAGCACCCCCTATTCCATTTTTAATTGCTCCTGTAGTTGTTCCCTCGCTCTCGACAATCTTGATTTAACTGTACCTTTTGGGATTTCTAATAGTGTTGCAATATTTTCTTGATTCATATCCTCGTAATAATACAACACTGTTACAGCTCTTAATTCTTCATTTAAGGACTGAATTGCATTATGCAAGTCTAGATCTTCGTAATCGTCAAACGATATCATCTGATAATCACTCTCTTCCATTGCGATTACTTTTTTATATGACCGGATTATTTCATTACAATGATTAATTAAAATTCGTATTAACCATGTTTGAAAAAACTCCTCATTTTTAAGTTTTTTTATATTTTCATACGCTTTCAAAATTGTTGTTTGCATCGCATCTTCTATATCAACTTCATCATGTAGCATTGCTTTTGCAATACGATAAAGCTTAACTTTATGTGTATGTATTAAGGAAACAAATGCTTCATGATTACCTTTTTTAGCTAAAGAAACATCCGTCTCTTCTTTCACCATAGTTTTATATAACGGTAGTACTTTCACTGTTTGTCCTCCTGTTTTATTTCTCTCAATAAAACTTTACACTTATTAGACGGTTTAGTGCGATAAAAGGTTCATTTTTTTCTTAATTTTCCAGAAATAAAAAAGATAGTTAATTCCTTTATGAACTAACTATCTTTTCAACCATATTCATCTACAGCGGCAAGTCTCTCTTCTTGAACAACACAATCGCTACTGCAAAGATACAAATAGCACCGCAAGTTAACCCAATACTCACCGGCCATATGTTATATGTTCCTGCTACAATTTCTTCTGGACGGAACAGTGAGAATAATGATATATTTCTCATCCATTCTAGCTTATCACTTAATTTCCCCACCATATTTAATACATAAAATAAAATGGTTAGACTTGCTGAATAGCTAAGAGCTTTTCTTTCATCATTACATAGACAAGAAAATAAAAATGAATAGGCACTGACTACCAAAAATACAAGTCCCCCTACTAAATTCATCTTGAAAAATAATTCTTGATTTAGATTATTGTCTTTTAAGAACAACTCTGCTCCTAATACACCAGCTCCGTACGTAGCAAGTGTAATAATCAGTAATCCAAGAATAAGAACTACTGCTTGTGTTATTGCAATCTTCACTCTAGATACAGGTGTTGCTAGTAAATACGCCATCGCTCCTTTATCTACATAATGAGCTATTAAGTGCGTCGCAACTGTTACACTAAAAACCGTCAAAATGATAATAAACAACATGCCATAGTATTCACCCGCTAAGAACTCACTTACATTTTGAATCGGAGTTTCCATACCAACTATTTTCTTCACACTCTCTGGCATAGCACCTATCAGTTCATTTAACCCTTTTGCTGATACGAGTGATGGGAATATCCAAATTAACAACCATAAATAAAGAGCCGCACCAATCGAATAACTCCATATACTTTTTGAATTTTCTTTAAAGCTAGCTAAAAACAGCTGTTTATTCATGGTTTGCACCCTCTTTCGCATCATAATAATGCATAAATAAATGTTCCAAATCCATAGCTCTCGTTTGAAGTGCTTTTACATTATACTGTGCAAATATTTGTAATACTTCCTGATAATTCCCCTGCACAATAACAGATGCTGTATTCCCCTTCACTGCTTCAAATTGCAAATTTTTCTTTTGTAAAGACCGCATTTCCTCTTGAGAGGACACTGTTACATCCATTACCTGTCTTCTCATCCCCTGTAAATCATGAATATTTTCCACTGTTACAAGACGTCCTTCTTTAATAATCGCTACTCGGTCACATGTCCGCTCGATTTCTGTGAAAATATGTGACGACATAAGGATTGTCTTTCCTTTTTGTTTTTCTTCTAGTATTAAATCAATAAAAGTTTGTTGCATAAGTGGGTCTAATCCCGATGTTGGTTCATCTAGAATTAACACCTCTGGATCATGCATAAATGCAGCAACAATGCCTACCTTTTGTTTCATCCCTTTAGACATTTTTCGAATCGGTGTTTTCACATCAAATTGTAATCTTTCAATAAGCTCATCACGTCGTTTTGTTTCTTTCAATCCTCGCATACCTTGCATTAGTTTTAAAAATTCTAATCCATTCATTCCTTCTGTAAAAGAAATTTCTCCTGGCAAATAACCAACTTCTCTTTGGATTTTCGCAGCCTCATTCCAGCAATCTAATCCAAAAATTTCTGCATGACCAGCTGTTGGTTTGATAAATCCCATTAAATTACGAATCGTCGTTGATTTCCCTGCACCATTCGGTCCTAGATAACCGAAAACTTCACCTTCTTTTACTTGAAAAGTAATATCAAATAACCCTTTTCCATTTGAAAATTGCTTTGTGATATTTTGAACTGAAATCATTATCCCACCTCATTTTTTGAAATATTTAACTGTTTATATTTCAAAATCATTGTACTCCTCTCCAATTATATTAGCAATAACTTTTTGAAATTTTCACAAGCCTATATTTCAAAATTATTGTCTTCATCTTTATTTTCTTGTATATTTTAGGTGAGGTGATTGTATTGAACGGGTTTGAAAAAGTGAAAGAAAAGAAAAAACGCGCCATTAAAGACGCGGCATTGTTATTATTTTCAGAACGTGGATTTAACGAGGTAAAAATAGAGGATATTGCAAAAAAAGCGAAAGTATCCCAAGTGACGATTTATAACCATTTTGGGAGTAAAGACGCTCTTTTTAGAGAACTTATTCAAGAATTTGCGACTACTGAATTCCAATACTATAAAGAGCTAGCATCCGAAAACAGGCCTTTCCATGAAATACTGCATAAAATAATTGTTAGAAAAATGGAAAGCGGCGGATTATTTCATCCTGACATGTTGTTGCAAGTGATCCAAAGAGATTCAGAGCTTCGCGAATTTATATATCGTTATCAAAATGAAACCGTCCTGCCTTGGTTTTTAGAGATATTAGAACATGCACAACGTAACAATGAAATTAATCCCAATCTTTCAAAAGAAATGATGTTACTATACATTCAAATGTTCAGTAAATTAGGTGATGACTACGGGCCTCAATTATTGGAAGGAGATCGCGAAAAACATATTCAAGATATTGTTACGATGTTTTTTTATGGGCTTTCTAATCCTGAAAATAACATTTAGAAAAATTAGGCATACAATTCAAAGACTCGGTTCACATCATACTATAAATAAAAAAGACACGAAATCGTGTCTTTTTTATTTATAGTAAAATCACCTTGCCTGTTGTACTACTTTCAATTGCATATTCGATTAATCGAATCACTTGTAAACCGTCTTCAGCTGTTACAGGAGGTTGCACACCATTTACTATACTATCTCGAATTCCTTTATAATACATTTCATAGCATCCCACTTCTGTTGGAATGCGTTTTTCTTCCTCTTCTGTTTCTAAAACAGTAAAATTACTTTCACAATCTTCTCCATATCCATTGTCACCTGGCTTCATACCAGCTTTTAATTGGTCTTCTTGTGAATCCATACCATATTTTACAATCGAACCTTTATCCCCATGAACATTGAAATGAGGTCCCGCATGTTTCACATAACTACTACTGTGTAAAATGACACGCATGCTTCCATAATGAAGTGCAATATGGAAATAATCATCCGTTTCTGCTCCAGGCCGTTGTTTTACTACATCTGCACTAATGGCATCTGGTTTTCCAAACAAATGTAATGCTTGGTCAATTAAATGCGATCCTAAATCATATAAAATCCCTGAACCTGGTAAATTCTTTTCACGCCAGCGATCACGTACATGAGGACGGAAACGATCAAAATGTGCTTCATATGTATACACATTCCCAATTTGTTTTTCCTCAATCAATTTCTTTATTGTTAAGAAATCATTATCAAAGCGGCGATTATGATACACACTAACAACTACATCATGCTCTTTCGCCAATCTAATAAGCTCTTCTCCTTCTTCAACTGAAACAACAAACGGTTTTTCTACAACGACATGTTTACCATGCACAATAGCTTCTTTTACAAATGGAAAATGCGTTGTATTTGGTGACGTAATGACAACAAGGTCAATGTCATCTCTTGTCACTAATTCATCAATATTACTAACAACCTGCACATTCGGTAACGCTTGTTTCACTATATCTTCTTTTGAAGATACAATCGCACGAATATCATATTCATCAATCGTTTGTAATAAAGGGATGTGAAATGTAGTACTAGAAAATCCAAATCCGACAATCCCTACTCCTATTTTTTTCATATATTCCTCCATATTTGAGAACGATTTCATAATTATTATATCAAGTTTTATTTTATTTACATAACCATTTGCTCATTCTTAGATTGATACAAATGAAGGAAAACTTTATTCAGTAGGGTTTTATTCATAACCCGCTGATTATTAGCTCTTACCGATCCGGATTTTATAAGCAGTTGAGTCTCATCTAATTTCTTTGCTTTTACTGAGTTTTGAAGTGGTGATCTTACTGCCCACGCATAGCGGGAGAAAAATATAGAAGATAAGGAAAATTGTCCTCATTGCCATCAAGCTAAGAAAACTATTGTCCGCCCTAAGCACTAACTCTTTACATTTATCTCATCTTATTTACTTTATTCTTCTATAAGATTTTATAAACACAAAATTTTCTCAATATACAAAACAAAAACATAATTTATAATAACTCTTGAGCTAATCATTTTGCAATTACTCATGTTCTATTTTCTAAAAGCCTTTATTACATGATTTTCATCTCTTAAACAAGGAAGGTTGAAGTTATGAGCAATACAAAAAAACTAGAATACATATTGTTTAGTAGCTGGTGTGTTTCTTTTATTGCAACCATCGGAAGTTTATATCTATCTGAAATAATGAAATATGAGCCCTGTACATTATGCTGGTACCAACGTATTCTCATGTATCCACTAGTTCTTTTACTAGGGACGGCTATTATACGGAAAGATTATAGGATTGGGATTTACAGTTTGGTTCTCGCTATCATTGGTGCATGTATAGCTGCTTATCACTATTCCCTTCAAAAAATCCCATTTTTATCTGAAAACGGAACATCATGTGGGAGAATACCTTGCGCAGGTGATTATTTAAATTGGTTCGGATTTATTACAATCCCATTTCTCGCTCTAATAGCCTTTCTTATTATTATTATTTGTGGCTTTATTCTTATTAAAGTAAGCAAGGAGAGAAACAGTATATGAAAAAAATGCTTTTTTTCATGATTACTATTTTATCAATATTTACACTTATTTTTATTCTAACCAATAAAGGAACAAAAAGTGAAAAAACCACAAGTACTGAAAAGGTAGATTATTATAAAAATCAAATTACCCCCGAACAATTGCAACAAGATCTATCAAATCACAAAACAAAAGTAGTTTATTTTTACAAAACGACCTGTCCGCATTGCCAAAAGATTTCACCAATTGTAGTTCCTATGGCAAAAAATATGAATATCGATATGCAAGTTTTGAATCTAGAAGAGTATAAACAAGGTTGGACTATGTTTCAGATAAAAGGAACACCTACAATTATTTCTTACAAAGATGGAAAGGAAATGAATCGTATATTAGGAGAACAACCTTTACAAACGTTTCAAACATGGTTTGAAAACAACAAATAAGAATTTATGTTTTACCAAAAACACTATTTTTTCAAACTAGTAACTAGAGTATTGATAAAGAAACAAACATTAGCTTTATTTTTAAACATACATTCTATTCATTTATGGGGAGAAAGGGGCTCTCCCTCATGCTTATCAATCTTAAATAAAAGATGATACTTGATAGGTATGCGGGGGATTCCCCATCTGCAATAAAATATAATTTATTAGGAGGTAACACGTATGTTTAAAAAAGTTGCATTATCAATTGCTTCAGTAGCAGTAGCTGGTTCAGTTTTATTTGCAAGTCAATCGGTAACGGAAGCTGCTTTTTATCCGGTACAAAAAACAGGTTCTGGGCTAGATCTTCGTACGACTCCGACAATAAATGGTACAAGGACTGAATCAAACATTCCAGATGGCACTAATCTGTGGTTGTTTTGCTATGTGAATGGCGAATCTTATATGGGAAGTAATGTTTGGGATTTTGTAGATGATAATGGCTATGGTGGCGAGTTAGATCAAGGCTTTGCTCCTGACTATTTCATTAAAACTGGTTCTTCTAAACCAGTTGTTGGATACTGCGCTTTTTAATTGGAAACAAAAGAAAACAGCCTCATCAGGCTGTTTTCTTTTTACATAGTAATATCAGTAGTGGTTACTCCACTCACCTCATTTTTTGTTTGCTGCTCTCGTATCACATCAGTAATTACTTTTACGGATTTAACATCATTTGGAGCTTGAGGTAAGAAACAAATTAGTGTTAACTTCATTTTCTCCTTCGCATTTAAACTTCGACTTTTTGGGTCCGCATTCATTTTATATACATCTACTTCCTCACCATTACTTAAAACAAGTGTTTTAAAAGGACCTTGTTCCAAATCAAGCACTTGATCTGAAGTATTTTCTAAAGTGGTTGTAAATTGTATTGCATTCATTTGCTCTGTACTTAGTCCTCGTTCTTTTAAGTTGTATTTCCCAATTTCACTTACTTCTGTACTCTGGATCACCTTAATTCTTTCTACTTGAATATGAAGAGGCCCTGCTTCTATCATTGTATTAGGCTCACTTAATTGCTTTAGAGTCACTGTTCCAAGTGGATGCTTTGCCTCTTGTCCTACGTGTGTTAATGGCTCTGTATAAGGCTTAGTTTTCACATTAGTTTCAGCTATTGGCGCTTTTTTAGTATCAGGTTCTACCTCTTTTTCAGAATTTGTTTGATTGGAACAAGCCGATATAAATATACATGTAGATACAGTCATTAAAAAGGAATATACTTTTTTCATTTATGGACTCCTTTATTACAGAATATAGTTCATACATTTGTTACTGTTCCATAGTTCTTAAGTTATTGTAAATTAATAGTTTGAATTTTTAAATATTCAATTCAAGAATTTATGTAATTCTATATTGAGAAAATTTATGTAAAGATACTTATTTTGTACAACAGGAATTTTATAAAGTAAAACTTCCATGAGTGGCAGGTTTCTTCCCCCTACTTATGGTTAGTTGAACCAATCGGGCATTCATCTCCCACTTCTTTGCTCTTCACTGAAATTTGACTTAAGAGTGATACTGTCCGTTAATACGGGATAAATCCTAAAATGTATTAGAATTAAAGCTTCCAATATTTCAAAAAAACCATGCTCTATATAATATAGAACATGGTTTTCACTAATAAAATGCGTATATTTAATTGGAATATTTACTATCGTTTATTCATTCTATCCGTTTCTTCGTCCATGTCTCAACCACTTCACCGGTCTCACTAACATCTAACACTAAACTACCGTTGCTATACCGGTCTTTATTACGAAATACTTTTGGATCTATTTCTTCTACAATCTGTTTTTCTGTTTTCATATAAACAAGTTCATCATCACGAACAATTTCAATACCAACAATACGGTACGGATTACGTTTTAACTCTTTAAAGATAACAAGACCTCGCTTTGCCCTTGTTGATTTTTCAATTTCAGATGCTTTTAATCGTTTCACTGCACCGCGCTGCGTTATGAGAATAAGTTGATCTTTTTCACCATCTAACGGTTTACCAGAAGCAACATAGTCATCTTCCTTTAAATTAATCGCTTTTACACCAGCCGCCCTTACACCAACTGGACTTACTTCTTCTTCATCAAAAATAAGTGCATATGCACCATGTGTTGCAAGAACAATATCACTTGTTCCATCTGTTGTGAATATATCTACAACTTCATCATCTTTTTTCAGGTTCACAGCAACAAACGCTCTTGAATAGCGCTGAACCTTGTACTGATTTAGTTCCGTTTTTTTGATCATACCATTTCGCGTTACGAATACGATAAATCGCTTTTCTTCCTCGAAATTCGGTACAACAGTCGCCCAAATTAATGTTTCATCCCTATCGAGCGAAACAATATTCGCAACATGCTGACCTAAATCTTTCCAACGAATATCTGGCATTTCGTACACTGGAAGATAAATATAGTTTCCTTTATTCGTGAATAAAAGAACCGTTTCTGTTGTGTTTGTATCGAAACGCTCAAGTAAGATGTCGCCCTCTTTCATACCGAAGTCTTTTCCGTTCGATGCGTTATGTGAGCGCCAACCCGTTCGCTTCACATACCCTTCTTTCGTTACAGTAACGATGACATCCTCTTGTGGAATCATAACTTCCACATCGATTTTTATTTCTTCAATTTCCTCTTCAATAACGGCACGGCGATTATCACTATACGTTTTCTTTACTCTCTTCAAATCTGTTTTTATTACTTGAAGAAGCCTTTTCTCACTTTGTAAAATCGCTTGTAATTCTGTAATTTTCTTTTCTAGTTCTTCCGCTTCTTTTTCTAGTGCTGTAATATCTGTATTTGTTAAACGATACAATTGCAGTGATACAATTGCTTCCGCTTGTGCTTCTGTAAATCCAAATTTTGCACTTAAATTATCTTTTGCATTACGTTTATCTTTAGATGCTCGAATTGTTTCAATTACCTCATCTAAAATCGATAATGCTTTCATTAAGCCTGCCACTATATGCTGGCGGGTTTCTGCTTTTCTAAGTTCATATTCTGAACGACGTGTAACAACCTCTTTTTGATGCCCAATATACGCATCTAGAATTTTCGGTAATGTCATAAGCGTCGGACGACGGTTATTAATAGCTACCATATTAAAGTTATATGGCACCTGTAAATCCGTATTTTTATATAAATAATTTAAAATACCTTCTGCATTTGCTTCTTTTTTCAATTCTACAACAATACGAAGACCCGTACGATCCGTCTCATCACGTACTTCAGCAATTCCATCTAGTTTTTTATCTAGACGTAATTCATCCATTTTCTTTACTAGATTTGCCTTATTTACTTCATATGGAATTTCTGTAATAACAATTTGTTGTTTACCACCACGGATGGTTTCAACTTCTGCTTTTCCGCGAATGATGATTTTTCCTTTTCCTGTTTCATACGCTTTTTTAATTCCATCAATCCCTTGAATAATACCACCTGTTGGAAAGTCAGGTCCTTTAATTACTGTTAATAAGTCATCAACGGAACTATTTGGCTTGTCAATACGCATCATTGTAGCATCGATTACTTCACCAAGATGATGCGGCGGAATCTCGGTTGCGTAACCAGCAGAAATTCCTGTTGAACCATTTACTAATAGGTTTGGGAACATCGCTGGCAGTACGACTGGCTCTTCACTTGTATCATCAAAGTTCGCTACAAATTCTACTGTTTCTTTATCAATATCACGAAGCAATTCAGAGGCAATCGGCGATAACCGCGCTTCTGTATAACGCATCGCTGCCGCTGGGTCACCATCCACACTACCATTATTCCCATGCATTTCAACTAAGACGTTACGTACTTTCCAATCTTGACTTAGACGAACCATCGCCTCATATACAGAGGAATCGCCATGTGGATGGTAATTACCAATAACATTACCAACTGTTTTGGCCGATTTACGAAACGCCTTATCATGTACGTTTCCTTCTACATACATGGAATATAAAATACGACGTTGTACCGGCTTTAAACCGTCACGCGCGTCTGGTAGCGCGCGGTCTTGAATAATATATTTACTGTAACGTGCAAAACGATCACCTAACACGTCTTCAAGCGGGAGGTCATGAAACTTCTCTGCTTGCATGTTATTCCACCTCCGTCTCCATAATCATTTCATTTTCCAAAATATTTCCTTCTTCTTGCATACCAAATTGTACATTGCGTTCAATCCATTTACGACGTGGTTCTACTTTATCACCCATTAATGTGGTCACGCGTCGTTCCGCTCTTGCCGCATCATCAATTTTCACACGAATTAATGTCCGCGTTTCTGGATTCATTGTCGTTTCCCATAACTGATCCGCGTTCATTTCACCTAGACCTTTATAGCGCTGCAACATATATCCCTTACCAACTTTTTTCGTCACACCATCTAACTCTTCATCCGACCATGCATATTCAATTACTTCACTTTTCCCTTTTCCTTTACTTACTTTATATAAAGGTGGAAGAGCAATAAATACTTTACCTGCCTCAATTAACGGCTTCATATAACGGTAGAAGAATGTAAGTAATAATACTTGAATATGGGCACCGTCTGTATCGGCATCAGTCATAATTACAACTTTATCATAGTTAATATCCTCGACAGAAAATTCGTTTCCAACACCACCGCCAATTGCATAAATGATGGTATTAATCTCTTCATTCTTGAAAATATCAGCAAGCTTTGCTTTTTCCGTGTTAATTACTTTACCTCGTAGTGGTAGAACTGCTTGGAAACGGCGATCACGTCCTTGCTTTGCAGAACCACCGGCAGAGTCACCCTCTACTAAATATAGTTCGTTCTTCTGCGGATTTCGTGATTGCGCAGGTGTTAACTTCCCGCTCAATGTTCCTTCTGAACGCTTTTTCTTCTTACCAGTCCTTGCTTCTTCTCTTGCTTTTCGTGCTGCTTCACGGGCTTGTGCTGCTTTAATTGCTTTTTTCACAAGAAGTGTTGCTACGTCTGGATTTTCTTCTAAAAAGTATGCTAAGTGTTCGGACACAATCGCATCTATAGATGAACGGGCTTCACTTGTTCCAAGCTTCCCTTTTGTTTGACCTTCAAATTGTAGTAAATCCTCCGGTACACGTACAGAAACAATTGCCGCTAACCCTTCGCGAATATCTGTACCTTCTAAATTTTTATCTTTCTCTTTTAACATTGAGACTTTACGAGCGTATTCATTAAAAACACGTGTCATCGCTGTTTTAAATCCCGCTTCATGTGTCCCGCCATCTTTCGTACGTACATTGTTTACGAATGAAAGAATATTTTCTGAATAGCCATCGTTAAATTGAAATGCAAGTTCTGCTTCAATCCCATTTTGTTCACCAGCGAAGTATACAACCGGATGGATTGAGTCCTTTTCTTCGTTTAAATAAGCAACAAAAGCTTCAATTCCTGTTTCATAATGAAAAACATCTTCTAAATCATTTCGTTCATCTTTTAAAGTGATTTTCATGCCTTTTAACAGAAATGCAGATTCACGCAATCTCTCACATAACGTTTCGTAGTTATAATTTGTTGTACTGAAAATAGATGGATCTGGTTTAAAATGCATCGTTGTTCCAGATTGTTTCGTTTTTCCGATTTTCTCTAGTGTTGTTGCAGGAACACCACCATTTTCAAAACGTTGTTCGTATATATTCCCATCACGTTTAATAGTTACAACGAGCCATTCTGATAAAGCATTTACAACCGATGCACCAACACCGTGTAAACCACCACTCGTTTTATAACCGCCTTGTCCAAACTTACCACCTGCATGAAGTACAGTTAAAATGACTTCAGGTGTAGGTTTTCCAAGCTTATGCATTCCCGTAGGCATTCCACGCCCTTTATCAATAACACTAATACTATTATCTTTATGTATTATGACAGAAATTTCGTCACCAAATCCCGCTAATGCTTCATCAACGGAGTTATCTACTATTTCGTATACTAAATGATGCAATCCACGGCTATCTGTACTCCCGATATACATACCCGGGCGTTTTCGCACGGCTTCAAGACCTTCAAGCACTTGAATGGCATCTTCGTTATATTGAAATTGATGCTTCGCCAAACTCCTTGCCCCTTTCCTAATCAAATCAGAACATATGTTTCTATTATAGAATAACTCCTTAACCATACTTTTGGCAAGTTATGTTATGTCTTTTATATACCATTTTCAATAGAAAAATCCTTGTTTTTTCACAAGGATTCCTCTAGGCTACTATTTCAGAAAAATAATCGTTTGTCAACGAGAAATGGATATGTATTCCAAATTACATACTCCACCATTTGATAATTAACCAAATGACAATTATCCAAAATGGGATAACCAGTAGCAATCCCCAAAAACAGCCTTTAAAAAATCTCATGATGAACACCTCGTTCATCTGCCCAGTTTTCAAATGTTATCCTGAGCTGAATTGACCTTTCATTTTCAATATCTAGACTACTTCGTCATCGCATGTTCTACTTTAATGCAACGATCCATAATAACAGTATAGCCCTTTTCCTTTAAAAACCTATATGTATCTTCATCTTGTACTCCTAATTGTGCCCAAAAAACATCCGCGTCAATCTCGACAAATTCTTTTGCAACATCCATTAAAAATTCAGAACGGCGGAATACATTTACAATATCAACATGTTCCTTAATATCTTTTAATGACGGAACAGCTTTTTCTCCTAGTACTTCATCTACGGACGGGTTTACTGGAATAATACGATACCCTGCATCCTGCATTGCTTTTGAAACCATGTATGATGTACGTTCTAGTTTATCGGATAATCCAACAACCGCAATTGTTTTACTATTTTTCAATATTTCACCAATTTCCGTACGAGTTGGGTTTTCAATTACCATACTAAATCCCTCCTATTCTTTTAGTATAGCCGATAAAGAAAGCCTCTTTCAATACGAAAGAGACTTCTTTATTAATTGGTAGCAGCAGAGTTATCCGCAAGAGTAACTGTTTTCGTCATTTTTTCACCATTTCGGTAGAATGTAACTTCAACTTTATCGCCAACTTTTTTCTTCTCATATAAATACTTACGGAATTGAAGCGTATTTTCAACCTTTTGTCCATCTAGTGCTACAACAATATCATATTGCTGAAGTCCCGCTTTTTCAGCTGGTGAAACTGAATAAACTTTACTTAAGAGAACACCACTTGTTACATCTTTTGGCAACTTTAATTGACCTAGTGCATATGGTTGTATCTCTTCTAGAGATGCAACTGTAACTCCCATTGCTGGACGTTTTACTGTACCATCTTTTTCAAGAGAGTCAATCACTGGTTTTGCTATATTGATTGGAATTGCAAAACCAATTCCCTCTACTTCTTGCTGTGCAATCTTACTAGAGTTGATTCCGATGACTTCACCATTTTGATTAAATAGCGCGCCTCCGCTGTTCCCAGGGTTAATTGCTGCGTCTGTTTGAATAACTTGCGCTTCCCAATCCACACGTTTGTCACCATTAATATCAACTGGAATTTCACGCTCTTTACTACTAATAATCCCTTCTGTCACACTACCATCAAAACCTAGTGGATTCCCAATTGCAATTGCCGATTCACCAGCGCGAATTTTACTTGAATCGCCAAGCGTTGCCACTTTATTAACATTAGATCCATCAATCTCTACAACAGCTAAGTCTAACCAAGGGTCTTTACCAACTAGTTTTGCCTCCACTGTTTTACCATTACTTAGTTTTACTGCAAGCTTGTTTGCTCCCTCTACTACGTGATTATTCGTTACAATCAAAGCCTTATTCCCTGCTTTTTTGTAAATTACACCCGATCCTGATCCAGCTTTCGTTTCTTCTTGCTCTGCTGGCTGCATTGCAAATGGATCAATATTTTGTTGCATGTTAATTACACCTACAACAACCTCTTTAGCTCCTTCAATCATACCCGGTAAATCTGTTTCATTTTTTGCTTTATTTACAACAGGAACCACAGTTCCCTCTACTTTTGAATTAGAAGTTAAAACCGTCCCGTTCCCATTTGTCCATGGCATATATGGTGCTACGAAACTAATGGATACAGCTCCGATAACTGCTCCAACTAGACCTGTAAAAAAGTATCCTTTTTTACTACCTGATTTTTTGCTTTCTCTCGTTTCACTATGCTCTTCATTCATATTTGATCCGTCATAATATCCCATAATTGATATCCCCTCTCTGCTGAATTCATAGTTTCAGTATAGTCACATTTTGTGTCCTTCTTGTGAACTCATCGTGAAATCCAATTAAAATAATACCCTTATTCAATATTGTAGACAAAAAAACTATAATTTGTACATTTTCACTTACAAAAAAGGGTGTAAATGTACTATATTCCCAACCTATATATTTTTTCAACATATAAGTTGCTATTACGAAGAGCCAAAAGGAAACTTCCCTCAAAAAGAATGCTTTTCTACCGTTTTTCCATTTGTATTTATAAATATCTCTAAGTTGAATTACATAATATTTAAGAGTTATTCCTCAAACTTATATCCCACTCGAATGACAGTCCCGATATGTTTTGCTTTGTCACCTAACTTATTACGTAATTTTTTTATATGTGTATCTACAGTACGATCATCACCATAATAATCATATCCCCAAAGTTGATCTAATAAATGCTGGCGTGATAATACGATTCCTTTGTTCTCCATTAAATACACAAGAAGTTCGAATTCTTTATGCGTTAATATAATTTCTTCTCCATTTACCGATACCGTACGTGAAAGACGATTCACATCGATTCCAGCCATAGAGAGTGTATTCTCTTCGGCAATCCCTACTGCCCCATCAGCACGCTTTAATAAAGTTTTCGCCCTAGCTACTAGTACTTTGGGGCTAAAAGGCTTTGTTACATATTCATCAGCCCCAAGTTCAAAACCTAACAATGTGTCATCTTCGTCAGAACGTGCTGTAAGCATAATAATTGGTACCGCCGACTCTTTTCGAATACGACGACACACAGACCAGCCATCTATCTCTGGCAACATGATATCTAACATAATTAAATCAATTGTATGTTCCGCAAATAATTCTAACGCTTGTTTTCCGTCTTCAGCTTCTATTACTTCAAAACCTTCATTGCGAAAATAATCACTAACAATTTCTCGTAATCTTCTTTCATCTTCAACAAGCAATACCGTTTTGTTCATCTAACCTATCCCGCCTTTTTACTCTTTCAATCGAATAATACGTTGATTGGAGCTTCCGCGAAATGGAAGTGTCAAGTCTCTTTTTTCAATTTCAAACCTTCCATCGACAAGAACATCCCCATAATGTAACAACTCTATCATATCATTATTTTGAGAACTCTGTATCTCTTCTAATGTATAACCTGTGTAAATCCATAAGTTTTTTTTCAAAGCCTTCACCGCTTTTGCTACCTTCTTCACTTCAGCAGCTTGAAAAAATGGATCTCCACCTGAAAATGTTACATCAGTAAGCACATTTTTGGCAATCTCTTTTACAATTTCTTCTACGGTCATTTCAGTACCATTACAAATATTCCATGACTTAGGATTATGACATCCTAAACAACGATGCGGACAGCCCGCAAAAAATATGACTGTCCGCAATCCTTCTCCATCTACTACACTATCATGAATAATATTCATTACTCTCATTTATGTTTCACCCGATCTGCTTCTTCACTGCGCTTTGCACTATTCCATTTGGACATATCTCCTACAAGATATCCTGTTATACGGCGAATTCTCTCTATTTCATTCTCATCCTCGGTTCCACAATTTGGACATTCATTTTTGATGACACCATGATAGCCACAGCATTTACAACGATCCACAGGGTGATTTATGGATCCATATCCGACCCCATACTCTGCCATCGCCTGTACGATTTGTTTCAATGCCTTTTGGTTATGAACCGCCGCTCCATCTAATTCAATATACGTGATATGTCCACCATTACAAAGTGTGTGAAACGGTCCTTCTAAACGTATTTTATCAATTGCTTGAATGTTATAATAAACCGGAATATGGAATGAATTTGTATAATAATTATGATTTGTCACACCACTAATGGTTCCAAATTCCTCTCGATCTTTTTTAACAAACTTTCCTGATAACCCTTCAGCAGGTGTTGCAATTAAGGAGAAATTCAGCTGATGTTCTTTCGTGGCTTGATCCATCTTCTGTCTCATTAATGCCACAATTTCATTTCCAAGATTCCATGATTCTGTATCTTCCCCATGATGTTTTCCTGTTAAAGCAACTAAACATTCTGCAAGACCGATAAAACCAATACTTAACGTTCCTTGTTTTAAAATTTCAGCAACAGAATCTTCAGGGTTTAGCTTTTCTCCGCCTCTCCATATTCCTTGTGAATATAAAAAGTGAAAATCTCTTGCCTTCTTCGTACATTGATAAGCAAACCGTTCGAGTAGTTGATGAATACCAAGATCTATATAATAATTTAAAGCTTCAAAAAACGCTTCTTGTGAACCGCTAATTAATGCTAATTTCACCAAATTAATAGATGTAAAAGATAAATTCCCTCTACCAATCGCAGTCTCTTCTCCATGAATATTAGACATAACACGAGTTCGACACCCCATATAACATACTTCACTTTCTGGACGACCATCATAATGCACTGCATTAAATGGTGCATCTAAAAATGAAAAGTTCGGGAATAAGCGTTCTGCTGTCGTTTCTAATGCCAATTCAAATAAATCATAGTTCGGATCATTTTCTTCAAAATTGACACCTTTTTTTAGTTTGAAAATTTGAATAGGGAAAATAGGTGTTTCACCTTTTCCTAACCCAGCTTTTGTCGCCCGTAATAATTGTCTAACTAACAACCGCCCTTCTTTTGATATATCTGTTCCATAGTTAATTGAAATAAACGGAACTTGCCCACCGCCCCGGCTATGCATGCTATTTGAATTATGAATAAAAGCTTCACACGCTTGATACGTATCATTCTCTGTTTCTTTCCATGCAAACTCTTCTACTTGCTCTTTTGTTAACGGATACGCCCCTAATCTTTTCTTATTTCTTTCAAATGTTTTTCTCACATATGGTGCTAAATCCATATCAAACATGGCAAAGGATTGACCACCGTGCTGCATGTTTTGATTGGCTTGAAGAATAATCGAAGAAAGTGCCAACGCACTTTTAATATCTTGTGGTTGCCTCATATGTCCATGCCCTGTATGAAATCCGTTTTCAAGCAGTTGTGCTAAAGGAATTTGCGAACACGTTGTCGTACCTGTCGCATAAAAATCCATATCATGTGGATATAATATATTTTGATTGATTGCTTTTTTTACTTGTTCAGAAAGCAAATGTTCCACTGCATAATATTTTGCACTCTCAGATGCAAATGTTCCCATCATTCCCATAGGGGATCGTCCATCAACATTTGCATTTTCTTGCATTAAATCCTGTTCATTCCCGTGGACAATTGTTTCAAACATCTTCACTAATTCTTCTCCACGCTCACTTTGTTTCATCATTTCTAAAACCTCCAACTACATCTTGTTCATTCACTAACAAAATGATACAACATATAGTCTTGATCAATCTGTGAGAAATGTAACATTCCTGTGAAAGTTTTTTTAAGAAACTTTGAATTTTTCATTTACAAAAAAGAAATGTGCTCTTTACAAATGTATGGTACAATATACGGGAAAAACTCTTTTTACCCTTTATCAACACATTTGAATAAAGGAGACTGAACTTATGCTTACATATCTTTTATTTATCGTTGCGTATTTACTTGGCTCGATTCCATTTGCACTTGTTGTTGGAAAAATTGGTTACGGAATCGACATTCGCGAGCATGGTAGCGGTAATTTAGGAGGAACGAATACATTTCGGACACTAGGGAAAAAAGCAGGCTTTATCGTTACAATTGCTGATATTTTAAAGGGAACGTTAGCGACAGCTCTGCCGTTAATTTTCGCCTTAGATATCCATCCCCTTTGGTTTGGATTGGCTGCAGTTCTTGGACATGTATACCCAATCTTTGCAAAATTCCGCGGAGGAAAAGCAGTTGCAACTTCTGCTGGCGTACTCTTATGTTATGCGCCAGTCATCTTTGCGATATTAGCCGTTATCTTTTTCACCCTTCTATTTACAACGAGATACGTATCACTTTCTTCTATGGTAACAGCTGTTGTTGCTGTTATCGCATCAATTGTTACTGGGGATAAAATCTTTATTGTTGCAATGTGTTTATTAGCTGGTATGGTTATTTATAGACACCGTGCAAATATTGGACGAATTATAAATAAAACTGAACCGAAAGCAAATTTAACAAAGAAACAAAAGTAAGGTTGCAACCCACATAACGCAAAAAGAAAACGCAAAGCATATTAATAGCGTCTTTTTGCGTTATTTTTTATACTATAGAAAAAGCAACATAACTTGGAGGAACTATACATGAACCTTTCTGTAACAAATGAAGCAGTAAATTGGTATAAAGATGAATTAAACTTACAATCTGGCGATACAATTCGCTTTTTCGTACAATATGGTGGTTGTAGTACTGTTCAAAAAGGGCTTTCTTTAGGAATCCGTAAAGATGACCCTGCGCATCCTGCTGTTCAAATTCAAGAAGAGGGTATTACTTTCTTTGTTGAAGGTGATGATGAATGGTTCTTTGATGGACACGACCTAGCCGTTACCTTTAATACTGGGGATGACTTTCCACAATTTAATTATGAAAAATAAAAAAGCGCGTGGCGAAATCCACGCGCTTTTTTATTTTTTCTTAATCTCTTCATACTTCGCATACCACTCAGGATATAATTTCTTAAAGGATACGGGACGAAAACCATCTTTTTTCGCACAAATATTTGTTGTTGTAGCGGTAATACAAAGGTCTCCATCACCATTATAAATTTCATATCCATATGTAACACGAAGTGGACTAACTGAATCAATCCATGTTTTCACAATTGCTCTTTCTCCATAACGCATTGCTTTCCGATATGAAATTTGTAAATCTAACACTGGAGAAATAACTCCTTCTTTCTCCATTTCAATATATGAAAACCCTAATTCCTGTATCAATTTTGTACGCCCTAATTCTAGCCATACTAAATAGTTTGAATGGTAAACCACACCCATTTGATCTGTTTCCGCATAGCGGATTTCAATTTCGTGTTCTGCTACAAACATATCATAATCTCCTTCTCACTTCTGTTTCCTCGCATACATTTAATCATAATACAGTGAAATCAAAAATAAAATAGAAACGGTGGATCTTTTACTGAAAGGAGCGAGTATATGATTCAAATTGTAACCGTTCGTAGCGGTGATAGCGTATATAGCTTAGCGTCAAAATTTGGTACTACGCCCGAAGAAATTGTAAAAGACAACGGACTTAATCCAGCTGAAACACTTGTTGTCGGTCAGGCACTAATTGTAAATACGAAAGGAAATAATTATTACGTACAACCTGGAGACAGCCTTTATCGAATTTCTCAAACATATAACGTTCCTCTTGCTAGCCTAGCAAAAGTTAATAATCTATCATTAAAATCCATTCTCCATGTTGGTCAACAATTATATGTCCCAAAGGGCTCCAAACGAGAGATAGAATCTATCGCCTATTTGCAACCTTCCACAATTCCTATTAAAGAAAGCTTAGTAAGTGCTACACGGGCTATTAATCCTTTTTTAACATATTTAGCTTATTTCAGCTTTGAAGCACAAAGAGATAGTACTTTAAAAGAACCAACTGAAACCGCTAAAATTGCTGAGCTCGCTAAGCAAGGACAAACAATCCCAATGCTCGTCATTACTAATATCGAAAATGGAAACTTTAGCACCGCATTAGCATCTATTCTTTTAAGAAGCGCTACCATTCAAAATAAGTTTATTACTAACATTCTACAAACAGCTGAGAAATACGGTATGCGTGATATTCATTTCGACTTCGAAAATGTCGCTCCAGAAGATCGCGAAGCATACAACCGCTTTTTACGAAATGTAAAAACAAGATTACCTGAGGGATATACATTAAGTACGACACTTGTACCAAAAACGAGTTCAAAACAAAAAGGAAAGTTTTTTGAAGCACATGATTATAAAGCACAAGGGGAGATTGTTGACTTTGTTGTGATTATGACTTATGACTGGGGATGGCAAGGTGGACCACCTATGGCAGTTTCTCCTATTGGCCCTGTAAGACAGGTAATCCAATATGCAAAATCCCAAATGCCCCCGCGAAAAATTATGATGGGACAGAATTTATATGGTTTCGACTGGAAGCTCCCCTTTAAGGCAGGAAACCCTCCTGCAAAAGCTGTTAGTTCTGTTGCAGCTGTTGCACTTGCTCGTAAATATAATGTTCCAATTCGTTATGATTTCACAGCACAAGCACCGCACTTTAATTATTTTGATGAAAATGGCGTGCAGCACGAAGTATGGTTTGAAGATGCTAGGTCTGTTCAAAGCAAGTTTAATTTAATAAAAGAACAAGGCATTCGCGGAATTAGCTATTGGAAAATCGGACTCCCTTTTCCGCAAAACTGGCGTTTACTTACTGAAAATTTCTCAATTATAAAGAAAGGCTGACAACTGTCAGCCTTTTTACCCATTATTTTCAGATTCATCTTTTATTTCACTTTTCAATGAATCAATACTTTCTAAACGGCGTTGGTTTTTTGCTTCAATTGCAGCACGGTCTTTTTCATTTGAAACTTCTGCAGTTTCTTTTGCCTCATTAAAATTATCAATCGTATTTTGTACCATCTCTTGCAATTTTTCTACATTATCACTTCTGTCATCTGGATTTGCTTTATATTGCTCTGACATGTTGTTTCCCTCCTAATTAAGATATATATACATATTAGCTTTCCAAAAACGAATTAGATTATGTATACACATAAAAAAAGGAGAATGAAAACATTCTCCTTTTCTTTAACCGTTATCCACAATCGGTTGTTTCCCTGTCTGATCTTGCATTTGCTTCCCTTTATTTCCACCAGCTTTTTTTGACTGTGTTCCAATGTGATCTGGTGTAAAATCTTTTGAGTTCTTTTTTGGATTTCCCATAACATTCGCCTCCTTACCACTAGTATCATACTAGCGGTAAGAATTATTCAGCCTGCTTAAAAAGTTGCATTTCATAACGCTTTTCAATCCGTTCTTCAATCCGTTCAATTGCATCACGATCGCTTAACAGTTGCCTTTTATTTTCCTTCACAAGTTCTTCAAACGTTTGCCGACGATTTCTTCTCATGCTGTTCATCCTTTCTCCTTCTCTTTCTTACTAACTAGTATGAGCAAATGAAAAACTCTTTAATCAGATTTGTAAGAAAATTTTATGTTTTGTTAAAGAAAAGTCTATTATGCACAAAAAAATCCATTCGCAGTCCTTGGACAACGAATGGATTTTTCATTTCATTATACTCAAATATTTCTTAATCGCTTCTTCTGCATTCACTTGATTTTCTTTATACTCGTGTAATGCTCGTAACACTGAATCATATTCAGCCAAAATATAGCTCTCTAACTTCATAAGGTCATCTAAACTTTCAATCATTATTCTCGTCATACCTATTTCACTTTTTAAAGCCGGTTCACATTTTAAGCTAGTAGATATCTCTAGCACGTCTTGTTCTGTTTTTTCAGTTAGTACATATTTTTTTCGCCCTTTTACTTTCATCCTCACAATTGGATAAAAAGCTTTAATATCTAAATAATTTCCGACACTTACATAACGGATCCACTCTACATCGCGATTATGTTTCATAAGCATTTCTTTTATTAATGTGCATACTGCCTCTTCTTCAATCAGCTCTTTTTTCATTTTCTTTTGTCCTTCTTCTTGAATAGCAGCACATTTTCGATATACGGCCGCACATGTAATACAGTCATCAAGTGCATTATGGGAACTCAAACGAATTCCAAGCATTCTTTTTAAAGTTTCCAACTTGTGATTTGGGGCATACTGCATATATTTTTTCGATAAAAATACCGTATCAATTACTTTATTTTTAGGTTCTGGCAATCTAAGCCTATTTAGATTACTCTTTAAAAAACGCATATCAAACGAAGCATTATGAGCAACAATCGTATCTTTACCTAAAAACGCTAAAAATAATGGCAACACTTCCTGAATCGTTGGAGCATCTGAAACACGATAATTTGTAATCCCTGTTAGACTGGTAATCCGACTTGGAATAAACCTCTCTGGATTTACAAAAGAAACAAATTGATCTACCAGCTCATGATTACGGTATCGAACCGCCGCCACTTGAATTATTCGGTCATTATAAGGATTAAATCCTGTCGTTTCAAAATCAATCACAACATAGTCTGCTGGCAAAGATAAATGTCCCACAACATACTCTCCTTCATGATTATTATCGTTCAAATTCCTTTTATCATATCATGAACAAGCTGTTTGATGAAAAAGAAAAGACAGAAATGGCCTTTTGCCATTCCTGTCTTCTTCATATTATTTTAGTTTTGCAATTCGTTTCTCCATTTCTTTTTGTGTCATCGGCCCGATAAATTTATCTTGAATCACACCTTTTGTATCCACAAAATAAGAAGTTGGAATGGTAATTACTTTATATGTTGTTGTAACAGTTATATCCTTATCAAGTAAAACAGGAAAAGTAATTCCTTTCTCTTCTGCAAACCGCTTCACTTTCTCTTCTCCGTTAGCACCTTCAGAAACCGTATAATTTACAGCAAGGATTTCCACACCATCTTTATGCTTCTTATAGAAAGCTTCCATATCCGGCATTTCCTGCTGACAAGGTCCACACCATGTTGCCCAGAAATTTAAAATAACTTTCTTTCCTTTCAAATCCGATAATTTTACTTTTGTCCCATCTAATTTTGACAACTCAAAATCCGGTGCATTCTTTCCTACTTCAATTCCATTCTTTGCAATGACCTCTTTCATCGTTGCTTCACTTTTCACCGACTCTTCCCTTACTTGTTCTTCATTTTTTCCAAATTGCACATATACTGCGTAACCAGCTAAACAAAGTAAGATGATAATAACCGTAAATTTTCGCCACATATACATCACCCTTATAGTTTCAGTCATTTATCATTTCATTTCAAAAATAATAATCGGATTTACACTTTATTTTAGCTTATACGGACAAGCTTGGAAATATTCTCCTGATAAATAAATAGAATATTCTTAATCAAAAACCGAAAACCCTCTCTTTTTATCATATAATGATAATAGTTATAATTTGGAAGGGGGTCTGATTATCTATGAACAAAACCGTTTTACATTGGTTACAATACATTTTCATTCTTCCCATTTTATTTTTCTCATTATTTATCACAAGCTGGACTGCCAGCTATTTAACCATTTCAGAGGACTGGAAAGAACACCTCGTCTTCACTCCAAAAACAGCAGAAGGCTCCAATCAAACTTATGAAATTGATAAACTACTGTATGTCTTTAAGTACAGTCCAGTTTTTACTACAATTTTTGTATTATCAATTATCTATTTAATAGGAATTATGATAACTCGCTATTTATACTATAGAAAATATAAAACAGGATTCATTGGGTTACAACTCATGATTGTTCTTCCTATTTTTCTTTATACATTACTTGTCACTCATTCTATAGGTACCATGATTGCTGTGGAAAAGAATTGGGAGAAATACTTAGTCTTTTCACCGGCATCAATTACAGATGTAAATCAAATTTACTATATTGATAAATTGTTATACACATTGCAAAAATCGCCTACCTCTTGCATAATTTTCATTCTAAGCTTTCTTTATATAATCGGATTAATCGTTTTTAAAATTTTTACTCAAATGCGTTTTCACAAACGTATAAACACATGAGGTGATACTCTCCCATCTCGTGACTTTTATTTTTGTTATTTTACCATTATTATCTATTGTTTTGGGAATCTTACTCTCTCAGTTGAAATGGCCTTCTGCTGTTATTTCTTTTGTTATTCCACCTATTTTTCGTTATTATATCTGGATGGAATTCACGTGAAATCCCCCTCAATTTCAATGCTTGGATACTTTATAGGCCCTTCTATTCCGTTCCCTCTTATGTTATAGCAATATTTAGAAAATTAAAAACCACAATAAAGAAGATGCTTGTATTTTTTTCTAAAAATGACTTCATTAAAAAAAGGAGGGTTCTTATGCACTCATTTGAAAAAGCTATTCTCTATGTTTTTAGTTTTATATTCTATCCTATTGGTATTATCGCGTGGATTATCTCCCTATTTAGTAAAGATCCTGAAAGAAGAAAAGCCGGCCGTGTTTGCATTTATACAGCTTTGGTATCGTTTATTTTATTCACCACGCTTGGCATTATTAGCTTTTACTCAATTACTTCAATCTCTAGTTCTTAATAATGATAGGCAAGATGAATGCTACGGGAGAGCATCTAATTAGTAAAGAACTACGCTATATGCGCATATGTTTTGTCATCTTAATTATAATCCTTATATTTTTTGACAGAGGAAAGGTTGTTGAAGTTTCTACAAACCACGATTCTTCTCCAGTTGATACACTAACTAGTAATATGATTCAAATTGCAGAAAATGCATTTGCTTATAAGAAGAATGATCCTGCAAGTGGTGATAGACATACCCTTAAAATATTTAATTATAATCCTGAAACAACTAAAATGAAATCAATAAAAGAATTTAATACGGTAGATTCTTCTACATACGACTATCAACTCAATAAAGCGAAATAAATTGTGATATATCATGAATGTATTCCACTAATACAGGCTCGTACAACCTTACCCAATTAGGAATGTCTGAAATAACCAATGTCTCTAATTCTCCTTGCTTCATCCCTTTTCTTTCATTTTCACATAAAATTAGGAAGCTAACCTCAGTCAGCTTCCTAATTTTGATTAAAAATATTTACTTTTCTCTTTTACTACAATAACTTTATTAGTTTGACACTCTAGACTCTTCAATTTTCTCACGAAGAACCATTTGCAGAATACCACCGTGACGATAGTAGTCGATTTCAACTTCACTATCGAAACGTGCTACTACTTCAAATTGTTTTTCATTTCCTTCTGGGTCAATTGCAACTACTTTTACAAGGTCACGTGGTTTAACTGTTTTGTCGATTTGAATTTCAAATGACTCGTTACCAACAAGACCTAGTGTTTCTGCACTTTCGCCATCTTTAAATTGTAATGGCAATACACCCATTAGTACAAGGTTACTACGGTGAATACGCTCAAAGCTTTCTGCGATAACTGCTTTAATACCTAAAAGGTTAGTACCTTTCGCAGCCCAGTCACGAGAGCTTCCCATACCGTAATCTTTGCCAGCAACTACAAGAAGTCCAGTACCGTCTTCTTTGTATTTCATTGCAGCATCATAGATAGATGTTACTTCACCAGTTGGCCAGTAAGTTGTATATCCACCTTCTGTTCCTGGTGCGATTTGGTTTTTAATGCGAATGTTTGCAAATGTACCACGCATCATAACTTCATGGTTACCACGACGAGAACCATAAGAGTTGAAGTCAACTGGCTGTACGCCATTTTCTAATAAATAGCGACCTGCTGGTGTATGTTTACCAATTGAACCTGCTGGTGAAATATGGTCTGTTGTTACAGAGTCTCCAAATTTACCAACTACACGTAAACCTGAAAGTGTTTCTACTTCACCTGGTTCTTTTGATAAACCTTCAAAGAACGGTGGGTTTTGAATGTATGTTGAGTCATTGTCCCAAGTATATAATGCTTCATTTGAAGTTTGGATTTCATTCCAGCGTTCATTGCTGTTAAATACTTGCGCATATTCTTTTTTGAACAGTTCAGATGTTACGACGCTTTGAACCACTTCTTCAATTTCTTTCGCTGATGGCCAAATATCGTTAAAGTAAATAGGATTACCGTTTACATCTTTACCAATTGCATCATTTTTCAAGTCGATATCAACTGTACCAGCAAGCGCATATGCCACAACAAGTGGTGGTGATGCTAAGTAGTTCGCTTTTACAAGCGGATGAATACGACCTTCAAAGTTACGGTTACCAGATAAAACTGATGTTACTAATAAGTCGTTTGCTGCAATTGCTTCTTCTAATTCTAGTGCTAATGGACCAGAGTTACCAATACAAGTTGTGCAGCCGTAACCAACTGTTTGGAATCCTAATTGATCTAGATATGTTGTTAAACCTGATTTATCTAAGTACTCTGTAACAACTTTAGATCCTGGAGCTAATGATGTTTTTACATAACCAGGTACTTTAAGACCTTTTTCAATTGCTTTTTTCGCAACTAAACCTGCACCAATTAATACATATGGGTTAGATGTGTTTGTACAGCTTGTAATCGCAGCGATTGCAATTGCACCTGTTTTCATCGTTACTTCTTGATCTTTTAATACAACTTTCACTTCTTTATCGAATTCTTGTTCATTGAATCCAAGTCCTTGCGTTCCAACTGGTGCCACAACTGCTTTATGGAACTCATCTTTCATATTTGAAAGAGGGATTAAATCTTGTGGACGTTTTGGTCCTGAAAGATTAGATTCAATTGTATTTAAATCAATTTCAACAAGGTCTGTATAAATTGGATCTTTGCTGTCTGCTGTATAGAATAAACCGTTTGCTTTACAATATTCTTCAACAACGCGAATTTGTTCTTCATCTCTTCCTGTTAAACGTAAGTAATCTAATGAAATCTCGTCAATTGGGAAGAATCCGCAAGTTGCACCATATTCTGGTGCCATGTTTGAAATTGTCGCACGGTCAGCTAAAGGCATGCTCTTTAGTCCGTCACCGAAGAACTCAACAAATTTACCAACTACACCCTTTTTACGTAACACTTGCGTTACTTTTAATGCAACGTCTGTTGCTGTTGTACCGCTTGGAAGTGTACCAGTTAACTTCACACCGATAACTTCTGGTACTGGGAAGTATGAAGGTTGTCCAAGCATCCCTGCTTCTGCTTCAATACCACCAACGCCCCATCCAAGAACGCCGATACCATTAATCATTGTAGTATGAGAGTCTGTTCCAACTAATGAATCCGGGTATGCAACTAATTCGCCTTCAGCATTCTTCACAGCATGAACAACTGGTGCTAAATACTCAAGGTTTACTTGGTGTACAATACCTGTTGCTGGTGGAACTGCACGATAATTATCAAATGATTTTTGTGCCCAGCTTAAAAATTTATAACGTTCTTCATTACGTTTAAACTCTAAGTCCATGTTGAATTCAAGCGCGTCAGCTGTACCCGCTCTATCAACCTGTACAGAGTGATCGATTACAAGGTCTACAGTAATTTCTGGATTAATTTTATCAGGATCTCCGCCCATATCTGCCATCGCTTTTCGAAGTGAAGCCAAATCAACGACAGCTGGAACACCTGTGAAGTCTTGTAAAATTACACGAGATGGTTTAAATGGAACATCGATATCTTGAACATCTTTTGTTCCCCATTTCGCTAAATTTGTAACATGCTCTTCTGTAATAACACGTCCATCAACTTGACGAAGTACAGATTCAAGCAAAACTTTAATTGAATATGGTAATTGCGATACGTTGCCAACCCCTGCATTTTCAAGCGCTTTTAATTGATAATAATGATACGTTTTTCCATCTACTTCAAATGTTTCACGAGATTGAAATGGATTATGTTTGACCATTATGTTTCCCCCCTGTTAAACGTGACTGAGTTGTCTGAATATAAAATGTAGACAAACTTTTCAATACCTTACGATAATATCTTATTACAACTTTCTAAATAAGTAAATAATAAGAAACTTATAGTTTATCATAAGTTTTCTTTATCTCTGGAAATTTGAATAGTCCTCGCTCTCCTTATGAATACTATTACCATAAAGTAAAGCTTTCTCTTTGAGCATTACTTTACTGTTCATACATGTACCATTATTTGTTTTTATAAAGAAAATATTATAGGGGTGAAACGAAATGGGTAAACGTAAAGCTAACCATGTAATTCAAGGAATGAATGCTGCATCAGCACAAGGACAAGGGGCTGGCTATAATGAGGAATTCGCCAATGAGCCATTAACACCAGCTCAGCGTCAAAATAATAAAAAACGTAAAAAGAATCAGTAGTAAAAACCCCAAAAGGAGTACCTTTTGGGGTTTTTACTGTTTTTAATGTTTGTAACGTAACAACTCCGAAACTTTCACAAATCGATACCCTTCCTTTTGAAGAGCCGGCAAAATTTTTGCCAATGCAGCTACAGTTTGACCGCGGTCACTCCCACCATCATGCAATAATACTATATCTCCACTCTTCGCATTTGTTACGACATGTTTCACAATAGACTCAGTACCCGGATTTGCCCAATCTCTCGGATCCTGATGCCATGACCATAACACAATTTGATACCCGGCTTCTTTTGCTGTTGCGAATACCGCATCATTAATATATCCGCCTGGTGGACGGAAAAGCATCGGCTCTTTTACCCATTTTTGCAAATATTTTTTCCCCGCTAAAATATCATCTTTTAATTTTTCATCAGATGCGCTTCTAGCATATAAATGATTCATCGTATGGTTTCCAATTTCATGACCTTCCTTCAGCACCTGCTTAATTAAATACGGATTCCGCTGAATTCGAAAACCAATCATAAAAAAAGTTGCCTCAGCTTTATATTGGTGTAATAGCTTTAATACTTGCGGTGTGTATATAGGATCCGGGCCATCATCAAACGTAATTGCAATTATTTTCTCGTTATTTGGTACTTCCCATGTCACATAACCTGTAGGCTCTAATTCTTTTCTCATTAACATTTTTGCTTCTACTTTGTCCACTTGAAATATATGTACTACACAAATTAAACAAATGATTATTATTACAGAAATTTTTCTTTTCAACATATTGACTCCAGAATTGAACAGGTTGTTGAAATCATACAACAACCTGTTCAATCATCTAACTGATCCACATCTCGCATAATATTTTGTAAATTACTTTCAAACTGTTCAAGTTGTGGACGTTGTGTTTCAGATGCTACTTCTAATGCATTTTGGATTTGTTCATATGCCTCTTGTACTTCTTGTCGTAAATGTTTTAAATCCTGACCATAATTCGGATCATTTCTCACGATATTATTGTATAAATTTTCCGCTTGTACGACTCCTTGTTGCGCGGCTTGAAAAGCTTGCTGTTTATCTTTATGATACGGCATATGCTTTCCCCTTTCTGTTAAAGTTAGTCTTACTTATCTTTACCGTTTTTCATAAAAACATTCTCGTATAAATTTACAAAGTTCTCTCATTCTAAATATAAGAGGGAGGTGACAACATGGAAAAAAACAATAGCAAGTCCATTCGTCAAAATACCAAAAAAGGACAGCCTTCTGGGCAACCTGAGCCTTTAAGTGGATCTCATAAAGTAAAAAATCGAAATCATTCAAGACAAAAAAATCACGCACATCACGATATGTAAAAGTGGGACAATGCATATGCATTGTCCTCCTTGCTTTAGCCACTTTCAATAAACTCATTGACATATTTTCCAGTTTACTTTTCACCTCTAATTTCTTAATGCATATTATAGTATGAATTGAGACTTTACGGAGGGTGTCTTACATGGGCAAGAAAAAGAAAAATTGTCTTTTTCGTGTTGATGGTTTTGAAGAATGGATGGATCAATTTTGCTCTGATTCATACGACAACTTTAGTTTCCCTAATCACATCCACATTGATCTTTGTGAAACAGAGCAAGAGTACATTTTAGAGACTGATATCCCTAATGCTTCAGAACAAAATGTACTTATAAACAAGATGGAGACAGGCCTAACAATTCATATATTCCATAAGAATTCATCCTTACAACGAACAATTTCTTTACCTACCAATATCATTTATAAGAAAATGCTAGCCTGTTTAGAAAATGGGTTTCTTTCCATACACATTTCCAAAACCGAATTTGCAAATAAATATGAGAAAAAAGTACTTTTTTTAAATTAAAACGTTATATAAAAAGCAGGGTAAGAAAAGTTCTCTACCAACTTTTCCTATCCTGCTTTTCTTTTAATACCTATAATTATACCCTAGCTGTTCTAGATAACTCCATGTCAATACCATATGTAAACTGTAACTCTTTGCAAACATCCTTGATTAGGATGTCTACATTATACTTATCATTAAATTCAAGGACCGCAGTTTCTACTTCCTCATACGTATATTTGTATTCACCAGTAATGACACTTTTTAAATCAAAACATTCATTGATACAAAGCTGAACGAGAAGCTGATCATACATAGCGGACACATCTTCTTTTTTCCATAATAGTTCTTTTACATATAACCGATCAAACATCACGCTTTCTCGATTACATTCCGTTAAAGTCCGGGTCATTGCATGTAATTCACGATATAGTTCAGAAATATTTGTATTGAGACGAATCAATTTGTCTACGCCATTTTCGTACAGCATTTCATCCACCCCCGTATGTTCCTTTTTCCTATTATAGCAAGAAAATTCTAAAAATAGGTTTTTTCTTCTGAAATATTAGGAAACTTATTTAGATTGTTTTACAATAAATCTAGTGAAATAGAAAGGAGTACGAAAGTGAATAAAAAATTATACTACACCGATGCCTATCAGCAATCATTTACAGCACAAATTATAAAACAGGACTATGATAACGCAGGAAATTTATATGTTACTTTAACAGAGTCAGCCTTTTATCCAACTGGCGGCGGCCAACCACATGACACAGGAACATTAAATGATGCTTCCGTCACCAATGTTGAGGAAGTTGAAGACGAAATTCGTCATTTTATATCAAACGAATTACATACAAAAGAAGTGATAGGTGAAATCAATTGGCAACGTCGTTTTGATCATATGCAACAACATACAGCACAGCACATCCTATCTGCTGCCTTTTGGGATCATTTTGACATTCCTACAATTGGTTTTCATCTCGGAAAAGAAACAATAACAATTGATTTAGACACGCCTGAACTTTCGGTAGAAACAGCTACTAGCGCACTCCAGATCGCAAATCAAATCGTCTTCGAAAACCATCCTATCCATATCAAATGGATGAATTTAGAGGAAGCAAAACAGTTGCCTCTCCGAAAAGAACCAACCATTACAGAAAATATTCGTGTTGTAATGATTGAAAACTACGATTACAACGGGTGTGGCGGTACACATCCAAAATTTACAGGTGAAGTGGGACCAATTCATATAATGGGCTGGGAGCGAAATAAAGGTGGCATCCGTTTAACATTTGTTGCAGGATGGCGTGCACTCAAGTTATTGGGACATTATCAACAAATTATTAAAGACGTTTCCAAACAGTTAAACAGTAGTGAAAATGATATTTCAAATAAAGTAACCCAGCTGCTTACCTCTCAGAAAGAAAGTGAAAAAGCACTACAAACTATGAACGAAAAACTACTATTCGTAGAAGCAACTGAATTACTGCAAGAATCCCAAAACATACATGCTGGCACACTCATTTCTAAAGTCTTTAGAAATCGTTCCATGCAGGAAATCACGAAATTATCAGCTATTATTACTGAACAAAATGAACACTCGATTACATACCTGGTTACTGAAAGCGGAGAAAAACTACAATGTGTTCTTGCATGCGGAAAAGAAGTAACAGCAAACATGAATACAATTTTAAAAAATGCTCTCCCTGCTATTGAAGGAAAAGGCGGTGGTAATCAAAAAATTGCTCGCGGCGGCGGTAAAGCAGTTGTTACAGGAGAAGCATTTTTAGCTCAACTTATTCATTTATCACAAAAAATTGTTTGAAATAAAATATAAAGGATAGCTTGATGCTATCTCTGCTTAGAATGAAATAAAATCAAAACCTGGAAGTAATGTTTATAAACCAAAAAAAGTAGAAAACTAGATTTTTTCTAGTATTCTACTTTCTCAAATAATAGAGCAAGCCCTATTCCTCCACCAATACCTAATGTTGCAATTACGTATTGTGCCTTTTCTCTTTGTACTTGGTGGAATAAACGAGTCACAAGCATCGCTCCTGATGCACCGTAAGGATGACCAAGCGCAATTGCTCCACCGTTCACATTTAGCTTTTCATATGGAATATGTAGTTCTTGTGCACACGCTACAATTTTCGCAGCAAAAGCCTCGTTCATTTCAATATAATCAACATCGTCTATTGATAGATTCTGATCTTGTAATAACTTTTGCACAGCAAATATAGGCCCACTCCCTGGCAAATGCGGATTCACACCAATAACAGTACTATGAACAAACCGAAGAATCGGGTTATATCCAAGTTCACGAGCCTTCCTTTCCTCCATTACGAGTACAGCACACGCTCCATCATTCACACCACAAGAATTTCCTGCTGTCACTGTTCCTTCTTGTAAAAAAGCCGGCCTTGTTCTCTTTATCATTCGTTCATAATTCATTCCGTACTTTATCGTTTCATCCTCCGTTACATTTGAAGAAATCGGAAGGATTTCTTTTTGTAAATATCCTTTTTTAAGTGCTAGCAATGTTCTTTGATAACTGAAACGAGCATATTTATCTTGCATGTCCCTTGTAATTTTATAATGTTCTGCTACATACTCTGCTGCCACTCCCATATCTGGGTCTCCAATAAAATCAGGTGAAAAACGAGCTCTATTCGGGAAGGAAGATGTGCTTGTGCTTTCCACCCCTCCAGCAATATAACAATTACCTGCCCTGCCTTGAATAAGGTGACAAGCCATTCGAATTGCTTCTAATCCTGCACCGCACTGGCGATCTATTGTTATACCTGGTATTTTATAAGGAAGCCTAGCTTCAAGTGCTGATAACCGCGCAACATTTCCACCTGGTCCAACAACGTTTCCCAATATTACATCATCAATTTCATGCTCTATTCCTTTACTTAAGTGCGCCAGTAAAGGTGCTGCCAATTGCTGAACCTCATATCCTTTCAACATTCCATTTTTCTTACCAATCGGCGTTCTCTTTCCATCTACAATAACAGCTCTATTCATAAACTTTCTCCTGCTTTTCAATGATCCTTTTTACTACTTCACGAGCAATTTTCCCACTACTTGTATGAGGGATTTCATCAATAAAATACCACTCTCTTGGAATTTTAAATGATGATAATCGTTGTAAGCAAAAACTTTTCAGCTCTTGCTTTGTAGCTTTCCCCTTCACTATCGCAACAGGCTTTTCGCCCCAATATTCATCTTTCATACCAATAATTACAATTTCTTCAACATGTGGGTGAGTAGATACTACACTCTCTATCTCCTCTGGAAAAATATTTATACCTCCAAATAAAATCATGTTTTTTTCTCTACCCACTATATATATAAAACCTTCCTCATCTTGATACCCTATGTCATGTACAGTCATCCAACCATCTTTTGTAACTTGACAAGATAGATTTCCATTCAGTAAATATCCCATAAAAAACTGATTACTTTTCACATAAACTGTTCCAATTTCACCTTGCTTTAATTCTCTACCCTTTTCATTACATATCCGAACTTGCACATTATGACATGGCTTTCCAACTGAAGAGGCTTTTCTTTCACTTTCTACATCTGTTAGTGCTGTAACAAAACTTAATTCAGAAGCACCATAAAATTCGTATCTTTTTGCATACGGAAATACGGCTTTTACTTTCTGTTTTGCTTCAGTTTCCCATTTTGCTCCTGAAGAAATTATTTTTATTTCTTGCTCTATAATACTTTCTTCTTTATATAATGCCTCTAGCATCGTTGGAACGGTATACATCACTGAAATCTTCTCTTGTTTTAATATAGATAACACACGATTTGGAATGAACTTTTCTACTAGATACACTGTTTGTCCTAAATATAGTGCACTTATTGCTCCGTATAAAAAAAGAGAGTGCACCAATGTACCCGCAAGCAAAACAATGTCATTATTTTTCATATGGAAATCATGCAAATTGCAATCAAAGCTATGAACCCAAGAATCCTGTGCACGAAGAAATGCCTTTGCCTCGCCAGTTGATCCCGATGTAAACCCCATATAGAAAGGGAGATTTTGTACACTTTCTGAAGAATGATACGTATTTAACTGATTGCCCACCAGCGGATTCCATTCATTGATAGAAAGTACAGTTCCATTTATTCGTGGCAATTCATTCATATTACATTGCTCAGCCGCAATGACAATAGTTGGATTTGCTAACTTCAACCTTGTTTCAAGTTCATCCTGCTTCCACTTTAAATCAAGTGGCACACAAACCCATCCTGCCAATGCAGCACCTGCAAAGATTTGTAAAAATTCAATACGATTCTCTAATAAAATCGCAACCGTTTTATTCATAGTTTTTTCTTTATTGAGCCAATTTGCAACTTGGCAAACAGATTCATGCCATTCTTTATATGTTATTCGTCTATCTTTTTCCTGGATCGCTATTTTATCCGGATGTATACAAGTATGTTTCCTATAAGGCGATGCAATCCCCACTACTATTCATCCTTTCCTTTCAGATAACAAAAAGAAACACGCTAATACGTGTTTCCTAGATTTTATAAAGTCTCTTACGTTCTTTAGCTAGCATTTGAGATTTTAGCATTCTTTACAGCAGGCGTAATAATATGTTTCAGTGAACGATGTAATCTAGGTACAAGAAATGCTGCAATCACAGCTTTAATGAAATCACCTGGCAAAAATACGACACTTACTTTAATCGCTTTCCATACAGAAATATCCATGATAAATGATTGAACAGTCACGCCAAATATATAAACAACTAGAATTCCACCAATTATATTAATGAAAAATACTTTTATAACAGATACATGACGTAAGCGTTCTACAAGGTACCCTATCACGAATGCTCCAACAACGTATCCAATTAAATAACCTGCACTCGGACTAACAAATACCCCTGGACCACCGCGACCACCAGCTAATAATGGCGCTCCTACTCCAACAACAAACAAGAAAACCATTTGACTTAATGCCCCAAGGCGAGATCCAAGCAATCCTCCTGCAAGCATAACACCAAGAGATTGCAATGTAATAGGAACAGGTGTAACAGAAAGCGCAATTGGTGGTATCAGTCCTAACACACCCATAATTGCACTAAATAAAGCGACAAAAACTAAATTCTTTGTATTCATGTATTTATTTCCCCTGTTTGTAAACTATAAATTATGATAGGATAACATATCATTGGAGTTATCTTACCTTTTCTCTTGCATTATTGTCAACAATTTTATAATTTTAGTTAACAATTAAAACCACTATAAGCAGGATTCATGTATAAGAAGAGGCGACTCCTGCTGATGGGAGTCGCCTCTTCTTATACATTATTTTTCGCTACTTTTATGCAAATTCTCTAGTTCTTTTCGTAATGTTTGTTTTAAAAATTTCCCAACCGATGTTTTAGGAATTTCCTCCATAAACACAATATCATCTGGCAACCACCACTTTGCAAACTGTGGTTGTAAAAATTCATATAATTCTTCTTTCGTTACAGACCTATTTTGTTTTTGTACAACACATGCAATAGGACGTTCCTGCCACTGAGGATGAGGAACCGCGACAACAGCAGCTTCAAATACCGCCTCATGTGCCATTAAAGCATTTTCTAAATCTACAGATGAAATCCACTCACCCCCACTTTTAATCACATCTTTTGTACGGTCAACAATTTTAACACAGCCTTCCTCATCAACTGTAACAACATCCCCTGTATATAACCAACCATCACGGAATCCTTCTACAGTGCGTTCATCGTTATAATAACTTGCAGCAATCCACGGTGCCCGTAAGCACAATTCCCCCATCTCAGTTCCATCCCACTTCACTTCTCCGTTTACTCCAACTACTTTCATCTCAACACCTGGCACAAGATACCCTTGTTTTGATCGAATTCCAAGTTGGTCTTCGTAAGATAAATTTGTCTCATAACTTTTTAACCTTGCAAGTGTCACAAGTGGACTTGTTTCAGTCATTCCATATGCATGGACAAATGGTACATTATACTTTTGCTCAAATGCTGCAATTACACTTTTAGGAGCTGCAGCACCCCCACATAAAATCCGTTTCATACTTGATAAATCGTAACGATTATTTTCTAATTCCTGCAAAACACCAATCCAAATTGTTGGTACACCAGCAGCCAAAGTTACTTTTTCATTCTGTATCATGTCAAGCAAAATTTTCGGTGTAAACATTGGACCAGGTAACACTTGTTTCGCGCCAAACCACGTTGCCGCAAAAGGCAACCCCCAAGCATTGACGTGAAACATTGGAACAATTGCCATTGCTGCATCACTTTCAGATAATGCTGCTGTATCCGCGAGTCCTAGCGCCATACAATGCAGTACTGTACTACGATGCGTATATACAACACCTTTTGGGTTACCTGTTGTCGCAGACGTATAACACATACCTGCTGGTGTGTTTTCATCAATATCTTTTAAGAATGAAAAATCAGGATCTCCTTCTGCGAGTAGTTGTTCATAGTGATAAACAGGTTCTAATGAAGTTTCTGGAAGTTCTTTTTTATCACTCATAATGATGTATGCTTGTACAGTTGATAATTCACCTTGAATTTTTTCAACAAGTGGTACAAGATCTTCATCAATGAGTAAAATACGATCTTCTGCATGTCTAATAATATAGGAAATATGCCCAGGAGATAAGCGAATATTAATAGTATGCAAGACAGATCCAATGCCCGGAATTGCGAAATACGCTTCTACATGTCGATGATGATTCCAAGCTAAAGTTCCAACTCGTTCCCCTTCTTTTATCCCTAATTTTTTTAACGCACTAGAAAGTCTTCTCGTTCGTTCTCCTAATTGCTTGTATGTTAAAGTTGTGATCGTATCATGTGTACGCGAGACAATTTCTTTTTTTGGAAACAGCTTTTCTGCCCTTTCTATCATAGAACTAATTGTTAATGGTACATTCATCATCATATTTGTCCCAACCTCCCGTTAAAGCGTTTTCATTTTTAAGTATTATACCAAACTTTCACGTTCTAAAGTTTTATTTTTCTGTATTTTCTGAATTATTTCCAAAGAAATAATTCAGCTTCTCTCATAATTGAAAAGAGAGTGGCTACATGAGAAACCTCCTCTCTTTATCTTTTGATAATATGTATCGAACGTAATATCAATCGATTCTTATAAAGACTTGGATATAGATACTTTTCTTCTATCATAGTGGTTTCTGCTTAAATTTTTGATAATTTCGTACTTTCATTAAAAGTACACTTCCACAATCCGTACAAATATAAGCATCAACTGGAGAAGAAGTAAACATTGTCTCTTTCTTTCTTATTTGTGCATATCCAACAAACTCACCTTCTCCAATATTGGTAGAACCACAATAAGAACATGTATCTACCTTCATCTTTCGCATGAGAGCACCACCTTTGTTCTGTTTCTACTCCCTTCGACAGTAATCTTCCATTTTCCTTCCACAAAAAACTTCCTACTTCTCCTAAATTTTGAAAGGAAAAATAGCATTAGAGTCGTATTCTTACATCGTAATTTCCAGCACAATGGCTGTCATATCTTATTAATCCAAAAACGAATTCATAGCGCTTTAAAATCACCTTGTAAATTACTTGTTGGTCAAGCACATTTTAGGAGTGTAAGTCAAAACAATATGGAACACTGTGGTATGAACATTGCTTATGCAAAATCAATTTGGACTCTTGAACTACCCCCACTTAACAGTCTAACAAACTGTTTGAAGTGGGGGATTCCTACGAACACCAAAGTATCCTTCGGCTTTATAAGTAGGCAATCCCCGTAGTCCCTATGGTTAGAAGCCTTAAGGCCTCTTTTCTCAAATCTTGTCCTGCGTTGGCATCTCTATCATGATGCATACCACAAGAAAGACACTTCCATTCACGCAACTCTAGATCTTTCACGTCTTTGTTTTTGTTGCCACAATGCGAACAAAGTTGAGAGCTGGCGAATGTTTTGGATACCACGACAACTTGTTTTCCATACCACTCTGCTTTATACACAAGCATCGCTCTGAATTGTGACCAAGATACTTCTTGAATCGCTTTCGAGAGCTTGTGATTCTGTAACATATTGGATACTTGCAAATCTTCTATCCCAATCACATCGTGGTTTTTGATGATCATCGTAGAGAGTTTTTGCAAGTAATCGGTTCTTGCATTTGTGCTTCGCTCATGTATACGAGCCACTTTGATTCGCTGTTTATGCCAGTTCGCTCCTCCTTTTATACGACGAGACAAAATGCGCTGGGCCTGAGCGAGCCTCTTCTCTAATATCCGAAACCATTTCAGATTACCAAATACTTCTCCCGTTGAAAGAATCGCAAAGTTTTTCACGCCAACATCCACACCAACAGCGGAACCTGTCTTTGGCAATTCTTGCACTTCTATTTCGGCAAGAATCGAGATAAAATATGTTTCACTTGGATTCCTTCTGACAGTAGCGCTCAAAATACGTCCTTCTACCTCACGACTTTTGGCAAACGTGACAAGGCCAAGTTTCGGTAACTTTATTTTATTCCCCACAATCGCGATGTTCCCATTTGTTTGCTTCGTTGTATAGGATTGGACTTTATTGTTTTTCGACTTAAACCGAGGTGCTTTGTTTTGTTTGTTGAAGAATCGTGAATACGAGCCAGCGAGGTTGTGAAGAGAAGATTGAAGAGCCGTGCTGTCCACTTCTTTGAGCCATACAAATTCTGGATTTGAGTCAATATTTTGGCCACAAAAAAGTTAAATCTAAGCTATTTTTTTAGCCAGATCTTCTATTGCTTGGGGAGTTTTATAACCAATGCTACTATGAATTCTCTTGCGGTTATACCATTCCTCGATGTATTGAAATAATGCTAAGTTTGCTTGTTCAAATGTGAAATATTTTGTACGATATACTTCTTCTTTCTTTAAAATGGCATGAAACGACTCGATACAAGCGTTTTCATACGGACAACCTTTCTTACTGAAAGAAGGTTTGATTTTAAAACTCGCGAGTAAGGTGTAGGGTTTGAAATTCCTGACTTGTATATTGAGTTCCTAAGTCAGTATGTAGAATGAGATCTTCTGGTGGTTTCTGTGTATAGTAAGCGTTTTCTAACGCTTTTACCACAAGAGTTGTTGTCATATTTCGTGAAAATGAATATCCAACAATTTTTTTAGAATACAAATCTATCACAGATGCAAGGTAACACCAACCATCTTTTTGCGTGTGAATATAGGTAATATCCGCTACCCACTTTTCATTTATTGTTGTTGTAGAGAAGTCCTGTTCTAATAGATTTGTCCGTTCTTCTACAGTTGATTTTGATGAATCTTTGGTGCACCGTAACGTTCCTTGCTATCTTGATGAATTTGTTTGATTTTTTTGGTTAATTCTTTATTTTCACGGCTACGCTTTGACTCTGTTTTATGCTGAGATTGGTAGTAAGAATTTCTCTCTATCCCAAGAGTTTGGCACATCATATGAACAGAGTGCGTTTCTTTTTGATAATCAATAAATTAATGGAATTCTGTATCTTCTATTTTCTCGCGAATATGGCCATAGCTTTTTTTAATATTTCATTTTCTTCTTTTAAACGAAGCATTTCTTTTTTCATTCGTTTTAGATCTTCTAGTGTTATTTCATCTTCATCAACTGATGTGATAGGAGAATATATTTTAATCCATTTATAAATGGTTACCTCTGATACGCCATACTCGCCGCTTAATTGTTTGAGAGGTTGTCCTGAACGATATAATTCAACAACCATTTTTTTAAACTCTTCATTAAATTTCTTGTTTGTCATACGGACCCTTCTCCTTGAAACCCATTGTAAGGACTTAACTAAGTTGTGTCCATATGACTATACTAACTCTATATTAACCCTTGGAATATGTAAAATAAATTGTTTAAAGAAACGGAGATTTACTAATATTAATTATTCGCTATCCGAAAATGAAACAACTTTATTATTTTTTTACAAGAACCGAAAACGGTCGTTTAAGGAACTTTATTGAGTTCTAATAAAGCTAACAGAAATATGGTCAAAAAACTGTTCCAAAACTCATTACCAAAAACAAAGTGCCGTAACAAACATTAAATATCGTTTATGGAACCTTTTTAACGTATGGTAAAACCAAATTTTTCAACTTAGAAATTCCTTAACGTACGAAATCCGCGAAATGTTGGTGCTACCCCATGCCCATCAAGTTAAAATCTCATAATACCCCCATAACGAAAATTTGACCTTTTTACAGCTATTTATGCGAGTTCAGTTCATTTTTTTCGTTTTGGGGAACAATTCATTTCTTAAGTTGATGGACATCCGGCTGTACCCCCATATTATCATCATGATCTTAATACCATTACTATTTGGGTCCGTCCTGGGCCCCAAACCCTTATTGTAGAAAGAAAACCACCGGCATTAGACCGGTGGTTCTGACTTAGAAAGCAAAGCAAGTACAACCAATACCCCATTTAGTTCCATCTTTTCCTATTACGGTATGAGTGTGTTGATGGAGAGGGTTACTGCAACTATGTAACTTGTGATCATGGGCATCGTGAGAAAGTATATTGTGGGCTAGGTTAGCACCACCATAACCATAAACTCCCGTCGGTGCCCAATCAGGTGATGCTGGCGGCAATTCAGGTGATAAATTTTTAAATTCATCATTCCCATAAACAACCTGACCACCCATAATGGTGAGTAATGATTCAAGGTCTTTGATTTCTTCTTCTGGTACAGTAAAGTAGTCAGCAGACAATACAGCAATATCAGCAAACTGACCTACTGCAAGGGTTCCCTTTTTACCTTCATCACCAGAGAACCATGCACTTCCTTTGGAATATAGTTCCAGGGCTACTTTTCTATCAAGTTTATTCTTTTCATCGTATATCGAAAGACCACCAATGGTTTTTCCGGCAACCATCCAATAAAGAGCAACCCAAGGGTTATAGCTGGAAACCCTGGTTGCATCACTACCGGCGCCAACAGGTATACCCAGGTCTAGCATACGATAAATCGGGGGAGTACGTTTTGCAGCTTCTTTTCCGTATAAATCAACAAAGTATTCACCTTGGAAAGCCATGCGATCTTGGATGGCAATACCGCCATTTAAAGCCTTAACACGTTCCATACTACGATCTGAGATTGTTTCTGCATGGTCAAACCACCAGCGTAGACCATTGAAAGGAATTTCTCTGTTGACTTCCTCAAAAACATTTAAGAAACGTGTTATTGACTCGTCATAAGTTGCATGTAAACGGAATGGCCAACGGTTTTCCACCAATAGAGAAATTACTTTCTTTAAGTCAGCTTCCATCACCGTAGCTAGTTCGGGCCGCGGCATTTGAAATTTTTCAAAATCGGCTGCCGAGAATACTAACATTTCCCCGGCACCATTCATTTTATACTTATCATTTCCTTGACCCGGAGAAACAATTTTTGCCCATGAAGCAAAGTCTTCATATTCATGATTTGGATTTTGCGTAAATAGATTATACGCAATACGCAAAGTTAATTGTTCCTTCTCGGCTAAATGTTCAACAACTTTGTAATCATCAGGATAATTTTGGAATCCACCACCTGCGTCAATGGCACTTGTGATACCTAATCTATTTAATTCGCGCATAAAATGGCGAGTTGAGTTAATCTGGTCGTCAAAATTAAGTACTGGAGCTCTACCCAAACTTGAATAAAGAATAGAAGCATTAGGATTAGCAATTAAAAGACCTGTTGGATTACCTCGTTTATCCCGGTCAATTAAACAGCCCGGAGGGTCTGGGGTATCTTTTGTGTATCCCAGTGCACGCAGCCCTGCACGGTTTACAAGTGCTCTATCGTAAAGATGTAGCACAAAGACAGGTGTGTCTTCAGAAACAGCATTAATCTCTTCCAAAGTTGGCATCCTTCGCTCTTTAAATTGAAATTCAGACCAACCTCCAACTACTCTTACCCACTGAGGAGCAGGTGTACGTCTTGCCTGCTCTCTAAGCATTTCCAGAGCAATAGCAAGTGATGGTACACCTTCCCAACGCAATTCCATATTATAATGTAGACCACCACGAATAACGTGTATATGAGAGTCATTCAAACCCGGAATAGCTCTCTTTCTTTTAAGATCTATTT
Source organism: Bacillus sp. 166amftsu (assembly GCF_900107445.1). NCBI lineage: Bacteria > Bacillati > Bacillota > Bacilli > Caryophanales > Bacillaceae > Bacillus > Bacillus sp. 166amftsu. Next base: position 10,932 of record NZ_FNQA01000006.1, on the reverse strand, counting down.
TTTTGGTTTTTTCTGTGACACTATCAAGAAGCTCATCTCCACCTACTGCCGTGACTAAGCCATCAGTTATGGCGATAGCTGATACCTCAGGTTGAGATGGGTCAAGGGTAGTGATTTTTCCGTTATATAAGATCATATCCGGCAAATTCATGTTTACACCTCATCTACTTCCTATTATTCTGTAACCATGGATGAAATATTTTACCGAGAATCGGCATGACTACCCATGATAGCAAGGAAACTATACATATAGAAACAAAAAAAGCTGATATAATAGGATTCATATTTTTTATAATAGGTCCTATCACTTTAGGCACCAACATACTAATAGGCCATACACCAAGAACAGTAACAATAGACATTTTCCATTTTGGCGGTGGAACTGGCGTTTTCGGAGTAACAAACCAATAAGCCAAACTGTTTTCAGTTTTGTAAGTTGGATTAGTTGCTTGAAATTGTTCTGCTTTTTTTAACAAATCTCGACGAATATCTGATTCTTGCCAAGAACGTAGATGCTCATACGTATCAAAGCGAAAAATAACAGTATACTCTCTGGATCCGTTATTGGGGACTATTAAATTTACGCCTAAATGCCCTGGGAATTTAGTAGCGGCAGCTTCGATTTCATGTCTCCATGTTTCAAACTGTTTTTCTTTACCTTCTTGAATTTCCCATGTAACAATCGTTGTTACTGGACCGCTAATATCCATTGTGTTCCCTGTATGAGTGTCTCCGACAGTCACTCTTTCTTGGTTCATAATTTCCTGCTTGGAAGCGCGCCATGCACCATAGTATATGCGTATTCTACGCCTTGACCATAAGCGCCAGTGTGTTCTTTCACAATTTCCATAACAGCATCATAAGTGTCTTTGCGTGCCCAGTCACGTTGGTATTCAAGTAAAACTTGGATTGCTGTCACTGGAATTGCACCAGCTTGTTCTACACGACGCATAGCAGCGTTATGTGCTGTCAAACTAGTACCACCTGAAGCATCATCAACTGCATAAACCTCATAGCCAGCTTTAATTGCTTCAAGCACAGGGAATGCAAGGCAAACTTCAGTCCAAAGTGCTGCAAATATTAATTTCTTTCTACCTGTTGCTTTAACTGCCTCAACAAATTTTGGATCTTCCCAAGAGTTCATTGAACTACGTTCTATAATTTCATGGTTTGGGAATATGTCAAGAATTTGTGGCCAAAAATAACCAGAAAAGCTGCGTGTTTCAACTGTAGTAAGAATAGTAGGTACGTTAAAAGTTTTTGCTGATTTAGCAAGCAGCATAACGTTATTAATCAATGTTTGTCTGTCAATACTTGCAACTCCAAAAGTCATTTGAGGCTGAAAATCAATCAAAATTAATGCACTGTTCTCCGGATTTAACAATTCTAAATTACTCATAATAAAACGCTCCTTTTTTTAATTGTTTCAAATTATTTTTTGAAACTAATTTATTTTCTGTCAATTAAGACTGTAATCGTAAAAATAAAAGCTTTGCTATACTTTTTAATTTAAAAGAGAGCGCTGATTTAATCAGCGCTAAATTTATACTACCCACTTTTTAAAAAGTGATTTAAAGCTATTTCTTTGGAATACATTTATGCATTTTGTTTACTAAGATCTCGCTGAGCTCCCATGTAGCTTCCAATTATATTTTGATAGCCTGGAAGATTACTAGCAAGCAAATTGCCAAAACCTTCGACATCGTTGCGCCAATCGCGTTGTAATTCGCAAGCTACACTAAACCAGTTCATAAGCTGCACGCCACTATGTGCCATACGAGTATTGGCAGCATCTGCAACTTGTTTACTAAAAGTTCCTGAAGCATCAGTAACAGCAAATACTTCATACCCAGCTTTTATAGCAGAAAGTGCCGGGAAAGCAACGCAAACATCTGTAACTACGCCCGCGATGATAAGTTGTTTTTTTCCAGTTTCTTCGATTGCTTTTACAAAATCATCATTATCCCATGCGTTAATTTGTCCAGGTCGAGCTATTTTTGGTGCGTGAGGAAAGAGATCAACCAATTCTTGCATTAAAGGTCCGTTAGGTCCATGTTCAAAGCTTGTTGTTAAAATAACTGGTAAATCAAAAAATTTAGCAGTTTGAGCGAGAGCTAAAACATTGTTCTTGAATTCATCAACACCATAGTCACGTACTAGTCCGGACATAAGACCAGTTTGATGATCCACTAACAGAACAACAGCGTCATCTTTGTTAATACGAGAATAGAGATCAGACATTATGTATTCCTCCTAAAAAATTAAGTAATCGAAGAAAGTTTTAAAAGTGGAATATTATCATAAATTTCTTCGTTTGTTACGATTAGTTTATAAATAAATTGATCGTTAATATTAATTAATCCATAAACTTATGACACATCGATAATTTTCTTAAAAATCCGAAAGATAATATTAGACTATTTTTTTTAAATACTCAATCTCCTTTTATTAATCTAAAATAGTGGTTTTATCTATCCAATTTACAAATTGTTGTAAATAACGCTGAAGATAACGTTTTGTTTGTTCGTCAGTAAGCACTTTCTGATCGGAATCAATCTTTTCATGTACTTGGGAAATCAGCACTTTTTGAAATGGAAGAACATGAGCTTGCATGGCTTCTAGTATTTCTCTGATTTGCATTTGAGCATAAACAGTGCCTAATCCCCCAGGAGTTGCACCAATTAAACCAACCGGTTTTCTGCTAAGAACAGCAGATTCCCGAGGTCTTGATGCCCAGTCCAATGCATTCTTTAATACGCCAGGAATTCCATAATTGTACTCTGGACTTACAATAATGATACCGTCAACGTCCTGGATAGCAGATTTAAAGGATGTCACTGTTTCTGGAACACTTATTTCTAAGTCTTCATTGAACAAAGGTAGATCATTTATCTCGATCCAATGAAATTGATGGGAATCATCCATCCCTGTTAATGATTGAGCAATGATTCGATTATAAGAGTTTTTTCGTAAACTACCACAAATAAGGCCTATGGTTTTAGTCATATATTCCCTCCTTTTATAAGGTAAACCGATCATACCATTATATACCAAATTGGTAGAAGTAGTTTTACGCCTAGCCATTGTTCCTCATTTACCAATCTGTTTATGCTTTCTTCAAACTTTGCAACAGAACCTAAAATGCCCCCTAATCTATCAGTTAACATTTATTCATTTGTAATCAGTCTTCTAAAAATGATAGCAGTGCTTCATTAAATTCTTTGGCATGTGTTGCATTGAGCCCATGTGGACCACCCTTTATTAAAGCTACCTTAGAATTAGGAATTGCTTCATGTGTTAGCTTCCCACTATATTCAAATGGAACTGTTGCATCTGAATCACCATGAATAACAAGGGTAGGTATATTAAACATGGCTAAATCTCCTCTGAAGTCCGTTTTGCTGAAAGCAGTGATACAATCTAGTGTTCCTTTAGGCGATGCACCTGCTGCAATATCTCTATTGTAAAGCCGGAATGGTTCACTGACTAAGTCAGTTCTATCTCCAGCAGCAAAAAATCCTCTCGTAAACTCATCAAGAAATGCTAGGCGATCATTTTTTACTCCATTTTCAAATCCTTGAATTGCTGCATCATCTAATACTCCCTCAGGATGATCTGCTGACTTGTAAAGAAATGGTGGTACAGCTCCTGCAAATACAGCCTTCTCTACTCTATTTGTGCCATAGTTTCCGATATAGCGAGCTACTTCTCCACCCCCCATTGAAAATCCGACCAGTGTCACATTTTGGAGATCCAAATGCTCTAGTAACAGATGTAAATCAGTAGTAAATGTATCATAATCATAACCATTCCATGGCTGAGAAGAGTTCCCGAACCCTCGACGGTCATAAGTTATGACTCTGTATCCAGCCTCAACGAGAGCAGGAACTTGGTATTCCCAAGATCGGCTACTTAATGGCCAACCGTGAATTAATACTACTGGCTTCCCTATACCATGATCCTCATAATATAGTTCAATGGGTGTTTGATTTTCGGTTCCTACAGTAATTTTTGCCATTCTTCTACCTCCAAAAAATATTCTGATTACATGTATTTTTCGTCAATAATCCGGATGAATCTCGTAACCTATTTATAAATAAAGCCAATGATGATACCTGTGCCTGAAGCTAATAAAACAGAACCAGTTGGACATTTTTGAGTTTTCTATATTAGAAACGTTTTGCTACTTCACGTGCATTTGCAATTGCTGCCTCTTTAATTTCTTGTGCTTTTTCAGGGTTTGCATTCATTCCTTCAACTGCAAGATATTCTGTATCAGATACACCCATAAATCCTAATACGGCATTTAAGTGTTGACGACCAAAGTCCATTACTGCATATGCTCCTTCAGAGTAAATGCCACCTGTAGCTTGAATGTGAAGTGCTTTTTTATCTTCTAATAATCCAACTGGACCATTTTCAGTATATTTAAATGTTTTACCTGCGATAGATAGGTTATCTAAGTATGCTTTTACTACTGGCGGATAGCTAAAGTTCCACATTGGTGTTACAAATACATAACGACCTGCATTCATAAATGTTTCTAAGTTTGTATTCATTGCTGCAATTTTTTGTTGTTGGCTTTCACTTAACGCTTCAAAGCCTTCACCTGCTGCGAATTTCCCCCAAGCTGCAAATACTTCTGTATCAATTTCTGGTACAGTTGTGTTAAATAGATCAATTGTTACAACTTCATCTTGTGGATGTTCATTTTTATACGCTTCGATAAATGCTTCCCCTACTGCCATACCGAAAGATGCTTCTGCTGAATTTGGATTTGCTGTAATAAATAGTACTTTTGTCATTTTTATTCCCTCCCTCAGTAAATATCTTTAATTAAAGACTTTCTCTCTAAAAGTAAATAACTTATCTTATGTAAGTATAATACACAACCATTATTTTCCTGTCAATAAAAATAGTGACTTTTCTTAAGTAAGTTAGCGAACTCTCCTATCTCGTTTTATTAAATGGGGTATCGCCACATGCCCATCAAGTTAAAATCTCATAATACCCCCATAACGAAAATTCCACCTTTTTACAGCTATTTATAAGAGTTCGGCTCATTTTTTTCCTTTTGGGAAGAATGTATTTCTTAAGTTGATGTTGATGGGGTATCACCAACATTACGCGGAAAACATACGCTAATACATTTAGCGTGTTTTTTATATTTAGGTTTGTATACTCAAATATGCAAAAACAAACCATCATAAAAGAGAGTTCGTTTTTGCGTTTTTGGAGGGTATCAATCTGTCGATAAATTGATATTATCATATGCTTGGTGTTGAGATATTGAGAAATAAAAATGTCATTTTATTAAGAGGAAAAGTGGATTTTGCGTTTTGGCATCGCTGGAGGATCAGCGTTAAATTCAATGTACAGCTTCACTATTCATCTTCTTGCTCCATTTTGTAACGGGATCTTTTTATTGTAGTAGAAAAAGCAACCTTCCGAGTGCTCATAGGGGTACCGTCAAAAGAACTATTTGTAGTCCTGCCGACAAAACACAGATTTTATACGCTAAGACAGTTTCTAAAAGTGAAATCTCATCTTTGCTACTGTAAAAAAACAACTAGCCCCCCCACAAGAGGGGCTAGTTAACGTAAAATTCGTTCTTGGAAGTAAGGCAATGTAATTCATTTAAACATTATTTAATATTCATTAGTACTAAGCGTTTTTATAAATTCTTTTATTATTGGAAAGTCAGGAGGACTGATATTACTTGGAAGTTCACGAATGTCGAAAAAGTGTAGATTTTTAACTTCTTTTTTGTCTATTTTTAATTCACCTTCATAATCATTGCATATGTAAGCAGCAACTACGTTATATACTTCATCACCGTGAGGATATTTGTAGTAAAATTCTTTGCCAGAGAAGGTATTAAACAATCTTAAATTATTGGCTATTAAGCTTGTTTCCTCATACAATTCTCTCTTTGCTACTTCTTCTAAGGTCTCTCCACATTCTAACGAACCTCCTGGTAATCCCCAACAATTATTATCCTGCCTTAACTGTAATAATAATTTATGATTTTTATCTAATAAAACGACGCATGCTCCTGTCATAATTAACGGGCGACTACCTACTATTTTTCTTAAATCCATAATATATCCCATAACAGACTCCTAAAAACAGATTTTTTTGTGTATTCAAAATTAATTATAAATGCAATTCCTTTTTCATGTACATAGAATAGATAACCTTTTAATTATCGTGGTTATAGATTGTATATTCGATACATTAATAATTAACATAACGTCTCATTCTCGGAAGTTGTTTTTAAAAATATGTTGGATGGTTTAGCCATTCTTCAATACCAACGGAACCTTGAACTGATAGTAAACGATATAAATATCTATATGGTTTTCTAACATAAGTTAAATCAGGAATATCCTGTACAGATATATATCCTCTAATAAAGTCTTCAGCACTCTTCTTATCCAATACATATTCTAGGGCAATAAACTCTAACTCTCTAGGTGCTACAGCATAAGCTTCTGTATCTACTAATCCGGTAATTTCAGTTCCATTGCTTAAAAATTGTGTGGGATCCATGTCGACTAAAATAAAATTACTTTCTATTGGAGTAGGAATCCTTTTTAATAACAATTGCATTTCAGGAAGAACCTCTAATATTTTTTGGTTATTTTTATAAAATCTCTCAGTTAGCTGTTGCATTATGTTTATAAGCGTACTGTGAAAATCGTAAATAGATGTTTGATAAGTTCCTAATGGATTACCTATGTAATTAAAGCTTTTTTGATGAATGAGTGCTAATCCTTTCCCCAAGCTTTCTAATATAGAAGATGGTTGATTCAAAAAAGTATGTATTGTATGCCCATTTAACTTCTCTACTATTACGTATTCCTTATTATCTATAGTCATTTTTCGTAGAACTCTTGGTACAGGAAACGAACTTAGTTCCGCTAAGGAGTTATTAATGATTTCTAAATGAAATACATTTCGAGGATCAATCCCAAATAGTTGTTTACACCCCCACCAGAAGTCATTATGAGGTTCTTGAATCATTTGTGAGGAACGTACAATGACTTCCTCGGTTTCCGTCTTAATTAACAATACATTACTTGCGTGATTTTCATATCCAGGATGCAACTCTATTATCGATTGGATTGAGCTATCAAACAAGATTTGTAACTTTTCCATGAATGAATGCCCCTTTTTATATAAATTGAACACAGGAAAAGAATGAATACCCTATTCATGTTCAGTTAACATAACGCCACATTATCAGTAGTCTATATATCTAGAAATTTCAAAAAATCTCTTCAGATTTTCTGAAGAGATTTTTTATTCATAAAACCATTAACTTAAGAGCTTTTTTCCAATTTGAATAATAATAAATGAACTGAATTAATAAAGTTATTACTGAGATTCCAGTTAAGGTTACAAAAAAAGTTAATCCCAAATCTGATAAATAGGTTACTATTAGAGTGATAATTACAAAAGGAATTGAAGCTAAAACATTATAAAATCGTTTTTTATAAAAAAGATGATCTTTTTCATTTATATAATTATCGACCATAAAAATCCACCTCTTTCTTTTCTAAACTTTATGTACATTCATACTAATAAAAAAACCAAATTTTACCACATCATAAGGTATTATTAACATAATTTCTGTTACAGGAAGTTATTGAGGTCTATTGCTTCCTATCTCTTTGAGTATTTGAAAAGGTTATGAGTTTTTAGCCTTTCACTATATGATTTTTACAAAGGTCCCCTCTAATGAACGATTTAACGCTTCTTCATTAAAATCCTTTATTTTTAGAGATATTTCACTGCCTTTTCCTATAATCATTTGTTTAGAACAAATAAGTGGGTCGAGAAGGCGAAGTTTTTTAACCATATGAAAATCATAGTCGATTGGATTATGTATTACTTCAACATTTGTATGTATTCCTTGCAATAGTTCTTGTATTTCTGGATCTGTACTATGGGTTAGTTTTAACCATACGTGATGGTCTGTTAGTAAAAAATCTTTTTTTGTAAGTTCTTTTTTTGTTAAAGCTAAACGAAGTATCTCTGTAAGTTTGTGATATGCGTAGACATTTAAAGGATGTAGAAAGAAATCAATTACCTCTGCATAATAGGTCTTTACAAACCATTCTGCTTTCTCAATTGAACTAATACAGATTTTCCCTTCACAGACTTGTAAGGAATCAATAAAGTTTTGGGAGTCCGCTATTGAAATCATCTTATAGGTCGATAAGTCTCGCAATGTGTAATCAATTCGATCTGCGCAGAGCAAAGGTAACGGTTGTTCTAATAGTGTCCAATTTTCCATTTGTAAAATGCTATCTAAAGTGAATCCAAATTCTATCAAAACTTGTGGTATCTCAGATTGCAAAAGAGTTTCTTCAAATATTTGTTCGTGAAAGTTTTCTTTTCCGTCTGTCAGTACATAATCAATAACATGCGAAAAAGCTGTATGGGATACATCATGCAAAAGTGAAGCTATTTGTTCCTCTATGGAGCCACCTAATTTTCTTACTAATAACATAACACCAATTGAATGGTCAAAACGAGTAACGTTCCAATTGGGATTCACAAGATAGCTTGCTCCGCCTTGATGAATTTGTTTTAATCTCTGGACAGGAGAAGTTTGAATAAGCTTATGTAGTACAGGTTCAATCTCAAATGAACCATATAATGAATCATGAATTGTCATAATATACCTCCTTTTCTCTCTTATCTTACTACATTTATAGAAGAAGATTTGAAAGTATTTCTTGTATATTCCATACATTGATAGTTAACATAACGTAACTTTATCAGTAGTAACCAAATCCCTGAAAAACATTCATATCAAAAGTGTACTAGCTTTCCGCTCCCTTCTCTGTATGCAAGATTTCATACATTCCTGTCACAACAGCATTTCCGTTCTAGTAGCCTGCATGAAATCCTACATACTCTTAGCGTATAAATCCACGTTTTGCCGTCAATACCCCATGCCCATCAAGCTAAGATTTTAAGACACCCCCATAACGAGAATTTTACTTTTTTACAGTTATTTATGAAAATTCCGCTTGTTTTTTTCATTTTTGGGGTGCTAAACTTAAAACTTCAGCAAGAAGCACAGACTAAAACACCTAGTTTTCACGATATAATTCTCAGCTAAATTCGCAAAAAAGAGCTTGAATTCCCAAGCTCTTTTAAATATCACTTAATAACTTTATAACCACCATTTTTCCTGTGGAATTAAAACTGTTTCAATATCAAAGTTATTCTCAAACCATTCCTTCATCAATGTTTTATGGACAAGATATTCTGATGCAGAATGGGAAACGCCGATTAAAGACATCGAAGTATTAGAAACATAATCCATCATTTGTTTGTATCTTTGTTTACCATATTGGTTATCAATATGGCAATGGATTTCGCCAGTGATATAAGCTTGAACTCCTCTTTTTTCAGCTTCCTCCATCCAACTTACTTTGTCGCCACAACCTGCAACGATAGCTATTTTCTTTACGTTATTTATGTTCTTACCTTCAAAATCAACATATGGAATATCGAATATTTCTTTTAAGTGAGAAGTTAGTTCACTTGTACTCTTTTCTTCAATGTTACAAATTAGAACTAGGTCTTCATTATTTATAGAACTTGTTAAAAACCCATCAATAATTTCTGCATTTAATTGTTTAGCAATTGCTACACTTGTACCTAAATTGGCATGATAATCCATCGGTACATGGCATGTATAGAATGATAATTCCTTCTCTTTTATTTGTTTAATGTATTTTTCTTTTATAGGAACAAAGCCTTTGCCCCATGCTCCTTTTGGATCTCCACATTCCATCAATAAGGGATGGTGCATAAAAAGTAAGTCTCCGCTATTACTTTCTTCTATAAAACGTTCCAACACTTCATCTGTAGGGAAAACGGCAAGGAAAATTTTCTTTACATTTGCATCCCCTTTTAACATTAGACCATTAAATAATTCCACAAAGTCTTTTTCAAAAACTGATTTCCAGTCAAACTTTAAAGGTTCATAGACCATTGGTATGAATTGACTGAAAGCAGAATCCTTCCCAAATGATTTTATATCAAGTTCAGTGTCGAGTTTAGACACTATTTCACTTAGTTTAACCATAAAATTATTCCCCCAAAAATTTTATAATTCAATATAAATGGTTAGAAAAATAACAATTATTATATTCTTTTAAATATTTTAACATAAAAATTCATTTTTCCTCATGAAAAAATCACTCCTGTTGTTTAAAGTGGTCCCTCCACATTCCCATCAAGCAAAGTTAAAATCATACCTTCAAAATGAAAAAACGCTATGTGTTTAGTTAGAAAAATGTTTTAGACTGAGCATTATGGATTTAAGTGGATTTCTCCATTGTAATTTCCTGGATTTACTAATATATAGATTTAGACTAGTGAGTAGTTTTCACTTCTTAAAATAGTTTTTATTAAAATAAAGTATTAGATTAGATAGTCACTATAAAACTTACAAGTTGAATTAAAGAATATTCACAGAAATAAAAGGTGTTTTCACATATAGAAAACACCTTTTATCTTTTGGTTATATATAACAATTTTATCATATTTTCCATAAAGCCTTTTAGAAATAAAAAAGACGACTCAATGATGTGCACCCCAATTGTTAGACACACTTAACAATTGGAGGTGCACTTTTTTATGAGTAAGTTTTCTTCTAAAGAAAAACTACAAATAGTAAAACAATATTTTGATGGGGTAGATGGCGGGAAAAGAATCGCTAAATCTCTAGGGATTCATTCTAGTATAATTTATCAGTGGATTAAACAATATGAGGCCTTTGGGGAAAAAGCTTTTGAAAAGCGCTATACAACTTATTCGCTTCAGTATAAACTAGATGTGCTTAATTATATGGAGAAACAAGGGACATCTATGAGAGAAACGGCGGCAATTTTTAATATTCCATCT
>NZ_FNQA01000036.1:0-15905 GCF_900107445.1 Bacillus sp. 166amftsu | reverse complement strand
ATAAAAGTCTGGTAATGATGGCAGAGAGGTCACACCCGTTCCCATACCGAACACGGAAGTTAAGCTCTCTAGCGCCGATGGTAGTTGGGACCTTGTCCCTGTGAGAGTAGGACGTTGCCAGGCTTTATAATCGTCGCGGGGTGGAGCAGTCCGGTAGCTCGTCGGGCTCATAACCCGAAGGTCGCAGGTTCAAATCCTGTCCCCGCAACCAAATGGTCCCGTGGTGTAGTGGTTAACATGCCTGCCTGTCACGCAGGAGATCGCCGGTTCGACCCCGGTCGGGACCGCCATTTATACAAAGAAAAGAACGAAACAAGTTGTTTCGTATTTTTTTATTTATTTTTAAGAAAACTTATAAAGACAGTCAATCTTTCCTTAGGACAACTCCTAAGGTCTTTTTTATATGTTCAAAATGAAACAAAGTGAAAAAATCTGTATAATAAAAGACAGGGAATATTGAGAGTAAGGTAGGTGAAACCTTTGAATAGATATGAAATAAAGACAACTTCTTCTGAAGAGACTCAACATTTATCAGAAAGGTTAGGACACCTTGTTAAGGAACAAGATGTGCTTATCTTAGAAGGAGATTTAGGTGCTGGAAAGACAACGTTTACAAAAGGTCTTGCAAAAGGCCTTGGTGTGAAACGAGTTGTAAATAGCCCAACATTCAACATTATTAAAGAGTATAAAGGCAGATTACCGCTATATCATATGGACGTGTATCGTTTAGCGGAAAGTGAAGAGGATTTAGGATTTGATGAGTATTTTTATGGTGAAGGCATAACAGTAGTAGAATGGGCTCATTTAATTGAATCTTTTCTGCCAAATGAGAAATTAAAAATAAGCTTGTTCCATACAGGTGATGATACAAGGGAAATTGTGTTAGAGCCAAGTGGTGAACGTTATATTAGATTATGTGAGGAGCTATTACAAGATGAAAGTACTAGCAATTGATACTTCAAATTATGTAATGGGGGTTTCTCTTATTGATGGAAATATTGTTGTCGGAGAAATCATTACGAATTTAACAAAAAATCATTCTGTACGCCTAATGCCAGCTGTAGAACAACTTCTGAAGGAATGTAGTGTAAAACCGAAAGAGTTAGGTAAAATTGTTGTAGCGGCTGGTCCTGGATCTTATACAGGAGTTCGAATTGGTGTGACTGTTGCAAAGACATTAGCTTGGTCATTGCAAATACCGATTGTCGGCGTGTCTAGTTTAGAAGTAGTGGCTGCAAATGGGTCAAATTTCGAAGGTGTTATTTGTCCATTGTTTGATGGGCGCCGCGGACAAATTTATACAGGCTTGTATACATATAAAGAAGAGCAGTTATGTTCTATAGAAGAGGATCGAATTGTTCTTATTGTGGATTGGTTACAGATGCTAAAAGATAAAGGGCAACCTGTTTTATTTATCGGTAATGATGTAGAGCAACATAAAGAAACGATTGTAGAATATTTAGGAGACCAAGCTGTATTTGCTTCTTGTACAAAGAATAACCCAAGACCAAGTGAATTAGCATTTTTAGGATTACAAAAAGAGGAGCAAAGTGTGCATACATTTATCCCGAGCTACCTCCGTTTAGCAGAGGCAGAAACAAAATGGCTAGAAAGTCAAAAAAAATAGGGGTTATTAAAATGGATATTACATTTAGAAAGATGACGACTGATGATATTGCTCAAATTGTAGTAATTGAAGAAGCGTCATTTGCAACTCCATGGACTGCCGATGCATTTTATCGTGAACTGACGATGAATGAATATGCACATTATGTCGTGCTAGAAAAAGATGATATGGTAATTGGATACTGTGGATTGTGGATTATTATTGATGAATCACATATTACGAACATAGCCATTTTGCCAGAATATCGTGGCCAAAAACTTGGAGATGCTTTGCTAAAGGAAGTAATGGATCAGGCAAGAGAAATGGGAGTAAAAACGATGACACTCGAAGTAAGGGTTTCAAATGAAGTAGCGAAACAGTTATACCGAAAGTATGGATTTCAAAATGGTGGGATTCGTAAACGATACTATACAGACAATTATGAAGATGGTCTTGTAATGTGGGTGAATATATAATGGAAAAAAATACGATTATACTTGGTATTGAAACGAGCTGTGATGAAACAGCTGTAGCAGTTGTTAAAAATGGAACAGAAATAATGGCAAATGTTGTCGCTTCACAAATCGAAAGCCATAAGCGTTTTGGAGGAGTTGTACCGGAAATCGCATCTCGTCATCATGTAGAACAAATTACAGTTGTATTAGAAGAAGCTTTAAAAGAAGCGAACGTTACATTTGATAATATTGATGCAATTGCTGTGACAGAAGGGCCGGGTTTAGTAGGGGCACTTTTAATTGGCGTAAATGCAGCAAAGGCAATTGCCTTTGCTCATGATATTCCTCTTGTGGGTGTTCATCATATTGCTGGGCATATTTATGCGAATCGCTTAGTAAAAGAACTACAATTCCCTTTGTTATCACTTGTTGTTTCTGGGGGACATACAGAGCTTGTTTATATGAAAGAACATGGTTCGTTTGAAGTAATTGGCGAAACAAGAGATGATGCGGCAGGAGAAGCATATGATAAGGTTGCACGTACATTATCTATGCCGTATCCAGGTGGTCCTCATATTGATCGTCTTGCGCATGAAGGACGGCCAACGATTGATTTACCACGTGCATGGCTAGAGCCGGATTCGTATGATTTTAGCTTTAGTGGATTGAAATCAGCAGTTATCAACACTGTGCATAACGCAAAACAGCGTGGAGAAGAAATCGCGCCAGAGGATTTAGCGGCTAGCTTCCAAGCGAGTGTAATAGATGTACTAGTAACGAAAGCGGTACGGGCAGCAGAGGCATATGGTGTAAAACAAGTGCTTCTTGCTGGAGGGGTTGCAGCAAATAAAGGACTTCGTGCTTCTCTAGAGGAAGAGTTTGCTAAGAAAGAGGATATTGAGCTAATTATTCCACCACTATCCTTGTGCACAGATAATGCAGCGATGATTGCAGCAGCAGGTACAATTGCATATAAGCAAGGAAAACGTACATCATTGGCTTTAAATGCAAATCCAGGATTAGATATTGAAGCATAGTTATACACATAATTAACCACAAATTGTGGATAAAGCCCATATTATCTGTTGATAATGTGGGCTTTGTTGTGAATATAAAATGTGCATAACTTTTTTGTGGTTTGTGTATAATGTGGAAAAGTTATTTTTATATTTATATAATAATGGTGGATATGTGTATAAAGTTGTGGATAATACTATTAAGGTCAGACCTTCGACGATAACTCTTTGTATTGAAAATAAACAAGGTAGTTGAATAATTTTCAACTACCTTGTTTTCATCATATGAATATATAGGGCTTACACGTGTAATTCTTCCCATTCCGCCATAAATTTTTCTAATTGTTCTTGTTTTGTCTGCTTTGTTGTTGTAATTTCACTAGCTCGTTCGTAGTCAGCATATACTTCGGGTAGACAAAGTTCTTCTTCTAATGTTGCAATTTCCTCTTCTAACTTTGCGATGTTTTGTTCAATGTCTTCAATTTTCCGTATACGTTGGCGCTCCAACTTCTTACGTTCTTTTTCTTCAAGATAATTTAATTTTTCTTGAGCGATATTCTTTTGGATTGGTGTATTCTCTTCTTGTTGTTCGAATTCCGCACGCTCAATCATTTCATTTTTCTTTTCAATATAGTAGTCATAGTCACCTAAATATTCTTGTGCACCATCTGTTGATAACTCAACAACTGTAGTTGTGACACGGTTAATAAAATAACGATCATGAGAAACGAATAAAAGAGTTCCTGGATAATCAATCAAGGCATTTTCTAAAATCTCTTTACTATTTAAATCAAGATGATTTGTTGGTTCATCGAGAATCAGTAGATTAGATTTTTGCATCATCAATTTTGCTAGAGCTAATCGAGCTTTTTGGCCACCACTTAAGGAAGATACAGGTTTTAATACATCGTCCCCTGTGAATAAAAAGTTACCGAGTATAGTGCGAATTTCTTTTTCTGGTTCTAACGGGTAATCGTCCCATAGTTCGTTTAAAACACGCTTAGATGATGTTAAGTTTGCCTGTTCTTGATCATAATATCCAATAGATACATTTGAACCGAAAGAAATTTCACCGCTTAACGCCTTCAATTTATTCACAATCGATTTTAATAATGTAGATTTTCCGATACCGTTTGGACCGACTAGTGCGACACTATCCCCTCGGGTCAAACGCATATTTACATGCCCAATAATCGGTTCTTCGTCATATCCAATTGAAACATCCTTTACTTGTAATACGTCGTTTCCGCTTTGCTTTTCGATATCAAAGTGGAAGGATGCAGACTTAGAGTCACTTAATGGTCTGGTTAGTAATTCCATTCGATCTAATTGTTTCTGACGACTTTGTGCACGTTTTGTTGTAGATGCACGAGCAATGTTTTTTTGGACAAAGTCTTCTAGCTTAGCAATTTCCTCTTGTTGTTTTTCGTAACGCTTCATTTCCTGTTCATATAGTGCGGCTTTTAAGTCTAAATATTTACTGTAGTTACCAACATATCGTCTGCTTTCCTTATTAGAAATTTCATATACTTGTGTGACAAGCTTGTCTAAAAAGTAGCGATCATGAGAAACGATTAAAATAGCTCCAGGGTAGCCTTGTAAATATTGTTCAAGCCATGTTAATGTATCGATATCTAAATGGTTTGTCGGTTCGTCCAAGATGAGTAAATCTGGTTTGGTTAATAGTAGTTTCCCAAGAGCAAGTCTTGTTTTTTGGCCACCACTTAACGTAGAAATCGTTGTTTGATGTGTTTCAACTGGAAAACCGAGTCCACTCAAAATGGAGCGAATATCAGCTTCATATTGATAACCGCCCTGATCTTTGTAGTCTAACTGCAATTGATCATAATCAGCGAGTAATCTTTCGTACGAAGTAGCATTTGAAAAGTTCTCTTCTTTACCCATCTCCTGTTCTAACCTTCGAAGTTTTGTCTCCATTTGCTGTAGATGTGTAAAGACAGTGAGCATTTCATCCCAAATTGTTAAGGAAGTTTCAAGACCGGTATTTTGAGCCAAATAACCAATTGAAACATCTTTTGGTTTTATCATTTCACCGCCATCATGAGATAACTCTCCAGCGATTATTTTTAACAATGTAGATTTTCCAGCACCATTTCGACCAACGAGTGCAATGCGATCTCTTGTTTGAACCTCCAATTTAATGTTTGCAAGAATTGTTTCAGCACCGTATAATTTTGAAAGCCCATTCACTTGTGATAAAATCAATGTTTTCACCTCAAATAATTTCTTAACTTTGCCATGTTTATATTTTTCAATCATACTAAAAATAGTGTATAGTTTAAAATAAAGAGAGAAGTCTTCTCTCTATTATACAAGGAAAGTCATAAGTGCTAAACTTCTGTATTTGTTTCAATCATATGAACAAAGATAGGAAGAGAGGAGAGGTTACATGGATCAGCAAAAGATTCCACAGGCCACTGCCAAACGATTGCCTCTATACTATCGATTTATCCAAAACTTATCTCTTTCTGGTAAGCAACGTGTTTCATCAGCGGAATTGAGTGAAGCTGTCAAAGTAGACTCAGCAACGATTCGAAGAGACTTTTCATATTTTGGAGCGTTAGGAAAAAAGGGATACGGATATAATGTGAATTATTTACTATCATTTTTCCGTGAAACGCTCGATCAAGATGATATAACACGTGTAGCACTTATTGGAGTAGGTAATTTAGGGACCGCTTTCTTACATTACAATTTCACGAAAAATAATAATACAAAGATTGAAATGGCTTTTGATGTCAATGAAGAGAAAGTTGGAAAAGAAATCGGAGGAATTCCTGTATATCATTTAGATGAATTAGAAGAGCATCTAACAAGTGATATACAAGTGGCAATATTAACAGTACCTGCTACCGTTGCACAAGCTGTAGCAGATCGATTGGCCGAAACAAATATACACGGAATTTTAAATTTTACACCAGCACGATTAAATGTTTCAGAAAATATAAGAATTCATCATATTGATTTAGCTGTAGAATTACAAACACTAGTTTATTTTTTGAAAAATTATCCACAATAAAACGCAGAGGGAATCCCTCTGCGTTTTATTGTGGCTTTTTCTTTGTAAATTTGACTAAGATAAGTCGAAGCGCTAAATTAAAGTCGATTGTTGCCATAGCAGCAAACAGCAGTGTCCCAAAGTTCCAGATTTTATCTGTAACGTTCGTAATTGCGAAACGTGTAAAGACGCACCCAAGAAGGAAATACAGTGCTGCCATGAACAATGGTGAATTTCTCATATTTAAAATCCTCCGATAAATCCTTGCATTTTTTCTGCTTCTTTAATCATTTCCTGTATTTGTTCGTTACTTATCATAACTTGAGCTAATGCAACCATCGTATTCATTGCAACATGTGCCATAATAGGAACGATAATGCGTTTTGTTTTTACATATAAAAAGGCGAATACAAGCCCCATAGCAGTGTATACCAATAGATGTGTAAAATCAAAGTGAATTGCTGCGAATACAAGTGAGCTAATAATAGCAGCGATAAAGAAGTTGAATCTCTTATACAATGTACCAAATAAAATTTTTCTAAAGACAATTTCCTCTAAAATGGGCCCCATTATCGATATAACAATAAGGAACCAAGGAGTAGTTCTTGCAATTTCCATTAAGCGAGCTGTGTTTTCAGAACCAGGTTTAATGCCTAATAAACGCATTTCGATTGTGCCTGCAATTGTTTGAGAAAAGAAAGCTAAAAAGAAACCAATAAAAATCCAACCAATTGTGGCAGGAACACTGGAACGTGTTGTGTCGAAACGGCTTTCGCGAATATCCGTTCGCAATAGCCAAAGGACAACACATAGCGCAATGAAAAAGCTAATAATTGCCCAATGACCAGTCATGATTTGTATTTTTTCATCTCGTGTTAAACCGCTATTATTATAAAATCCGGTTTTTGCAAGAAGCGGTAATCCGATGATACTTGATAATTGCATCAGAATATATGTAACTATAATCCACCAATATTGTTTTTTCAAATTGGTTAACCATCCTTTCTAACTCTAGTTTATGAGATAAGGCAGGATAACATGTAAGTATCCAGCCATGGATACATAATAACGGTCTCTATTATTATTTTTTTGTAAATCTTTCATCGAAAGTGAAATAGGAGACAGGAAAAAGCTGTACCTATAGAGAAAATAACTTATGGCATCTTTCATATTGTAACATACGGTAAGTGGAAAAGCTGATTCATATACAAAAGGCTTTTTGAGAATTATTTCTGTTATTGTTGCATAGAAAAAGTTTATATCACAATTTGCGAAAAAATTATGATTTTTTTACTTGCAAAAGAAAATTAGATTATTTATTATTATAAGTGTGTTAGCACTCGGGGAACTTGAGTGCTAATAAAGAAAATTTACATAGACAAATGAGGAGGTAATTGTTCATGCTAAAGCCATTAGGTGATCGCGTTGTAATTGAGCTTGTTCAAGCAGAAGAAAAAACAGCAAGTGGTATTGTATTACCAGACACTGCAAAAGAAAAACCACAAGAGGGTAAAGTTATTGCAGTAGGTACTGGTCGAGTGCTTGAAAATGGTGAGCGTGTTGCTTTAGAGGTAGCAGCAGGTGATCTTATCATCTTCTCAAAATATGCAGGTACTGAAGTGAAATATGAAGGTACAGACTACTTGATTTTACGTGAAAGTGACATTTTAGCAGTTATCGGTTAATTATATACATTTTAAAAATCCAAGGGGGTCAAATATTATGGCAAAAGATATTAAATTTAGTGAAGAAGCACGTCGTTCGATGCTTCGCGGTGTCGACACTCTTGCAAACGCAGTAAAAGTAACGCTTGGACCAAAAGGTCGTAACGTAGTACTTGAGAAAAAGTTTGGTTCACCACTTATTACAAATGATGGTGTAACAATCGCAAAAGAAATCGAATTAGAAGATGCATTCGAAAACATGGGTGCAAAATTAGTAGCAGAAGTTGCTAGCAAAACAAACGATGTAGCTGGTGACGGAACAACAACTGCAACTGTATTAGCACAAGCTATGATTCGTGAAGGTTTAAAAAACGTAACAGCTGGTGCAAACCCAATGGGTCTTCGTAAAGGTATCGAAAAAGCTGTTGTTGCAGCAGTAGAAGAATTAAAAATGATTTCTAAACCAATCGAAGGTAAATCTTCTATCGCGCAAGTAGCTGCTATTTCTGCTGCTGACGAAGAAGTAGGTAAATTAATTGCTGAAGCAATGGAACGCGTTGGTAACGACGGCGTTATTACATTAGAAGAATCTAAAGGATTCACAACAGAATTAGATGTAGTAGAAGGTATGCAATTTGATCGTGGATATGCATCTCCTTACATGATTACTGATTCTGACAAAATGGAAGCAGTACTTGATAACCCATACATCTTAATCACTGACAAAAAGATTTCTAACATTCAAGAAATCTTACCAGTATTAGAGCAAGTGGTACAACAAGGTAAACCACTTCTTATCATTGCTGAAGATGTAGAAGGCGAAGCATTAGCTACATTAGTAGTGAACAAACTACGTGGTACATTCAATGTAGTAGCTGTTAAAGCTCCTGGATTTGGTGACCGTCGTAAAGCAATGCTAGAAGATATTGCGATTTTAACTGGTGGTGAAGTAATCACTGAAGAGTTAGGACGCGACTTAAAATCTGCTACAGTTGCATCTTTAGGACGCGCTGGCAAAGTGGTTGTAACGAAAGAAAATACAACTGTAGTTGAAGGTATAGGTAACACTGAACAAATCGAAGCTCGCATCGGTCAAATCCGTGCACAATTAGAAGAAACTACTTCTGAATTCGATCGTGAAAAATTACAAGAGCGCCTTGCTAAGCTTGCAGGTGGCGTAGCAGTAATTAAAGTAGGTGCAGCAACTGAAACTGAGTTAAAAGAGCGTAAACTTCGTATTGAAGATGCACTTAACTCAACTCGTGCAGCAGTAGAAGAAGGTATTGTTGCAGGTGGTGGTACTTCACTTATGAACGTATACACGAAAGTAGCTGCTATTTCAGCTGAAGGTGACGAAGCAACAGGTATCAACATTGTACTCCGTGCATTAGAAGAGCCAGTTCGTCAAATCGCAATCAACGCTGGTCTAGAAGGATCTGTTGTTGTAGAACGTTTAAAAGGCGAAAAAGTAGGCGTTGGTTTCAACGCAGCAACTGGCGAATGGGTAAACATGCTTGAGTCTGGTATCGTAGACCCAGCAAAAGTAACTCGTTCTGCACTTCAAAACGCAGCATCTGTTGCAGCAATGTTCTTAACAACTGAAGCAGTAGTTGCTGACAAGCCAGAACCAAATGCACCAGCAATGCCTGACATGGGCGGCATGGGCATGGGCGGCATGGGCGGCATGATGTAATTTCATCCGCTGGCAGAAAATCCATCTCTATTTAGAGGTGGATTTTTTGTTGTACACAGAAGAAAAATGATAGTAATAAAAACTTTATCGCAATGAGAAAATAATTTCTGTAGAATTTTGTCGCTTTCTCTCTTGACCGTATTGATACTTCATTGTTAGAATCTAGGAAGATAATATAAAACGAATCCTTCATATATCCTCAATGATATGGTTTGAGAGTCTCTACCGGGTTACCGTAAACAACCTGACTATGAAGGCAGTGTGTCTTATATTTATAAAGAGCGGAAGACTATCTTTATAAAGCCAGACCTCTGCCTTTTCTTTGTTATGAGACTGAGGGCGGAGGACTGGCTTTTTTTATTATATTGGTAATGCTTTTTGCCAAATTGGTGAAAATATTTATATACAGAACTAACGTTGGGGTGATTATTTTGAAAAAACAGCACGATACGATTATCGTTTTAGATTTTGGGAGTCAGTACAATCAGTTAATTGCACGTCGAATTCGTGAGTTCGGTGTATACAGTGAACTTCATCCACATACAATTACTGCAGAAGAAATTAAAGCAATGAATCCAAAAGGGATTATTTTCTCTGGTGGACCGAACAGTGTATATGGTGAAAATGCATTCCACTGTGATGAAAAAATCTTTGAACTAGGCTTACCGATCTTTGGTATTTGCTACGGTATGCAGCTTATGACAAAACACTTTGGTGGAAAAGTAGAGCGTGCAAACCATCGTGAGTACGGAAAAGCAGTTCTTAAAGTAGAGAATGAATCAAAATTATATACGAATCTTCCGGAAGAGCAAGTTGTATGGATGAGTCATGGTGACTTAGTAACTGGCTTACCAGAAGGATTCGTAGTAGACGCAACAAGTGAGTCTTGTCCAATTGCTGGTATGAGCAATGAAGCGCAAAACTTATACGGTGTACAATTCCATCCAGAAGTACGTCACTCTGAGCACGGTAATGATTTAATTAAAAACTTCGTATTCGGCGCGTGTGGTTGCTCTGAAGGTTGGAACATGGAGAACTTTATCGAAGTGGAATTAGAGAAAATCCGTGAAACTGTTGGCGATAAAAAAGTACTATGCGCACTTAGTGGCGGTGTAGATTCTTCTGTTGTAGCAGTATTAATTCATAAAGCGATCGGTGATCAATTAACATGTATTTTCGTTGACCACGGTTTACTTCGTAAAGGTGAAGCGGAAGGCGTTATGAAAACATTTAGCGAAGGCTTCCATATGAACGTTATTAAAGTGGATGCGAAAGAACGCTTTATGAGCAAGCTAAAAGGTGTAGAAGATCCAGAACAAAAACGTAAAATCATTGGTAACGAGTTTATTTATGTATTTGATGATGAAGCATCAAAGCTACAAGGAATGGACTTCTTAGCACAAGGTACACTGTACACTGACATCGTTGAAAGTGGTACAGCAACTGCACAAACAATTAAGTCTCACCACAACGTTGGCGGACTTCCAGAAGATATGCAATTTAAATTAATTGAACCATTAAATACATTATTTAAAGATGAAGTACGTGTATTAGGATCAGAACTAGGAATTCCTGATGAAATCGTATGGCGTCAACCGTTCCCAGGTCCAGGACTTGGTATCCGTGTATTAGGTGAAATTACAGAAGAAAAATTAGAAATCGTTCGTGAATCTGATGCGATTTTACGTGAAGAAATCCAAAAAGCAGGCTTAGACCGTGAAATTTGGCAATACTTCACTGCACTTCCAGGTATGCGTAGTGTAGGTGTTATGGGTGACGAGCGTACTTACGATTACACGGTAGGTATCCGTGCAGTAACATCTATCGATGGTATGACAGCGGACTGGGCACGTATCCCTTGGGATGTATTAGAGAAAATTTCTGTACGTATCGTAAACGAAGTAAAACACGTTAACCGTATCGTGTATGATGTAACGAGTAAGCCACCAGCAACAATCGAGTGGGAATAGTATAAAATCCGTTTTTCTGAAAAGGATCCATCTATAACTTATGTAGATGGGTCTTTTTTTGTGATTTAACACGAACAAAAATTTAAGTTTGTTAAAAAATGTTCGTTTTTAAATTGACATATGCCTGTATGTGAGTTAATATGATTATGTAATTAATACAAAAAATGAATATTACAGCCGTCGTATAATATCGGGGATATGGCCCGAAAGTTTCTACCTAGCTACCGTAAATGGCTTGACTACGAGGCGTTTTAATAAAGGTAAGGGGAATCCTGCCTTTGTTTACAGAACGCTTCCATGTATACGCAATGGAAGCCTTTTTTATTTTCATAGATAAAAGAGGGCTAGGGAGGATTACGACGAGTAATCATATAACGGGGGAAACGTAGAATGAAACGTTATTTTCAGTTCGATGAGCTCGGTACGAATTACAAAACAGAGTTCATTGCAGGGTTAACGACATTTTTATCTATGGCTTATGTACTTTTTGTCAATCCTGCTACACTATCACTGGGAAACATTAAAGGATTACCAGCAGGAACAGGAATGGATCCAGGAGCGGTCTTTGTTGCTACTGCGTTAGCAGCGGCGATTGGGTCACTGATTATGGGGATTTTTGCAAAGTATCCAATTGCTTTAGCACCAGGAATGGGAATCAATGCATTCTTTGCTTACACAGCGGTGTTAACGATGGGGATTCCATGGCAAACAGCGATTGCCGGAACGTTAATGTCAGGTATTATCTTTATTATTCTTACTGCTTCGGGTCTTCGTGAAAAAATTATTAATGCGATTCCGTCGGAGTTGAAATTCGCGGTAGCAGCAGGTATTGGCTTGTTTATTGCTTTTCTTGGTTTTCAAAATGCTGGAATTATAGTGAAGAATGATGCTGTTCTTGTTGGATTGGGGGATTTAACAAAAGGCACAACATTGCTTTCTATTTTCGGCGTAGTGATTACAATTATCTTCATGATTAAAAAAATCAATGGTGCAGTTTTCTATGGGATGATTCTTACAGCAATATTAGGTGTAGCTACAGGATTGATTGATACACCAAAAGCTGTTATTGGTGCGATTCCAAGTTTAGAACCAACATTTGGTGTAGCGCTAAATCACTTCGGCGATATCTTCACTGTTCAAATGGCAATTGTTATTATAACGTTCTTCTTCATTGATTTCTTTGATACAGCGGGTACACTTGTAGCAGTTGCGAATCAAGCGGGATTAATGAAGGATAACAAATTACCACGTGCGGGAAAAGCGTTATTTGCAGATGCGATTGCGACTGTTATTGGTGCAATTCTTGGTACATCTACGACAACGTCTTACATTGAATCGTCTGCAGGGGTAGCAGCAGGAGGGCGTTCAGGATTTACAGCAGTTGTAACAGCGGGATTTTTCTTGCTAGCACTATTCTTTTCACCATTACTAAGTGTCGTAACAGCGGCTGTAACGGCACCGGCTTTAATTATTGTAGGGATTTTGATGGTTTCATCTTTAGGGGAAATTGATTGGAAGAAATTTGAGATTGCAGTACCGGCATTCTTTACGATTATTTCCATGCCACTTACGTATAGTATTGCAACGGGAATTGCAATTGGATTCATTTTCTATCCAATTACAATGGTTGTAAGTGGGCGCCGTAAAGAAGTTCATCCAATTATGCATGTAATGGGAGTATTGTTTGTACTATATTTCATCTACGTTCGTAAATAAAGGGGTTTTAAAAGGTCTAGACTAAGGGGAGTCTAGACCTTTTTTGCATCTTCAGAAAATCTTAAGGATTTCGTTCCGTTTTTCTTCAGAAGTTTTCTTATAATAAGGAATAGAGAGTTTAAAAGTTTTGGGGGGCGATATTGTGGGGCAAGAAACAATACTTGTTGTAGATGATGAAAAAGAAATTAGGGATTTAATTACAATTTACTTAAAAAATGAAGGATATAAAGTATTGCAAGCTGGGGATGGAGCAGAAGGATTAGATATATTAGAGAAGAATGAAGTGCATTTAGTTGTGTTAGATATTATGATGCCAAAAATTGATGGGATTCATATGTGTATGAAAGTAAGAGAAGCGAAAGAGATGCCGATTATTATGTTGTCTGCGAAAACGCAAGATATGGATAAAATTTTAGGGTTAACAACAGGGGCGGATGATTATGTAACAAAACCTTTTAATCCGCTAGAATTGATAGCGAGAATTAAATCGCAGCTTCGCCGATATATGAAAATGAATGGATTTATTGTTCAAAATGAAAGCGAGATTGAACTTGGAGATATGAAGATAAATGTAGCAACACATGAAGTGAAAGTTATGGATGAAGAGGTGAAATTAACACCACGAGAGTTTTCTATCTTAGAGTTACTAGCGCGTAATTCAGGTATAGTCTTTAGTGCAGAGCAAATTTATGAAAATGTTTGGAATGAAAGATCCTTTCAATCTGATAATACGGTAATGGTACATATTCGAAAAATCCGTGAGAAGATCGAAGAGAATCCAAGAAAACCGCGTTATATTAAAACGGTGTGGGGAGTGGGGTATAAGATTGAAAAAGATATTTAAGCCGTTTACCTATGTATATCAGAAAATAAGAGGATTGATTGAAAGGATAGTAAAGAGCGTTCGGCGGAGCATACGAATCCAGCTTATTACTACTTTTACTGCTTGTGCGTTATTAGGAGTTTTGTCATCAAAAGCAGCAACCCCATTTTTTGAGAATGCGAATCGAGAAGCAACAATTGATTATAGGGTTGGGATGGAGCAAATTAATCGCGAAGCTCAAAATACAGCAGAAATGATGATGACTGACAATAAGATGGATGCTGTGCAAGATATGATAGAGGCTGAAAATCAACAAATAGAAGCGGGAAGAAAAGCTTTAAAAGTACTAATTACGGATGAGAACGGGAAGGTATTATATAAAACGAAGCAGGCGCAAGAGGAACAAATTAATTTGCATAATACAATTCGTAATGCTGCATCATTTGCTATTAACAACTCAAATTATAACTTTGAAAGTGCGAGAAAAGAATTTATAGCTTTTTCACCAATCACAATTGAAGATAAGAATTTATATATGTTTGTAAGTGGGATTCCTGAAGGAGAGGTGGTATATGAAACACAAGAAGGGCCGTTTCCATTTTTTATTGGTGTACTTGTATTTATTTTCTCTTTCTTCTACATAACAAAGAGAAAGATGAAGCAAATTGAAGCGATGGCACAAGGAGTAAAAGAAATAGAAAAGGGGAATTTGGCTTACCGTATTGAGAAAAAGGGAGAAGATGAGATTGCTGCATTGACAGAGAATATTAATAATATGGCAGAGGAACTCATGATTAATATTGAAAAAGAGCGTAAATTAGAAAAACAAAAAAACGAACTCATTACAAATGTATCGCATGATTTACGGACACCACTTACTTCTATTATGGGGTATTTACGATTGCTTCGTGATTCTAAATATGAAAGTAAAGAACAACATGACGAATATATGAGAATCGCTTTTGCGAAATCAGAGCAGTTGAAGAATTTAATAGAAGATTTATTCGAGTATACAAAACTAACGAATGAAAATATTGTATTAGAAAAACAGGAAGTGTGTATGAATGAACTCCTTGATCAATTAATAGAAGAATTGGTCCCGCAGGCAGAAGAACATGGTCTTGTATTTATTAAAAAGTTTCCTGAAGAACGTGCATATGCTGCAGTTGATTCAGAGAAGATCGTTCGTGTGTTTGAAAATTTATTAATGAATGCTATTAAATATAGTAAGGATAATGGGGAGATTAAAGTTTCTCTTGAAAGACAACGCCGTACTATTCAAATCTCTGTTGCAAATTATAGCGAAGAGTTTACGAGAGAAGAATTAGGGAACTTATTTGAACGCTTTTATAAGAAAGATCAATCTAGAAGTAGAGTAACAGAAGGATCAGGTCTTGGACTTGCGATTGCAAAAAGTATTGTAGAACTTCAGGACGGAGAAATTCGAGCTGAATACGGAGATGGAGTGATTCAGTTTATTGTTTCATTACCAATTATAGAAGGAAAGTAAAAAAGATGGTTTTATGGAAAGAAGGCTTACTTAATAGAAAGTAAGTCTTTTTTTATATTTTTTTAGAAAAACATATTGACGGTTATATAAATGAAGTGTAATATTATACGAGTCGCCGATAGCAACAACGCAAAACGCGACAAACGAAATAAAAAACTTAGTTGACATTGAAATGAAGAAATGTTAACATAAGGGAGTCGCAAATGAGCGACAAACGAGTTCTTTGAAAACTGAACGAAACAAACAACGTGAAACGTCAATTTTTATTTTAGATGCTAGACAAACTAACTTTATTGGAGAGTTTGATCCTGGCTCAGGATGAACGCTGGCGGCGTGCCTAATACATGCAAGTCGAGCGAACGGATTAAGAGCTTGCTCTTATGAAGTTAGCGGCGGACGGGTGAGTAACACGTGGGTAACCTGCCCATAAGAC
>NZ_FNQA01000035.1:0-16508 GCF_900107445.1 Bacillus sp. 166amftsu | reverse complement strand
CGGTTCCTAGTAAGAGCATTGTAGAAAAAGGCGATGATGCATTTGTTTATGTAGAAGAAAAAGGAAAGCTTCGTAAACAAAATGTGAA
Source organism: Bacillus sp. 166amftsu (assembly GCF_900107445.1). Classification (NCBI taxonomy): domain Bacteria; kingdom Bacillati; phylum Bacillota; class Bacilli; order Caryophanales; family Bacillaceae; genus Bacillus; species Bacillus sp. 166amftsu. Next base: position 16,420 of record NZ_FNQA01000035.1, on the reverse strand, counting down.
AAAAGGTTCTACTGACGGAGACTGGACAGAAGTTCTTGAAGGCGTAACAGTGGGGCAAAAGGTGGTTAAAAATCCTTCCGACAATGTGTATGACGGAATGGAAGTGAAAGAAAAATGATTACGTTAAACAATATTCATAAAACATATTATCAAGGGAAACTTGCAGTACCGATTTTGCATGGTATTAGTTTAACGATTCAAAGTGGTGAGTTTGTTTCGATTATGGGACCGTCTGGTTCTGGGAAATCAACACTCATGAATATTATCGGTTGTTTAGATCGTCCAACAGAAGGCGAATATATGTTGAATGACGTGAATATCTTAACAGCGGACGAGTCAAGACTTGCCCTTATTCGTAATGAATATATCGGTTTTGTATTCCAGCATTTTAACTTATTGCCACGTCTTTCAGCGGTAGAAAATGTAGAGCTTCCACTTATCTATGGTGGTGTGAAGAAAGCTGAGCGCCGTCAAAGGGCTCTTGAAGCGCTTGTAAAAGTCGGATTATTAGATCGTGTGCATCACTTACCGAGTGAACTTTCAGGTGGACAAAAGCAGCGTGTGGCGATTGCTCGTTCCATTGCGAATGATCCAACGTTTATTATGGCCGATGAGCCAACTGGTGCTCTTGATACAAAATCAGGGGAACAAGTTATGGATATATTCACGAAGTTAAACGCAGAAGGTACGACGATTGTTATGGTTACGCATGAGGAGGAAGTTGCGGCGTATTCTTCGCGTCGAATCGTGCTAAGGGATGGAAAAATTACAGAAGATAGAAGGTGTGCGGTATGAGTTTACTAGATAGTATAAAGATTGCCCTTTCTTCTATTCTAGCTCATAAACTACGTTCAGCACTTACAATGCTTGGGATTATTATCGGTGTTGGTTCCATTATTACTGTTGTTGCGATTGGGCAAGGCGGAGAAGCCGCGTTAAAATCACAATTTGTTGGTTCTGGAAATAGTGTAATTTCGATTAACTATAGTCCTGACATGAACGATCAATTTGCTGTGGGGGAAATGGGGCAACCTAAATTGACGGAAGAAGATATTTTTGAAATAAAAAAACTTCCAGAGATTGCGCATGTAATTAAGACGAATTCGAATATGGAAACACTTGATGTCAATGATAAAAAAGATATGGTGAACATTAAAGGGTTAGACAGTGAATATTTTGCCGTAAATAAAGTGAAGGTGAAAAAAGGTCGCTCATTAAATGACACGGATGTTGAACAGGGAAATAACGTTATCATGATTAGTACGGGTGTAGAAAAGAAGATATTTGAAAAAGAAAATCCAGTTGGAGCAATCATTGAAATGAAAGGCCAACCGATGCAAATCATTGGTGTATATGAGGCAGAAGGTGGGTTTATGGGAATGGGAGGAGATTCTGAAGCTCTTATTCCATTAACACTATGGCCAACTCTATATGGAAAAGATGAAATTGAAAATATTTCTGTGCAGGCGAAAAATGTTGACCATTTAGAAGTCGCTGGTAAGAAGGCAGCTGAGGTATTAAATAATCGTAAGCCAAGTGAATTTACAGGTAAATATGAAGTAATGAACTTAAAAGAAATTCAAGATGGTATTTCCAAAATGACAAATACCATGACAATGATTATCGGTGGTATCGCAGGTATTTCGCTAGTCGTTGGTGGTATTGGTGTTATGAACATTATGCTCGTATCTGTAACGGAGCGTACACGTGAGATTGGGGTACGTAAAGCGCTTGGAGCAACACGTAGTAAAATCTTGTTACAATTCTTAATTGAAGCTGTTATGTTGACGCTTCTTGGTGGATTAATTGGAATCGGCCTTGGTTATGGTGGCGCACATATTGTTTCGTCATTCGCAAACTGGCCACCCCTTGTTTCATGGCAAGTAGTTGTTGGAGGCGTGCTCTTCTCCATGACGCTCGGTATTATCTTCGGATTAATTCCAGCGAACAAAGCTGCGAAATTAGATCCAATCGACGCATTACGTTATGAGTAATTTACTAGTGTAGTAAATTACGTTAAGAGGGAAAAACATATGGATACACATGTGTTTTCACGGATACGCTTTATTTTATGTTGTTACAATCTAATTGAGTTGGTCCTTTTGAAAAAAGAAAAGACACCCTAAGGTGGCTTTCTCCGACTTGATATGTATTAGGCTCCAATCTATTTAGGGAAGGCAGCCGTTTTTGAGATACAGCTACAAAAGTAAAACCATCATCAACTTCAACAGGTGCAATTAAAACAGATGAGTTAAAATTAATTCGCTCAGATGTATTAGAAAAATAAAATTGATCAAAATGAGTTTTCCCCCAAGCTCTTTTGAAATAAACAAACCCCACAGAAAACATTCGTGTTCTCTGTGGGGTTTCTATAGGATTGGAATGAAGTTTGATTACTAAAAAATCCTTTTATAATATCTAAAGGGACTTTTTTAAATTTCTACATACTTGAGGTTCCTTCACATCAACATCAAGTTAAAGCACTTTTAAAATTAAAAAGTGCTTTTTATTTATTATAAATACGAAAGTAAACTTTTAAATATTAGTTTACTTTCAATACACTTGTTAACTAAATATTTTTTTAGCAAAATAAATTGATTTTTTCTATCCCTCGTGAATTTCTTTAATACTTTTTCCTTCTAAAAACGCATGTCCCGTTTTAATTTTTTCTACTGTTTCAAATCCATACTTTTCATAAACTTTTTCTACTTTTTCGTTAATTGGAATCACCCAAAGATTATCTAGTCCTCTATTCATTATTTCGCTTTGAATAAAGTGAATAAGTTCACCTATTAACCCTTTACCTCTAAACTTTTCAATTGTAGCTACACTTTCCATTCGGGCTTGTTTTTCATGTTCAAAAATACAAGCGATGGAACATGCTACTCCATTGTATCTAAGTAGATAATGAGTGAATGCTGGATGTTGGAATTCATCTTGAAAAGCTTTTTTTCTAACTTCGCCCCCTAACTCTTTTATACTACATTCAATATCTAAAGCTTCTTCAAAATTTAACTCAGATACCTTTTCAATAGTAACTTTTTCATTTTTATCTTTTTTAGTTAATTTCTTGTTCCATAATTGGACTGGACTTATTAATTCTTCAAATCCAAAATTCTTTATTTGTAATTCAGAAATCAGTTTTTCTTGCATATCTAAGTTGTATATATAAAATCTAGGTACTATATTTTTAGTTTTATAGAAATGCACTACTTCATCTACTATCATTTGTGGATTTAAACTTACTACACTTACATGTGCATGATTTGCATCATAATAATATGGGTTGCTTTCATTACAAAATATAGACCCCCATGATTTCTCTATTCGGCTAGTAAAGGTTTCAAGATATGCAAAATCAAGCTCAAGAACATTTTTTAAACTAGTCATATGATATTCCCTCTTCTCTATTTATTTCTTCTATATCTTCTTTACTTTATTATACATTTAAATATTTTAATTTTCAGTTTTTTAATTGAAATATTTCCAAGAAAAAATGAAAGTAAATTTTTAGATATTAGTTTACTTTCAAATCCCCTAGAACATTAACCCCAAACCAATTCCCTTAATATCATCAAAAATGATAAAAAAAGTATACATTCAAAACGTTGTAAACAAACAAGGAAAAGCAAAACTCTACATTCTAGAATTAACTTTTAAAAAATTACTTAATATGAAATATATGGTATATTCTAGGCTTAGAGATTAATCTTTAATTTGTCTATTGGTTGAAAGATATTTGAAATTATTTGGAGGTGAAATAATGACAGACGACAACTTGACTAGGAATAATATAATTAAACGTGTAAATCATAAAGTTTCTTCTAAAGATGAGAAGTTAACAGGCCTAGTATTAGGTACCTTGTCTGTAGCTTTGACTAGTTGTATAATCTTCTGGTTTATAGGTAATCCACAAAGATTTATTGAACATAGGTTAGGAATTAACTCTAATGCTTTTGACTATCCAATTGCTTAGCTATTAGTTATTTTCATCTCGTTTGGTTATGTTTTCTATACGAGTAAGGCAGTGCCTTTTGTAGGAGAACGATTATTTACATTTTCTTGGCTAAAGATAATCGGGATTTGGGCTGCCATCGTATCAAGTATCGTAGAAGAAATATTATTTAGACAAGTGTTAATGGACTGGATAAACAATGAAGGTTATTCCGTGATAGTCCAAATGATTGTTTCCGCCTTAATTTTTGGTTTAGCTCATGGCGCTTGGGTTTTGCTTAGAGGGGAATTAAAGGTTGCTTTACCTATTATATTATCTACTACGATTCTTGGAGGTCTACTTGCCTTTGTATACATTATTTCAGAACGACATATATTAGCCCCAATTGTTGCTCATATCCTAATTAACTTAATGATTGAACCATGGCTTATGTTATCTGCTATATCCCAGAAATGGAATGTTAAAGGTTTTAAAGATAAATAAAATCATCAAAGAACAGGGGGATTTGTAGATTTCCTTGTTCTTTAATGATTTTTCAGTTCACTAAAATATATACTCTATACAAAACTAGTTAACATAACCCCACTTATCAGCAGTCGCTATATCTAGAAATCTCAAAAAGTCCCTTTACTGAAGAGACTTTTCTTTTACATAATATTCGATATAGGAAGTTAATTTTAGAAATTATTGAATATAATCATAAATATTTTTTGCTAATAATAAACAAGTTACTGTAATGAAAAGGGTACGAACATACCCACTTCCTTTTTTTATAGCAAATTTGGAGCCAATGATCCCACCAGCAATTTGTGCTATTCCCATTATGAAACCATACGCGTAGTTTACTTGTCCTAAACACATAAACATCAACAATGCACCAATATTGCTTCCCAAATTAAGAAACTTCGCATTACCTGCTGCCTTTAAAAAATCATACCCAATTAATAAAAAGGTAAACATTAAAAATGAACCCGTGCCAGGACCTAGAAATCCATCATAAAAACCAATAATAAAAACAAAAAAAGTAAAAATAATAAAGTGCCGAACGGACAATTTCTTATGGGTGGAAATACTACCCCAATCCTTTTTAAATATCGTATAAATAGCAACAGCACCAAGCATTAGTAACATCAAAGGTTTCAGTATCTCTGGGTTCATTAAATGGACAACCCAGGCACCTACTATGGAACCTATGAAAGTGAGTGGAAATAATTTAAACGCTGATTTCAAATCAAGATTACCAGAACGATAAAACACAATATTACTAGTTACACACCCCATTGTCGATGCTAATTTATTGGTAGCTACTGCCCCTGCTGGATTCAGTCCTGTAAATAATAAAGCAGGTAAAGCAATCAGTCCACCGCCCCCTACTACTGAATCAATAAATGAAGCTAAAAAACCAAAAACGATTAAAATAATTAATATTGATGGGTCTAATTGGAAATCCATATATAATCAACCTTTCTGTAGTCACTACTCAAATAGTAACTAATAATTTGCTAAATGTAAATGGTTACTGTAACGTTGGAAATATAAGAAAAGAACAATTGGAGGACGAAAAATTGAACTATATAGTGCAACAGCTCAAAAAATTAGGTTTTAATGAATATGAAGCTAAATCTTATGTATCTCTTGTTAAACAAGGTCCTGTTACAGCCTATCAAGTGAGTAAGGACTCAGGTATTCCAAGAGCACGAATTTATGATGTATTAAGTAATCTTGTTGAAAAAGGAATTGTCATGAAGGAAGAAATAGATGATACCACTCGATATTCACCTTTACCTGTTGAAATCTTTTTGCAAAAGGCTCAATCAGAGTGGAAATCCACTTATGAAGTAATAAGTGAATCATTAAAAAGTCTAGAAACCTCCGAGGAAAAAGCAGACAATCGAGTGATTACTTTAAAGGACTATAAGACGATAATTAGTTATTGTCAGACATTACTAAAAAAAGCCGAAAAGCGTATTGTCATATCGATGTGGAATGATATGTATGAGATGTTAAAAGAAGAACTAGTTGAAGCCGCTAATAAAGTCACGGTACAAGGTATTACGCTACATGTTGAACATCCCATTAAAAATTTAGAAATCCATCGTATAACACCTTATACAGAAACCCGATCTACAGAACATTGGTTTATTCTGTCCATAGATTCTAAAGAGATGATTTATGGACCATCAATTGATGAGCGTAGTGTTGCTTTTTATACAGATGACCCTGTTCATATTTATTTATTAGAGGATTATGTGTGGCATGACGTGCTAGTGAATCGACTTGTTAAACGTAGCCAAGACAATTTGGAGAATTGGATTACTACAGAGCGAAAAGCATTCTTTATGGAGGAATAAGAAGCATTATCTAAATTAAAGTTCTTTGTTCAACCTGACCATTGAACAAGGAACCATGTATATTCTATACATGATCGGTTAACATAACGTCTCATTATCAGTAGTCAATAATGAATAGAATTTTCGTTAGGGGGGTAGTGGTATTTTCTTAGCTTGATAGCGATGGGGTAGCACCACACATCCATCAACTTAAGAACAGAGACAAAATGGACTTTAGTTCACATTTTCTTATCATTTAATCTTTAAAAATCTCAGTTATTTCTATAACAACCTTTTGTTTGAAGGTAAAATATAAACATAACAAAACCCACAGAAAATAATCTGTGGGTTTTGTTGTGTAAAAAGAAACTTTGGGGAAGCTCGGTTTGATCAATTTTATTTTTCTAATTTTATTGCATTAGAAAAATAAAATACACTGTTTATTGAGTGTTTTGCAAATATATTGAGGATAAATTTATCTTATTATCAATATATTTCAAATTACTTTCACAAGCATTACAAAAGACTTTCGTAATCGTTACAAAATTCTTTCATTGTTTTATAGGAGTTCAATCCATATTCCTGAAAAACAAGTGAATTTCCGTTTCTAATTCATGTTAACGATAATTCGTCTATTTCCTCTGTGCTTAAACCGGTGAATTTTAAAAAGGTTTCTATGAGTATGCTATGAAAATATTAATTTAATTTTGCTTTAATGTGAGTTTCGCAACTTTAATCCAACCTTTTGATCTTTAGTGATAGTCTTGAAAGAAATTTATTACAGTTTTGAAAGAGAGTTGAAAGGTGTTTAAGATAAGATGGATTTACTGATATTCGTTTTATGTTACAACAAGGGGGAACTACAATATGAAATTACGGAATCAATTGTTATTGATGAATACATTAAGCACCAGTATTATGCTAATTGCTATTTGGTATAGCGAAATGAAAATGTTACTTAGACCGGAACAAACGCAACTATTCATAGGAATTGTAGTCATAGCAATGGCCTTTTCAACCATTATTTACTGGTTAATGACACGTCCTATTATGAAATCGATCCAAAATTTAATTGCATTAACCAAACAATTTAGTGATAGACATTTTGAAACGATGTACATAATAGGGAAAGAACCGGATGAGTTTAAAGAATTAGCCACAGCTTTTCAAGAAATGGCAAAAAAATTAGAAGAAAGCTTTACTAAGTTAGAAAAAGGAGAAAAAGAACGTACTGAGCTGATAGCGAATATTTCACATGACTTACGAACTCCTCTTGCTAGCATACAATTGATGATAGAAGCGTTACAGGATGGTTTAATTGAAGATGCTGATATGAAAAATCAGTATCTAACGACAATTCTAAACGAAATACAAAGATTAAATGGATTAATTAATGATTTATTTGAACTTTCTAAGTTAGAACTTGGACAAGAAGCATTTCATCCAAGTTTAAAACATGTAGATAGTATTCTATTAAAAGTAATAGATTCACATGCTATCCTATTGAAAGATAAAGAGATTGATTTACAATTACGTGTTTCAGATACATTACCAAAACTTTGGATTATGCCATGTAAAATAGCTCGAGTTATCAATAATTTGTTACATAATGCGATTCGACATTCTCCTACATGTGGCACAATTCAGTTAATCGTAGAGGAAAATAAACAGAAACAGCAAATGATATTCACTTTGCGTGATGAGGGGAATGGGATTTCCTACGATGAACAACTACGTATATTTGAACGATTTTTCAGAACAGATCCATCAAGAAGTTCACAATCTGGAGGATCTGGGCTTGGACTCGCCATTGCAAAATCACTAGTAGAAATGCATAAAGGAGAAATTGGTGTTCGGAACCGTCCAGATGGTAAACAGGGATGTGAATTTTGGTTTACTCTTCCTGTTACATTAGAAAATAAATAAGGTTATGAAAGACTTTTGTAACATTTACGAAAGTAAATTGAAATATATACATACTAAGATGAATATATCGAAGGTGATTTTATTTTAGTTCGAAGTAAAAAGTATAAGCATGTACAGCGTAATTCTATTTTTTGTAATCTTGTAGAAATGATGAAAGAAAGGGAGAGATAGTATGAATCATAAGAAAAAAATAATTCCCGCAGCATTAGCATTTGCTGTTCTAGCAAGTCCAGTTTTTTCTTTAAAAGCAGAAGCAAGTACAATAGCTGCAACTTCTAGTGCAATTACTTCTGTTGAAAAAGAAAATCCATCATTAAACCTTAAAGAAGGACAAGTATCAGAAGAAAATTCTAATGTAAACCAAGAGTTTGATGCAAATTATATCAATAATAATATTATTAAAGCGAATTTTCCATCTGTTACACCACCACACATCAAGGAAGCAAAACCGCTTGAATATCTATATTTAGATTATTCTTATGTAAATGGCAATAAAATTATTGGGGATTGGAGAAATAAAGAGCTAAAACATATGGATCCACCACCTAGATTTTATTACGATTTACAATTCATGGGATATAGCCCATCTCAAATTGAAGAATACTTTGGAAGTACTTATGGAGAATCTTTTGTAAAAGGACTTGTTCTGGAAACATTAGAAAGCTTTTTCCAAACTCGATATGCGCAAGATCCAAATGATCCTGATGTACAAAAAATATTACACTCTAAATACTACGAAAAAAGTGATGCTGAAAATGACTTTTTTAATCCAGAATTTTTTGAAGGAGAAGGCGGCTTAAAAAGGGCTATTCTAGAGGAATTTGGAAAGAAAAGTTTAGATGAGCTTGGAATCCAAGTCATTTGGGGTGACAATAATTGGGGCGCTGAAAAGGCTGTAACAATTGGTTATTCAGCAAAGACACCATTTAACCCACTAAAAGATGCTGTATTAACAGAAAAGAAATACTTGAAGAAAGTTCCTGGTGGATCAGCATCCATTCCAGCTAAAAATACAGGATATGAAGTAACATTTGACATCAAAACAGGTCTGACAAATGAACAATCACAATCATTTGCTCACACTGTGGGTGTAAATGCAGGTGTTGGTATTGAAGATATTTTTGAAATTGGAGCAAGTTATGAGTTCCAAAGTACATTTGGTACAAGTATCTCATTAAGTGAAGAACAAACAGTATCTCGTAAGTTTAGTCTTACTAACGAATCAGATCGATCCATTACAGCTGCATTATATCAAGTTACTGCTGAATATTCATTAAAACCAGGTTCAGTAGCTACTGGAATTGTAAACAAAACAGTAAAATCACCTTTCGCACAGTTCTGGCAAGGTGGCCATTATTGGGACACATCTACAAAAGTAAAAGTATCATCTACTTCAACAGGTGCAATTAAAACAGATGATTTAAAATTAGTTCGCTCAGATGTGTTAGAAAAATAAAATTAATCAAATCGAGCTTCCCCCAAGCCTTTTTGAAATAAACAAAACCCACAGAGAACATTGTTCTTTGTGGGTTTTCTATGGAATTAGAATAAAATTTGATTACTAAGAAAGCCCCTTCATAATGCTAAAGTGAATTTGCTCATACAAATGATCTGCATATCAAAGATGAATTTATGTGCAGATCATTTGTGTGAGTCTAAATAGTAATTTAGCGTACTCTAGGTTTCAAATTTTAAAGTATTTTAAATCAAATAGTATGGAGCGTGTATTATAATGAAAAAGATTTTATTATCGTTTATAACATTAAGTATATTAATAGGATGTGAAAAAGCTGATTCGTGTGATGAAGCAAGAGCTATCTACTCTGGAAATTGTAATTCTGCTAATACACTGACAAACGACAAAGCTGAATTACAATTAGATTCCAGATAGTTGCCTTAATACTTAATTTTAAACTAATTTTTCAGCAGATTATTATACATTTTATAATTCATAAATATTTAAAAATGAAGTTACCGCTCAGAGAAAAATCTTATTGATTAGGACTCGTCACAGCACTATCATGCAAGTATTTTGAAGTATCCTCAAAACAAAGTATTATTATTTTAAATTTCCTCAATTTCATGTGTACAAATTCTATGTTACATTTTTATTATTATAGATAAGAGGAGGTGATAGCATGGGAGCTGCGAGAATGGTGAAAGGAACAACAGTTGCAAAACCTGAGTTAACACAAGAAGAAAAAAGCAAGCAGAAAAAGAATAAAATAGTTTCAATCTGTAAGGTCTAACATGTTGTATACATATTTGTAAACATGTTAGACCTTTTATTATGAAAAGGAGCGTATATATGTATATTTGGGAACGAGAGACATCTATTCAAGATGCTTACCATAAAATTATTACTGTCATTAAAGAATTGGGCTTATCATATGAAAAGAATGTGATAGGAGATACCATCCAGACAACGCATATAAAGCTTATGAATGAACAAAATGAGGTGCTCAGTGCAGGTACTGGAAAAGGAGTTGGGGGAGTAAGTGAGATTGGTGCTTTATTTGAAACACTGGAACATTATTATACTGCAAAGGATTCGTTGCAAAATTGTCGTCTATTTTCTTCTCATATGATACCGGAAATTGAAACATTTAGTGGCGAACGCATTATACAACTGTTGAATACTGAGAGAGAAGAATTATTACTTTGTCGAAACTACAGCTCTTTAAAAAGTTCTAAACAAAATGTATGGTATCCCCTTTTTATTACAAACCCATACTATGCAGAAGGTGTTACCCATCCTGGTGATCATTTTGATTACAAAAAATTAAAACGATGCAGTAGTAATAGCGGTATCGCGATTGGTTCTACCTTTTATGAATCACTTATTCACGCAACGAATGAAGTAATTGAGCGTGACGCATGGTCATTATTTTTATTGAATTATTATTACTATCAAAATAATACAGTCTTACAGATAATGGACATAAATACATTTCCAGATTTCCTGAAAACACTCATTCAAAATGCTGAATGTGAAATAGGTAAAGAAATTATTTTATTCAATATTACAACTGAAACTAATATACCAACCATACTTGCAGTAATCTCAAACCATAAAAATATTCCATATGTGGGGTTAGGAACCTCTCTTTACTTAGAATATGCTATCACTCGCTCCGTAACTGAATTAGTTCAAACTTTTCATATGACACAGGTATTTCAAGAACAAGCTAAAACAGAAAGAATAGCGATGTTAGAAGCCTTGAAAGAGTATCCCCAGCATTACAGATGTGCCGAATTTGATAGACAAAGACTATTGGGTATGGAATATGAAAATATTCCCTTTGATTCCATCAGTTCATTTTCACATCAATCTCTTGAAACTTATGTTCAAGAATTAGAATTTAGGTTAAATAGTTGTGGATTTGATATGTATTATTCTACACTTGCCTCTTTTGATAATAATATACATATTGTAAACACACTTATCCCCAATATGGAACGATTCTTTTTAAATTATGAAGGTTACTTTGTATTACCTTCTTCTCGAGGACAAGCTAAATGCTTACTTAATAAATAACTGTCTAGTTATTTATTAAGTAAGCATTTACTAAGATTTGCGTAACAATAAAAAAATATTATGTAAGTAGTCTTAGTGGACATAAAACTCCGTCTTGTATAAAACCTTCAATAAATTTATAGTATCTAGTTTAAAATATCCTATAAAATAGCAAACTTAGTTTATTCTTTCTGGTAGTTAAAGTGAATTTGACTTTGATGATGGCAATGTTGTCGTACCCCTAATAGGGGGAATCACAGGGGTGCCGCTCTAGTCCGTCATAACATTCACAAAAAAATGGATTGTTGATTGCCAAAAGGGTTCTGGTGCAAGAAGTCTATAAAACTTGGACATACTGATACTAGTACTCTAAAAGGACGTGATCAGTATGAAAAAGCAAATTCTATTCAAGTGGAAACATTATCATATCAACCTGATATTATTTTATTAACCATGAGATGGTACCTACGGTACAACCTAAGTTTTCGTGATTTGGTGGAAATGATGGAGGAAAGAGGATTATTCATCGCTCACACAACGATTCTGCGCTGGGTTCATCAATCTGGACCTCAATTAGAAGTGAAAGTAAGACATCATCTAAAACCAACAAATGATTCATGGAGAGTCGATGAAACGTATGTGAAAGTAAAAGGACAATGGATGTATTAATATCATGCCGTGGATTCAGAAGGGAATACCATTGATTTTTATCTAAGTAAATCAAGAGATAAACAAGCAGCCAAGTGCTTTTTCGTACGTTTCTAAACCTTGCGTGATAACAGTAGATAAAAACACTGCCTATCCTGTAACAATTCAAGCGCTAAAAGGGGTCACCATACATGCCCATCAACTTAAGAAAAGTAAACATCCCTAAAACAAAAAATGAGCTGACTTCTCAAAATAACTAACTGTAGAGAAAGAAACTTTTCATTTAGGGGGGTACTGACGCATGTCCATCAAGCTAAACAAGTAACTTACTAGATATGAAACGATCCTTGGTTCAAAACTAGTAATTGATAGAAAAGTAGGCATGCTAAAGAAGCCTATTAAAACGTGATTTTTTCGCTAGGCAGCTTGTCTATGCTTCACTGTCGTTTTATACACAATCCCTAGAATATCAAAGACGGTCATCTTCTTATACCGATGACATTTACGACCGTTCTTTTTGAGTAGCAGATAAAGACGATGCAGAATTTTTAAAAGTTCTTCTGTGCCAACGGCTATCGCTTGAAACAGTAACGGAAAGTAATCTTTAATCATATAAATTGCTTTGTATTCACTCAGCTCCTGCTTTTTCTTTTCAAGCAGAAACTGTCGCATTTGAAACATCGTAGAAGAACAGAGGAGAATGCCGATGAGTTGTCCATATAAATGGCACTCTAGGCGTTCTCTTTTAATATTTTTACATTCATCAATTTGAAAAAATGATTTCCACGTTTTAAACAAAATTTCAATCTGCCAACGAAGTGAATACAATGAGTGCACGTAGTTCGTTGGTACTCCTTCTAGAGACGTGTTCGTGATATATACATTCATACCCATTAAACGTTTACTTTTATCCTTCATGACAATGCCTTTTTTCTTTTCACGTATCGCTTGGTTTTTCAGACGTGTTTGCGTTTGATCATCGGTTAAACGATGGATAATGACACGTGCTGGAAGCTTCTGATTTTGGCCAATGTATGCCTCAGGGATTTCTATCGTTTCACCTGGGATTAGACCCGACATCATTTGTGTCATATCAAGCTGGATGTATTCTGTTTGCTTTTTTAACGTGCCGTTGTTGAAGTATTGTGGCTCAGGGTTCTTGATATAAATGCGTATATTGAGCTTCAACCGCGAGATATAGTAAGCCTCTTTCTCATGAATAGTTTGTAAGTCTCCTAAATCGAAGTAACCAAGATCACGTAAACATAAATCGCCCGCCTTTACGGTTTCAAGGCAGATGGTACCGTATGTTTTATCATTATTCTTTCCTGGTCCAAGCTGCACGTTAAGAAATTGACCACTAAGTAAATCATATTCCAATTGGATTTTCACGCCTGCCGTATTACTACTCCCGCCTGAACCTTGATAGTTAGTGACGAAATGATCAGGCAGTTGAAACACTGTCGCATCTAAAATACGGATACGATTGAAAGTAGAGATCATTTGTGCAGAAAGCGAGTGATTTGAACAGAGTTTTTGTGTGAGAAGGGAAGTAAAGACTTCTCGAAGAAATGCGACGGCTGCTGTTAACTTTGCTTTGGAAACAGCGCATGTTGAATATGCAGGTAATGAAGTTACACTTGAGGACATCATGCAAAAAGTAAAAAAACTAGGGTATCATGCAAAAAGGAAAGAAGAAACAGTCCAGCATGAACAACATGATCGCAACGATTTTATTAAACAACAAAAGAAAAAATTAATGTTATCTGCTATTTTTGCACTTCCATTATTATGGACGATGGTTGGTCACTTTTCTTTTACTTCTTGGATTTGGGCTCCTGAATTCTTGATGAATCCGTGGGTTCAGCTTTTACTCGCTACTCCTGTTCAATTTTATATCGGCAAACAGTTTTATGTAGGGGCTTATAAAGCACTTCGAAATAAGAGTGCAAACATGGATGTGCTTGTAGTATTAGGAATATCCGCAGCCTATTTTTATAGTTTGTATGTAACGATTGCGAGTATTGGGAAACCGCATCATCAAGTTGAGATGTATTATGAAACGAGTGCGGTATTGATTACGTTGATTTTATTAGGGAAATTGTTTGAGTCATTAGCAAAAGGAAAGTCATCAGAGGCAATTAAAAAACTAATGGGACTCCAAGCGAAAACAGCGATTGTAATCCGAGATGGGAATGAAATGAGCATTCCATTAGAGGAAGTAGTTGTTGGAGATATTTTAATTGTAAAACCAGGTGAAAAAATCCCTGTTGATGGTGAAGTAGTAGAAGGAACATCCGCAATAGATGAATCGATGTTAACTGGGGAAAGTATTCCCGTTCAGAAACAAATAAGTGATGAAGTTATTGGTGCAACGGTAAATAAAAATGGTTCTTTAAAAATCAAAGCAGTTAAGGTTGGTAAGGATACAGCTTTAGCACAAATTATTAAAGTAGTTGAAGATGCACAAGGATCAAAAGCACCAATCCAAAGGGTTGCTGATGTTATTTCAGGTATTTTCGTACCTATTGTTATTGGAATTGCTATTATTACATTCTTAGTATGGTTCTTTATTGTAGAACCAGGTAATTTTGTGAGCGCACTTGAAAAATTAATTGCAGTTCTTGTTATCGCTTGTCCGTGTGCGTTAGGACTCGCAACACCTACATCTATTATGGCTGGTTCAGGTCGTTCTGCCGAGTATGGTATTTTATTTAAAGGCGGAGAACATTTAGAAGGAACTCAAAAAATTGATATTGTTTTAGTAGATAAAACAGGAACAGTGACAAAAGGGAAACCAGAACTTACAAATGTAGAAGTTGAAAAAATAGATGAAGTAGCATTTTTATATCTAGTAGGAAGTGCAGAGAAAAATTCTGAACACCCGTTAGCAGAAGCAATTGTGGAAGGTGTAAAAAATAAAGGTATTGAATTAGGAAGTACAACAGAATTTGAAGCGATACCTGGATATGGTATACGAGCTGTGATAGAAAATAGAGAAGTATTAATCGGTACAAGAAAGTTAATGGAGAAAGACAATATCAAGGCTGAACATGTATATCCGTCAATGGAACAACTTGAAAATGAAGGGAAAACAGCGATGCTGGTCGGAATTGATGGAGAATATGCTGGTCTTGTAGCAGTAGCGGATACGGTTAAGGAAACGTCTAAAGAGGCTGTATCAAAGCTGAAAGATATGGGAATTCAAGTTGTTATGATCACAGGAGATAATGAAAGAACAGCTCATGCGATTGCAAAACAAGTGGGAATTGAACATGTTCGCGCAGGAGTATTACCAGAAGATAAGGCAAATGAAGTAAAGAAATTCCAAGTGGGCAATAAGCATGTTGCAATGGTAGGGGATGGTATCAATGATGCACCAGCTCTTGCGGTAGCAGATATTGGTATGGCAATGGGAACGGGTACTGATGTTGCAATGGAAGCGGCTGATGTAACGCTCATGAGAGGTGATCTAAGAAGCATTGCGGATGCAATCTTCATGAGTAAAAAAACAATGCGAAATATCAAACAAAACTTATTTTGGGCACTATTTTATAATGCTTTAGGTATTCCAATTGCGGCGGCAGGATTTCTTGCTCCGTGGTTAGCAGGTGCTGCGATGGCGTTTAGTTCTGTGTCGGTTGTTTTAAATGCATTACGACTTCAACGGGTAAAATTATAGACGACTTTTGTGAAATGAACCCAAAAAGTTAGACAGAAAAATTAAGCGGCTGATTGGATATGAGTCCGGTATTGTACTGGACTCATTCCATTTAACTTTACTTTAATTCTTTTGTGGTTGTAATAATGAATATAATCCTCTAATTCTACCTTAAAATGTTCCATACTTTCAAATTCTTTAAGGTAGAGTAATTCAGACTTTAATAAGCCAAAGAAATTTTCTATGACTGCATTGTCCAAACAGTTTCCCTTACGGGACATACTTTGGATAACCTTGTATTTTTTTAGTGCTTGTTGGTATTTCTTCATTTGATAATGCCATCCTTGATCTGAGTGAAGAATAGGAGTTTCTCCATCATTTAA
>NZ_FNQA01000048.1:0-6701 GCF_900107445.1 Bacillus sp. 166amftsu | reverse complement strand
CAACAAATCATACTCTAGTTGAATTTTCACACCAGCTTTATGACTACATCCTCCGGCACCAGGATAAGTAGTTGCGAATCGATCTGGAACTTGGAAGGTTGTAGAATCAAGAACAAGAATCCGCTCAAAATAAGCAGAAAGAGAATGAGAAATCTTAGATACTCCTCCAATTTTAGCTTGTAGAAGTGTAGTAAATACGGTTCGAAAGAAGGTTACAGAAGCCGAATTAAATCGTCGATTAAGTCCCTCCGGACTTAATAAAATTCCTGTTGAAGTTTCTAATTGACTACAAAGTTGAGTAAGAGAGGTAGTAGCGATTTGTTGATTTAACCATACATACAAAGATAAGAAATGGTGCCCGTGGCACTTACGTTTTCGTTTCATCCCGCCTGCTTCTATAGCTAGTTGATTAAGTGTAGCGGGAGACATATATCGATATAACTCTTCAGCAAATAAAGATAACTCTTGTTTTTGGTGCATATTCATAAAAAGCACGTCACCCTTTCTCATTAACATAAGAGAATAGTAACGTGCTTTTAGCTTCAAAAATAGTCTAAATCCTTAAGTTGATGGATGTGTGGTGCTACCCCATCACCATCAAGTTAAGAAAAATCATTACCCCCATAACGAAAAAAAACGGTTCTGGTGCAAAAGATTTATCAAACTTGGACATACTAATACTACTAATCTAAAAAGGATGTGGATGAAGTATGTCTAAACCAAGTGCATTCAAATGGAAACACTATCAACCAGAAGTTATTATGTTAATGGTGAGATGGTACCTACAGCACAATTTAAGCTTACGTGACCTTGTAGAAATTATGGAAGGGCGAGGACTATCTATCTCTCATACGACCATCATGCGTTGGGTTCATCAGTATGGTCCTAAATTGGGCAAACGAATTCGACGTCATCTTAAACAAACAAATGATTCTTGGAGAGTCGATGAAACATATATCAAAGTAAAAGATCAATGGATGTACCTGTATCGTGCTGTTGATCCAAAAAGAAACACAATCGATTTTTGCCTAGGCAAAACAAGAGACCAGAAGGCTGCAAAGCGCTTTTTCAAGAAAGCTTTGCGGTCTTTTCATGTTTCAAAACCTCGTATTATAACAGTCGATAAGAATCCGGTTTATCCTATAGCAATTGAACAGCTGAAAAAAGAAAAGCATACCTGATGGTATGCAACTTAGACAACAAAAGTACTTGAATAACATAGTAGAACAAGATCATCGCTTTATAAAGAAGTGAATCCGCTCTATTGCTAAGTTTCAAATGTTTTGACACAGCTACATCCACTCTTTCTGGAGTAGAAGCTATACATATGATTAAAAAAGAACAGATTGATTTATGGAACCAGTCTGTCCAAAACCAGAAAAAATTCATTCATCAATTGTTTGGACTTGCAGCATAAGGTACGATTCTGTTAGGAATATATGCATTTTATTCTCTTTTATTTTTGCACCAGAACCGATTCTAGGATATCCTTTTGAAACAAAAAAAGAACCCTTAATATAAAGGATTCTAAGAATTGTCTGAACTTGAATTTAGTATTTTAAAATCTATAGAAAACATTTCTTTTTTCGGTAAAATTAAATGACTCTCTTTCAAGTTTCCCTTTAAATCATGAGCATATAAAATATTCTCGCCGTTTTCAGTGAAACTTCCTGGTGATAAAGAGTATAGGTAATGACCTGTTAATTTAGTTCTAAATACCTTCGAATCCTTTGAGTTTTTATATTCTTTCAATAAGTTGAAATTTTTATCATATTCTACAATATGTCCTTCAACAAAAGTTACATAGTATTTATCTTTGTAAGCATGTACTCCAACTGTATTAGAATAAGGTAGCTCGATGTATCTTGTAGTTAGAGTACTCTTGTTAAAAATACTGAGTTTTTTTTCAGAACTAAAGATGATTTCATCACTAGTTTTAATAAAATTTTTAGGTGAACCAAAGGCATCAAAACTATATTCTTTTAATTCTCCCGTTTCAACATTAACTGTATAGAGAACACTTTTCTGCTCATGGGTAAAATCATTAAAAATGTAAGCTGTATGCTTTGATTGATCATAATCAATTTGTGTGATATAACCCACTAATTTAATCTGGTGATTAATCTTATTACTTTTAATAAGTAGTGTTGAGTTTTTCAAATCATCATTTAATCCTTTAATTACTAAATTCTCATCTTCATAAATAGCAGAGACTCCAGATTTTTCTTTTTCCCGTGCCAATTCAACTTTATTTTTTGAATCAATAAAAGCACGATTACCATTGGTAACGGAAGATAAAACAAATTCTCCTTTATTTTTGATAGTGTCTTCAAAATAATAATCAGTACCAGTTATTTTCTTTGTAACAATTTCATCTTCCGGATCTTTTATAAATACAAATTCACTATTAGGTATCACGCCTGGTTTCATATAAAGAACTCCGATATCCTTAAATGCTGTTGATTTTTGACCTTGCACGGATACATGATTTTCATTGCTTTTTAAAAGAAAATAATATATAGCTGTTATAGAGGAAGCAATTATTACTATAGTTAATAGTATAATTTTTATTTTCTTCATTATTTGCTCCTTTAAATTAAAATGGCTTTAATATGATACTGTTTGGTTTGAATTTAATATATCTACCGGCCAAACTGTAGGGCCTCCATCTGCATCTATATCAAAACCTTCATTTTTCCAAGCCCGCCATACTAATTTAGAGCAATAGTAAGAAGATTCGTCCATTTTATTCATTGACAAACCATAAGGTTTCCCATTTCTCCATTGTTGCCATCCATAATGCTGTGCTCCATGATATGAACTAGTACTTGCACCTTTTACATACAAAGCATATTTACTATTATAATAAGTGTTCCAGTAATTCGCTTTTCTTTTAACGCCTTCGCCTGGATTTGCTTCGAATACATACGCATTATTATCTGCTACAATTCCTGCATGCCCCTACCGAAAACTACTACTACCATTATCTAAGGAAACAAGAGCATCTCCCATTGTGCCCATACCAGAGCCAGTCCATCTACCCGATGCCTGCTGAGTTAAAGATTTACCGTTTTCATTATTTGCAAGCTGTTTTTTAAATTCTTCTGTTTTTTTAGAAGCCTTATAGAATTCACTTAATATTTCTTTTTTTTGTTGAACGCTATAAGTATTGTACTCTTGTTGAAATTCAGGCCCTAATTCTTCTAACCATTTCGCTTCAATTCCCGGGTTACTAGGTTCCACTAAATGCCAATCTTTTTCTTTTTCAGCACTAGCGATCGTTGGTAACGTTAGGAACAAACTAGTTAGAAGTATCCCCATTCTTTTTTCATAATTCCATCCCCTTTATAATATAAAATTCTATTATATTATATATTTAAAAGCCATATTTTGGAATAAAAAGCAATTAATTGGAATATAATGTTGGAAGATGTTTTTTTATTTCATTACAATTTTTGTTGATAAAAAGACAAGACAAAGTTTTTTGATATTAATTCATGATAAACTTATGCAAAAAGGATGTGTATTATGGAAGCTTTTATGGAATACCTTAAGTCAACCCAAGGTTTTTTTGAAATGCTAATTTTTTACATCCCTTTAACCTGTGTATTGTTAAGTATCGTAATCACAATTATTGTAAGGAAAGTCTTTGTTGCACCAATATTATTGGGAATTATATTAGCAATTTTCTTTATATACACCTATAAACAGATGAATGTTGTAGCAAATAATTTTGTTATAGCATATTTTATATATTTTTTTATGTCATATATAACTAGTAAATTAATAATAATTTTTTTTAACAGGAAATTTAAAGTGAAAAAGAAATCAATGTAAAGTGAAATACTAATAATGAACATCTTGCTTGCTAATTTTATTCTAGGGACTATATTATAGCTAGGATACAAAAATAGGTATTATAGCCTTTTTTACACTGACTCCAGTACAACAAATTACACTCTTTCTATTTAATCATCGAATAAATTAGTTATTTATACCTAACAAAAGAAGATCCTATAAACGGATCCTCTCTTGTTAGGTTTGTAATATCTTGTTCTCGCTACATCACAATCAAGCTAAGAAAAGCAAATACCCCAGAACGAGAAAAATAAACTTGGTTGCCATAAAAGACATCACGTTTTCGCCTTGAAAGCATTAAAAAATTTCTATCTAATGGCTATCAGGTA
The DNA here is from genome assembly GCF_900107445.1 of Bacillus sp. 166amftsu. NCBI lineage: Bacteria > Bacillati > Bacillota > Bacilli > Caryophanales > Bacillaceae > Bacillus > Bacillus sp. 166amftsu. The sequence continues at coordinate 2,514 of NZ_FNQA01000048.1, read as the reverse complement.
CCAACTATTAAAGAAGAAATGCGATAGAATTAATTGCTACATCAATAAAGATAATTAATAAAAATTAAAATTAAAAAATACCTATTTTGTTCACACAATATACACTATATTCATAGTAACTAGCAAGGAAATAGTTAATTAATTATTGAAATAAGTGTTGAATTAAAAAGAGAGAAGAAAAGGAGAGAGAAAATGAAAAAATTAACGAGTCCAACTATGCAAGATTTGGCGGAACAATTAAATCGAGGGAATCCTTCTGCTATTATATTGTTTTTAGAGAAAATAAAGGAACAACAAACACCCATTGTGGAGACTTGTCCTATTGATGATGAGTACGATCTTGTTACATATATTTGGTTAGGCGACGAAAAAACCGAAAATGCATATGTATTTGGAAGTTTTCCTGGTTGGGATATAGTAACGAATGAAATGGATAAACTATTACATACAAACATACGGTTTAAAACGTTCCGAACAAAAAAAAGTTTGCTTCAACGTATTACTTTTCAATTAATGATGATTTTGAAGAAGATTGGGTACAACGAAGTGAAAATTATAAGCATGATCCATTGAATTCTAAGATGTTTGAGCATGAAGAAGGGCCAATTTCTGTTTTAGAGCTAGGCCTATCGCCACAAATTGACCAAACAAAGCAACAAACTCATATTGCAACAGGAAAAGTGGAAACGCATCAGTTTTATAGTTCGATTTTAAAGAATGAACGTCAACTCTGGATATATACTCCGCATAATTACTCACCTGAACAATCTTCTTATGACTTACTTATCATGTTTGATGGCAGATCTATGCTGCAGTCGTTATCAGCAGCTACAACACTAGATTATCTTATACATTCCAAAAAAATTCAGCCATGTATTCTAATTGGTATTGAACATGTAGATCGATTTACAGAACTCACATTTTCTGAAGAAATGAATATGTTTTTAACAAAAGAACTACTTCCGTGGATTCAACACAGATACCATGTGAATACAAGCTCCAATCATACAACAATTGGCGGATTTAGTCTTGGTGGTTTGGCAGCTTTTTATACAGCATTGCGATATCCAGACCACTTTGGCAGCGTTTTATCAATGTCTGGTTCTGTACATTGGAAAAAAGAAAATTACACAGGAACACACCCTTGGATTGAAAATCAATTTAAAAGAAGCAACACATTGCCGTTACGTATTTATATGAGTGCTGGAAAATTAGAAAATAAACCATTGTTAGAAGCAAATAGAAGATTATCGCAAGTACTGAAAGAAAAAGAATATCAAAGTACCTACGTTGAATTCCCTGGTGGTCACGATGTATTGTGGTGGCATAAACAGTTTGCTCAAGGATTAGTGTCCTTACAACAATTTAAAATACCTATGAAATAATAAAAAGGAAGGAGAAAACATATGAAAGATAGAGAAAAAGATTTAGATAAAGCGTTAAAGAAACAAGAGATTCTAGTAAAAGATGAAAAGGTTTGGTCATATACGTACGAAGATCATATTAGTTCGATTATTAAACGATCGCAAAAAGAAGGCGTATTTGATGACTTAGTAGGAAAAGGAAAACCACTGCAAATGGATAAAAGTCTCTCTTATAATCCAGAAAGGCAACTATATAAAACAATGAAAGATAATCATGTTATGCCGAGGTGGATTGAACTTTCGAAAGAAATTGATGCATTAAAGGAAAAATTGCATACATGCATAGAACAGGAAGAAGTTGCTGCAATGATTGAAATGATTAATAAAAAAATTCATGAGTACAATTTAACTTGTCCGCCGTCAGCGCAAAAATTAAAGATAAGTAAACCAGGCTAATACTAGATAATCAATACTTAATCAAAACAAGTCATTTATTAAAGTTCTCCTTAAAATGAAAAAATACGCTATTCTTTCTGTAGAATCATAGGAAGGGATGGCGTTTTTGATATGAACTTATCAATTTTTGATGAACTAGAATTGTTTTCTAAAGAGTTGCAACAATATATGTCACCTGATGCTTTAGAGCAATTAGCTAGAAATGCAGGATTTGTGAAACGAAAAAGTAAATATCGCGTACAAGATTTAGTGGCCCTATGTATTTGGTTAAGTCAAAACATAGCTCATACTTCATTAACACAATTATGTAGTCGATTAGAAGCAAACACAGGCATTTCTATGAGTCCAGAAGGACTCAATCAACGTTTTAATTCTCAGGCTGTTCAGTTTTTACAGCAACTCTTAGCACATTTACTTCATCAACAATTTTGTTCTTCTAACAAGATTCCAACTTTGTATACAAACTATTTTCGACGTAAGACAGCAGAAGGCAATTACGAAGCTGTAAACTATCACCGTTTTGCCGACGATATGGTTATCGCTGTAAGTGGACACTCTCTAGTAAACGAGGATGGGCTGAACTGGCATTACGACGACTACGGGAAGAGTTAAAGCCTTTGGGAGTTGAACTGAACCTGGAGAAGACTCGGATGGTCAATGTCCTAAAAGGAGAATCCTTCGGCTTTCTAGGGTT
>NZ_FNQA01000034.1:0-17337 GCF_900107445.1 Bacillus sp. 166amftsu | reverse complement strand
TACCTTTTAACGTACGTGAAGCATGACGAAGATTTTGAAATCCTGCGGATTTGGTAAAACGTTTCTTTACATGCCTGTGATCCTGTTCAATAAGATTGTTTAAATGTTTGATTGTACAATGGATTGTAGTTTGATAAAATCCTTGTTTTCTTAATTTGTTAAACGCGCAAAGTAATGCACTTGCTTTGTCTGTAGTGAGAACCGTAGGTTCTCCAAAATGTTTTACTAATCTTTTCATGAAGGCATAGGCAGCCTGATGATCCCGTTTTTTACGAAGTTGAATATCCAATGTATGTCCATCTTTATCAATTGCACGATAAAGATAACACCACTTGCCCTTAACTTTGATATAAGTTTCATCCAAATGCCAAGATAAGCGTGCGGATTTATTTTTCACTTGCCAAATTTGATAGATGAGATTTCCATATTCATGAACCCCTCGTATGATGGATGTTGGGTGAACTGAAATACCACGTTCTTTCAGGATTTTAGATACATCGCGATAACTTAAAGAAAAACGGCAATAGTAGCCTACATCTACTAAAATAATCTCTTTCTTGAATTGTTTTCCTTTAAAATATCTCATGTCTGATTCTCCTATATCCTGTTTTCTAGAGTGTAGCTTCATGTAGAAAATTTTGCAACAGAATCCTATTGGTTCTATAAACAAACAAAAGATGTAGCTATGTTACAGGAAATACTAAACCACAGTACACCACAAATCACACTAAAATACATTGGTATCAATAAAGAAGAAAAAGATAATATACTTGATACATTTCAGATCTAACAATATTAAGACGAAAAACAAAATATAACAAAAATGATCGTTTGTGTTACAAAACAAACTACTTTGCCCTTAAACGTAGCTATGCTGATATTACCTATCGTTTTAAATTTGTGAATATATATTATTTTCTAATTATTGTTTGACAAAAAATTACTTTTAAGGGAAAATGAAATTTGTAATATTTTCCTAATGAAAGGGGGTCAGAAAAATGAAAATTTTCAAACCTAGTGAAAATGAATACACAAATCGTGTTAATTCAGAACATGGTGAAACTTCTCCATCAAAATAATTGAATTGCTTAAATGACTGCTCTAATAGGGCAGTCATTTATCGTTAAAAGCATATATATATTTTTCAAGTAAGGAGACATTGATATGCAGTTAAAAATATCTGAAAATATGATATATTTTTGGAAAAATGGTCATCTCATGATAGATGATTTTATTAGACACGAACAATATAGCTTAGAACCTTCATTCTTTCCTATCTTAAGTTTATTTAAAGAATGGAATGACCTTGATAGTGCATATTTACAACTACAAAGAGATCAAACTTTATCTTTAACAAAAAATGAAATGATAGAAATAACTAATAATCTTCGGGAAGTTCATATATTAATAGAAAAAGAAAATTCAGAGGATATAGAACTTATAAATTGGAAAGAATGGGGAACACCTGCTAAATACTTTCATTTTAATACAAGATTACTTCGTAAAGATAATTATTTAGATGTAAATCAAGACTATGAAAGATTAGTTAGTAAGAAACAAAATATAAAAGCACCATCTATTTATAAAACATATGATAATGTAGAAGAAATACCATTACCTGTTCCTAATTTTAAAAAAGAAGGAGATTTCCTGGATGTCCTTTTGAGAAGACAAACTATACGATCTTTTTCAGAAAAACCTATTACTCTAATTGAATTATCTACTATTCTTTATTTTGTTTGGGGAGCACAGTCTTGTAAAAGAGATTTTGGAGTTGGTCCATCTCTCTTTAAAACGAGTCCTTCTGGTGGTGCTAGACATCCTATAGAAGTATATCCCTATATATCTAACGTAACAGGAATAAAAGAGGGTTTATATCACTACAATGTTCAAAATCATTCATTGAATGTAATTAATAAAGAAAAAATAACAGATATTGTTGATATGGCTGCAGGACAAAAATATGTAAAAGGTGCATCTGTACTCTTTTTTTATACAGCATGTTTAGAACGACCTATGTGGAAATACAAAACTCCAAGAGTATATCGTATTGTTATGAAAGATGTAGGTCATTTAAGTCAAACTTTTTATTTAGTTGCTTCATGGTTAAAGTTAGGTGCATTTTTTACCGGACACCTTAAAGACGAATTAGTAGAAGAAAGATTATGTATAGATAAAGAAAAAGAAATTGTTTGCGGACTTTCTGGAATAGGGAATATTAGTGATGGAGTAAAAAAATATGGGAGAGATTTTAGATTTAGAGAAGAGGATTTGAGATGAAATCCTTAAAATCTATCATACATAATAAAAATTTATGCATTGTATTAGGAAGTCAACTAGTCTTTCAATTAGGGATATGGTTCGGTACAATTGGTAATTTGCAATTTTTACAAATACATATAAAATCTCATGTTCTTCAAGCTTTCTTTCTTGTTATCGGTGGTGTCCTTGGGGTTATAATAGGCCCTTATGCAGGACGTTATATAGATTCTACTTCTAAATTAAAAGTATTACAGTTAGTAGGATTGATGAGAATTGCATCTGTTTTATCAATGCTAGTTGCCATATATACGGGATCAATTTATTGGATGGTTATTTATAGTATAGGAATTGGCTGCTCAGCTTCTTTTTTTAATCCCACTATACAAACAATATTGCCAACTTTAGTTAAAGAAGATGACTTAATTACGATTAATGCTATTAATATAAATATTATCACTTTATCAAGAATTTTTGGAGCTGTATTAGCTGGTCTTTTATTAACAGTCGCTCCTCTATATACATTATTTATTATTGCTCTTATTGCTTATGTAACCTTATACTTTATCAATTTTTTATTAGTTATTCCAAACGATGTACGAATAAATCCTAAAAAACATAAGACTAATTTTAATGATATTTTCCCTGTTATTATAAAGAATCATTCTATTAAAATAGTTCTTGCATTATCCATTATCCCCCTAATCTTTATTTCAGGCTTTAATTTATTTGTTATTGAGATTGGAAAGGGACAACCAGGTTCAATCATGGGGATACTCTATTTTATGGAAGGGGCAAGTATATTAATTGCAGGGTTATTTATCAAAAAAGTAATAAAACGATATCAAAAACAAGTGCGTATTCTTTTATTTGCTTGCTGTTTGATGGGTATAGCTCAAATTTTATTATCGTTGACAAACTTTTATCTAACTATTTTCTCTTTTAGTATATTTGGTTTGGCATATGGTATGTTTAATCCTCTTTTATACACATATGCACAACAAAAAGTTCCTTCGAGTATTCATGGAAGATTTTTTTCATTTAAAACAATGTTAGATCGAACCATTATGCAATTATGCTTGGTGTTAATTGGATTTTTACTAGATCAAATAGGATATAAAAGTTTAATGTTTTTATTAGGTATGTGTACTCTTACCTTAGTTTTCTTTATTATAATTGACTTTAAAGTAAACCCTAAGATCTCTACAAACGAGAATAAAAATAATTATTCTGATGTTTAACTAATTAGCCTAATGACAAGGTTCTTTCTATTATCGAAAATTAGTTTAGTGATGTGACCCCATCGCCATCAAGTTAAGGCTTTGAAGTACCCCCTAAATGAAAATTTTATTTCTCTATAGTTAGTTATTTTGAGAAATGAGCTCATTTTTTTGTACTTTTCTTAAGTTAATGGGCATGGGATAATATAATTGAAAAACCATTTTAAATTTTCTTTATTTTTCTAGTGATCTTTGGTAATATTTAATTTAAAGATGTAAAGAAAGGGGAATCTATATTACACATGTGGAATATCTTGAAATGATTATTTAATTGGATAGAGACAGTGGCGGTCCTTGGTTCTTAAGGATGCGTTTATTTGTCTATCTTAAATCATTCAAGGGATACATGGTGTGGACAATTAAATTCCCATTGCCGAGCAGATACCTTTGTATATCTGCTTTTATTTATGGGCAAAAATACATCTCTATTGACACAATCATAGAGTCCTTAAATTGGGGGAATTTTAATGAGAAATCAGTACGAAAAAGAAGAAGCACTAACAGGAGGGAATGTCTCCAGTGTATATCGTTTGGGAGATACGGTTCGTCGAGAATTAAAGACTGATAGTGTTAAAATTCATACATTGCTAAAGCACCTTGAAAACAAAGGTTTAAAAGGTGTGCCAAAGTTTCTGGGTATCGATGAAAAAGGGAGAGAGATTTTATCCTTTATTGAAGGAGAAGCTGGCAATTATCCGTTAAAAAAACACATGTGGTCGGATGAGGCTTTAAAAGATATCGCAAAAATGCTTCGTCTCTATCATGATGCGGTGAGTGATTTTCCAATGGAAGAACGTTGGCAACCCATTGATAACACTCCGCAGCCATTTGAGGTGATGTGCCATAATGATTTTGCCATCTATAACATTATTTTTAATCGCGAAAAACCAGTAGGTGTAATTGATTTTGATTTGGCTGCTCCTGGTCCAAGACTTTGGGATGTCGCCTATACGCTTTACACTTGCGTTCCTTTAAGTAGGCTTTATCATACGGAAGCAGGCGAAGCCATTTATTATGATTCGTTAAAGGATGCTGAGCGAATCAAACAAAGGGTTAAATTGTTTTTTGATTCCTATGGCATGGAGGGAATAGAAAAAGGTTTTTTAGAAATGGTATTGCTACGAGTAGAAGGATTATGTAAAACCATGCAAAGGAAGGCCAAAGAAGGCGATATGGCGTTTCAAAAAATGATCGACGAAGGGCATTACGATCATTATCAAGAGGAACTCCAATTCATCCGCGAACACGGAAAAGAATGGATTTAAGAGAAAAGTCTTGGTGAATTAATGGAGTGTAAGCAATTAAAAAGAAATGCCACCCTCAAATGAAAAAATACGCCATCCTTTCCTATGATTCTATAGAAAGAATAGCGCATTTTTTCATTTGAGGGGAGAGCTTTGTTTTATTAGTTTAATAGTAATTGAGTAGCACCAAAGCGTTTAAGAAAAAAACTGTACAACAGTTATTTGTAAGGTATTCTATATTTCGAGTAAAAATAATTTTTAAAAATCAGTACGCTTATAAATTCTCACCGTTAAGAAGTAAGAACCGATAAATATAAGCATGGTAACGATTGAAGCAAGTACAATTAGTTGATTAATAGTAAATTGTGTGGTAACGCTATATACAAGGTCAGTAATATTTACATATGCCTCAATTGGTCTCCATAAAACAACACATACAGGGAAAATAATGCTGACAGCAGCCATCAAATATTTATTGGTGAAGCGATAGAAAAATGGTAAGTAGATAGACGTAAACAACATGACAATAAGAACACTAACCACAATTGTCTGTGGATTTTCAATTTCAACTCCATAAGTCGGGGATGCAACTTGAATTACTGCTTGTATCAATAATGAGAATAGGACTACTAGAATCGTGAACAACACTGTACCAATATATTTTGACATAATAATTTTATTTCTACTATAAGGCAGGCTATTAATAAATTTATGACTATTATTCTTTTCGTCGTAATAATGTAGATTGATCATATAAGAACCAGCCACCAAAACAACTATAAACCCAAAACTTCCAAACGTCCCTATAAAAAAGCATATACCAAGTAGGTAGAGTAAGATCAATAATTTTTGCAATCGAAAATCCTTTAATATTAAATTATACATATTGAACATTCCCCTTTTTTGTATAGTACATAATATCTTCTAATGTCGCTTCTTCAATTAATACATCATTCCCTAATTGTGTACGTGAATGGCTGGCGTTACTTGTGAGTGCTTCAAATCCCACGTTTGTTTCACGAATCCCGATTAATTGTTCTCTGATTTTAGGCGTAAGCAAGGATTTATCCCCTTTTACAGTTGCATATTCTTCAGAAATACTATGTATATCTTTTTCAAACACAATCTCACCATTATGAATAAATACAATATAATCAGCAATACGATCTAAGTCAGTGGTAATATGTGTGGAGAAAAAAATTGTTTTATCTTGATCAACCATTAAATCATAAAGGATGTCTAAAAGTTCTCTTCGAAATACAGGATCGAGTCCAGATGTCGGTTCATCCATAAGTATAAATTCGGCATGGTGTGAAAGTGCAAACGCTAGGGAAGTCTTCATTTTCATTCCTGTAGACATCTCTTTCATCTTTATGTTAGTCGGTAACTCAAAGCGCTTTAAGTAGGATTGGAACTGATTCTCATCCCATTTCTTATATGCTGGAGCAATGAATTTTTTCAGTTGGTGAATTGTCATATCTTCATAATAGATATTGTCATCGTATACGAATCCTATACGCTCTTTAATAGAAACTTGGTCCTTTTGATGATTTTTACCAAAAACTGTGATATCCCCGCTATCCTTGCTAATAAGATCCATAATAAGTTTAATTGTCGTACTTTTCCCAGCACCATTTGCACCAATAAATCCCGTTACAAACCCCTTTTTGATGTTGAACGATGCATTTTTTAAAGAAAATCCCTTATATGTTTTTGAAACATTTTTCACTTCTACAATGTTCTCCATATTTATTCCTCCTCATAAATACGATTAATAATTTGTATTAACTCATCCCTTAATAAATGATTAGCCTTACTCTCTCGAACGATTGTACTGAACTTTTCACGTATTGGATCACTTGGTTCATCCGCACGTTGTTTCTTTGTTTGTTTTGCAACAAACGAGCCTTTCCCTACTATAGAGTAGATGTAACCCGCTTTTTCAAGTTCTTCGTACGCTCTTTTTGAAGTAATAACACTTACCTTCAAGTCTCTTGCTAATGAACGCATAGAAGGTAACGAATCATCTACTTTCAATGTTTCATTTGATATTTGTAATATAATCTGATCAATGATTTGTTGATAAATAGGCGACTTAGACTTATTAGATAGTAAGATTTTCATGATTCAACTCCTTGCCTCTTAAATGCTTATGAACAAATTATACACAATATGTACAATATATACAATATATACATTTGGAACGATGTTAATTTTTCATATAGGATACCGTCATATTGATATAAAGGCGTTATCCTTTCCTATGATTTCTCAGAAAGAATAACGCCTTTTTTATTTTAGGGGGGATATTTTCTTGTTAGCTTGATAGCGATGGGGTAGCACCACATGCCTATCAAGTTAATAGAACTGAGTTTTCTTAAAATAAAAGCCACCGAATTATAGAAGTGGTTTTGAGCGTAAGGAATTTGTAAGAAAGGAGTAAGAAAAAAGAGATTTTCATTGTGTATGATCAAAATGTAGGGAAGAACGAGAGGGGGAATAGATACTATATATTTATATAAAAACAAATTCATTAACAAAACTCTATGGAAGAAAAGAAGAAATTACAGAGGTTAACATACATCTGAGAAAGAGGGATTAATCATTTATTAGGTCAGAAAGTTGTTTGTAGAAATAATTGGTGCACAGATGATTGCAAATTCAAAGTTATCCTTTTGTCTTTGGCTAAGAGGTAAGCTGTATGGTTAGTATGAGACAGCAAATAACCATCTATACAATAATGTGAATAGAGGAGTAGAATACCATTATGAAAAAGCAATTTCAAATTACATTTAGAGGTTTAGTCCTTTTAATAACAGGAGGTTCCTTGTTATACACAGCACCAACCTCAATTGTAAAAGCGGAGTCCATTCAAAATGTATCTAGTTCGTTACAAACAAGCACTCAAAGAGAACGTAATTCCGTCAAAGAGGCAATGCGGGATACATTGCAACTTGGATATCCTGGGATACTTGCTAAAACTTCTCAAGGTGGAAAAACATGGAGTTATGCCGCTGGGTTAGCGGACCTGAGCACCAAGAAACCAATGAAAACAGATTTTCGCTTTCGCATTGGTAGTGTAACGAAGACGTTCATTGCAACAGTTCTACTTCAATTATCTGGAGAAAACCGTTTGAATCTAGACGACTCCATTGAAAAATGGTTGCCTGGTGTCATTCAAGGAAACGGATATGATGGTAACCAGATTACGATCCGGCAGATATTGAATCATACAAGTGGTATCGCTGACTATGTAAATTCAAAAGACTTTGATATTACGGATATAAAAAAATCGTATACGGCTGAAGAATTTGTAAAGATGGGGATTTCTCTTCCTCCAGACTTTGCTCCAGGAAAGGGTTGGTCTTATTCAAACACAGGATACGTAGTACTGGGGATCCTTATTGAAAAAGTAACTGGAAACAGCTATGCGGAAGAGGTTGAAAATCGGATTATTGAACCGCTTGATTTGTTAAATACATTCCTACCTGGCAATTCAAGCGTGATTCCAGGTACCAAGCATGCCCGTGGCTATTTCCAACTAGACGGAGCAAGTGAGCTAAAAGACGTTACTTATATTAACCCAGGTAGCTCGGATGGAGATATGATTTCTACTGCTGACGATTTAAACAAATTTTTCTCTTACTTACTCAGTGGTAAATTACTGAAGGAACAGCAACTAAAACAAATGCTTACTACAGTTCCTACAGATAGAGAAGGAACCGGATATGGTCTTGGGATCTATGAAACTAAGCTTCCAAACGGTGTCTCGATATGGGGACACCAGGGTAAAGTTCTAGGGTTTACCACTTTTGCTGGTGGCACACTTGGAGGCAAGCATACATTGGCCGTCAATTTGAACAGTCTTAAAGCTGATAGTCCTGATCCATTTAAAAATATTTTACTTGCTGAATTTAGCAAATAGGTAAAAAGGAAAATCGGATAAATTTTGTCATAGTTTTTATAGTTAAAAATATGCCTTTCTGGTTCAAAAACAACTTACTCTAAAAATTTTTTTAGAATAAAGAAAGTTCTTAAGTTGATAGGCATGTGGCGAGACCCCTCATATATTAAAATGAAAATACCCTTTCAATGTATTGTAACTCCTTTCACCAATAGTGGAAGGAGTTTTTTTGTATTCGCAAAGGAATTCCAACAGGTATGAAAATAATTTTAGGTTTATACCGAAAACAAAACACACCTTTAGGTACAAATTAGCTTATTCAAGTAATTAGTGGGCGATATCATAGGCTAAAGATTGTTCCAAATATTCACCTGTAAATTTCTGATAAGTTAAAAAATATAACAACAAAACGTTTAAAATACAATTATATTTGAAAAAGAGTAGTGGATTCAAGTTGTTACTTACATGACCTCCAAAGAAAAAAGCCAAATTCTAGATAGATTTGGCTTTTTTCTTTTTACGCATTTTTAGCTAAAATAGCATGGTCTTTAAATCCTTGTTAGGGGCAAGAATTTAAAGAAGAGTTTAGCTTAATTATGATTTTACATAAATTGTATATTTTAGTAAATTGATATTATCTATACTAAATATTGTAAATGTTTAGAAATTTAATCCTTACATTAGTTATGCATAAAGTTAGAATTAGTGAGTCTTTAAAAAAGATACAAAATGTTAAACTCATAAAACCCAGTGATATCAGTACATGTCCATGATATCACTGGGTTTTTATTTGGATATTTAACGGTGGGTTTTACTTTTTAAATATGAACTGTCCTAAAAAGTGAACACTGTTTACAAAGGTATACCTTTATAAACGGTTAAGGACCATCTATGAAACATTGAAATATCAAGTTTATAAAGGTGATTTAAATTGTTTTATAAACGTTTATTTTTAATGAATACCTTTATAAACAAAAATGGTATAATTGTGGTAACAAATACAAGGAGAATACAAAACGTGGCAAATATTTATGGATATATACGTGTAAGCACAAAAGATCAAAATGAACAACGTCAATTACATAAGATGATGGAACGTGGAGTGGAAGCTCGACGTATTTTTGTCGATAAAGCAAGTGGACGACATTTTGATCGTCCTCAGTACCAATTATTACGAAAGATATTGAGTACAGGTGATATTGTATACATAGATGCTTTAGATCGTATGGGGCGTAATTATGATGAGGTAATTTCAGAATGGAAGTACATCACGAGAGAATTACAAGCTGATATTGTTGTTTTAGAAAATGAAACACTGTTTGATAGTCGGAAATTTCGTGAGATGGGAGATATGGGACGATTAATGGAAGATCAATTTTTATCTTTGCTTTCCTATGTTGCAGATCAAGAACGAAAAAAAATTCATCAGAGACAAGCGGAAGGGATTGCTGTAGCTAAATCTCAGGGGAAACATTTAGGACGTCCTCAGGTAAACCTTTCAACCCTAAGCAAACAACAAATGCATATAATAGAAGAAACTTATTCTAAATGGAAAAGTGGAGAAATAACAGCTATCATGTTTATGCAAATGCTGGAGCTAAAGAAAAACACGTTTTATAAAATAATGAAGGAATATGAGGAAATAAAGTAGCATCTTTACTATGAAAAATCCTACTTTTTTTCTGGTTGTAAGAATCTTGAAGTTTTTGCATCAGAATAGTATTATGTATATCAAAAAAAATAAAAGACAACTCCAATTAAGAGTTGTCTTTTTGTGTAATAAAATTCCCAAAATATGAAGATATACAAACGAATATAATACGCTATGGTTGATATTATAACAAAAATGAATAGTATTGCGAATAAAAAGAATATTACAATGAGTTTTGGGGATTTTAGTTAAAAATCTTCGAAAATAAACCTTTTATAAAGATTTATTTTAAATATGATTATTGTATTTCGAGGGGCTCCTTATAAATCTTAGCTATATATTTTACAAAATCAATGACGGGATAGTGTATGAGTGAACGATGCTGCGTAAAACGAACCCCTGCTTTTTCCATTATCGAAATGAGTTGTTCAACTTCCAACTCTTTTTGCTGTATTCTATTATAATTTTGATATACAATGTTTTTCCATTGATAGGAAGAGCCGTGAAAATAACTCTCTCCTTTTACCATGTGACTAAATATAATTTCTATTTTTTCTCTACGTTGTTTTTCCTTCATATGCGCTTCCGTTGACTGCATGTTTATCGCCTCTTCCCTTTGTGTTGTATACCGTTTCACAAAAATTGATCTAACTCATCCATAGCCAATGTACATTGATCTTGTTGGGATTTGTCGTTTAAGGCTATCTAATCAACTATATTTGTTTTTCAAGCGCTTAATCTTTACATCTAAATAAACTGATAGTGTGTAAAAAACACTATCAAACTTTATTATAAAACGATTCTTTATAGGCATGCACCTTTTTACACTCACCAAGATTTACAACATGACGAGAATCTTCATCCATGAATGTTATTCTGTATTTACTGAGGTTAGTTTTTTTATTTAGGCTAACTAACATATTGTATGCCTCAGTATCTATTTTATAAAAAAGAAAATAGATGTAACGGTCCCCCTTTTGATATAAAAAAATCTATAAAAATATAGCGCTCTTAAAGAGTTTTGTTACAAATTCGTTATGTTTGACTTAAAAAAAGGAAAGTAATATTTATTTGTAGAAAATTTTTAAGGATAAAAATAGGATGAATATCCATGGTAAGAAAAGGGGGCACTTATATGCTAACAAATGATTTAGATTTCCGATTAGAGCCACGTTTAAAAGAACTGTATGAACAACATAAAATAAGAGCTCAGAAGATAGACTGGGGTTATCATGAGTTTTTACCATGGGATAAGGGAATGGACTTTAAAAGAGTTCCTTGGGATGAAAGTCAAGTTACTCTTCCTTCTGGTGTAATTACGGCCATTGAAACAGCTTTATTAACAGAAGTGAATTTACCATGGTTTACAACGTATTTATCTGCGACTTTTAAAGGTTCCCTTTCTGTTATTACAGACTTTATTCATACTTGGACCTCAGAAGAGGATCAACATTCGAATTTATTGGAGACATATTTACTACTCACTCGAAGTGTGAACCCTAAACGGATACATGAATTAAGAAAATCAGTCGTTGAGAGTGGATTTGAGCCTGATTTTCATACACCAATCGAAGCCATGACGTATACGACGCTACAAGAACTTGCAACGATGGTGTTTTACAATAATGTTGCTAAGGTTGCAAGTAAGCATGATCCAGATCTTGCTACATTATTACGCCGTCTTGCAAAAGATGAAACTCTTCATTATGCGTTTTATCGAGACGTGATTCGAACACATTTAGAATTGGAACCTAATTATTGCTATCATATTGCCAATGTGATTAAGAATTTTAAAATGCCAGGTGCCGTCATGCCTGATTTTGAAAATAGAATGGCTGTAATTGCAAAAGAAGCTAACTATGGGCCACTACAATATTTTGATCAAGTACTTGATGTAGTGGTTGATTATTGGGGGTTACAAGACTTACGACCAATTGCACCTCTAGCCGAAAAAGCAAGAATTGAGATTTTGGAGTACCACACAAGATTGAAAAAAATACGGGATCGATTTGGTCGTTTTCAAGGGAAAACTGATCTACGTTAATGAGTAGAGGTTTCAGAATATACGCGAGGAAATTCCCCTTCCCTTCAAGGGAAAACTGGCACGCTTCCTATTATTTTTTAGCTGTTTTACTTAATTTGATTTTTAAAGAAAAAGTTATTGACACTAAAAATGCTTTTATGATACTATAAAATATTTGATAAAAAAACACATATATGTTATGGTTAAGAAGGTTACCATATATGGAGGTGGATTATATGTTTCAAATTGGCGATAACATTGTTTATCCAATGCACGGAGCAGGTATAATTGAAGCCATAGAAGAAAAAGAATTCTTAGGGAAAAAACAACAGTATTATGTTATAAAAATGTCAATCAGTAATATGCAAGTCCTGATTCCTATGGGCAAAATACTAAGTTCGAGTATACGCCCAGTTACTGATATACTTGCATTAAAACACATTATACACATTTTTCAGCATGGAGAATCAGATAAATCATTGCCGTGGAAACAAAGGTATAAAGTGAACACTGACAAAATAAAAACGGGTGAAATACAAGAAGGTGCTGAAGTCGTACGTGATTTAATGCGTATGGAGAAAGAAAAAGCACTGAATACAAGCGAAAAAAAATTGTTGGATGATGCATATAAATTTTTGGTTAGTGAACTAGAATTAATTAAAGGAATCACTGAAAATCAAATAAAAAGTTTCTGTTAAGGTTCATTATAGATAATGTATAATATCCCCCGAAAATATCCTGAATTTTTCGGGAATATGATGAGTATTCAAAGCAAATCATTTCAAAGACATTCAATTTCTTCAACTCACTTTTAGAGTAGGAACCTCTTTTATTATTACTTCAACCTTATCCATTTTTATTTTTAAATTTCTTTTACGAACGTTCAAAGTTTCATCAAATAACTCGATTAAATAGTCACTTGATTTTTGCAATCCTGATTCACACTGGCACGGACAAGGATCCGTAAGGATGAAAGAGAGGTAGGGCTTTCATTGTTTTAGGTAATATATTATCTAAGTCATTATTTCTAGAAGAAAAAACAATCAATCTCACCGCTATCTCTTTAAGAGTTCCTTACATCTACTGAGACAGTGAATAGTAATTGTTTATCTTCTTTACGTAAAATTGATAAACGAACTGGTAACACCATATGGTCAACTACAAAAAATGGTTTCCAGACCAGGAAACCATTTTTAATCTTATTTACATAACAATAGTAAATGAAGCAGTAAGAAGGAGTGCACACATGAAAAAAATGTTAACAAAAGAATTAAGTAATGAATTAAAGAAGCGAGAAGGGATTATTTCTATTACAGTTGAGCCTTATGAAAAAATCGAAGTTGGTGGAATTCGTGTAGATGGACCAGCTGTGATTCTAATTAATCAAGAATAGCTAAAAATAGTTGAATGAACGAAGAAAAGGATCAGCCTTTAAAAGAAGGGAGGATCCTTTTTGTTTGCTGCAGCTAATATAGAATATACATAACTTTCATCTGATGTGTTGGGGGTTAAAAGGAAGGAGAGGATCGGGATTATCATAATGGAAAGCTTAATATTGGTAGGGTTTCTTTTTACGTTATATAAATTAGTTAATAAAAAAACAAACTAATTATTTAAAGCGATATATTGTTTCCTTTTTAAGAGCAAGATTTATTTGAGAGTGAAATGGATAATGTAAAGGAGGAATTTAGATGGATGCAAGGAAAGAACGCATAAAATACGAGAAGATCTCAAAGAATTATAATCGTATTTATTTCGTTTATCCTATTAATTGTACTTGTTTGTAGTAGTGTGATTATCATAGGAGCTACAGGGAGGAAATATGGACTGTTTTTATTGTTAGCAATTTTACTTAACGCACGTATTACGAAAAAATCTCAAAAAAAGTATGAGCACTATTTTAATAAAGGGCGTATTTAAAATGATACATATCCTAAAAGGAACAACTTAGATGTACATTCAAAATATCCATCTATCATCACCTATTACCTCGTAAAAGTAACTTTCTATAAATCATTTTTTAGCAATTTAGAAATAGAAACCATACCTTATTAAAATGTTATTTCCGTTCCTATAATGAATTATCCTTCTAGCATATTTATAAGATTTATATCATATATTAGGAGAAAGAATGCAAGTTAGAAAGGAGTCTTATAGAATGAGTTATTCGGAAGGAAATGACTTGAGTGAACAACATATGGTAAGTGCACCCAATCCCTACGTATTTCAGACATTACAATCAGTAATTGGTAAACATGTGGTTATTGAAACTGTAAGAGGTAATGTAAGAGGAAAGTTAAAAGATGTGAAACCAGATCATTTGCTTATTGAAGATACGGTGCCATATATTGTACGCATTCAACAAATTGTATGGATTATGCCAAAACAATAATCAGACTCATAAAAAATTAATGTCATCGACGACCAAATAAAACACAGGGTTTTAACTCTGTGTTTCTTCAAATTTCCGTTTTTGAATATATGCTTGAGCATGAATAAGTTCTTCCTGAAGCTCTTTTAATTCTTTTGTAGATTCTGATTCAATAGTCATGTAAGTAGCAACTAAACTGATCATCATATCCATCTTCTCTACTATATTTTGAATGACTTGTTCAGATTGCTCTTTTTTAGGGTGTTGTATTGCTATTAATACATCTTCCATATAATTGTTCTTTCTTTGCTGGATATCATAAATAAACTGTTTTGTGTTTGAGTTCATTTGTTGTTCCTCCATTTTGGGTATATTTCCATTCTATCATACTTGAATAGAAAATATTGGATCCCTCCTAAATTCACACCTGTCTCGCACATCTCCTCAAATATACAAACTTATACACATGTTTTAATTCAAATGTTTCTCCAGGCTGTAGTTGTTTCAAAATCTGTTTCACATCGATTTGTATGTATTCCGATTGTTTCTTTATTGCACCGTTTTTAAAGTATTCGGGGTTTGGATTTTTCACATATACATTCGTATTTAGTTTTAAACGAGAAATATAGTATGTACCTCGTTGATCCATTTGATCTAAGTCCTCCAATGAAAAATAACCCAAATCAAGAATACATAAATCTCCTAGTCGTAAGGTATCTAAACACTCCGTACCAAATGTTTTATCATTATTTTTTCCGGGTCCCACTTGGAAATTAAGAAATTGCCCACTATGTAAATCATATTCTAATTGAATTTTGATTCCAGCTTTTTGGGCGCAGCCTCCAGAACCTGGATATACATTCTCTAAAACATTTGGTACTTGAAATACAGTGGCATCTAGAATACGAATTCGCTCAAAATACGAGAAAAGTTGGTTAGAGATTTGTGTTTGTTCACATATTTTTTGTTGTAACAGTAAAGAGAAAATATGCTGTAAAAACAAAACTGCTTTTCGATTTAGCCGTTTGTTTAAGCCCTCAGGGCTGAGTAAAGTGCCTGCGGTTGCATGAAGTCTACTGCATAATCGGACTAAAGGATCGCTTGCCACTCTTTGACTGATCCAAATACAAATGGTAGCTAAGTCTGAACCAGAAAACTTGCGTTTTCGCTTTATAAAGCCAATTTCTCTTGCCAGTTCTTCTAAAAATACAGGTGTAACATATCGCTGTAATTCTTCCACAAATGATTGTAGTTCATCTTTAATCGAAAGATTCATAAAAAAACGTCATCCTTTCTAATCTAGCTTGTTTAGAAAGAATAACGTTTTTTTGTAATTAGGGGTATTTGTATTTCTTAGCTTGATAGCGATGGAGCGGTACCCCTATATGTTAAGAGAGCAGACACTACTAGATAGCGGCCTAGGTCTTTTAACAAGTTCTCCTTGACAATTAGGACAAACATAATTCATTAATTTTGTACAATCCTCACAAAATGTACATTCATGTGTACAAATAAACGCCAAAGAGTGCTCTTCAATCTTATTACTACATTTCTCACAACATTTTCTCATCTCAAGTCCCATTTTTATTCCTCCAATAACATTTTTTTAATCATATACACAAAATTATAAATATAATATAATTTTGTTTAAATACAAATTATTAGCTATTTCATCTAAAAAACTTAAAAAATTTATTCATTATAAATGTTTTGCTTTAAATAAAAAGGGAGTGTTTAGAATGGACCATATTGATCGAAAAATTTTACATATTCTTCAAGGGAATGGACGTATATCTATGACTGAACTAGGGAAAATGGTAAACCTATCAACACCTGCTGTAAAAGAAAGAGTAAAAAAATTAGAGGATAAAAATATTATTACAGCCTATAGGGCAGTTATAGACCTAGAGAAATTAAATAAGAATGTAACGGCCTTTGTTTTGTTTGAATCAAAAAAATGTCAACAATTCAGAAATTTTTGCAAAGAAAATCCCATGGTCTTTGAGTGCCACAGATTAGCCGGACAATATAGTTATTTGGTGAAAATAGTCACTGAATCGGTGCAACATTTAGAAGAATTTATAGATGCTTCAATGGAGTTTGGCTATCCATCAACTTTAATTAACTTATCATCACCAGTAAAATATAGATGTATTTTTTAGGTTAGTTATCCCGCCACATTGCTAACAAGCTAAAATTTTATAGTACCCTCAAAATGAAATTTTGTGCTAACTTTTAACAAAAAAGCTCATTTTTTCGTTTGGGGTAATTCTGAATTCTTAAGTTGATAGATATGTGGTGCTACCCCACATCCATCAACTTAAGGTATATTTTTATACAAAATGCGGTCTTTCCATATAGTTTTTTATTATCTTTTATAGATTTTATAAAAGTAGGCATATCAAATAAACCCTGACGGGTTTTAATTTTTTTACTATGCTACCTGATGAGTAGAAGTGGTATACTCATAAATAACACCCAAAATATCAAAGACTGTCTTTTTCTCGTATCGATGAGATTTTCGTCCGTTGTGCTGTAGGAGGTTAAACAGACGAAGGAGAACCTTTGATAGCTCTTGGGTGTTTTTGTGTAATGCTTGATGAAA
>NZ_FNQA01000052.1:0-5830 GCF_900107445.1 Bacillus sp. 166amftsu | reverse complement strand
AGGGGTGGGTGGGTAAATTCCCACTGAAGAACGTGAAAAGTCTTAGAAAATAAGAAAAAGAGAGGTGATTTCCCTCTCTTCTTTTGCTATACTATCTTTAGATATGTACTTGTTATTGATTTTAAAGTTTACACTTGTGCTACGGTCTTAGCACAGTGCGAGAACAGGCTTGTTAGTTGGTCAGCTAACAGGTCTTTTTCTTTTGTATAAACTTCTATTGGTTCGGGACTTATCGCTACTCCGCTTCTTTCCTTTGCCTCTTGTATCATCTTCTTATACTTACCTCTAGCGTTCTTACTAAGGTTCTTAAGTTCACTAGGTCTTTCTATTAATCCCGCTATTATAATCCGCTCCATAGGCTTATCTATATGGTCTAAATTAACCACCTTTCGATACGGTCTAATATCGAATAGATCCGCCGCGAAATAATCCACGGTATCTAATATATTATTGGACTCCTTAAAACGTTGTTGTACCTCAACACGCCAATGTCCATTAACTGCTCTAGAGTCTGATTCCTCTTTCTTCTCCAACCGTTCTAACTTCTTGTTATAAATACGATACCTTCTCTCACTTGATGGCGCACCTATGTATAATGTTTCTGGTTGTCCTTCTTGGTTCAGCCATAAGTTCTGTTTTCTTCTTTTAGGGCTTGTCCATTCAACCTCTGATAAGTCGATACCAAAGTAATCTACCGCTACATCAAGTCGCGTTAAATAAGGGTATTTTAGTCGAGAAACGATGTTTTCCACTTCCCGCATATTCGCATTGTTAGGATTAAAATCTAAGCGTATCTTCCCTTTCTCGCCTATCTCTAACAGTTCCCCTTTTAGTCCTTGATATGAATGACGAAAACCATAGTTTCTAGAAAAACCTATGAATGAAATATATTCCGAGTATTTAAGATAACTCTCTATCATTCCAGTGTCGTATCCAACAAGTGTTAGTCTGTCTATACTAATATCTGTTTCCATACCTAACACTCTTTTCCGTTTTATTTACTACCTTAGTATGCTTCAGTAATTTCTTTAGTTGTATAGAGTTCCGAAACTTATGCAAAAAAGTTTCGGTTATATATTAAACTACTTAGTATTTATTTATATATTACTGGGACATTTAGTCCTCTCTAAAAGGGACAATAAGTCCTTTCCTAAAGAGACAATAAGTCCTTTCCAGAAACTTTAACTTTCCGTTTAACCTTCTTAACTTTACGTTTTTCTTTTGGTTTATGAATAGAAATAACATTACTAGATTCATGTATTTCCGCTCCGTATTGTTCCCAATGCGCTACAAGTTTTTCAGCTATATAATATCTTTCTCTATCAGTTAAACCTTCCTTAATACGCGAAACAAACGGATTATAATACTCTTCCTTCTCCCATAAATCCCCGAAAGTTAATTTGATTTTTTGAATACGTTCTTCAGTTTCTAAACCTAAACCTTCATAACTATTAGAAAGCTCAAATTCTCGTTTTCTAATAACATTGCTTAACACAACAAAGGGATTAAGACTGAAATCTAACAAAGTATAAATATTTGTTTTGTTTTTCCTTCTTGCAACCTTTATAAATTCTAGTTCTTCAAGCTTTTTCGTAGCTCTTGTTATCGTTTTTTCCGAAACACCTAGTTCAAAAGCTAATCTATCACGTCCGATAGCTCTTATATTAGTAGCATAAAACCAATCAAACATAGCATTGAAAACAGAACGCTCATTCATAGATAAAAACTTATTTCTAGATATTTGTTGAGTATCACCTGTATAACAAGATTGACTTGAATAACCGTTTTTTTCCGCTATTTCTCTAGCGTTCATCAAAATCACTTTAATATTTAAATCCGAATTCACTATAGATCACCTTTTCCTTTTAGTTTTCCCTCCTTGTTGTCTTGTTTACTACGATAAAATGCTACGGTATTTGTTATAGGGTTTAATGATTTATTGTGCTAACTCTTTTTCTCTTCTTAGCAATTGGATAGCAAGGTCTAAAATCTTACCTTGGCTCAAACCTTCTTTTTTCTGCAATTCTTCAATAGAATCCAATGTCTCTTGTTGAATCCTAAAAGTTTTAGGCACTCGCACTTTACTAGCTTGCATAACTTTAGGCATAACATCACCTCTTTCTTGAAAATGTAATACATAAAAACAGCTTAACATCAACGTTTCTGTTTGTCCACTTCAAAAACGGTCAAAAAACACATAAAAAAATAGAACATATTAATAAGGACATTTTTTTGGTCAAAAAGAAAGGAGAAAACCTAAAACAAAAAACATTTTGGTATGGTGAATCCCTCGAAAGAGGCACTTAACCCGCTGTTAGAGAAGCGGGTCTTTTTCAGTTGAATTAATCCTCCAAAAAAATCTCAAAAAAATGTCCCAAAATAATAGATTTCTGGAACTAATAACTATAAGGAATACATTTTACAAACAGAGAAAATTCCCGAACAAAACGCGAACTTTTTGGGGGACTATTTTTAAATGAAAAATCATTATTATTTTCTTCATAAAGAAAATGGCACTTTAGGGCACCATTTGGGATACCATTTGGGCTACTAAATTAGGTACCTTTTTCAATCTTTATACACGATACACTTTGCTATAGAAAGTAATCTCCGACAAAATCCCGACAAAAAGGGGGATAAAAAAGGGGACAAAATAGGGGACCGTTTTTTAATCGAAAAGCGATTAGTATTTTTATAGAGGTACATTTTTCTGATAAATATTCGATAAAAAACGGATAAATAACGGATGAAAAAGAGATAAAACAACGGATAAATATGAATGAAAAAGTAAGTAGTATTTTCTATAGAGATAGAAAACTAGGAGAAAAACAGGAGAAAAATAGAGACATTTTTGAAGAACTTAAAAAAAGGACAAGCTCTACAATTTTATTGAGGCATTTTTTTCTCCAATTTATAAATCATATCAACACGACCAATATAGTGCGCCTATCTCTTTGAAGAGAAAACTTCTTAATACAAATTCTTCAAAAGATGACACAAAACATAGATGAAAAGACAAATAGAAAGTAGGTGGTGTTATTCCATTGACAATCATAAGGAGTATTTTTACTCCCGTTTTATAAACCATACCCATAACCAGTAATGGCTGCGCCTATAAAAACAGAGCACAATTCTTAAAAAATAAGAGGAGTTATATGCAAGTCTAGCAATCAAAAAAGGAGATTAAAGAGTATATACACTTGGAGGTGAATCTGTATGAAAAAATTCATAAAGAAGAACAAAAAGAAGATCAAAAAAGCAATGAAATTAGGAAAAGACATAATTAATGTAGTAGGGAATGCAATTCGAATTTTTACGTTTTTCTCCTAATCAAAACTACTATTAAGTTCTATTTCCTTAAGTAGAGGAATCCTTGTGAAAAGACAAGGATTTTTCTACTAAAATTGGTATATAAAAAGAGAGAGCTCTTTCTAAAACCAATAGATGTATCAAAATCAATTCATTTGTCGAAAATGTATAGTATAGATAAAAATTTGAAGTACAACTCCATTATTCTGTCCAAAGAAACAAATTCTATACACGAAAACGGAATAAAATTTAACTTTTTTGGACATAATGATAGATAAGATAACTAGTATCTCATTGACAATCCAAACTGATAATTTCACTCCCGTTATATATATATCGGACAAAAAACAGAAATAAGCGTACGCATTAAGTAGAGAGAAAATTTTTTTAAAAAAAATAAGGATTTCTTAAAAATCGTAGCAACTAATACATAGAAAGAAAAATAACACTCACAGGGGGAAATTAAATTATGAACAACACACTATTCAAAGTAGGTAAATTCGCATTTAACGCAATTTGTTTTGTAGCAAGTCTTATCACAATTTATGTATTCTTCAACTAAATAAAAAAAGAGTCAATTTATAGTAGTTTTACAGATTGACTCTCTCTTCTTTTAATGATGCTATTGCCAATTCATAGTTCAATCTCTGTAACTCCTTATCATATAACGCAATAAATTTCTCATAGACCGCCTTTTCTTCTAAGCAAGTCGTTTCTCTCAAATAACATTCAAATAATACCTTTTCTACTAAGAATGCAAAAAATGCGTTCTTTTTTTCTTCTATATTGTCAATCATTGCATTACTCCTATTCGATCACCGCATAATTTATTAACTAAAATCATAAATTTCACTCACTGGATTAAATAAAGAAAAACACAACCTAATTCTGCAATTCTAGTCCTTCGTACATTGTACGGAATTCAATCATTGACAACGAGCCTCCAGTCCGTGGGTCATAAGCCAATGCCCCACTCCTTCACTCGCTAACGCTCAAACAAGGATTGGCAAGCCATAACAGGCTACCACGGACATTCTCATTGTAAATGAACCGCTACGCTTTGATTCCTTAGTTGGATTCCCAAAGCTTCCCTACGCCTCGTCATACCGCATCTATTTATCCTTTATTTCATCCCTATACCTCGCTACGCTTCGCCATTTCTTCCCTAAAAACCGACATACCGTAAACCGCGAAGACTATGCCATCGCACGAATGCCTCCTGGTTCACCGCTATTCCCTTCGGGGTTCTCTAATGTATTTAGCGTAAATTTAGCGGTTATCTAGAAGACCTGTCGTACTTTTAGCACTTCTACCATATATAAACTCATAAAAGGCTAAAAGTACCTTCATCCCTTATAGATTAGAGTGATTCAGCTTCTTTCTCTTCTCCCTGTAACACTTTTAATGTGTACCGCTGCATATACGATTCCAATACATCTTTCATTGTCTTTCCGTTCTTTTCTACTGCTTCTTTAAAGTTTTCTTTAACTGCTGAAGGAACTTCTATACTTAACCTCGCCTTTTCAAATTCTAAGTTAAATCGTTCCTCATTCCGCACTATCTTTTTCTGCTTCAGTTTTAACTTCTTTACTTCCTTCATTTTTTCACCGCCCTATTTCTTCTTAGTCGGCTTTCTTAATCTAGATTTCGGCTTAACTTCTTCAACTTGAATAATAGTTGGTTCTTTTACGTCACCTAGACCTAATTGCTCCATTCTATACACATACTCCGCTATTAGCTGGCAAACCGTACTATTCATAGTCGTTCCTGTTTTATCCGTAACTGCTTTAAACCTATCTTGTAACTCTTTAGGAATTCTATATTGCTTACTAACTATCATCATTTATCCTCCTACTTTTGCCCAATCTGTCCTAATGAGTGATAAAACTGTTCAGGAATTGGATATGGTGTACTAGCTAATCCATTACTAATTACTTCTGCTCTTCTTTGGTTCTTTTGTTGAATAGTTTCTTGTTGTTGTACTCCCACTCCCGCTAAAAGCGCTCTTGTATAATCTAATGCACCAATTAAATCATTAACCTCTTGATCCGCCCCTTTATAAGCTTCAAGCCCTACTCGTACTTTCCTAATACTATTAGACCATCTTGCTTTCTCCATATTACTCATAGAAGAAATATCTTTTCCGTTTAATCCACCAATAATTGAATTCGCTTCTTGTTTGAAACCTAATAAATTCCCCAACATAATATCTTCCTCTTTTCTTATTTTAATAAGCAAAATGCAATGCAAATTGCAATGCAAAATAGTTATTTTCTTCTTGCCACCATAGTAACTCTAAAAAAATAATCTGTATACTGGGTTACTCTACTTTTTTAAAATTTATTTTTGAATTGTCACCTACCTAAACCAAAACTACCAAAAATCGAGAGACTCTAGGCGCGCGCATTTAGGACAAAACCGTGGAAAGGGGTGGGTGGGTAAATTCCCACTGAAGAACGTGAAAAGTCTTAGAAAATAAGAAAAAGAGAGGTGATTTCCCTCTCTTCTTTTGCTATACTAT
>NZ_FNQA01000053.1:0-5428 GCF_900107445.1 Bacillus sp. 166amftsu | reverse complement strand
CCATCGATTTTTACCTAAGCAAAGCAAGAAACCACAAGGCTGCAAAGCGATTCTTCAAGAAAGCTTTGCAGTCTTTTCATATTTCTGAGCCTCGTGTCGTGACAGTCGATAAGAATCCAGCTTATCCTATAGCAGTTGAAGAATTGAGAAAAGAAAAAAAGATGCCATTAGGCATCCAACTAAGGCAAGTGAAATATCTCAATAACATAGTGGAACAAGATCATCGGTTTATTAAAAAGCGAGTTCGTTCTATGTTAGGATTGAAATCCTTTCGCACAGCTACATACATTATTTCTGGAATAGAAGCTATGCATATGGTAAAAAAAGGGCAACTTGTTTTACTGGACAAGTCTGTCCAAAATCAAGTGAAGTTCATCCATCAACTATTTGGAATTGCTGCTTAAGACTAGATTCCACTAGGAAACTTTTTGCCTCTTTATATCTTCCCTAAGTATTTGCACCAGAACCCTCTAGACCATCATTTGTGCGTTCAATCGCGAAATTAAGATGATCTGCAAGTGTTAAGTAAATGTTATCATTAAATGTAACACCAATTTCCACCTCAGCATTTTTGATTAATTCAACCGAAACATCTAGCGTCTCCGGTTTAATGTTTTCCAGGATTTTCATAAGAGGTCTACGAATATCGCTCGATTCCGCAACAAATTTCCGTCGAATCACTGTTTCATCAATCGCATCCCCTTTTTGCTTTTGGTACCCCACTCCTGTCCCCATCACGATCCATTCTAAATTAGAAGCGTCTTTAACTAGGGCCACATTATTATTAAAGGCTTTCAAAAACTTCATGGGCCTACCTCCACATCGTAAAACACAAAAATCCCATCTCGAAAATGGGCGAATCCTTCCACACACTCTCAACATAGGTAATGCCTGATCGAATCAGTAACACTCTGTTTTATATTATACAAGAAAAATATCACATTATGAAAGCGTTGTCAACACTTTTTGTCAGGTTTTGGTGCAAATATATGAAGAATAACACGGAGAATAGTAGATTTCTAACGGAATCGTATTTTATGCTATAAGCCCAAATATTTGGTGGATGAACTCTATTTGATTTTGGACAGACTGGTTTTCTAAATCAAGCTGTCCCTTTTTTATCATATGCATGGCTTCAACACCACTCAATATAGAGATTGCTGTTTTAAATGACTTGAGCCCTAACATAGAGCGCACGCGTTTCTTAATAAAACGATGATCTTGTTCCACTATATTATTGAGATATCTAACTTGTCTAATCTTTATGCCTTCAGGCATACGTTTCTCTTTTTTCAACGCTTGAATCGCTACTGGGTAGGCAGGATTCTTATCTACTGTTATCACGCGAGGTTTAGCAATGTATGAAAAAGCCAAGGCTTTCTTGAAAAAGCGCTTGGCTGCTTGTTTATCTCTTGATTTACTTAGATAGAAATCAATGGTATTTCCTTCTGAATCAACGGCACGATATAAATACGTCCATTGGCCTTTTACTTTAATATAGGTTTCATCAACTCTCCATGAATCATTTGTTGATTTAAGATGATATCGTACTTTCTCTTCTAATTGAGGTCCATATTGATGAACCCATCGCATAATCGTTGTGTGAGCAATTGATAATCCTCTTTCCTCCATCATTTCCACGAGGTTACGGAAGCTCAAATTGTACCGTAGGTACCACCTTACCGTTAATAAGATGAGTTCAGGCTGATAATGCTTCCATTTGAACAAATTTTCCTTTTCCATACCGATCACACACCCTATTAGAGTAATACTATCAGTATGTCCAAGTTTAGGAGATTACTTGCAAGAACTTTAGAGTTTTTGCACCAGAACCAATAAAGATACCCTATTTGTTTTTATTTTATAAATGTATCGCACATCCATTTGTAAAATTTTTCCTTCTCTTCAAATTGTGGATAATGAGCTGATTTCTCAAAAGCAATAAATTCTTTTTTATCTGCTTCAATCCTATCAAAATATTTTTTCGCTGCATTAGATGAAGTATTATAGTCATATTTACCCATGATAAAATAGCACGGTAATTTAAGTTTTTTTACTTTAGTAGGTAATGGATTTTTTAAATCTTTCTCTAACAAAATCTTTTGAGAATAGGATAACCCAAAGTTATAGCGGATTACATCTAATAATTTATACTCACTACTTAATAACATACCTATATTATTATCATCGGGGTTATCAATAAGTCTTGAAGTCCCACCATATTTCATAACATAATTTCGTGGGGTATACGTATCGCCATTTTTGATTTTTCCAGTTAATCCTTGTAAATATAAAACATCATCTGTATTGCCATCATTTTGAGCCTGCTTAATAACGTAGTTCAAACTGTCAATCTCGCTTTCTACTGTATCACTCATCTGTCCAATACCAATATATGCTTCATATTTTACAGGAGCTTTATAGGCAGCTTGCATTCCAATATATGTACCATAAGAATGGCTAATTAGTATTACCTTTTCTTTTCCAAGACGTTTTGATATATAATCCGTCAAGGACAATAAGTCCTCTACCAGTAAGTCTGATGAAAGATTCGAATAGTCCTCAAAAAAATGATATGATTTTCCGCTTGCTCTTTGGTCGTAATTAACAACCGTAAAATTTCTTTCCAATAAGTCTTGGTATTTATCGGCATAGGGTATTTCCGAAGATCCAGGTCCTCCATGCACAAAAATAATAACTGGGTTATTCTTATCATTGCCGCGTATCATAATTTCATGATTACTTCCATTTATCTTTACTTGTTCTAATGTACTTATACTGTTATCGCCTTTTATATGCGGAGTCCAAGTAGGAAAAAAAAATGCTATTACTAGTATTAGTATAATAACTACTCCGAGACATTTTATTAATTTCTTTATATTTTTCATCTAATACCTTTTACTCCTTTCTAAATTCACTTCATATTTCATACTTCTACTCTACAAATGAAAGGTAATATACTCTAGTGCCAGTAAGTCATTAATAAGTCATAACTATTTTTAAATAAAACTACAAATTAATGACCATTAGCTAATATATATTGCTTTTTTAACAATAAGTGCTATTAAGATGTTATTGATGCTCTTTTTTAGCCAAAAAAATCAAATGACATTCCACCGTAATATTTTGTAAATGACAATCTTCTGAGTTACCTATGGAATAAATAAATTCAAGATAGCGTTCCAGTTCATTACAAAAAAAAGGTGTAGACAAAGTTGATTTGCTTTATCTACACTCTCATATTTCAATGTTTCTTATCATCTATAAGGCTCTCTTCTATTGCCTTAATAATAGCAGAAGATCTGTTTTTTACATTTAATTTCGAATAAATGGTAGAAATATAATTTTTCACAGTTCCAATTGAAAGAAACATCTTTTCTGAAATGTCTTTATTAGATAATCCATGAGTTAAACATTTTAAAATTTTTAATTCTTGATTATTTAAATCATATGAATGATTCTTAAAGTTATGGTCAAGTTGTTCCGAGTATTCGTTATTATTTGATTGTATCTGACCAAACACCTTTTTTGCTAATTGTTGGGGAATTAGGGAACCTCCGTGATATACCATTTTAATTCCCTGAACTAAAAATTCAGGATCAACAGCCTTTAATATATAACCCTCTGCACCAGCATTTAAGGCATTTAAAACGTGTGTAACATCTTGAAAAGTAGTAAGTATTATTACTTTTATATTTGGCCATCGCTTTTTAATTTCACCTGTCGCCTTTACACCATCCATCACAGGCATTTGAATATCCATTAAAAGAATATCAAGGTTTTCCCTTTCGCATAAAGCAATTGCCTTTTCTCCATTATCCGCAGTTCCAACGATCTTAATGTCAGAAATGCTTTCAATCACAATTTTTAAGCTTTTTCTTAAAATCTCTTGATCTTCAACTATTGCCACTTTAATCATTATAATCAAACATCCTTTGCAATAGGTATGTTACACGTTATCCTCATACCATTATTCAATTTAGAATTAAAGTTAACTGTACCCGTTAAGGCTGATATTCGATCTTTCATTGAGCGTAGTCCAAAACCTAAATTTAATTCATTACAACCATTTCCATTATCTTCAATAAGAACAATCAATTCTTCCTGCTTAAAGGAAATATTTACTCTAATAAAAGTTGCCTGACCATGTCTTTTAGCATTTGTAAGTCCTTCTTGTACACAACGAATAATGGTAAACTTTACTCTTTCATTGACTTTGATCTCGTCCCCTTCGACATTCAGTTTTATATCCGTTGATGTATGTTTCATAAAATCAGCAATCAATTCTTTCACCGATTCAACCAGCGTTTGCTGATTCGTTGGCGACATATGGTGAATTGTTTTTCTCACATCATTCAATCCATTTCGTGCTAAATCTGAAATCTCTTTTATACTTTTTTCTGCTTCTTTTTTATCTGCCTGATATAGAAAAGGAAGGGCATCTAAACTTGTTATGACCGACGTGAAAATATGGCCTACTGTATCATGCAAATCTTGCGAAATTCTATTTCGTTCTTCCTTAATCGTCAGTTCCTCAATCTTTTTTGAGTAATATTCCAAATCCTTATTTTTTTCCTCAATAGAGGCAATTAACTCTTTATTAGCGTTATTGACAATGGTTATCCTTCCTAAAAATAACCCAATACAATAAAAGGTAGTTGTGTCAATAAAGAGTGCAAAAATATCCTTAACAGTGAAGAGATTGCCGACCAATGTACCAACTAATAAGAAAAATCCTAACCAAATTAATGGCTTAACTTGACAAGCATAAGCAATAGTAAGAATAGGCACAAATAAAAAACTGTAAGTCACTGACATTTCATATTGATTCGATAAGTAAATAAACAGCGAACCCGTTAACAACACCTCGGCTATTAAATAATATTGGAATTTTATAAGCCCAGGCCGATAAAATAGATGGGGTATTATATAAGAACAACTAGCCCATAAAAGTAAAACCCACTTTTCCAAACCTGACGTACTAATGAATATCGTGTAGCCATTAGAAGTAATCCAAATTGTTCGTATGAGAAATAGAAAATAGTCCAACCAATGCCATCTTCTTTGATCCATTACTGCTTTCATACTTTTATCCCCCATCTTTGGTGTCAATAGTATCGTTCCTAAAACTGCTCATTTTCGAATCATGCATAGATACAATAAATTGCAGTTTTCTTCAATTATACCATTTCTTTCTTCCGCTAAACTGCCAGTTACTTCAAGTACATTTCTTCACAATATCTTCCTAATCTTAGCACTGTGTTCCTCAACAATCTGGCCCGATTGCTAAACAAAGTTTAAAATGTACACATTTAGTATTTGTTACAAAACTCGTGATATTTTGGTCAAATATGGATATGCCAGAGTAAGCACGTTAAACCAGGATTTAGAATCCCAAATTCAAATGTTAGAAAAAGAAGGCTGCGAG
>NZ_FNQA01000058.1:0-3507 GCF_900107445.1 Bacillus sp. 166amftsu | reverse complement strand
CTTGAATTGTTTTCCTTTAAAATATCTCATGTCTGATTCTCCTATATCCTGTTTTCTAGAGTGTAGCTTCATGTAGAAAACTTTGCAACAGAACCTCAGTATGTCCAAGTTTTAGAGATTGTTTGTAATTGACCTGAAGTTTTTGCACCAGAACCCGATTCTGGGTATGAGGAGCCACCCTGGGATTTAATTACAAATCAAAAAAGAACTTTATTCAAGTTCTTTTAATCTACGATATAGAACTGCCTGACTCACTCCTGTGATTTGGCATATTTCCATAACAGTTTTATTGGAGCACGGCAACTACTTGGATATTAAGTCTGCAAATTAGAAAGCCATTATTCCCTCTTTGGGAGTCTTACAAATACCTGGTTTAGTAGTTACTAAATATCCTTTAAATGCCTACGTGACCATCGAACATCATTATACCATTACGGATCCTTCCCATCTTTAGTACAGTCAGCATAATAAAAAGCTTTGCGAAATTATTCGCAAAGCTTTTGTAATGACATGTAATTATAATAGTAATTTTCGTATCTCTTCTGTACTTAGACCAGTGAATTTTGCAATGTCTTCTAACGGCATACCATTCTTATGCATACCACAAATTAATTGGATTTTCCCTTGTTCTATGCCTTCTTCTCGCCCTTTTTGGATCCCCTTTTGAAGGCCTTTTTGAATCCCTTTTTCTAAACCTTCCTCTAAACCTTCTTCACGAGCGTGAGCCAACTTAGCCTGTTCATCAAGAAGTAGCTTCTCACGAGCCTCGTAGGCTGTTCGGAAAGAGGAGTCATGGCTCATATTTTCCCATTTATTTATTGCTTTTTGTAAAATTGGATCTTGATTCATTGCAATCTCCTCCAATGTTTGAGTTAAATGTTCATCTTCATGTGCTGGTAGTAATAACATCCATCGAACAAATGTATTTTCCCATGGGTTTACTTTTTCTTCACGCCACTGTTTGATCAATTTCGGTATCTCTACAAAATGGATTTCAATATCGTCACTTAATACCTGTTGCGATTTTGTATTCCATAATTGTCCGATGGTATGAAATACTTCATCGTCAGAAAATAACATAAAATCTAATAAGTTAATGGTAATGGTTTTCCGAAGGGAACGATATGGCATCCCTTCTTGCATTTGGGACGTATAGAGTTTACTCCAATAATATAAAGATCGCTTTACCATATCATGTGTATTCCGAAGCTGAATTTCTATGTTTACTTGCGTCCCATTATCTAGTGTTGCTAATAAGTCTAATATTGATAACTTATCATCTTCATAAGATTTATGAAGATGAGGATCTTCTAGTTGTAGAGATTTAATAGGTACATCCAAAGACTCTTCTAAGATTGCGTTTAGAAATCCGGTTAATATCTCTTCATTCCCTTTTGTGCCGAATAACTGTTTAAAAGCAAAATCAATGCGTAAATTTACTAATTTTGTGGACATGGATTTCCTCTCCCTGTCTTACTTTTCTTATTATTATTTTATAATTAAACTCTCTATACAAGCAAATGCTACTTTTACCATTGTAGCTCCAATTCATCACAGTACACATCTAACTCTGTAAAACAGTTTTGTAAATCCGCTTCAAAATCAATTGCACGAATTATACTATCTACCTTTTGTTCTAAATCTGAAATTGTGGTGTAAGGAACATAGAATATATACTTTCCCGAACGTTGTTCCATATTATATTGTGATATGAGAAAGGTTTCAATATTCTCTTGAACTTTCCCCTTTCCTCGTACAAATTTATCATGTTCCGCCAGAAGACTCCTTCCTCAAAAATACGAAGGTGTGAAACACCAATTTTAGGTGGGAGATGAATGGCGGTAGGCGTAAGCCTACGTTTTTTAGTATACTGTAGCTATCATACCAAAAAGTGAGGTGCAACCCATGTTAGTAAATAAGGCATATAAATTTCGTATCTATCCGAATAAGAAACAAGAAATATTAATTGCTAAAACGATTGGGTGCAGCCGCTTTGTATTTAACCATTTTCTTGCTCTTTGGAATGATACCTATAAAGAAACAGGAAAAGGATTAACCTATCCTTCTTGCTCTGCCGAGCTAACTCAATTAAAAAAGAAACAGGATACGATTTGGTTAAAAGAAGTCGATAGTATTGCCCTTCAATCCACATTAAAAAACCTCGCAGATGCTTTTTCACGTTTTTTCAAGAAACAGAATGATATTCCACGATTCAAGTCTAAAAAGAATAAAGTTCAGTCATACACAACCAAACAAACGAACGAAAATATTGCAATTGTAGGCAACAAAATGAAATTACCGAAACTTGGCATGGTTCGTTTTGCCAAAAGTCGTGAAGTAGAAGGTCGTATTTTAAATGCAACGATTCGACGCAACACAAGTGGTAGATACTTTGTATCTGTCCTTGTCGAAACAAAAGTACAAGAAATACCTAAAACTGAATCCAATTGTGGAATTGATGTTGGATTAAAAGATTTTGCTATTCTTTCTGATGGAACAACATACAAGAACCCTAAATTTTTCCGTATATTAGAAGAAAAGTTAGCGAGAGCACAGCGTATCCTTTCCAGAAGAACGAAAGGTTCTTCGAACTGGAATAAACAACGCGTGAAAGTTGCGAGAATCCATGAACATATTGCAAATACAAGAGCTGATTACTTACATAAACTCTCTACTGAAGTCATCAAAAACCAAGATGTCATCGGTATGGAAGACTTACAAGTCAGTAACATGCTCAAAAATGGAAAACTTGCAAAAGCGATTAGTGAAGTATCTTGGTCACAATTTCGAACTATGCTGGAATATAAAGCGAAATGGTATGGCAAACAAGTTGTGGTGGTATCTAAAACATTTGCCTCTAGTCAGTTATGTTCCAATTGTGGATACAAAAACAAAGATGTTAAAAACCTAACAATTCGTGAGTGGGATTGTCCTTCTTGTGACACACATCACCATAGAGATTGGAATGCAGCGCTCAATCTTAGAAACGAAGCAATTCGTCTCTTAACCGTAGGAACTACGTGGATAGCCTAATATCCATTAGAGTTCGATAGAACTCTGTACTTAGGAATCTCCCACTTCAAACAGTCCGTAAGGACGTTAAGTGGTGAGTAGTTCAAAAGAAATAAATGTGTTCTTAAAAGTATACTTTTACAGACGAGTTGAAGGGCTCACTTAAGACTACATACAACAAATCTAAAACGTACATTTTTAGGACATAGTTTCTAGAGTGAGTTTTTGTGGAAGTTTCCAGCAAAAAAACAGCGAAAATCGATCGATATCAGATTGCTCAGAAAATACTTATTTTTGAGAGGTGATAGCTACAACAATTATATAGAGAAGTATGATATATTTGAAAAAGCGCCCTGTTTACAGGGCGCTTCACTTTTACCTAATGACTAATATTAGCACTTGGGTATAATGTTGTTCCTCCAATTGAAACTTTTATTTCATTTGTTAATGGAACATTTTGTTCATTAATAATTGTTCTCCACCATTCCCATGCAA
>NZ_FNQA01000032.1:0-19180 GCF_900107445.1 Bacillus sp. 166amftsu | reverse complement strand
AAAGAAACGTTTTACCAAATCCGCAGGATTTCAAAATCTTCGTCATGCTTCACGTACGTTAAAAGGTATCGAGACCATTCATGCCCTATATAAACGAAACCGCAGTCTGGGATTAGACTGTGGTTTTTCGACTTACAATGAATTACAAAGATTATTAACAATCGCATAAAAGGTAAAACTTTTCATGAAAATGATTTAAGTGTATATCAACTTTGCAACAGAACCTCTGAGCATACAATTTTATTTTTTCAAACTTGACAGACCATTAACGGAAAAACGAGAGGATAAATATCACTTATCCTCTTGTTTTATTTTTATAAGTGGTTCCAAAAAAGAGTAATCGAGTTGTCGTACCCTACTCATGGTAGCAAACATGTTATTTGTGCATTGTCATATTGTGTCCAAAAAAAATAAAAAAGGGAATACAAGGATCTAGATTTTTCATGTTATGGTTAAATAAGACAAAGATTATGGGAGGAAGTGAAGGAACAAAAATGAAATCTAAAATATTACTCGCTATTGGAACGATAATCGTTATGGGAAGTGTATCAACAGCTTGCGAAGTGACGAAAACGAACGAAAAAGTGAAATCAAGCCCAAAGGTGGAAACGGTTAAAAACGTTGCTGATCCAAATAAAGAATGGGAGGATTTATCGATGAATAGCGATGGGGCTGCGGTCGATTTTCCCACAAATGCGAAAGATTGGATTGCATATCAAGTCGATAAAATTTCGAAACCAGACCCAAAGGGTGCCGATGCAAATTTTGATGAAGGATACGATTACTATCTGAAAGCGAAGTCTGTTTTAGATGTTATGGGAAGATACATTCGAGTTAAAGGCACAGACCTTGAAAAAGATTTTAAAAACTTACGAGGACTTGCAGGCGAAATTTATCATGAACAATTTAATCGAACTGCTCACATTGATCCCGAGGGGAAAGCAATGGAGAAAACAGAATTCGTTGGACAATGGAAGCCCACCAGTAAAAGCATGCGCAAAACATATGAATATATGACCAAGTTGTTAAATGACATGAACGTTGCAATTAATAATGATGGGAAAGGTAAAACATTTGGTGTATCACACCAATTAAACGGCGAAGCAACAAATGAAATGGAATCATACATTTCATATCATGACGAAGATGGCAAAACGATAAAGTAAGTCAAGAAAGTAATAGGGTATTGTTGGAAAAACACATAAAAAAAGACATCTTTGACTAGAGAAGATGTCTTTTTAAATCCAAGAAAATGAAAGAAACATTTATCCTAAAATTAATGTACAATAAGCAACTTCTAATAACCAAAATTATGTAAAGGAGCTGTACAAATGGATAACGTATTTTATTTTTTTGCCTTTATCTTTAGTTTTTTTTCTATTGCTTTTTGTTTAGAATGCTGGCTCGTCGTGTGGGGCCGAAACCCCACGTATTATGTATCAATTTTCGAGTAAGAACTATTTTGGGACAAATGATCTAAGCGGTTCGACTCGTATACTTGCTTCTCCAAGTCGAGGACCATTGCTTTGCTTTTTGTCTGTCGGCTTGGCGAGAAAAGCACACGAGTCGAAAAAAGTTTTGCAAGGATGGAGATTTTTGAGCAGGTTTCTCAAAAATACGACCCGTTCCTTGTGGAAGTTTTAGCTCCTTATATAGAGAGTGAGAAGGGCAAACCCCAAAACGTTCGTTTTGACTTGGTAGGAGTTTCCTACAACCTTTACAAATATTTACCGTTATTTTTTGCAAAAATAAGCGGTATATTTGTTGTCGCTACGCTCGATTTTTTATGAAAGGAGAAATGATATTGAGAGCAAATAGAAAAAAGGAAAGACTGGAAATTCAATTGTTTAAAGAGGATAAAGAATTTATTAAAAATAAATCTATAGATTTTGGATATAAAAATGTTTCAGCATTTGTTATTGATTCAGCAAAATCACATTTCAAACTTGAAGTCGATATGAAAGCTTATAGAGATTTAACTAAAGAAATAAATTATATTGGTAAGAATATAAATAGCCTAATTAGAAGGATCAATACAGATGGAATTTACACTGATAATGATATTGATTTCCTTAGAGTTAATCAGAAAAAAATTATAAAATTAATGAATACAGAATATGACCGATTACTTGATTTAAAAACCAAGTTTAATAGCGATAGCTTGAGTAAAAAACAGAAGGAAAAATTAATAAAGTCATTATCGGAAAATCAAATCAAGATACCAAAAAAATTAGTATTAGAAGAAGTGTATGAAAAGATAAAGGAAGATTTTGTTTATATTATAGAATGTATAGAAAACTCGCCTGAACAAGGTATGGAAGTAACAGAATACGTATGGCAATATTTATATGGAGATACGCTTTATAAGTTAGATGATAACCAATTAATAAAATTGGCCGATAGTATTTTTATTTTTGCACAGAAAGTGAAATTTAAGTTATCCAAACTTGATAATGTTTTTTCAGATGATGATTGGTTTGAACTGAAAGATATATTAGATGAATATGAAATTTATTAATTAAGGATTGATTACAATGTCTATTGTTAAAATACAAAAAGTGGTTCTGGTGCAAAGATTGCATTTATTTGAAATTGGTATATAGATTCCTGATGGAATCTATTCTTAGGCAGCCATTCCGAATAGTTGATGAATGGACTTCATTTCATTTTGGACAGACTTGTCCTGTAAAATAAGTTGGCCTTTTTAATGATATGCATCGTTTCTACACCAATCAATATAGAGGCTGATGTTTTGGCAGCATCAAGCCGACACATCCAAAAGCAACTATTTGGGTTTATCGGCTTGAATTTGTTATTATACGAGCTGGATCGCTCGTGCTTTCGAATTATAATTTCATTTACCATATGGATAGATAGGTAATACGTGGGGGTTCGCCCCCACACGACGAACCAGCCTCTACTCCAAAAGTCAACGAAAATTCTTAGGAAATCAATTCAATTTATGTTAAATTAAATATAGATTTATTTTTCTTTTCTTTTTTATTTCGTTTAAACATTCAAGAGCCGTTTCGCGGTTCAGATTCAGACACTTATATTGTGTCTATGATTCTGAGTCCGAAATGGCTCTTTTTATATATAATCATTGGTTCTGGTGCAAAAACTCTAAAGCTCTTGCAAGTAAACTCCTAAACTTGGACATACTGATAGTATGACTCTAAAAAAGGTGTGTGATCGGTATGAAAAAGGAAAATTTGTTCAAATGGAAGCACTATCAACCTGATGTTATCTTATTAACGGTAAGATGGTACCTACGGTACAGCCTGAGTTTTCGTGATTTGGTGGAAATGATGGAGGAACGAGGTTTGTCTATTGCTCACACCACCATTATGCGTTGGGTGCATCAATATGGACCTGAATTAGATGAAAGAGTACGACGCCATCTTAAGATAACAAATGATTCTTGGAGAATCGATGAAACGTATGTGAAAGTAAAAGGTCAATGGATGTATTTATATCGCGCAGTCGATTCAGAAGGAAATACCATTGATTTTTATCTCAGTGAATCAAGAGATAAACAAGCAGCTAAGCGCTTTTTCAAGAAAGCCTTGGCTGCTTCTCATATTTGTAAACCTCGTGTTATAACAGTAGACAAGAACCCAGCCTATCCTGTAGCAATTCAAGAATTAAAAAAAGAGAAACGTATGCCTGAAGGCATAAAAATAAGGAAAGTTAAATATCTCAATAATATAGTCGAACAGGATTACCGTTTCATTAAGAAATGTGTGCGTTCTATGTTAGGATTCAAGTCATATGAAACAGCCACTTCTATATCGAGTGACGTTGAAACCATGCATATGATGAAAAAAGGACAACTTCACCTACAGGTGAAGTCTGCCCAAAATGAAGTTAGGTTCATACATAAACTGTTTGGAATTGCATCATAATCTGCCATTGAACAGTCTAGTAGGTTTCTATGTCTCTATCAAATGATTTTTGCACCAGAATCCCAAAAGGTACATCCCTATTTTGAAGTGTCCCAAAAGTGAGTTTCGCACTTTTTGAAGTGCTGTTTTTAGTTGTTTTTACACCCTGCCAAAAGGTGTACCTCTTGATGTGGTATAAGTGCATATATAATTACCATAAAAAAAGACACCCTAAGGTTCCTTCCTCTGACTTGAAACATATTACTTTAAACTATTTTATTT
This sequence comes from Bacillus sp. 166amftsu, assembly GCF_900107445.1. Classification (NCBI taxonomy): domain Bacteria; kingdom Bacillati; phylum Bacillota; class Bacilli; order Caryophanales; family Bacillaceae; genus Bacillus; species Bacillus sp. 166amftsu. Next base: position 15,014 of record NZ_FNQA01000032.1, on the reverse strand, counting down.
ATTAACTTTAAAGTTTCCTTTGTAGCTTCCAATCTAACAGTTTCATCTTCAGAGTTTTTCATTAAGTATTTTAATGTTTCTAATGACTCTTTAAGTAGATCTTCACTATCTTCGATTTTAGTTATTGTTCATTCTTCGCCAGTAATAAATTGTTCTATTTCAGCTTCTTCCCACGTACCATTAAACCGGCATACAGTGCGAATAGTTTTGGTTGGACTTACTTTGAAACGGAAGATGGAAAATGGGATGGAAACTCAATTACCACTACTTACTCACAACCCAATGTGGAAGTTCATCTTGGCGCTGACGGCCGTGCACCTTATAAAATCGGTGGCACTCGTGTGGATGGGCAAACCTTGAGAGTTCGACTATGCAACCCAGTTACAAAGGCTTGTACAACCTATCAATATTTTGGTGGCAGTGAGGGTTTATATAGTACTATTTTCACAGGAATGAAACCAGCTACTTATAGAAGACCCTTTTTCTTTCTACCGAGTTAAAAGATATGTGGAAGCTGCAACATTTTCTTGGTAGTAGCTACTATAATATATGATAAATACAAATCATAAAAAAAGAACAACTCTTAGTTGTTCTTTTTTACATCCAAAAATCATCTTCATGTATGTTTTGCCCTAGCTTTTTCAATCCTCTTATAATTTGAGTAATCGTTGAGAATTTCGGTATATATGTTTTATCGTTGCACAACTTGGAGATTGTGCCCCTACTTAATTTAGCAGCTTTCTCTAATTCCCCTTGTGTTATCCCTTGTTTATCTAACCATTTACCAAATTTGCTACGTTTTTTACCTAATCCAAACACCTTTACCACCTCAGGCATAGCTTGCCCATTTCGTCATTTTTTTAAACCGAAGAAAAAAAGTGACATAAAGGCCAAACAGTGCAAAATACCTTTTACCATACCAAACAAATTACGATTCACCGTTCCGAATTGATAGCCTTTCAAAACTTTGTTTTACCTATTCCAAATAGAATTCTTTCACAGAATAATACTTCAGACATTACGAGATTATTATTTTCAATGATTTATAGCCATTTTGCTCTCTTCTAATCTATAGGGACTATTCTTTCAGAATAAGCAAAGAAAGGTGGTGTTCTACTTTGATATTCGAGTTAGTAAGTTCAGCAGCAGTTGGCGGTGTAATTCTTTTCACAAAAATGTATCAAAAAGGTGCGACAAATGATGCCTCTAAAATCCAACGTATTTGTGCTAATTGCGGTTTAAAAGTGAAAGAAGGGAAAGATACCAGGACAATACAGCTGCTTCGTAAGACGAGAAATGAGTGGGGCGTGGAATATGCTTACAGGATCCCTCTTGGTCTTAGCTTCTCCGACTTCGAACAAAAGATGCAGCATCTAGAGGATGGATTGAACCATAAGAGCAAGGTTTACGATTTCAAACCATCAGACTTCAAATCTCTTCGTTTGCGAAAAGATATCTTAAAACAAATACAAAACATCATAAACAAGAAAAAAAGCGTTAGAAAGGAAATTGAGCTGTCTTATGATGGCTTATTAAAAATACGAGTTTATGAGAAAGGGATTCCAGATTTTGTGAAGTTTGAGAAAGAAATTATGAAGCAGTGTAGGGGATGGGAAGTGCCGATAGGATTTACACGAGATGGATTAGTAAAACATGACTTTGATTCGATTGCACACATGATTTCAGCAGGGATGACGGATATGGGGAAATCGAATGTATTGAAGCTAATTATTACCTCCCTTATACGCAACCAATCAGAAAATACCAAGCTATTCCTAATTGATTTGAAGGGTGGTCTATCTTTTAACCGATATAGATTCCTAAACCAAGTCGAATCGATTGCGAAGAACCCTGACGAAGCCCTACAGACTCTAAGAGACCTGCAAAACAAACTGAATGAGAGAAACGAATACTTACTAGAAAAAGGATACGAAGATATAAAAGAAGCAGGAGATCCCACAAGATACTTTGTCATCGTAGATGAAGCTGCCGACATGACGCCATATCAGGAGTGCAAGGACATCATTGTAGATATAGGAAGACGCGGCAGAGCCGCTGGTTTTCGTTTGCTGTACAGCACCCAGTATCCAACTAATGAAGCTTTACCATCACAACTCCGTCAAAACATCGGCGCCCGTGTTTGCTTCAGATTACAAACCGAAGCAGGGAGCCGTGCCGTATTGGATGAAGGAGGTGCAGAAATCCTTCCTAATATCAAAGGGCGTGCAATATACCAAACTAACGAAAAGAAGGTCTTACAGACAGTTTATATCGATAATAAGCAAATAGATAACATCATAAAGCCACACATCAATATAAGAGCAAGAAAGGAGCATGAAGATGCAAAAATTGGCCATGAAGGAAACGAGGATCGAAAATATTCTCTCGAGCTTGAAGAGATTGGGATTTTTGACTAGGAAGCAAATACAAGTTCTTCATGATTTAGGTGGAGACAGAAATGCATCGCGGGTTATGAAGGACCTTGAAGAATATGTATCTAGCTTTCGCTTTGGTGAAAAAATTTATTATCTCAACAAAGAAGGACGTGAGCGCATGGAGAGTAAAAAGGTGCTCAAACGTTCTAACCAATTTAGGCACTATATTATGCGGAATGATATCTATATCGCTTATGAATGCCCTAAAACGTGGAAACAAGAAGTTAAAATGAACGTAAAAGGCATGGTTTCTATAATTGCAGATGCTTTATTCAACGACGAAGGAAGATACCACATTATAGAAATAGATCACGAACAGAAAATGAGTGTAAACCGAGTGAAAATGCAGAAATATAAAAAACTAATTGACTGCAAAGTATTTGAAAAACCGCCCAAATTCACATGGTATACAACAACAGAATACCGCAGAAATCAATTAAAGAAGCTTTGCGAAGGTTTAGATTGCAACATATTCACAGTTACGGATTTCCATTAAAAATAGGGAGATGGCCCATATGGCAACTGAGACAATGAGCATCAAAGATTTTATGGATGGTAACTATGGAGCGAAGAAAAAGTGGAGCTTGTTCAAAAAGAAAGCAAAAAAATATGCACCTGTCGCAGTGCACATTGGTCTTGTGATCGGTAGTGCTATTATATTCAGCCAAATTATAGATATTCCTCATGGATTTGCTGCTGAACCTGGAAGTGATGTCAACGAAGTATTTAAAAATGCTCAATCAACTGATGGTAAGTTTAAAAATTATATAGATGGCCAACTGTATAATCGTATTGTGGATGCATTCGAGCCAGTAATATTTTTAATCAAAGCAGTGTCGTATCCAATCGCATCCGTTGTGGCGCTATGCGGTGGGTTGTTTATTATGGTGGGTAGCCAGGAACGGGGATTCAGTCTTATTTCAAGGGCAGGGATAGGATATATAGTGGTCCAAATGATTCCATTGTTTATGCGATTGCTTGTTGAGATTGCAAAAGCGATATAAAAAAAATATAAAAAATACCAATTAATCCATCAATTAAATTGACTTAAGTCAATTTACGGTGTGTAATAAGAGTATAAAGAAAAGGAAGTGAACAAAGTGGATTGGGTAGTAATCTTAGGTTCCATAACAGCATTCGTAACCATTTACTCGTAACTATCTTCCGGAATTAAAAACAGCTTAGACATTTACTACAAAATCAAGGAAGAAAAAGAAAAGAGTCGTTCCCACCAAGAAACCGACTCAGAGTAGCACCACAGGAGAGGGAAACCTCCCTTGTACCTAAGATTATTATAACACATTCCGCTTTATCTTATGAAAAAATTCATCTTAAGAGACTTTCCAGTTGTTATCGTTTTGGGAGTAATTTTGTACCTGATTGACTATAACAATTTGCAAACCGCAGACTATATTTGTATTGCACTTAGTATACTTGCATTTGCAACAATAATTTTCAATTTGGTAACCACGTATATCAAGGAGAAGAAAGATGTATAAATTCGAAACCAAAGAAGAGTTGATTCGTTTTATTAATGATGAGATCGTAAATACATCAGAAGCCTTGGATATCTTAGGGTGTTCAAGGCAAAACCTAAACATGATGATAAAAAAAGAAAAAATAAAACCAATCAAAGAAATGGTTCGCGATCGACTATTCTTTAAAGAAGATGTTTTGAAAAGTAAAGAGCAAATGAAGAAATAAAAGTCCTATAGTCACGGGGCTTTTTTCTTTGCAGGAATTTCTTAACCATCATGGAATACTGTCACTAGGAGGTGTTGTGACGTTATGACGGACGAAATTGTTTATTCTGCTAGTGAAGTATACAAACGACTAGGAATAAGTGATAGCACCCTTAGAAAGTACATGGAAGTGTTGCAGCGAGAGGGATTTACAGTGAAGAAGGATAAGCGCGGCAGACGTGAATACACAGAACAGGACATTATGGTCATTGAGAAATTAATTGAGCTTAGTAAGCATGACGGTATGACGCTGGAAAAGGCAGCGAAGATGATTGCGCAGCGATTAGAAATCGCCAATCCAAATGCGGAGACAGCGGAATCCCAAGAAACTGATCTAATCCCATTCCACATTCAACAGCAACTCCAGCAACAGTACAGCGTTATGGCGCAAGAAATGAATCAAAGCATGTTAGCGATGGAGAAGCGATTAAGTGAGCAGGCAGAGCAAAGAAGCAAACGAATTGAGGGAAGTATAGAACGGCATAATGAACGAGTTGAAAAACGATTAGAAGCACGAGATGAAAATCTCATGAGAACATTGCGTGAGATCCAGGAGACAAAGAAATTAATGCAGGAATTTCGTGAAGAGGTTGCAGCTGCAAAGGAGAAGAAAAAGCCGTGGTGGAAGTTTTGGTAAGGACAAGAAGAAGAACTGCCAGCCAGGGTAGGAACATATAAAAATAGAGTTGTAGAAAAAGAAAGAGTGGATTCCTTGTGAGAGTAGGTATCCACTTTTTTCTTGTGTTTGTTCGCACCAAAAATTAGGGAAAACGTAACATATTATTTATCTGTTTGTTTTTGCTTCTTTTTCAAATACTCCGCACGCAATTTTTCAAGTTGCTGCTTTTTATCAAATTTGGCAGGCGTCTGTTTTTCATGAAACTTGGCCACAGCTACCTGACCTTTGTGATCCAATTGATATTTCCCCACTTTGTTCACCTACTTTTCTTGTCTTTAAAGACAATCTATTCAACAAATATAATATACCTTATTTTATTGAAGTAAACCTTATTACTTTATTAGTTTTTCTACTTATACCCATATTATCCGGAATATTTTGTTATTTAACCCGTAAGTTGGCCGTTAGATTATGCGAAATTTTATACATATGGAGTAAAGGAAATAAAGATAATGATTGCTTTTAACCACTGATATAACGGGATGAATGAGAAACTGCATACGTAGGTGAAGAGGATGTTTCACAGAATGTTGATAAGTCGGGGATTGTTGATGAGGAGAACTTCTGATAATAGGACGTTATGTTAACCTTATATGTATAAAGTATTCATGAATTATTATCTATGCAAAACAATTCAATGAGTTTTAATTGTTCATAAACATCGATTTCTAGATCAACCATTGAACGAAGTTCATAACCTTCCAATAAACTGATAAGCATATTGACCATAACACGAACATCTATATCAGTACGAATTTGTCCTAACTCTTGTCCTCTACGGATGATCTTTGACATGAAATTTACCCAAGCCTGATACTGACTTAGCATCCATTCACGAACCATTTGATTTTTCCTTGAAAGAACGACCATCTGATGATGAGCAACAGTCCATAACTCCCGATCTATTCCCCCTGTACCTGCATGTACTAAATTCATCAATCGTTTTAATATCAATTTAACATTGCATGTTTCATCCAATAATTCGTTTAAAATCTCTTCTACGATTTGATCAAAATCCCGATCTAATCGATTTTTTATAACTTCATATAGCAAATCTTCTTTATTCTTAAAATGAACATAAAATGAACCTTTTGTTTTTCCAGCTCTTTTCATAATCTCATCAATACTCATTGCATCATATCCCTTTTCCGCAAGCAGTTGAAAAGCAGAATCGATAACTTTCTTTTTAGTTTCTTGACCTGTTATATACTTCATATAAATAACCCTCCTTTATCTATCCTATAAATTTATAAATCATCCACATCGAAATATTATATTTTAATCATTTAAACAAATATTTGATAATTTAAGTGTCATTATTACAAATAATTCATAATAATATAAAAACATTATAACCGGTTAGTATGAATTTATCTAATAATAAGGAGCTGGTTTAATGACATTATCTCAAGGAATTATAAAGAAATGTCTATTGGTATTTGTTTTATGCTTTGCAATGTTTTTTGCATTCTTCCCTCAATCTGAAGCTTCTGCCACAGGTGGTCTCCCTGGTCATGCAGGATATGTTTATCCTACAAACATTGTTACAGAAGATGGGAAATGGGACGGGACGCTATATACAACGTCTACACATAGAAACGTCGAGGTAGGATATGGAGCGGTAGCATTGTATACTAAAAGTACAAACAAATTTGTAAGATTAGAACTTGAAGCCATTTCATTTCGTCTTTGCAATGCTACAACCAATGCTTGTACTAGTTGGACGAACAGCCCAAAGTGGACTAATATGAAAGCTAATCAAAAGTATTATCTTGATGTAAGAGATAAATATAGTTCTTACTATGCAACAGCTGGTGGAGAAATATATGTAAATAGATAATCAAACAAAAGGATCTTCAAGTTGAAGATCCTTTTTTAATACCAATAATGAGAACGTTATGTTAACCGATCACGTATACAATATACAGCTAGAATTACAAAGAATATCACTTCTTCTAAATGATACAATTAGGAAAAGGAGGAGAGAATATGTACGATTACAAATTCGTTAAAGTCGAAACTAATAAATGGAATGGGGAACCTAAAGAAGATTATAAACGTATTATTGCCGAACATGCTGAAGAAGGTTGGAGATTTGTTCAGATCTTTGCTCCAACAACTGCAGGATACGCTAAATATTTTGAGATTATCTTCGAACGAACCAAATAACTCCTTTCAAGAACAAGAGGAGTTTGCTGTAACTATGAGAGGGGAAATGATAATGAGCATTGCAGTTAAGTATCAGAATAGAATCAAACAGGATTTAGAACAGAATGAGCAAATTATTGATGTAGTTGCTGGAAGAACTGCACCTACTACTTGGGTAATGAAACTACTTCCTGAAATCTCTTGGCTTACAAAAGAAAATATGCCAACGGTGTTGGCAATTACAAATCAGAGGCTACTTGTATATAAGCAACAAATCAATTCAGAGATTCAACTCGCCATAGGTATTCATCGTTCTGACATAGCAAAGTGTAAAGAAGCAAATGGGGTTCTAAATGGAGCAATTCAAATTACATTAAAAGACAACCAATCATTCAAATTTGTTTTCAAAAAGGAACGTGTACAAGCCATTCTAACAGAACTAAATAGATAGGTATAAACAATATGGGCATTTATATGTGACGAAACCATAGTTTTTACTAACTTCCAATAACGATAATTATGTAAATGAGCTGTCCATATGGGCGGCTTATTGTATTTTTTGCTTAGCGTGTTTTTTCAAAATTATATTGGTTTAAAAGAATAGAAAGAGATAAGACCAATCACTATGGTCTTATCTCTTTCTATTCATTATTCTATTACCATCCATCTTTAGGTACAATCGTGAAGGAAATATCGTTTACTGGGTCTTGGCCTATCTTTAGTTGATAGTAGAAACCTCTACCATCTTTTATTTGATTTAAGTCTACCCCACTATCAATTACCCTATTTACTTCTTCAATCGTGAGTTTTGGGTCTGCAATACGAATGATACACTCCATCAGTTTTCGATACTGCTCATTCGCTGTCTTATCATCAAATACTAGCTTCTCAGTTGTAACCGAATAGGAATTTTCTAGCCAATCACTTTTACCCATTCTAGAGTAAATTTCGAAACCTTTCCAGTCTGCTTTATAGATACTATCGTTTTCTTTATCACGATACTCTATATTTGAATCTTCAATCTCAATCATGCCGTTTGAGTATTCTTTTAACTTATTTTCAAAGTCTAATCGATGTGTGAACCCGTCTTCTATAGTATCCTTAGATGATAGACACCATACGAGTATCAGTCCGATTAGGCTTGCTAGTAATACTTTAAATTTCATATATGTTATTCCTTACTTTAATTAGTTATTCTCTTATATACGTCTTATATAAGGTGAAGTGGAAATATAGAAATATCCCTATTTCTAAATAGGGATATTTCTATATTTTTTAAATCTCAGTTAAGAGCTTGAATTTCCTTTTTTGTGCCGAAGTTAATTCATTTTCTACATAACGATCTATAAGTAAATCAATTATTTCGTGTGCATATTTCGTATTAGTAAGCTTCATTAGTGCTTCGAGTTCTTCTTTGGATTGACTTGAAATTTTAATGCTGCCCTGCTGGTTTTTAAACTTCTTTTTCTCTGGTGCCTGTTCTTTTTTCTTCTCTTTTTGAGTTCCTTGCTTCTGTTCACCCTTATTTTCAATAACAGGAGTATCTTCGGTAGTTTTCGATTTAACAGGCTCCTCACTTGGTATATAAGGAGCAGTTGGTTCAAAATTACTCTTTTTTCTACCTAATAATCCAGGTGTTTTTGCCATGTTACACACCAACCTTCATTTTTTCAAAAATATCAATTCGAGATAATAATTCATCGCTAATTTTTTCGTATAGTTCGATAACATTTAAATCATGTCTGTCTTTTTCTGTAATACCATTAACATCGAATCTTTTAATACGTTCCATCTGAGGAACAATATTTTCAAACAGGTTTTCTTCACCAAATATTTCACGAGCGTTTTCCATAATATACTCGTCCACTTTACCGTTGTTTTTTAACAGCACTGGAAGAATACCTACAACTTCAATATCAAGATCATATTGTTCTTTTAACTTAATAAGCTCATTGACATAGTTTTCTGCACCAGTAAGAGAACGCTCTTGTGTTTGAAGTGCAATAAGAACGTAATCAGAAGCTACAACTGCATTTTTCGTAACTTCAATTGACATAGGAGGAACATCGATAAATATGTAATCATATTTATGTTTTATCTTTTCAAGTAATCCCTTAAAGTAGTGATCCTCTTCCTCTTCAGAAGAACATGTTTTATAAAGGAACTTTGCGAAGTCCTGGAAATCAACATAAGAAGGAATTAAATGTAAATTTTTCATAATTTCAACTTCTAAACCATCTAAGTTACCCTCTTGAATCCCCTTCATTAATGTTTTTTCAACAGTCACGATTTCATCGGGATTAAGAATAGATTTTGTGAGCATTAAAGATTTTGTAGCATTACTTTGCGGATCAAGATCAACAAGTAACGTACGCTTTCCTTTTTTCGCAACTTCATAAGAGTTCAATACAGCATTTGTGGTTTTACCGACTCCACCTTTGTAATTACCTACCGTAATTGTAATAGCCATTTTTAACACTCCAGTTATAGTTTTTGAAATTTCCCTATATCCCTTTATAGAAATAGGGAAAAATAGAAATAGGGAAATAGGGATATTTCTAACTATAGAAATAGGGATATTTCTATATCTTTAAAGAAATTATAACAATGATATTAGGGTTATGCAATAGAATCATAGAGTTAGTAATTAATAACAAAAACGTTGGTATCAAAAGATTCTTTTGATGTATGAAGTAGAGAGAGTTAAGAAATAAATATGTAATTTCGTAGAGAAGTTAGTAGGCACAAAAATCTCAAAAATAGGGAAATATAGATATAGGGAAAAGGGGAAATATCCCTATATCTATAAGTGGAAATAGGGAAATAGGGAAATAGGGATATTATTAAGGGGGTTCGTAAATTCGCTGTTTACAAAGGATAAAGCTTGTTGTAACGTAGTACACAACAAGCAACATTCTACAAAACAAAACATAATTTGATACTTTACATAAATGAAGATCATGAAGATCGATAGAGCGGAATTAAAAACAATTGAATATGAACACAAAACAAAAAGCCACTCCCATATGCTAATGGCTACCAACCTTTAGCGGGAATGACTCTTCTAGCTAGTGTACCACCACTTGGCTAGAAATGAACTGCATTAACCGACAGTGTTTACGTTTAAGTAGTGTACCACCACTATCCTTAAACAATTATGCCTTTCGACTAGGCTTATTTGATATACCCATTTTATCTATGATTTGGCTAAAATTCAACTAGTAAATGCTAGAATTGTATTTTTTATAGTCAAAAGATATATAGGGCATCTCTAAACCTAGAAGTCTTGTGCATGTACAGGCAATTTAGGAATTGGAGATGCCTTTTTGTTTTTTGTTCGCGTGGAATTGCCTGAAACCACGTTAATAAAAACTGATAAGCCGTAATTACGTGCTGCTATACATTTAGCGGGAACGTGTTACGGTGTGGCTAGCTGTTGGTCGTGCAGGGGGTACAGAGTATACGCCTACAAGAACAGCACCCCTCACTGGAATCCTGTTCTTTTGGTGAGGGTGGGCGAGAACTTGCCCAGGGACGATTCTCTAAAAGGTTCGGGTGGTTATCGTTAGCATTATGGTGCTAGGGAGTACATTCAGTTTGTCGTGTAGGGACGATATTACAAGGACAAGCCATAGAAAAAGGGTGTATGCGGTGAAAATCGCTGAGTGAACAGGGTCTATACATACGGATACCTTATAAGTGACCGCATGGCAAAAACAAAGACACTTATCCATCTATTTTGCCTGATTGCTTTTTTGTGATCTTTCAAAATAGGGGATAAATTTGCCTTCCAGCCGTTTTCCATAATCGTTCCCACATGATAAAAACCCTTAAAACCTTCAGTCAACATTAAATTCGAAGAAAAGATGAAAAATATAAGTTTGCATAAAACTTGGGGAAAATACTTCCTAGGATAGAGGAATAAATAAGGGAATTACCACTAACTTAGATAGAGGATAAGGTGAATGATGAAGTAATTAATTATAGACTGGGGGATTTGTTCATGGATTATTCAAAGGATAAATTAGAAGAGGAACTGATGAGATCTAGTAAATATTATTCAGATTCTAAGTTTTGGGATAAAGTGAAGAAGTATGGTAAAAAAGCAGGAGCTAATGTTGTTTATGCAGTTTTATTATTGTATTACACTCTTCAAAAAGATACTGTTCCAATAAAGACAAAAGGGATTATTCTTGGAGCTTTAGGTTATTTTATTTTTCCTTTAGATTTGATTCTAGATGCTATCCCAGTGGTTGGTTATGCAGATGACTTAGGTGCGTTAGGAATTGCTCTTATGCAAGTTGTTATGTATATTGATCAAGATGTTAAGGATTTGGCTAAAAATAAATTACAAGATTGGTTTGGGGAAGGTGTAGATACTTTAGAAATAGATAATAAGTTGGTAGGTAATGAGGACTAGAGAAAACATTCTTTAGTTCTTTTTTTATTTAATTAATTTAGAATATACCCTTTTTATTTTCGAAATTAATTTTATCAATTGGATATAGTACGTGAAATTACATATAAAAACTGTATTTTACTAGAGAGAAAATAGGATTTTACTGTTTTACTAGAGGGGGACAAATAGATTATTATGAGGGTGTTCCTTTAAAAATATTGGTTTACACTGGATCCCCGCACATTGTGTGGGGATTTTTTCATAAAGAAAGGACACTTATATAAGTGTCTTTTCTGATTGTTTTTAGCAAGCTCCGCCGAATCCGCCGCCCCAACAGCTGCAACCAATGATAATTAGCAGGATGAACAGCACAATTAGTAAAGCAAATCCGCCTCCAAAGCCACCACAGCTTCCACCAAAGCCCATATTAGTTCCTCCTTTTAGTTAAGAGGGAAAACATAGGGATATATATGTGATTTCACGGTTAAGATTTATTTTATGTTGTTTCGATTTGATTGAGCAGGTCCTTTTAAAAAAAGAAAAGACACCCTAAGGCGCCTTTCTCCAACTTAAACCACTTTACTTTTAATAACATTTTTCCACAAATGTATCTCGCAAGGTTTATTTTACTATATTTATCTATATTGGGGTCACCTTATAAGCAAAGTAATACAGCCTGATTAAAAATTTTGAATAGATATAAATTTCATTCCTAAAAACGTTTAAATTTAATATAATAATACATATATACATTATTAAAGATTGAGAGGAACATTATGCAAAGTTTAAAAATGGTCAAATTTAACATATGGATATTCGGGATATTATTTATTACTAATACTATTGAATTTATTTCCATACTTACCACAGATCATAAATTTAATTGGTTAAAGGCTTTTTGTGCAATTGGATTTTTCTTAGTATTTATATTAAATCTATTTGATCTTAAAAATAAAAATTATAAAACTACATAATTAATATCAAAAAAGAAATATAAATATTTTCTTAATATAGGGTAACGTCCCGGGATTTGTAGGTTTTTTATGAAATTAAATGAAGAAAAGTTTGTAGCTTTAAACAAAGAAGAAATGAAAATCAATGGTGGTAGAATAAGAATTTTGAGTAAAATTTATGAAGCTGCAAACCATTGTTTACGCGATGATTATTGTCGTGGAAGATTAGGTAATGACATGGATAATGCTGGGAGAATTGAATCTGGTCATTATGGCGGAAGAGCATAAACTAAATAAATAAAATTCAACAAAATCCAATAATTAATTATTGGATTTTGTTGAATTTTATAACTAAGGGGATAAATATAAATGTTCAGAAACATACATAATTTTCTTTGTAATTTGAATGTAATTCCATTTATTTTGCTAATGACTATAATCAGTTTTTTAATTACTATTCCACTTAATTTATTTTTACCACCTTCACAAGCTAATCCATCAATAAATGAGTCAATTATTGAACACATTTTTTTAGTGTTAATTATTGCTCCATTCCTAGAAACTATACTGTTTCAAAAAATACTGTTTTTCATTTTACAAATTACCCCATATATCTCAGAACGTAATATATTAATTATCCTTATATCATCAATCATATTTGGATTAAATCATCAATTTGATATTACATACATAATTGCAGCAACACTTATGGGGCTAGTATTTAATTATTCATATTTTATATATCAACAAAAAAATTATAATGATTCACAAAGTATGTCTGCTTTCTGGATTGTTTTTTGGATACATGAATTACATAATGCAATAGCATTCTTCATAATAGAATTTGGTCAAAAGTTATAAAACAGCATAATTAATATAAACTTAAAAGCACTTTTAAAACATTAAGAAGTGCTTTTTACTTATTTTTAATACAAATATAAAATTTTAACTTCTAATCAATTCTTCTGCTTCTCAAAACAAACAACAAAAATAAACATTGAAAATATGATAAACAAGAAGATAAAAGATTCATAAAAACTACATCTTAGGGGTAGTGGCAGAGTTGCTGTCATAGATCGCAAGGTATGAACCAATAAAATTATAAAAAGTGCACCGTACACTTTTGAAAAAGGTTTATGGTAATCATTTTGGTAACTTATTTTATTATTTTGTACGATTTGAAGGGTTTATTTTGCGGTTCATAGCAAGGGAAAGGTTCTATATATGCTATAAACCAATGTAACACATAATCGGTTATAAAAGATCATTAAAAAATTCAATTTAAGTTTACTTTTCATAAATTAGTTAATGATAATATTAAAAACTATAGATGTTGTAGTCATTTTTCCCTATACTTACTATAAAGAGGTGAATATGAATGAAATTTAAAGTTAAAAAAAATCCTATTCATATAATGATATTTCTATTAGCCATTCTCATTTTTATTTCTATGCTTTTTATACAAGGCACTAACAATATTTACTTAAGTTGTATGATCTTATTAAACATAATCAATTTTTTATTTATTTACAGATCCACTTATAAAATTACTGACAAGTCATTAATTATTAACTATTATTTCACGAATGCTGAAATAGCTTTTGAAGATATCCATCATATAAAATACTATGGAAAATTATCAAGTTCAAAAGACTGGTCAAGACAACGATTAGAAATTATGTATGGGTTATTTAATACTTTGACAGTTTGTGTACCAAAAAAAGAAGAAGAATTCATTAATTTATTAAAAAATAAATGTCCTAACATACAAATAATAGATAGGTCCATTAATAAATAAAAACAATGGGTTTATTTTTATTTAAAATCTAAAAACTACCAATGTAAACTTTTAGATATAAATTTACATTTATCAAAATAATTAATCTTATTCAAAACTGTAAATACTAAAAGGCAAACAAAGAAAATCTATTTGTAATAAAAATCCTAGCAAAACCATATTATATATATTAAAATATCCTTATATTGTAAATATGTGGAATGAGAGGCTTTTAATGAATAAGAAAAAAATAGGTTTATTAATTTTAGTAATCATTATTCTTTGGTTTGTATTTCCTCTTTCACCTTATTTAACAGATTTAAATCATACAGAACAAAAGTTATATGATAAATTACAAAAATCCCAAGATATTTATACACTAAAAGAGCAAAAACCTAAAACAGTAGTAAGATTATATTTACATTCAATACAAGAAAAAAATTATGAAACAACTTATCTTTTCTATAAAAATGATGAAGAAAATGTTGAGGAAAAGAAGCAATTTTTAAAAGAAAGGCTTGAACTCCATGAAAAAATGCTCTCATTTTTTAAGTTTGCCAGATCATCCGTAGTAATAAACGAAGCTCACAAAGATTCTGCAGTTATTAATATGCCCCGATGGAGAGGTAAAGATATTCAATTCCATATGTATAAAAAAGATGGAACATGGTTTATATACGACGTTCCTTTTCAATAATTGAATAATATATCTTATTGATTTTAAAAAAAGAATCCCGGGATTCTTTTTTATTATTGAAAGTAAACTTTTAAATAGAAATTTACTTTCAAAAAGGAGTCTGAGAGGTATTGTGTATAGTTTGTTCACCTCAGGTACAACAAAAAAACCTTACCTCTGTAGGCAAGACTCCACTAGTGTAGTT
>NZ_FNQA01000012.1:0-117605 GCF_900107445.1 Bacillus sp. 166amftsu | reverse complement strand
CTTTCAGTGAAGTACGTGACTATACGGAGATGAAAATTCGCACGCTATTAACAAGAAGGAAACGACGACGAAAGCGTAGCATCGGATGGCAGAGATGGAGTAACGAATATCTCTATGGTGTACTGGGGCTCTACTGGGATTGGAAAGTCCTTCCCCTGAAAAGTGCAGAGAGTTTCCGATGAAAGTGTCTGCCCTTTGATAGGTCTCATAACCCTTTTGATGAAGTTTATGGGGTGAGCTGCTTGAGGGAAAACCTCACGAGCAGTTCTTATGGGGAGAGGCTGGAGACGGGCCACAATTGATACCGCGCCAGTCTTTTACCCGACAGATTTTATTTAAAACGTGGAAATCATTCTTTCGTATTCATCATTGTAAAAAGATAAAACGAGAACGATTGGAATGCCATTTGTATGGGCAATTGATTGCCATTCTACTCTGTTCTTCTATCATGTTTCAAATGCGGCAATTACTTCTTATGAAAAAGAAACGAGAACTGAGTGAATATAAGGCCATATATATGATTAAAGATTACTTTTTTCTTCTTTTCCAAGCTATACAGAAAGACACCCAAGAGCTATCAAAGATTCTAATTCGTCTGTTCAACCTCCTACAGCAAAACGGGCGAAAATCTCATCGATATGAGAAGAAAACAGTCTTTGATATATTAGGTGTCGTTTACAATTGTACCATGTCTGATAATCAAGCGGCTTAATTCAAAAAAAATGAATCCGTTAGGATTTATTTGGCATGCAAAAATTTCAGGTTCTTACATGTCATCGTTAGAAAAAAGAAGCAATCTCTACTATGATTGACGTTGTATGAGCTTAGCTTGATAGCGATGTGGCGATACCCCACAAGGATTTTTATTCATGATTCTGTAGATACTCTATATCTAAGTCATAACATTTAATGTTTAGATAAATTTTGTTTTCTGTGGTTTCAATACCCAAAACTTCCCCCATTACACCTATATAAGCAGTTTTATTAGGTCCACTCTTAATATACCAACTAATATTCTTAAAACGTTTCTCTAATACAGATATTCCTTTAATGTGAACTCTAAGTTCTATGGATCCGTAATTATAACGCTCGTCTTGGATGTCAATATAACCATTTTCTTTGAATTTAAAATATTCTTTTTGATGCAAATACCCCATGCCCATCAACTTAAGAAATTCGTTGTTATCCAAAACTAAAAAAATGAGCTGAATTCGATGGGATACCGCCACATCGCTATATGCAGTTGAGCATTTAGCATGGGCTGTACGTGAACGAGCACATAGAAGGATTTTTAAGCAACTAACAAGAGACCTTACTCCTTCTCAATGTAAGCAACTAGACAAGTTATTAAGCGTAGGGAAGGGAATTTCTTTCGGGAAGGGCTTTAAAATGATAATATAATCTCTATGAAAATTATATATCTATATAAATTAAATGTTCATTAGATTTAAGGAGGATTTTTATATGATCAGTGAATTAAAAGACAGCGCCCTTGATGAACTTGATGGAAAATGGGGATTAGCAGTAGGAGTTACATTGCTTATTACATTTCCTTTTGTATGGTCCTGGGGCTTGGGAAACGTGATAGAATCGATTATGATAGATATTATTGCAATCCTAGTGAGTGGGCCTTTCATTTTAGGTGCCTACCATCTTGCTTTAAATGCAGTTCGTGAAAAAACAGTTGGAATTCAGCAATTATTTGAATGGTTTCTAGGGTTCAAAAAATATATTAAATCAATTTTTATATATATACTAGTTGGTTTCTATACGACATTATGGACATTGCTGCTTATTATTCCAGGAATCATTAAATCTTTTTCTTATACTATGACCTATTTTATTTTAAATGATCATCCAGAATATTCAATGAACCAAGCCATTACTGAAAGTCGTCGTATGATGAGCGGGCATAAAATGAGTTATTTCTTAATATGTTTAAGCTTTAGTGGCTGGTTTATATTAAGTGTTGTTACTTTAGGAGTTGGTTTCTTGTGGTTAATTCCATATTTTTATACTACTAAAGCAGTGTTTTATGAAGAAATTTCACAAGGCTATTACAAAAAGGGGTCCCAATGCAAAAACTTCAAGATACATGCAAGTAACCTCTAAATCTTGGACATACTGATACTATTACTCTAAAAAAGGTGTATGATTGGTATGAAAAAGAAAAATTTGTTCAAATGGAAGCAATATCAACCTGATATGATTTTATTAACTGTGAGATGGTACCTACGGTACAACCTTAGTTTTCGTGATTTGGTAGAAATGATGGAGGAACGAGGTTTGTCTATTGCTCACACCATCATTATGCGTTGGGTGCATCAATATGGACATGAATTAGACGAAAGAATACGACGTCATCTTAAGACGACAAATGATTCCTGGAGAGTCGATGAAACGTATGTGAAAGTAAAAGGTCAATGGATGTATTTATATCGCGCAGTAGATTCTGAAGGAAACACCATTGATTTTTATCTAAGTGAATCAAGACATAAACAAGCAGCCAAGCGCTTTTTCAAGAAAGCCTTGGCTGCTTCTCATATTTGTAAACCTCGTGTTATAACGGTAGACAAGAACCCAGCCTATCCCGTAGCGATTCAAGAGTTAAAAGAAGAGAAACGTATGCCTGAAGGCATACAAATAAGGCAAGTTAAATATCTCAATAATATATTGGAACAGGATCACCGTTTCATTAAGAAACGTGTACGTTCTATGTTAGGATTCAAGTCATATGAAACAGCCACTTCTATATTGAGCGGCGTTGAAGCCATGCATATGATGAAAAAAAGACAACTTAACCTACAGGTGAAGTCTGCTCAAAATGAAGTTGGGTTCATACATAAGTTGTTTGGAATTGCATCATAATCTGTCATTGAATAGGCCATGTAGGTTCTATATCTCTATCAAATGTTTTTTGCACCAGAACCTTAATTATTATCAAACAAAGGAAGAACTAATTCAAGCTATTGAAACATACATCTATCATTACAACTACAAACGATTCCAAAAAAGGCTTAACTATCGAGCTCCGATTGAATATCGAATCTCGATGGCTGCATAGTCTTTTTTTACAGCTGTCCACTTGACGGGGGTAAGACCACAACCAGCTTCTGTCTTTTTATGTTGAAAATTCGAGTTGTAATTAAAGAAAACCTTATTCACAGGTACAAAAGTAGAACTTCCTTGAGTATGCATTTCATTAGGAATTTGAGCCTATTGATTAAGATTATGTATTTCCCGAGCCACAGATTCTAAAATATAAACAACAGGTATTTGCGTGGTAATATTAGATTCTTGGAAAAATTCCTCTGTTACATAATAGGGAATGTTTATATCAGAGATTTTTGCAATGGTTGAGAGTGCATTGTTTGTAATACTAATGATTGTACTTCCTTCTTGTTTAAGTTGGTTAAGATGAGTGACGGTAAATTTATTTTCTCCTGAGACAGATAAAGCAATTGTTACGCTATTATTACGGAGCTTAGAGTGGATCGGGAAGTGAGGATCTTTAATATACAACGAAAATTTACCTAAGCTTGAAAAATATCTTGCACCATATTCAGCAAGAATACCAGAGCTGCCGATCCCAATAAAAATAACGTTATCAGCTTTGGTAACGAGACTTGCAGACTCCTTAATTTTTTCTTCTAAGTTACTTTTTAATGTTCGCTCAAAAAACTCTATTACAGATTGTTGAGAACTTTTTATAATCGTCTTTTTATTCTCTTTTAATTGCATTTTCAACTTTACTTTAAATTCGGAAAACCCCTCGCAATGTAGTTTCCTACAAAAACGTAAAATTGTAGCTGTTGATACATGTGTTTCATCCGCTAGTTCACGAATTCGCATATAAGCCACTTTATCACTGTTTTGACAAATATAGTTGTATAAAGAAGTTTCTAATTCATTAAAATTAGCGATGATGTCGTTTGTAAACATTAATTCAGTTTCTCCTTCAGTAAAAGATATTGTAACCTGCAAAAAATGATAACTACATTTTAGCACAACTTTTTCATGAGAAACATAGTGTTACATTTATGTAACAAATCACTTTTTCCCTTATAAAAAACTAAATGCTCTTCATTCATTTACTATCCCACTAAACGTAGTTATGATTTTTTTGTAGTTACTTATAAGGGAGAGAAATTTATAAATTCGAACAAAATAGTAATAATAACATAAATTTCTGGAGGTAATCAAAATGAAAAAATATCAATTCCCTGAAGGTTTTTTATGGGGAGGGGCGACTGCAGCTAATCAAATAGAAGGCGGATTTAATGAAGGGAATAAAGGACTAAATATTGCCGATGTTCTTCCAGGTGGAAACGAGCGGTATAAAATATTAATGAATCCAGGTTTTGATTTTGAAATCCATCGTGATCAATATTACTATCCGAATCATGAAGCTATTGACTTCTATCATCGTTATAAAGAAGATATTGCGTTGTTTGCGGAAATGGGTTTCAAAGCATTCCGTATGTCGATTGCCTGGACAAGGATTTTTCCAAATGGTGATGAGTTAGAGGCAAATGAAGAAGGATTGGCTTTTTACGATCGTGTTTTTGACGAATTGCATAAACATGGTATTGAACCAGTTGTAACCATTTCTCACTATGAAATGCCTCTGCATTTAGTAAAAGAATACGGTGGTTGGAGAAACCGCCAAGTGGTAACTTTCTTTGAAAGATATGTAAAATCTATTTTCAATCGTTATAAAAATAAAGTAAAGTTTTGGATGACTTTTAATGAAATCAATAGCAGTTTGTTGATGCCGATTCAAGGTCTTGGTTTTTCAATCCAAAAAGAAGAGGATAAATACCAGCCTACCTTCCAAGCATATCATCATCAATTTGTCGCAAGCTCCATTGCAATCAAAGCATGCCATGAGATCATTCCTAACTCCCAAATTGGTTGTATGATTCTCTTTGCACCTGTGTATTCCTTTGATTCCAATCCAGAAAATATAATGTATGCCCTTCAGGAAGAACAGCTTTTTAACTACTATTGTGCAGATGTACAAGTACGGGGTGAGTATCCAGCTTTCATTAAGAGATACTTTAAAGAACACAATATCGAATTGGAGATTCAAGATGGTGACTTAGAATTAATAAAGGAAGGCATTGTTGATTATATTGGCTTTAGTTATTACATGTCCCGCACTGAGAAGAAAGTGAAGACAGATGAGGAATCAACGCAAGGGAATATTATTGGTGGCACAAGAAATCCGTTCTTAAAAGCAAGCGACTGGGGATGGGAAATCGATCCCGTAGGATTACGTATCAGCTTAAACAAATTATATGATCGCTATCAAAAACCACTATTTGTTGTAGAAAATGGGTTAGGTGCCTATGACAAAGTAGAAGAAGATGGTACGATCAATGATGACTATCGAATTGACTATCTTCGTGAGCACATGAAAGCAATGGGTGAAGCCATTGAAGATGGTGTTGAGTTAATAGGCTATACAAGCTGGGGCTGTATTGATATGGTAAGCATGTCAACAGGTGAGTTCTCCAAACGTTACGGCTTCATCTATGTTGATAAACATGACGATGGCAGTGGTACATTAGAACGGAAAAAGAAGAAGTCCTTTTTCTGGTATAAAGATGTAATTGCAACAAATGGGGAAAGGCTATGAAAATCTATTAATATTAATTTCCTTTTTACAAAGGGTACAGGTTATTATATAGATTGTTTTTTTATTGCAAGATTTATTTAGGATATATAGGTTCAAATGATTGATAAACCATCTAATAACCTTACAGAACTGTCATCTTTATGTAAGGTTATTAGATAGTTCATATAGTATTTTAATGTAATAATAAATATATAAGAAGTCATAATAATTTTTTTAGAGGTGAACATCATGAAAGGGAATCATATCTTATCTTCTTTGAGTTATTTTAGTTATTTTTTTGCACCAGTCATATTACCACTTATTATTTACCTTATAGCAGAAGAAAAAGTAAAATGTCATGCGAAAAAAGCAGTACGGATACAGTTAATTCCTTGTGTAATAATTCTCATTGCTATTGCTATAATTAATAGCATAACTAGACTTAGTTCATTAAGTGAAAATACAATTGTAATTGTAACAATCGGAACTTTTGCTATTGCTTTTATCATAATTAGCTACTATTTAATTTTGACTATAGTAAAAGGTATTAAGGTGTTAAAAGAGGTTTAACATATAATAATTCATTATATTTAATAAAAAAGAAGATCGAATAGCTAGATCTTCTTTTTTATGGTTCTGGTGCAAAAACTTTGAAATATATGAAAATGGCCTATCAAACTTGGACATACTGATAGTACTACTCTAAAAAAGGTGCATGATTGGTATGGAAAAGCGAAATTTATTCAAGTGGGAGCATTATCATTATCATATTATTTTGCAAACAGTAAGATGGTACCTACGGTACAACTTGAGCTTCCGTGATTTGGTGGAAATGATAGAGGAACGGGGCTTATCCGTTGTTCATACAACCACTATGCGTTGGCTTCATCAGTATGGTCCTAAATTAAACAAAAGAATCTGTCGCCATCTCAAGCAAACCAATGACTCTTGGAGAGTCGATGAAACATATATCAAAGTAAAAAGCCAATGGGTGTACCTGTATCGTGCTGTCGATTCGAAAAGAAATGCCATCGATTTTTACCTAAGCAAAGCAAGAAACCACAAGGCTGCAAAGCGATTCTTCAAGAAAGCTTTGCAGTCTTTTCATATTTCTGAGCATTGTGTCGTAACAGTCGATAAGAATCCAGCTTATCCTATAGCAGTTGAAGAATTGAGAAAAGAAAAAAAGATGCTATTAGGCATCCAACTAAGGCAAGTGAACTATCTCAATAACATAGTGGAACAAGATCATCGGTTTATTAAAAAGTGAGTTCGTTCCATGTTAGGATTGAAATCCTTTTGCACAGCTACATCCATTATTTCTGGAATTGAAGCGATGCATATGGTAAAAAAGAGCAACTTGTTTTATTGGACAAATCTGTCCAAAATCTAGTTAAGTTCGTCCATCAACTATTTCGAATTGCTGCTTAAGACTAGATTCCACTAGGGAACTTTTTGCCTCTTTATATCTTACCTAAGCATTTGCACCAGAACCATATTTTTAGTACCTTATTAAATTTAATTGTCGGGGGATTTTCCAAAATAGAAACCTAATCCATTTGCTTGCGGAACAAACCCTTCTTGAGCTGAACTATTTTCCACCATATCTTGCTCTTCTGCTGTTATAACAGTGATAACATCTTTCCCTTCTGCTACGGTATTTTCTCTTTGATCTTGTTCCTCTTTAGTAACAAATTTGTATTGATCTCCATTAGTCTGTGCAAATACCTTTGTACTTTGAAATTCTTTTACAAATCCGATTGATAAAGCTAAAGCACCTGAAAAAACAATAGATAATACTAATTTTCTTTTCATAAATAAACCTCCTGATATTTTTGGTAAATCGTTCCATTTAATTGCTGTGAATATAATACCATAAATAACTTGTTTAATCTTGTTCAACTAAACTGCCCGCTAGTTTAATATGAAATAGGGGATATTCAAACTTATCATTACAATTACATAAATATTGTTGTTGTGGTAGTAAATGAGGTCATCTAGTGGCCTTATAAAGAAAAAAATACACCACTATATAATTAGTGATGTACCTTTATTAATATAATGTGCAACATTATAGAAAATTCATTGATTTTAAAAGTCTCATTTACTATCACTTGTCTTTAATATTACATAGTATTTCAAAATGGATTCTTTTTATTTAGCGTAAAATTTAGGATTACGAGGTATTTTTGATCAAACTCTATTTCAAAGTTACAATTATAAATAAATAATATATGCTTTTCATAAGAAAATATGGTAACATTTTGTCGTGAATTATACTATTTTGATATTTTATATTGATTTTTTTTCGTGAAGTATACTTGACGGAAATTAATTTATGAGTTTATACAAGAACTATACGAAAATGTATCATTTAATCTAATTAACAGGAGAAAATAATGAATAATTCCATCGACATACAATACTTGTGTGATCTCGTACATAAAACCTTTAATGTACCTATTCACATTTTATCTACAGACAAAAAAACTTATTTTATTCTACTTCTGATGATGTTTGTAGTCCTTTTTATCCTTCTAAAGAAGAACATCTTAGTGAGATTTATCAAGAAAATGATCTCTATAACTTTCCACTTTTCAGGGGTAATAGTTATCTTGAAAATTTCGTCTTAATTCATATTACAAATCATGATTATATAAAAGGAACTATTATAATCGGTCCCACTGCACATCCAAATGTATTAGATGATATGGCCATTATGCTTCGGGAAAAATTTAGCTCAAATGATAAAATTCAAGAAGGACTAGCCTATTGTCAGTGCCTACCTAAGATTAAAAAAACTACTTTAATTGATATAGGAATTTTATTACATTACATGATTTTCAATGAAAAGTTAGATGTAGGTATTGTTTTGGAAAAAAACAAAGTGCTAGAAGATGCTCCCTATAAAATCGTGAAACCTGATTTATATATTTTTAAACGTCGACAAAATGATTTTGAAAACCCCAACCTACCACATATACATAAATTTTTTTCAACAATCAAAGAGGAAAATAAAAAAAATTTAATACAATATAAGCATTCATTATCACAAGAAGATAATGGACTTATGTTAACAGATGATGCACTCAGAAATCGAAAAAGTAATGGTATTATTGCGATTACCCTAGCTACCCGATACGCGATAGAGGGTAAACTTCCAGCAGGTGTTGCTTATGCTCTTAATTATTTATATATACACACCATAGAACAACTAGATAATGCGCACGCTATTAAGCGATTAGTAGAAGATGCTTTATGTACTTTTGCAGATCGTGTGAAAGAATATAATACGCAAAATTTTTCAAATGCGGTTACTACATGTATAAATCATATTAACAAAGGTTCTGTTGCAAAGTTTGAAAAAAGCATAAATAGGTTGGTAAATGAGGAATAATGTTTAGGAAGTAGCTAGTAATTGTTGAAGTTCATTGTACGTTGAAAAGGCGGAGTCTCTTTGAAGACTTCGCTTTTGTTTATATAGGGCATGAATGGTCTCGATACCTTTTATCGTATGTGAAGCATGACGAAGATTTTGAAATCCTGCGGATTTGGCAAAACGTCTCTTTACATGCCTATGATCTTGTTCAATAAGATTGTTTAAATGTTTGATTGTACAATGGGTTGTGGTTTGATAAAATCCTTGTTTTCTTAATTTGTTAAATGCGCAAAGTAATGCCGGTGCTTTGTCAGTTGTGAGAACCGTTGGTTCTCCAAAATGTTTTACTAATCTTTTCATGAAGGCATAGGCAGCCTGATGATCCCGTTTTTTACGAAGTTGAATATCCAATGTGTGCCCTTCTTTATCAATTGCACGATATAGGTAACACCATTCTCCTTGGACTTTGATATAAGTCTCATCCAATTTCCAAGATAAATGTACATGCTTATTTTTCTTCTTCCAAATTTGATAGACCAGGTGTCCGTATTCATGAACCCAGCGCATGATGGTTGTAGGATGAACTGAAACACCACGTTCTTTCAGAATTTCAGAGACATCACGATAGCTTAAAGAAAAACGACAGTAATAGCCAACGGCTACTAAAATAATATCTTGTTTGAACTGTTTTCCTTTAAAATATCTCATATCTGATTCTCCTAGGTTCCGTTTTTTAGAGTGTAGCTTCATGTAGAAAACTTTGCAACAGAACCTTCTCTTCTAACCCCAACCTTATTAGCTAAATCTTCCTGAGACATATGTAACTTAACTCTATATTCTTTCATTCGAGTCTTAAGTGGCATCTTGCATTCCTTTCTTTTCTCTACGCTCAAATATTTCTAAATTAATTAAGAAGGTACCTAATGGTGCAAAAAATGAAATAATAACAAAGAAACGAATTATATGTAGATTTTCAAAAATAAAAATACTCAAAACTAGTATGATACCTAGTACCAATGCCACGAAAAAAGCTCTTGTAGCAGAGATGCGAACATGTAGTATAAAAGGGGTACGGCAACGATTACTTCTTTTTTGAGCCACTCGGCAATTTTCATAGTTTTTAAGGTTTTTTAATTTACCGAATACAAAAAACCTTAAAAATTGGATTATAAAGTACATTTTTCTTGAGTGGCTCCAAAAGTAACAAATGGTTGCCGTATGCCCTATACAAATATGCAATTTTTCATATTTGTATAGCGGATAATATCCTACATAATATCACTTCATTATTTTACAAACATTTTTAAGGTACTCATCCAAACTGTAAATTTCCAATATATAGATTGCCGTTACGCAGGATAAAACATGAAATAAACGTACTTTTTCCTATTTTTCACTTTTGCGCATGCCAGTTTTTTTGATGGGTATAAAATTATATTACAATATTTTCTTCTATGATTTTTCAGATTTAATAATATATAAACTGTGTTTAATTTAGTATCGCTATGCTAGATTAGATGTTTACGTTCAAAAGAAATAAATGTTTTAATGTAAATATCAACTATATATCTCCATTTTAAGTTATGGACATACCTACTATGCAGAATACAACATGACCGTTACTTACTTTTGCCTTCTTTTTAAACCTGGCATCTGGCCTCCCTAATTTTTACGGATAGGAATAAGTCAATTTAAGAAGTACCATAGCAAGAGGATTATTAATTGTATTAATTTTATAAATAAGTATATGGATAGATAAGAAACCTGGCGTTTCATATGACCGTTAGAATGGATTGAAATGAAAGGACTGATTAATATGAATAAAAGAAAGAATCGTAGATTACAAAAACCAATGAAAGTATTGATGACATCTGCTGTTTTGACAACGACATTATTTACATCTATGACTGTAAATAATTTGAACATTCATGCTGAAACTACACAAACCGAGGCGCAATATGAAGAGAGGAAGTTTGAACTTCCAAGTACAGGACATTATATGGGTGAAGCGATAAGAGAAATAAGAAGTGAGCAACGAAACTATATACCAACAGGAATCTATGTAAAACCGAATGAACAAGTCACAATTGAAGTATCGGGACTATCTGGATTAGACAAGCTTGGCGCAATTATTGGGACACATGAATATGATAAAGAAGGGGGAAAAGCATTTCGTCTTTCTCCTGGTTCTAATACCATCTCCTCTCCAAACGGTGGTTTATTAGGGTTTGATAACTCTGAAGGGAAAGGAACCGTTAAGGTGAAAGTAACACAAGGCGGGAGTCCTATTCCATTCTTTGAATTAGGGAAGCATACGAAAGAAGACTGGATTGCAATGATGGACAAGTATCCAGATGCGCATGCTGTACAATTAAAATCAAAACGAGCTGTACTTACTGTTACTCGTGATAGTGCGAAGAAATACATTGTAAATCAAGATCCTGTTCCGCTATTAAAAAAATATGATGACATGATTCTAGTACAAGATAAATTATCAGGGCTATCTGAAACAAGTTCTAATCCGTTACATCGTTCAACTCGCCGTCTTTGGGCTTTTGTGGAAAATCCTAACAATCCACCGGGCATGTACATGTATGCAGGTCGGGATGGAGTCGTATTTACTACTGCTTATGACGCAATTAAAAGTGCTTTGAATGTAAATGAATTTGGATGGGGACAAATGCATGAAGCAGGGCATACAAGACAACAATATCCCTGGACGTGGGATGGAGTAGTTGAAGTCAATGTTAATATATACTCTTTAGCTGCACAAAAACAATTATTCCCAGGTCAACCAACACGTTTAGAAAAAGAAGGGGATTATGACAGGGCTTTTCAATACTTAAAACAAACAGATAAAGAATATGAAAAGATTAATGACCCGTTTGTGAAAGTTGTTATGTTTTGGCAACTTCATTTAGCATATGGTGAAGATTTCTATCCAAATCTTCATAAACTATATAGAGAGTTACCAAAAGACAAACTTCCAAAAACGAACGAAGATAAAATACAGGCCTTTATTTATAATACATCGAAAGTAGCGAAACAAAATTTACTACCATTTTTTGATCAATGGGGACTGAAAGCATCACAAGAAACGAGAAAAAAAGTAGAAGCGTTAAATTATCCAACGTTAACTGCCCCGATATGGGAAGCGACGGATGCGAAACCTGTTAAGCCACTGGCTACGTATAGTACAAAAAAATAATGCAGATTGTGATCAGAAGGAGGCTATTCTTTAGGGATAGTCTCTTTTGCATGGTGAAATTTGTGTTTTCTGCAATATGGGGTTCAGCCGCATGCCCATCAACTTAAGAAAAAAAGTTACCCCCAAAAAGAGAAAAATAAACTTCGATGCTATAAAAACACAAAATTTCCATTTAGGGGGTACTTTAAAATCTTAGCTTGATAGCGATGGGGTACCACCAACAAAACGCGAATTTTGTACGCTAAGCAAAATTTGAATGTACTAAAAATTTCCCGTAAGATTCATTCCCTACAACTTCATTTAGAAACTTGAAAAATTATGGGAATTTATATACGAATAGGATGAAAAGGGTTTGTATACAAAGTTGTGTTTTTGCCAGGGGGATAAGTTCCTAGTAAAATGAGGATGCTATAATAAAAGAGAAAGCTTTGCATATTATGCAAAGCTTTCTCTTTATTTATTCACAAAATATCCAAATTCACTTCAAATAGTAAAGGCTTTTCTCGAAAGTGATTTATATCTTGAAGGATGTTTTGAGACATAGTTTCTAGTAAATGAACATAATTCTGTAAAAGTACTTTCATGCCCTTATATTTAGAGTGATTGAGATGAAAAAAACTTAAATCTTCTAGTTCATGTTGAATATATAATAATCCTAATTTTCTACATATAGGAGAAAAAAACTTGAGTGTTTCATTTGCATAAGGCACTTGTTTTTTTACAGTTTTCACACGTAAAGTTCTCATATTATGGAGACGGTCTACTACTTTTATAATAGCTACTCGTATATCTGTTTGTGTAGCTAACAATAATTTTTTTAAATTAATTGCCTCATACTCTTCTTTATTAGGAATTTGTTTCTTGTCCACTTTGGTTAATCCTTCGACAATATCGGCTATTTTTGCACCAAACGTATCACGTATTTCCTCAATTGTGTAATTTGTATCTTCTACCACATCGTGTAGTAATGCTGCCACTAAAGTTATGATATCGGCTTTACAGTCTAGTAAGATTTCTGTAACTGCAAATGGGTGAGTAATATAGGGTTCACCTGAAATTCGAAATTGCCCTTCGTGAGCTTTCTCGGCAAAGTATATAGCAGTATTCAAACGCTCTAATTCGGATTTATCTAAATAGGAAGCTTTGTTTATTAATACTCTTTTCATGTTTTCACCCTTATCTTAATATTTTATTATAATAATTCCCCTTCAAAAGTAAAATACCTGTCTGCAAGATACAAGATTAACATCTCACTTCTTTCTGTATGAGTTCTACTTATATTAAAAGAATGATGTGGAAATTGTAATATCAGACTCATACGGAAGTATGAGATTAATTTTTTGTAAAATTTGTCGAATTTTAAGTTCTTTATAAAGAATTTTTTGTTATGATAATACATGCTAAGAGAATATTAAAATTAGGGGAGGACGATGAATTTGAAGAAACTAGTAAGTATCTTGCTATCATTTATACTACTGATTTCATTTACTGGAACTTTAGTAAAAGCAGAAGAACGTTCTGTATTATCTGTGCAGGATGCAATTCAACTGTTTAAGCAGCAAGGAAGCAGTAAAGGGATAGTGGAAGGGTATATTGTTGGATATACAGAAGGGCCTTCTAAGTACACGAAAGATCCTGCGAAATTTGGAGATACGAATGTTGCAATTGCAGATTCTCCAAATGAGACAGATCCTGCGAAAATTATGCCTGTTCAGTTGCCAAAAGGTGACGTGAGAGCAGCAGTGAATGTAAAAGATCATCCTGAAAATGTTGGGAAGAAAGTTCAATTAACAGGGACGCTTGAGCTTTATTTTGGTAGCCCTGGTTTAAAGTCCGTAACAGCATATAAGTTTCAAGGACAAACGGAAAACCGTGTAAGTGATGTGACTGCATCACCAAATGGTGGGGAAATTGAAAAAGGAACAGCAGTAACATTAACCACAAGTACAGAAGGAGCAACAATCTACTATACATTAGATGGCTCTGTTCCAACAGATAAAAGTATTCGTTATAATGAATCGATTGTTATAAATGAGAACAGTGTGATAAAAGCAA
Source organism: Bacillus sp. 166amftsu (assembly GCF_900107445.1). Lineage (NCBI taxonomy): Bacteria > Bacillati > Bacillota > Bacilli > Caryophanales > Bacillaceae > Bacillus > Bacillus sp. 166amftsu. The sequence goes on along the minus strand of NZ_FNQA01000012.1, from coordinate 103,343 downwards.
TTGCAGTGAAAGAAGGACTTGCACCTTCAGAAGTTTCGACATTTTCTTTTACAATTATAAAAGGTGAGCAAGTTCGTATTCATGATATTCAAGGGAAATCACATGTTTCTCCTTATAATGGGAAGAAAGTACGAAATGTAGAAGGTGTCGTAACAGCGTTAGATAAGAATGGTTTTTATATGCAAGACTCGCAGCCTGACGAAGACACGGCAACTTCAGAAGGAATTTATGTCTATAAGAAAGAAGCGAATGTAGCAGTAGGAGATCTTGTGCACGTTGATGGTGAGGTAGAAGAATTTATTGGAGCTGGATACGCTGACAGATTTGATACAGATTTAGCCATCACAGAAATTAAAGCGAGCAATGCCTCAGTGAAAGCAAATCATCAACAGTTGCCAGAAGCAACTGTATTAGGTGAAAAGGGTGTAAAGATTCCAGATCAAATTATTGATAATGATGCATTTGGTGTATTTGATCCAGAGGAAGATGCAATTGATTTCTATGAAAGTATAGAGGGTATGCGCGTGACAATGCCAACTCCTCAAATTGTTGGACCGCAGAAAAATGGGAATTTATATGTAACAGTTGCAAATGGTGGAGATAAGGTCACTACAAAATATGGAACACCATTGTTAGGTGAGAATCAATTCAATCCAGAACGTCTTTCTTTAAAAGTACCTCGTGATTATGTAGCAAAATCAGGAGATACATTTAATGGAGATATCACAGGTGTAGTCAGCTATGACTATGGTGCGTATCGTATTTCGCCGGTAACAGAATTACCATCTGTAACGGATGGCGGGTTTAAACAAGCAGGCGCTAATATTCAGCCTCGTCTTGGAAAATTAACAGTGGCAACATATAACATTGAAAACTTTTCAGCGAATGCAAAAGAAACATCTGATGAAAAGGTAAAAGCAATGGCATATGCTATTAAATATAATTTAAAGATGCCAGACATTATTGGTGTACAAGAAATGCAAGATAATAATGGATCAACGAATGACGGAACAACAGATGCTTCATTAAGTGCAAAGCGTATTATTGATGCTGTGCAAGAAATTCATGGACCTAAGTATGAATATGTAGAAGTTGCTCCGCAAAACAACCAAGATGGCGGGGCACCGGGAGCGAACATTCGCGTTGGTTTCTTCTATAATCCATCACGTGTGAAATTAGAAAAGAATCCAAAGCTGTTAGCAACAAACCCGACGCGCATTGGACAAGATAATCCGGTATTTGATAATACTCGTAAACCGCTAGCTGCGGAGTTTAAATTCCAAGGGCAAAATATTGTTGTTATTTCAAGTCATTTAAATTCAAAACTTGGTGATGCGACGCCGTTTGGAAAAATTCAGCCTCTTGTATTAAAGAGTGAAGAGAAACGCGTTCAACTGGCGCAGGAAGTGAACAGCTTTGTAAAAGATATTCAAAAACGAGATGTGAATGCACCAGTGGTTGTAGTTGGTGATATGAATGACTTTGAATTCTCGAAACCACTGCAAGCATTAAAAGGCGATATCATGCAAGATATGTTAGAAACGGTTTCGAAAGAAAATCGTTACACATATATTCATGACGGCAACGCACAAGTATTAGATCATGTTTTAGTAACAAATAATATGGCACCACATACAGTTGTGGATCCGGTACATTTAAATTCCAACATTATGAAGGAACATGGCCGTATGAGTGACCATGACCCAGTGCTTGCACAAATTGATTTGAAAAAAGCATCCTAAGTAAAAGTACCCCTCAGCATAATAGCTGAGGGGTATTTTGTATTACATACTAACTGATTTTTGAATCGATTTTTTACATCGCATTCTTTTTTGAAGTCTCCGCATATATTGCTTCCGATCTTTCTGTATACCTTTCATATACATAAATAAACTAATTCCTAAAAACAAGGTGCATTGCACGATTCCAATATAAGGCGACATTCCTTGGAGCGGTTGTTTTGGATCGTATAAATGAATAGGCGCTCCGCCAATTGTAGGGAATACGATATTTAAAATAATATATGGTAGAGAGGTGATAGCAAAAGGGAATAGAATTGCCATGTAATCTTTTCTAGACCATATGGATGCAGAAAGACCCAATACCGCCATAAGACCAGCAAATAAAAAATTAATCCCGATATATAGGGAAATATAAGAAATTGGAGAAGAGAAATATAAAGATGAAAACATGCTGTTGTCCTTAATAATACCTAAGTCGGTTGTCGGAATACCATCTGGAATTGTCAGTTTACAAAACAGCAATGAAAATACGAATGGGAGAATATAAAGAAGCCCCCCAATTAGGAAGGTCACGATATATTTCGTAAATACATAAGGGAAAAAGGGAATTTCTTTACTTACAAATGATTTGAATTTATCAACTTTATCAGAGTTATAGCTCGTGCTAAAAGGGAGTGCTGCTAGTACAGGCATTAATAGTAAATACACATCCATCCCATTATCACGAAAGCCAATCCATTTATAAGCAGTTATTAAAAGCCCGTCAGGTAGTCCTCCTAAATATCGTAAAACATAGTAATAATGATAAATTGAGACAAGAATTAACCAACTCAATAAGAGAGTGAGAGAAATCTTATTTAAAAAGGCTTGTTTTATATGTAAGTTAAGTGCACGCATCATGATTGAAATAGCCTCCACCATTTTTAATAAATATGTATATGTTCTATATTACTATTAATTGTAAAAAAATTCTTGTTTTTTGAATTGATAATTAAAAAAGATGGGGAATCTATAAAGTGAAACTTTAATCAGTGGGGATTTTCTTCATCTCCCACTGATTATTAGCCCTCACCAATCGGGATAAAAAAGTATGATTTAGAAGAGAATCAAAGATTCAACCATGATTCACATAGTAGTTATGCATTTTTAAATAAGCGCTGCGAAAGCGGTGTTTGATAAAATGAAAAAAGTGTTCTGAAGATCGAAAATCCAGAACACTTTTTTGTATTTTTCTTCAATTGGTTGATTAGGTTAACTGAACAGTTAAATCTTAATTTGAGTTGCTAATAGCCTATGCTTCTAGCGGTTGACCATAACCTAAAGCAATGGCTTGATCATAGTAATATTGAGCAATTACGATATCAAAAGTAGCCATTCCCATTGGATGGAACATGACAACTTTATCTTCTGTAATCTCTTTAAATGCATTATTACAAACAATATCTTTAATATCAAGAGTGTCTGATTTTTGTAAATTTCTTTCATTATGCATGACTTCTATATCTGTATTTGCACGACATACCTCTTCCCAATTGTCAACTACAATTACTGGTGAATAGTCTAGTATATCAGTTTTAAAATCACGTAGTGATACGTTTAGTAGCAGTGCATTTGGTTTTGGAGGACCATCAATATATCCTTTACTTGATACAGTACACGTAATAAATATATCTGCATCACGGTACACATCTTCCCATGACGAGCATATTGTGACTTTTTCTCTAAGTTCTACTGGGATTTTATTTTTATCGATTTCCGATATATCAAAAAGACGTATATTTTTAATTTTATCTCCTAAAAGGGTTGTTGCCATTTGTAAATGTAATTGACCTATTGGGCCCAACCCGATTATTCCGAGTGTTACATCATTTAGATTATGTACTTTATCAAACTCTTGAATCATAAGACCTGATACAGAAGCAGTTCGTATACCACTCACAATTGGTGTATTAATTGTTGCGAATGGTACACCAGTAGTCGCATCATTTAATATTGTGATTGAATTTGCTCTAGGTATACTAACTTCAAGATTTTTAGGAAAGCTAGCGATCCACTTAATACCTGCTACTGAAAACTCTCCCCCAGCAAACGCTGGCATTGCTATAATCCGATTGTCTGGATCATTAAATTGTAGATAAGGCTTTATTGGTTGTGAGAAATCAGAATGATTCATAACATTGACAGCTTTTTTAATTATTTCAACTGTTTTTATCCAGTTGATTCCAATATCAGTAATATCTTTAGAATTTAAGTAAAGCAATTTTCTACACCCCTAGTTAAAATGTATTAGTCTAAAATTTTCAGGCTTAAAATAAAACGTTTGTTTTAAAAAGTAGAATGAATATAAAGAGTAGAACACATCCTTTCAAAAATCCCTAATCTATAAACACTTATTGCTATTGTTTTTGAGATTGATATTTTAAAGTAGAATAACCATTTGTTTAAAATAACAATAATTAAGAATGCAAATGAAAGTTTATAGAAGTAGTATTTAGATATAAAGTTGTAGTTTTCTGAGTTGATTGACAATTATGTAAATTATTGTATCATATTTGCATATAAAAAAATATTCTAAAAATGATTAGCTGTATTTTAATCTAATGATAGAGTGGCTTTAGGAAAATTAAACGAAGATGATTCAACGTTATCTTGAAGAAGTGAGCCATCTTCGGCATACGAAAGAGAATAAAAAATGGTATGCGTTGGACAATCCTTCGGCGATTGAAAAATTTGTTCATGTAAGCGATACTTACATTTTTTTATTAATTTGAATGGGGTTTGTCGACAGTCTGACAGGTAGAAAGTAGATTCTACCTGTTTTTTTATTATACAAATTTTATTTGAAATAGAATTGGTAGCCACCCAGCATATTAAGTTTATAGGATCATAGACATGTAAAGGTCTTTCTTATATATAAAATGAGCAATGACAGAATTTTTACTATGTAGGAGTTTGCCATTCCTGTTATTCCTAAATATAAACTGAAGTACTGTCATGATTTCTCTTCATCGCAAATATGTAAAATAAAGCAGTGAAAACAAGAAATGAATTGCCGGATTTTTTGTGAAATTTTACTGATTGTTATTAACATAAATTGACACGTATATTTTAGATACAGAAAGTTAAACAGCAAGAAGGTAGTGAATCTGATGCTAAATACAAAAAGTGCCATAAATTATCAATTGGATAATGGTGGGGAATCATTAATATGTACCGTCCTTTTTAAATGAATATGAAGTATCGCTATATCATATTTACAAGCACAATACTTTAGATTAAAAAGCATTAAAATTACTATCATAACCTATTCATCTAATAATTCAGGGAGTTGTTCAAAAGTGGATCAATTATACAAACCAACCCGTCATTGGAGAGATATAGAAATGTGGAAACATGTTACTGAAGACCAATGGAATGATTGGGTTTGGCAACTTACGAATACAATCCGTACCTTAGAAGATTTAAAAAAAATAATTCATTTAACACCAGATGAAGAAGAGGGAATAAGAATATCTACAAAAACAATCCCGCTTAATATTACTCCGTACTATGCTTCACTGATGAGTCCAGACGATCCGCATTGTCCAATTCGGATGCAATCTGTACCGATTTCGAATGAAGTATATAAAACAAAGTACGATCTTGAGGATCCATTAGAGGAAGATGAAGATTCTCCAGTTCCTGGTTTAACTCATCGATATCCAGATAGAGTGTTATTTTTAGTTACCAATCAGTGTTCAATGTATTGCCGATACTGCACACGTCGACGTTTCTCTGGCCAAGTGGGTATGGCGGTTCCGAAAAAGCAGTTAGACAGAGCTATTGAGTATATAAGAGAAACTCCTGAGGTTAGAGATGTATTAATTTCCGGTGGAGATGGTTTGTTAATTAATGACACTATATTGGAGTACATACTGAAAAGTTTAAGAGAGATCCCTCATGTTGAGATTATTCGAATAGGGACACGTGCTCCAGTCGTTTTTCCACAAAGAATTACAGAGAATCTTTGTAATATCTTAAAGAAATATCATCCTATATGGCTGAATACTCACTTTAATACATCAATTGAAATTACAGAGGAAGCAAAAAAGGCGTGTGAAATGCTTGCTGATGCAGGTGTGCCATTAGGAAATCAGTCAGTGATATTAGCAGGTATCAATGATAGTGTAACAATAATGAAAAAGCTAATGCATGATCTAGTAAAGATTCGTGTTCGCCCTTATTACATATATCAGTGTGATTTATCAGAAGGCATTAGTCATTTTAGAGCCCCTATATCGAAAGGTCTTGAAATTATTGAAGGACTCAGGGGGCATACGTCGGGTTATGCAGTACCTACATTTGTGGTAGATGCGCCGGGCGGGGGAGGTAAAATTGCTATTCAGCCAAACTATATCATTTCACAAAGTCCTGATAAAGTGGTTTTACGTAATTTTGAAGGTGTCATTACATCGTATCCTGAGCCGCAAGACTATAAGGCTGATAGGGCATTAGACTATTTCAAGAAAATCTATCCACAATATATAAATGAATCTTCAACTATAGGGGTTGCAGGGATACTCCAAGATAAACGGTCTAGCTTAATTCCAGAAGGTTTGTCGAGGTATAGTAGAAGAAAAGGGTATGAAGAAAATCCTGGTCATATTTCATTGAAGAATAATAGGGATAAAAGGGATAAATTAAAAGAAAAGAAGTATCAATCCCAGCTTCAAAAAATGGCAAGTAATCATGAATTCAATAAAGTGTAATAGTCTTTTTAATCTGTATTTTTGAATATTAATCTTAATAGTTATAATTAGAAAGTTTCTATTTAAAGGGGGGGGAAATGCATGCTATTATTTTGTCTACCTTACGCTGGTGGTTCGGAGGTAGGGTATTACAAATGGAGGAATCATTTAGATAAATCTATTTATTTACATCCTGTTCCGTTGAAAGGAAGGGGACAAAGATTTAATGAGGGCTTCTATATGAGTATGAAAGAAGTAACGGATGATATTTATAATATGATTCAGGATAAGATCGACCAAAATCAGTATGCATTATATGGACATAGCATGGGAAGTATATTAGCTTACGAGCTATATCATAAGATCCGTTCTGAGGGCAAAAGATTACCAGAACATATATTTTTTTCTGGTTGCAAAACACCGGATCGGATGAAAGATAAAGAAAAATTACATCATTTTTCTAATCAGGAATTGCTAAGTAAATTGAGTGCTCTTGGAGGCATCCCACAAGAGTTGGTTGATAGTAAAGAATTAACAGATTTGTTTCTACCGATAATAAGGAATGATTTAAAGATACTAGGAGAATACGAATATAATCCTAATCAGCATAAAATCGAATGTGATATTTCCATTCTTATAGGAACTGAAGACACAGTAAAACTAGAGGAAGCTCTAGAATGGAATAAATACAGCGAGCGTGAAGCGATAGTTTATACATTAAATGGTAACCATTTTTTCATTAACAATAACGTTGAATATATTAATAACATTATAAACAAATCATTAATTTATGAAAAAAATAACAAGAATCAAGTGGGAGTAAATTATGAGTATTTATAATAGTGTATTAGATTTTGTTGGAAAAACGCCAATGGTACAACTAACAAGTAAAGACTTATGTAATGTGAATTTATTCGTTAAATTAGAGGGAAACAACCCTACTGGTAGCGTTAAAGATAGAGCAGCTGCACACATTCTTGAAACTTTGCTTCAGAAAGGTGATATCGACAAGGATACAACAATTATTGAATCTTCGTCTGGTAATTTTGGTATCGCTTTAGCAAGTTATTGTAAAAGGCTAGGTTTGAAATTTATTTGCGTGGTTGATCCGAAAATTTTACCTGTGAATGAAATGATCATTAGATCTCTAGGAGCAACAGTAATAAAAGTAACAGAACCCGATAATTCAGGTGGATATTTAATCACAAGGTTAGAGAAGGTTAATGAGCTAAGAAATTCAATAGCAAATTCATATTGGATTAATCAATACGGTAATAAATTAGTTGCAAATGCATATTACGAGACCGTAGGGAAGCAAATATGTAACGAAATTGAAGTGGATTATATTTTTTTAGGTGTAAGTTCTGGGGGGACAATTACTGGCATTTCTAATTGTGTCAAAGAGAAGTTCCCGAAATCAAAAGTTATCGCGGTAGATATGGAAGGTTCTGTTATTTTTGGTTTGCAACCTCAAAATAGATCCATCCCTGGGATAGGCTCAAGTATTGTACCGGATATTCTAAAAGATTCAATCATTGATGATGTTGTGATAATCAGTGAAAAAACGAGCATAGAAATGTGTAAAGAACTCTTAAGTGAACATGCAATATTTGCTGGAGGTTCTTCGGGTGCTGTATACGGTGCAGTGAAAAATTATTTTAAAGATAAAAACTATGTGAAAAAGCCTAATGTAGTAACGCTGTTTGCAGATAGGGGAGATCGATATTTTGATACGATTTACAATGAGGAATGGTGTCACAAAGTATTGAATCTTCATTCTGAAAAAGAACTCAGTTTGATATAGAGTTTTAAACATTTGTATCAATCAGATAGCACTAAGGAGTAATTAGGTTTTCTAAATGATGGGAGCTCATCATTTCTATTTTATAAAAAAGTACTTTGTTACTTAAACTACTGATACTTAGGGTGGGATCAAAAATGAATAAAGAATATAAATTGTCAGAGGGTCAAAAAGGATTATGGAAAATACAAACGGCCAATCCGCAATCAACGGCATATAATACTTACTTTTCCGCAAAGGTTGAAAGTGATATAGATGTATACGATTTACAAAAGGTTAGTGATTTAATTTCTGTGAAACATCCTATTTTATGTGCTCGTTTTATTGAGAAAAATGGTGAAATACTACAAACAGTTAACGAAAATAATCGTGTATCTTTTGAAACCTACACTTTTATAAACGAGCAGGAAGTACGTGATTTTTTCAATATTGAAGCAAATAAATTGATTGATTTAAAGAATGGACCACTTTCTAGATTTATAGTTGCTACTACTGATGATAATAATAAATATGTATTGCTTATTACACACCACATCGTTGTCGATTATTGGTCACTTATTGTGATATTGAAAGAAATCGCTTCTATTTATAAACAGATGAGGAATAACGAAGATTTTTCTCTAGTAGCAAATGACTGTTCTTTTTTTGATCATATTGAGATGTTAGATGAGTATAAAACAACAGATAAATATAAGAAGTCATTAGATTATTGGAAAGAAAGGTTACACAAAGGGGTAGAGGAACTTCAGCTGCCATTCGGAAAGTCTAGGGATATGTTGAAAAGTGAAACAGCTGAATCCATTGTTTTGCAGTTAGATAAAGATTTAACTGAAAAAATTTATTCGGAGTCCTTTAAGATGGGTGTTACTCCTTTTAGTTTTTTATTAGCAAATTACCATATAGTGCTATCTTATTATTTTGATAATAACAATATCGCTACAGGAGTTCCTTTTTTAGGACGGCATTCAAAAAAACATCTAGATAAGATTGGTTATTATGTGAATACATTACCTGTAAACTGCTTGGTAAATGACACGCAATCTTTTGCTGAGTATGCCAATTTGGTACAACGTGATGTAAGAAAAATATTCTCAAATCAAAGGGTATCTTATCAAGAATTGATAGAGAAGTACAATGATCAAGGTAATTCCGCTAACCAGCCTTTATATCAAACTATGTTTGTACTAGAAAAAGCAAGAACTTCTGATTTTGAAGGTGCCTCGTTATTTTTTGCAGGTGTGGAAGGCATTACATTAGATATGGGAGAAATAAAATTTTCTTCATTCCCTCTTCTAAAGAAATTTGCGCAATCTGATCTAACGTGTATATTTGAAAAAGTTAATACTTCATTACATGGGGTTATTCAATATAATGCTTCTCATATGACGAAAGAGTTTATGGAGAGTTTTTTGAATTTTTATAAAAATATTCTTGATGTTACTACCTCGCAGCCAGATAAGCAAATAGCAGAGCTTAAAGTATTATTAACAAAAGATGTAGAACTGATTGATCGAACAAACGAACATGCTGATAATCCAATGGGTGATTTGTATCATAAAGGTGGAGTTTCTTACTACTTAGAAAAACAATTCAATAAGGTTCCAGATCAAATTGCAATCATAACAGAAAATCATTCTGTGACTTATAAAGAACTTAATTATAAAAGTGCATCCATCGGAAAGGTATTGTTATCTCATCCTGCACAACAAACAAGGCGCCGTGCACTTATTTGTTGTGATAAAGCGATTCATTCTATTTATAGCATAATAGCTGCCACGCGTTCAGGGTATTCTTATATTTTATTAGATAAGGGAACCCCTCCCACAAGAGTGAATGAGATTATCCATCAGACTTCACCGGAGGTAATCCTATTTGATGAAGGAAGTTCAAATGTTCTAAAAGAGTTACGTATTCCATCAGATATTTTAACTTTAAATATAAGTCGAATTGAAGATTCTACAGATATGTTATTCGAAAGTGTTTATGCGGATGATCAAGATGAGTTATATTGTGTCTTTACTTCTGGTTCGAGTGGAAACCCAAAAGGGATCAGCATTCCTAATGATGGTGTTCTGAGGTTAGTATTAAACCCTAATTATTGCAAGTTGTCAAACCAAAATGTTATTGCTCAAATGAACAACTTAGGTTTCGATGCTACAACGTTTGAAATTTGGGGAGCTTTTCTTAATGGAGCTAAACTCGTTTTAATCGAAAAAGAAGATCTGTTATCTCCGGATGTATTAAAGGAAAAGATTAGCCATAACGGTGTTGATACGTTATTTATTACAACATCTTTATTTAATCAATATTCTACTGCAGAAAGTAGCCCATTTAAGGGGGTAAAACAGATTCTTTTTGGTGGTGAAAAAGTTAATTTAGATTGTGTTAAAAAGTTCTCTAAGAATCTTCCAGGATGCCAATTTATTCATGTATATGGGCCGAGTGAAACAACTACGTTTGCTACTTTTCATAAAATTCACGATGTAGAATCATATGAAGAAGATTTACCTATAGGAATTCCTATTTCTGATACCGTTATTGATATTCGAAGTCAGGATGGCACTCATAATCTTCCTATTGGAGTGGTAGGAGAGATGTATATTGGAGGTAAAGGTCTTGCCAATGAATATCTGAATCTTGAGGAAGAGACCCAAAGGAAATTTATCTCTATTAAATTAGAAAATGGGGATATAACTCGGTTATATCGTTCGGGTGACTTAGCATATCGAAATACACAAGGTGAAATTGTTTATTGTGGTAGAAAAGATATGCAAGAAAAAATCAGAGGTTTTAGAGTTGAGTTAACGGATATAAAAAAGAAGATTGATAAAGATATAACTGTAGAGGATTCATATATTACAACAGTTCAAGATGAATTTGGCCAAAAGCAAATTGTGGCTTATATAAAACCGTTTGAAATAAATAGATTTGATCTATCTATTACTAAGGATACATTAAAGGGATTATTACCTGAGTATATGATTCCATCGTATTTCGTGATTGTAGAAAAATTCGTGCTAACAAAAAATGGGAAAATAGATAAAAATAATCTTCCTAAGCTTGTTATACACCAAGAAAACGTAAAGTATGAGGCACCTATTACTGAAACAGAAAGGATTATTTCAGAAATTTGGTGTGATATTTTAGGACGAAAAAAGGTAAGTTGTATTGCTGAATTTTTTGAAGTAGGTGGCCATTCTTTGCTCGCTATGAAAATTAAAATGAATATGGAAGAGCGATTTTCTATCAAGGTTGCATGGGAAGAATTTTATACATTAACTACTATTAGAAAAATGGCAGAGAATATTGATAAGATATTGCTTTCTGGTCAAAATGAACAGTTAAGTATGCCGAAAATCAAAAGAAGAGCAAGAAATAAGGTGTAGGAGGTTATTGATGGATATCTTAAAAAGTTATGGTTTGAATCTTCACTGGGAAAACGAGTTTAACAAGCATACAAGTTCACAATGTGAAATCGCAAGAGTAGTTACTTGTTTTACTAGTAAAGATATACTAATAGCCACACAATCAGGTTTGAGGAGATGTATAACCTCTCAGAAACTATTAACATCTAATGCAGCGAGTCTACCGGTCCCTGGCGATTGGGTAAGGGCTAGAAGCATAAAGAATGATGAATATATTTTAGAATCCATTTTAGACAGGAAATCTATTTTTTATCGTAAGAAGCCAGGAAGCCTTTATGAAGAGCAAGTAATCGGCGTAAATCTAGATAAGCTATTTTTAGTGACATCAATGAATAAAGAATATAATCCGAGACGACTTGAAAGATACATTACTCAGGCTCAGAAATGTCGTATTGAACTTATTATTGTTTTATCTAAAGCGGATCTAGTCACTGATCCTGATTCTTATGTAGAAATAACTCGTAGAATTCATCCTGATGGTAAGGTCTTAACAGTATCTGCCCTTGAAGGGATAAACGGCATACAGTCGTTAATTCCACATTTAATCCCTGGTGAGACAGTAGGATTTGTAGGGGCAAGTGGTGTTGGAAAAAGCACAATTATTAATACTCTAATTGGAACTGAAGTGATGAAGGTTGGTCATGTTAGTGAAGCTACCTCAAAAGGCCGCCATACAACTACACGTAGAGAATTAATTTTATTTAATAACGGGACTATTTTGCTTGATACACCTGGAATGAGAGAGTTTGGAGTTTTACTTGAAGAAAATGATAGTAAAGCAGGATTTCCAGAAATATTGGAGTGGGCAAAATATTGCACCTACTCCAATTGTCAGCATAAAAACGAAAAAGGATGTGCAGTTAATCAAGCTGTAGAGAACGGGATCATTTTGCGTAAACGCTTGGATAACTATCATAAAATAACGTATGAGCAAGATTTTCTATGGGTAAAAGGCAGAAGAATAAGTAAGGAGAAGTTGAATTATAGCAAAGGTGCTAAAGATAAAGAAAAATATAAAAGAAACAAATATAACTATTTTAAAGATTAACGTTATCAAAGTAGCTATTTGAGGAGTCTCTGAACAAAAATTAAAGGAAATGTGAGGTAATCTATTTTGAATGATATTTTTCAGATGTCTGCTTCGAAAGCCCAACAAAGGTTATGGTATTTCGAGCAAAAATACGCTAAGACGCAACTATATCATGTTCCCTTAGAATTTGAAATGAGCGGAGCGTTTCATGAAAATGCTTTTAAAGAAGCAATTAAAACTCTAGTTAAACGACATGAGCCATTGAGGACATCGTTAAAAGAAATAAATGGAGAAGTAGTACAATTTATCCACGAAGATATTGAAATACATGGAGAATCAAGAGAGTTTAGTCAATTGGAATTTTCGGAAAAAGTATATTCTGATGAATACAATGAAATATTCTTGCCAGTTTTTGATTTCCATACAGCTCCTTTATTTAGGTGGAAAGTTATCCATTTTAAAAATAATGTTCACAGAGTAATATTCGTATTCCATCATATTATTGTAGATGGTTGGTCGCTTGAACTATTTTTAAAGGAGCTGTCACAAGCATATAATGCATATTCAAAAGGAACCTGTTATCAACCAGATGAAATAGAAGTTCAGTATGCAGATTTCGCAGAGTGGCAAGTAGAATGGCTTAATAATGGTGAAAGAGAGAGAGTTAAAGAGTTTTGGGATGGTATGTTCGCAGATGGATATGAGAAAACAGATATTGATTATCCTGCAAATGATAAATCACTTATTAACTTTTCTGGTGGTTATCATGAACTGAAAGTGGACCATAAGACAAAGGAACAGATGAATAATTTTATTCAGAAAAATGGTGCCTCTTTATTTTCAGTATTGTTGACTACATATATCGGAACTTTGTCATATTTTTCAGGGGAAAATGAAATTGTATTAGAAACAGTAGGTTCTGGAAGAGTTAGTAGTGATCTGATGAACATGATGGGGTTCTTCGCAAATGTATTACCGTTAAAGATTAAGGCTGGTAGCAAAAGCTTTAATGATTTAGTGCAAGAGGTACATCAACTATCTCAAAAGTTAAATGAAAATCAATCGCTACCATATGAAGAAATAGTCAATCACTTTGCTAGTTCAGAGTATATTGAAGATTACTCACCTTTTTCTGACTTCATGTTTCTATTTCAAGATACATCTATTTCAGAAAATTTATTTAATGACTCGATCTGTAAACTGCATAAAACATATGGACCGTTGGCAAAGAAGGATATGACCATTATCGTTGATAAAGATAATGATGGATTATCTATTGGATTGGAATACTCATTACAAAAATATGATAGGAAATTTGCAGAGACATTTTTATCTACCTTTTTTATTTTGCTTAATCGCTACCTGAGAAAGCCAGATGCTGAAATAGTAAACATTTCACCTTATTCTCTAAGTGATTTCGATAGCCATTATGAAAAAATTAATCCAGTAAGAGAAACGGATTCTATCTTTAATGCTCATGCTATGTTGGAAGGTGCGATATTAAAACATAGTCAATTAGTCTTTACAAAATATAAAGGCGTTAATTATACATATAGTGACCTTAGTGAGCAAGCAGACTTAATACTAGGTGAACTCATTAGCAAAGGAATCGCTCCAGGTTCGAAGATTGCAATTATTACTGATAGAGAGCCTGCATTTATCTCTTCAGTGTTAGGTTGCTGGAGAAATGATTGTACATACATCCCTCTTGATTTATCATTGCCATCAGAACGTATGCAACAAATTTTAAACGCAGCAAATTGTAGTTGTATAATTTATAACTCGGAGAAAATAGAATTGGATTCGCTCAATTTAAAGCATGAAAAAATTATAGATTTAAATTGTGAATTTGATCATAACGTTCTTGTTAAAAGAAAAATTGCAAAAAATCCGGCTTATGTTCTGTTTACATCGGGTTCTACAGGAGTACCAAAGGGTGTCATTATTTCTCAAAATGCGTTAGGGAATTATTTAGATCATTGCGTAAATAATTATTGTATAAATGATAATCGTCTTGCTGTAGTCCATACGTCATTATCCTTTGATTTAACAATAACAAGCGTTTTTCCACAACTTATAAATGGTGGAAGAGTAGAATTCATTGAAGTAAGGCAAGGTTTAGATGGATTCGTTTCATATATTCAAAACGTAAAAGAACCTCTTTTACTAAAGTGTACACCTGCACACTTAGAAATTTTATTTGAATCAATAGATTCTCAAACTTTAGCAAGTAAAAAAATATGTGTTGTTGCGGGTGGAGAAAATATTAATGATGATCTCATTCGAAAGTTCAAGAGGTTATTGCCTTTATCTAAATTGATTAACGAATATGGGCCAACTGAAGCGACTGTTGGTAGCAATATCTGCGAATTAACATTAGATTCTTCTTATGCAAATAAGACGAGTATAGGGCAATCCATTAAGGGAATGTTTACTTATGTGTTAAACAAATACAATATGGTCCTCCCACCATATACAATAGGAGAGATTATATTAAGTGGTACAGGCCTTGCAGAAGAATATTTAAATGATGGTAAGTTAACAGATTCAAAGTTTATAAAAGAAGGTTTTCTGGGCAAGCGTATATATAAAACCGGGGATTATGGATTCTACGATGATAACGGAAATGTATATTACGTGGGAAGAAAGGATAGCCAAATAAAAATCAGGGGTTATCGTATTCAAAAAGAAGAAATTGAGAAAAATATAGGTACTTTAATTAATCATGCTTTTGTTACAGTTTTAGGTGTTAAAAGTACAAGTGATAGATTAGAGCTATGTGCGTTTTATAAAAATAGTGTAGAGATTAATGTTCAATCTGTTAAACAGCATCTTGAAGATAAATTACCATCGTATATGATTCCAGCTTATTTTATTAGAGTAGATGAGATACCGATTAATCGAAATGGAAAAGTTGAAGAGAAAAAGCTAGAAGAAATTTTTCTTCAAAAAAGAAAAGAACTAAATACAGCGAGTAATATGCAAGTTTTTTATGGTATAGATAAGGAAATCTCAGCTGTATGGAGTGATATTTTAGGACGTGCAGACATCAATCACAAGATGAATTTTTTTGAAGTGGGTGGCAATTCAATACTTGCTGCGCAATTAGTTAATAAAATAAATGAAAAATTCAAAGTAAATTTGACATTAAAAGAGTTGTTTGAAGCACCCGTTTTTGAACAATTCTCTAATATAGTTAAGTCAAGCCATACTAGAGATGAAAGTATTTTAGATGAACAAAGTTTGTTAGAGAACCTTCCTAGTATGGGACAAGAGCGTTTGTGGTTATTGGATCAACTTGAACCCAACAATCCATTCTATAACATTGTTTTTACGATGAAAATTTCCGGGAAATTAAATATAGATAGACTGACAAGTTCTCTAAATACCATTGTGAATAGACATACTGTGTTTGGTTATGCGTTTAAGCAAAGTGACGAAGGTAACGTTATTATAGAAGAAAATACAGTTGAGTTGCACATTGACCAGGAAAGAGTGCAACCAGATTGTGATGTGAATCAATATATAGAAGATGTTTCCAGGGAGTTTGGTAATATTCCTTTTGATCTGAGTCATTCGCCGTTGCTAAGGACGAAGTTATTACAAGTAAACGAAAGAGAGAATTATCTCACTTTCTCAATTCATCATACAGTTTGTGATGGTTGGTCTATGGGAGTCTTATTAGAGGAACTAAAACATTTCTATGAAGAAGATTCTAATACAAGCATACAGGTTGATGAGATAAAGTATCCTTACAAAGTATACTCTAATTTACAAAGAAAAAGGATTGAGAAAAGTTCCATTCAATCCAAGTTAGATTGGTGGAAGAGTAAATTCCCAGAAGAACTCCCGGTTTTAAAAATGCCTACGTCATTTCCGAGACCAAAAGAAATGTCCTTTAAAGGAAAGCACGTTCTTTTTTCTTCTGGAAAGGATATTTTTAAAGCTGTTAAAAGAAAAGCGCAATACTTAAAAACGACAGAATTTAATATTCTATTTGCAGCATATAGTTTAATGCTGCAAAAGTATAGTAGACAGGAAGAATTTGTTATTGGTGTTCCATTTGCAAATAGAGAAAATGTTTATTTTGAAAAGCTTATTGGCTATTTTGTAAATGTGTTGCCTATACCTATTAAGTTTGATGAAAGTATGTCGTTCCATAAATTAATCGAAAACATTCAGAGGGATTTCTTGAACGTTTATGAGAATCAAGATGTACCAATGGAACTATTATTACAGGAATATAACGATAGTAGAGATCTAAGTAGAACACCACTTTTTCAAACTTTATTTACGTTACAAAATGCACCGTTAAGTGAAATGAGAATGGGAGAGTTAGAGCTTGAACCTATTTTTATTGAAAATTATACTTCTAAGTTCGATCTTTCATTAATTGCAGAAGAGAAAAATGAAGAGTTTCAATTTAATTTAGAGTATTGTACAGATTTATTCCATGCAAACTTTATAGAACGTTTTATAGAAAACTTCCAAAACATGTTACGTATCATTTGTATGGAAGATATAAAGCTAGATGATATAGATATTATTAGTGAAAAAGAAAAGCAATTTCTACTACATGACTTTAATAACAATAAACTTGAATTTCCTTTCAATCAGTCTATTAATGAAATCATTGATCAATGGGCAATGCGTGTACCAAATAAAGTTGCATTTTCTGATGATAATGGAACGATTACTTATGCTGAGCTAAAGTATGAAACGGATTTGCTTTCAAGGTCTTTTGTTCAACCAGAGGATACACCAACACCTGTACTAATATATATGGATAGAAGTATTGATTTTGTAAAAACAATACTATCTATTTGGAAAGCTGGAAGATCTTATATTCCACTTGAGGTGAATTATCCAGCTGAAAGAATTAAAGATATTATAAGGCAGTCAGAAACAGATACCATCGCGGTAAACAATCTATCATTAAGCTCGTTACCGTTAATGGAAGAAATTAATAGAATGGTTAATATTAATGAGACGATTCATGTTCCTAACATTGAACCGGTTAGAAAATTAAAAATGAACGATTTAGCTTATATCATTTTTACTTCAGGCTCAACAGGTAAGCCTAAGGGGGCAATGATTGAACAAATAGGTATGCTAAATCATCTATTTGCTAAAATACATGATTTTAAAATTAGTAATCAAGATAGAATTGTTGAAAATGCTTCGCAATGTTTCGATATTTCAGTATGGCAATTTTTCTCTACCGTTTTGGTGGGAGGATACTGTCACATTGTATCAGATGATACTGCCAAGAATTCAAGAGAATTGTTACAGCAAGTATTAGAAAAGAATATCACGATTTTGGAGGTTGTTCCAACTTTACTTCGTTTCATTTTAGATGATCTCGATTCTCTCTCTATCTTGAAAACATGCGATCAGTTAAGAATGTTGGTTGTAACTGGAGAAACACTACCACCTGATCTTGTAAATAGATGGCATCATAATTTTGGGAATATTCCGATTGTTAATGCTTACGGACCAACTGAGTGCTCAGATGATGTGACACATTATTGGTCCGAAGAGAAATTTGAAGATATTGTGAGTCATGTTCCTGTAGGGAAGCCTGTTGCGAATATGAACCTTTACGTACTAGACAATAATATGAAATTACTTCCTAGAGGGGTACCAGGTGAATTATACGTCTCTGGAATTGGAGTTGGTAGAGGGTATATTAATGCTCCGCTAGAAACTAAAAAGGCATTTTTAGATAATCCTTTTAACGGAGAAAAAAATAGATTTTATAAAACTGGTGACCTAGTAAGGATTAATGAGGATGGCGATTTAGAATTCTTAAGTCGTTTAGATTTTCAGGTGAAAGTAAGAGGTTATCGGATCGAATTGAATGAGATTGAAAATGTTTTATTGAATAACGAAAAGATAAATAACTGTTTAGTAGTTGGCTTTGAGGGTGATTCGGGGGAAGCGAATCTAGCTTTATATTACTCGTGCAATAACTTAGTAAGTAATGAAGAAGTTAAAGCATACCTGAGCTCATATTTACCTTCTTATATGATTCCGGTTGTGATGATAGAAGTAGAAGAATTTCCAATAAATAAGAATGGGAAAATTGACAGGAAGTTGCTGCCAAAACCTATTTTAAAAGAGGAGATTCTAGATAAAAACTTTAGTGATACGGAAGAGAAATTAGCGAGCATTTGGAAAGAATTAGTTGGTAGAGATGTAGGAAGAACAAGTGAATTTTTTGGCTTAGGTGGTCATAGTCTTTTAGCTGTGCAAATGTTAAACAAATTAGAGAATACATTCAACAAAAAAATTACACTTAGACAAATATTTGAAAACCCAATACTTAAAGATTTAGCTCAGGTTATTGATAGAAGCGAAAAATTACAGGTTAGTGTACCTGGGCTTCAAAAATTTGAGCACAACAATCACCCGATTCTTTCATATTCACAAGAGAGAATGGCGTTTTATGAGTATGTGAATCAAAATACTACAATGTTTAATATACCGGGTGTATTTAATATTAAGGGTAATTTAATAAAAGAGGATTTAAAAAATGCAATAAATACGATGGTTTCAAAGTTTGATGTTTTACGAACTACTCTATCTTTTGAAAATGGAGACCCGAAAATTCATATAGCAGATGAAATGCATGTGGAGTTAGATTACGTAGAACAAAACGATCCTGTAGAGATATCTAATTTAATTAGCTTGAAAACTAAGTATGTATTTGATTTGGAAAATGGTCCTTTAATGAAATTTACATTAATTAAAAGAGAGAAAGATGATTTTGTACTCATTGCTTTATTCAGTCATTTAATAGCTGATGGGTGGTCAATTAACCTAATCATAAAAGAAGTGATGTGTAATCTTCTAGAAAAAGAACAAAAATTAACATTAGATGAATATAAGATAAATAGCAGTTTACAGTATTATGACTACGCGAAATGGCAAAAGGATATGTATGAGAGTGGGAAATTTCAGCCGCAACTAGATTATTGGGAGCAAAAATTAGGGGATAATCCTGAGAGTACGTTATTAGAGAGTAGCTTTGATCATAACAGAGAAGTTAATACATCTTCTATTTTGTTGAAACAGGACATAAATCCAAGAATCATGACGGATTTATATAAATTGTCCCAGGAGAAAAGAGTTAGTTTATTCAATATTTTGTTAGCTAACTTCTTCCATTTGGTACGCTTATTAACAAAGAACGAAGATTTAACCATAGGTATTCCTATTGCAGGAAGAGAGCGGTCTGAATTTGAGGATATGATTGGATGTTTCATAAATACATTGCCTATAAAAATATCGGTAAATGAAGAGGTATCGTTCCAATCCATTTTAACCATGGTTGAAGAAAGTGTTACGGAAGCGATTGAAAATAGCTCGATTCCGTTTGAGAAAATAGTAGAAAGAATTTTACCGGATAGAACTTTTGGGGAATCACCATTATTCAGCCTTTTCTTTAATATGCTTGCATTCCCAGATTTAAAGAAGAGCGAAGTGCTTTCAAAAGGAAACTTGGCCATTGAGGAGTCAGAATTTGTGCCTGAAATTGATTCGAAATTCGATGTCACTTTTTATGTTCAAGAAAAGAAAAATCAGCTTACAATCTTTTCGGTATTTGATGGAAATAAATTCACAGAAAACAGGGCGAAACTAATATCTCAACAGTACTTTAATCTGCTAGTAAATAATATTGAGAATACTTTAAATGCAAGTCTATCTTCTCAAGAACAAGTTTTAAATTATACAGATATGCTAGATAAAAAGTTTGAAGTACCGCTATTTGAAAAATTTAATAGAGTAGCTCGTGAATACCCTAATCAAATTGCTATTAAGAGTCATGGACAATCTTATTCGTATCAATATTGCTATGACTTGAAAGAAAAGATTACATCCTATTTAAAGATGAAGTTGAAACCGAATGAAAGAGTTGCAATTTATTCGAATAGAAATAAATATTTACCGATTATTTGCCTTGCTGCTATGGAATCTAGGAATCCTTTCATCATCTTGGATAGTGAACATCCACAAGAACTATTAACAAAGAAAATAAGTATAGCTAACCCAAAACTCTTAATTAATTGTTGTGACCATCAAATTGAAAGTAGCGAGGTTAATATACAGCATATTGATGAAATTATTAATAATAGCTACAGCAGAGACAAAGAAAGTTTAGATTATGAAATTTGCTTTGACACGGCTTGTTATATTAACTTTACTTCGGGTACAACAGGAGATCCTAAAGCAATTCAAGGGAATCATGGAGCGTTAACTCACTTTGTTAATTGGTATATAGAGGAATTTGATTTTGGTTTAGGTACTTCATTTTCTATGCTATCAGGGCTCTCACATGACCCTATTTATAGAGATATGTTTACTCCGTTATGTAGTGGTGGAGTATTGTGTGTGCCGGATGGAATGAATCTTTTAGATGCAGATAACATTATTCAGTGGTTAATGAAAGAGAAAATCAATGTTGTCCATACAACACCAAGCTATTGCAAACTAATCTTTTCCGACAAACAAACCTATAGAGACTTAGATTTTATCTTTACCGGTGGAGAAAGTTTAAATAGAAGTGTGTACGAGAAAATAAAACAGAATAATTCAACAACTAGAATTTTCAGTTTTTACGGATGTACAGAAACGCCGCAAGGAATAATGCTAAAAGAATTAGCTCATAATACGCTAAACTTTAGAGGTTTAGGAAAGGCTATTCCAGGGGTACTTCCAATTATTGTAAATGATAAGTCGATGAGAATATGCAGCTCGGGAGAAATAGGTGAAATATGCATTATAAGTAATTACATTACAGACGGATATTTAAAT
The DNA here is from genome assembly GCF_900107445.1 of Bacillus sp. 166amftsu. NCBI lineage: Bacteria > Bacillati > Bacillota > Bacilli > Caryophanales > Bacillaceae > Bacillus > Bacillus sp. 166amftsu. The sequence goes on along the minus strand of NZ_FNQA01000012.1, from coordinate 81,801 downwards.
TATGATTCAGTCGATAACTATCAAGTATTTACATTTGATGATACACACAGTATCCCTCTCTTTAGGACAGGAGATATGGGCTGGATGAATGAAGAAAATGAAATTATTTATATTGGCAGATCAGATCGTCAAGTTAAGATTAGGGGAAATAGAGTAGAGCTTGGAGAGATAGAGAGTTTAATCGCTGAATCAGAGTTTGTAGCTCGGTGCGTATGTATCGCAGATTGCGAAGATGACAAAAGTATATATGCTTTTGTTGTCAGCTCCGAAGATGAAAGCATGGTTAAATCTAATATCCAAACAAGATTAGCTAAAAGCTGTCCGTTATATATGTTACCGAATCAAATAATAATGATTGATGAGATACCTCTAACTTCAAATAAAAAAATTGATCAAAAAAAATTAATGAATTTGGTCACACAAACAAGAAATGAATTGGAATTGGAAGTGGAAGAAGATCTAAATGAAATTGATTTCGTTTTAGTAGATATTTGGGAAGAACTATTAGGAAGAAAACCTAAATTAAATAGTGATTTCTTTGAATTAGGGGGCAATTCTCTAAAAGCAGTTCAATTAGTCAGTCGAATAGAAGAACAATTTGGATTGAAAGTGTCTATAGAAAACTTATTTGTTAACAGAAGATTAAAACAAATGTCTAGATTAATAGAAAGCGACTTAATTACATTTATAGAATCTCTTTCCGAAGAAGAAGCAATACTTTACTTAGAGAAAATTAATGGGTAGGTGCGAAATAATGACTAACAGTAGCCTTTCAAATAACAAACTTAAGCTTTTAAATGCTCTCAAAGGAGGAAACAAGCGTGTAAGTATAAATTCATTACCGGAAAGACCTTCACATTTTGAGCATATCCCATTGTCCAGCGAGCAAAAAAGAATGTGGATATTTTGGGAGGATGATCCTCAGAGCACAGTTTTTCATTTAATGGATTTCTTCAAAATTTCTGGGGATATAAATCTTGAAAAATTAGAAGAGGCTGTAAGTGCTACAGCTTCTTCCTTTGAAGCTTTTAAAATGAACTTTGTAAAAAATAATGATAATCCAGAAATCAGGCTTTCTACCGAAGGGAAAGTTACCTTTAGTGTTATTAAGCCTTCAACAAATATAAATAGTCTAGTTCTTTGTAAAAATCTATGTGAAGAACCATTTGATTTAGAGGCTGGGCCTTTAGCTAGAGTGATTCTAGTAAACGATGGTAGTAAAGGCTTTACGATGGGAATATCTTTTCATCACATTATCTCCGATGGTTGGTCCATTAATATCTTTTTAGAAGAAATCATGAAATATTATTACGGTTTAAACACTGGGGCTAAACCAAATCGAAATTTTGTTGACTATTTGTTTTATAAGCAGAATGAGAGTTATAAAGAAGCACTGAACAAAGATATGGAATACTGGGAGAGTAAATTGGTAGAACCTATTAATCCAATTAGGTTTCCGGGTCTATTACACAATACGGGGACATTATCGTTTAAATCAAGGTTAAATTCATTGAAGTTATCTCCAGAGGCAAATGTGAAAATTAATAATTTTTGCAAAGAACATGCTATTACGCCTTATCAATATTTCTTAGCGGCTTTTTATATTATGTACCATAAATTTACGGGTTCAGAAAAAATATGTGTAGGAACACCTACTGCGGGGAGATTATTTCCGGAATTAGAAAGAGAGGTAGGATATTTTACAAATACACTCCCTATTGTGATAGAAGGAAACAAAGATATTGAGGTTAAGGATTTACTTCATTCTGTAAAAGATACATGTTTAACAGTCTTTAGACATCAGAATGCAGGATTAAATGAAATCATTGCAAATAGGAAAGCATTTTTTAATGATAGGAACTATGAACTGTTTAATGGATTGTTTTCATTTAACAATTTTCCAGAAGTAAAAACCAAAAATCTTGAGTTTGATATTACACCTTTAAAAAATAAAGCAGAAGAATCACAAGTTGATTTTACATTATCAATTTCAGAGAAATCTACAGAATACTATATTGATTTTCATTATAGACAGGATTTCCTTGAAGAAGAGAGTGCTCATTATATTCTTAATACATTTGAAAAAGTTTTGATGGAAATGATGGAATCTTTAGATACATCTATTGGTGAAGTAAAGATTTTTAATACGTCACAGCTTGAAGAAGTAGTAAATAAAATTCATATTCATCCACATAGTGAGCGTCCGTTAATTCCTGTACAGCGTTTATTTGAGAGGCAAGCAGAAAAAACACCTTTAGCTACAGCTGTTGTTCATAATAATCAGTCGATTACTTATGAGGAGCTTAACGAAAAAGCTAGTGGTATTTCAGCTCTCTTGTTAGAGAGGAAGTTTCAGAAGGAAGAAGTTTGCGCCGTTTACATGGATCGCGGAGTGAATTTTATCGCTTCTATATATGGAATATTAAAAGCGAGAGGGAAGTTCGTATTAATTGATCCAAAGTACCCAATTGAACGTGTAAGAATGATGTTGGAAATTAGTGGCGCGAAGACAATCTTAACTTCAGATTGTTATGAAAACCTCTGTTTAAATACATTTGATGAAAAGCAGGTTTTAAACTTAGATACGGTAAATTTCCTGGATTATAGATATGATCAATATCTTGTATCAAACTATCAATTAGAAGAAAACATGGGTGCTTATATTATTTTTACGTCAGGTACAACAGGGGCTCCAAAAGGTATTCACGGGACGCATTTAGGTTTATTAAATCATAATTATGATACTGTTGAAGAGTTTAATTTAACTTCTAGCGATACATCCATTCATTTTTCTGCTTTAGGGTTTGATGCTACCCTAGAGGAAATTATGCCAGTTTTAACGATTGGCGGTACGGTTATAGTTAGAAATGAAGAGGCAATGGAATCATTTGTCGATTTCAATTCATTTATTGAGGATCATAAAATATCAGTAATTGGAATACCAGCTGCCTATTGGGAGAAATGGGTTATCTTTTTAACAAGCGAAAACATAGATTTGCCAAATTGTATTCGAATTATTACTTTGTCTGGTCAAAGAATCTCACCAAAAGTTTTAGGGTTATGGAACAAATTAACAAGTGGGGAAAGTCCAGAATTAATTAATACGTATGGACCATCAGAAGTTTCTATTACTACAACGACTTCAACCTATAAGGGTGAGAAGAATTCAATAATTGATAGAGAGTTTTCAATGGGGCATGCTTGGCGGAACTATAAATTGAGAGTTCTAGATGACAAATTAGAGGATGTAGGCCCTTTATCTATTGGTGAGTTATACATTGGTGGTATAGGAGTAACTTTTGGCTATTACAATAATGTCGACCTTACAGAAAAGAGCTTCATCTATTTAACTGACGAGACAGGAAAAAAAGAGAAATATTTTAAGACTGGTGACCATGTTTCTATGTTGCCAGATGGCAACTTAGTTTTCATTGGAAGAAAAGATTCGCAAGTTAAAATTCGAGGGAATCGTGTTGAAATAGGAGAAATTAAGAACGTCCTAGACAGGCATGATGATGTAATCGAATCTGTTGTTACAGTTGAAAAAGATGCATTCGATGAAAACTTTATTATTGCATATGTAAAGGGGGATTTTCCGCAGAACAATCTTTCGCATTTAAAGTTTCATTTAGAGAGTTATTTGCCTTCATTTATGGTACCTAAATTTTTTGTAGCAATTGAAGAAGTGCCATTGACAGTTAATGGGAAAGTGGATTATCAAAAATTATCTACTATAGATCGCGAGAATGAGCCAATAACAATTTCGGAAAAACCAGGAACCATTCTTGAAAAAGAGTTATTAACTATTTTTCAAGATATCTTAAATAACAATGCTATTGGAATCGACTCTAACTTCTTTGAGTATGGTGGAGACTCTTTAAAGAGCATTAATTTGATTTCAAAAATCAACACTAAGTATGGAATTAAATTGAAAATTTCAGAAGTATTTACATCACCGAGCGTTAGAACACTAGCATTAAAGTTAGAGGCTGCAGATGTAGTGCATAATTTTAATAAGAATAACACAATTATTCCTTATGATCTAAAAGAGGTACGTATGACTCCTATTCAGAAGCAGATTTATGTTGTGCAATCTAAAGATAAACAAAATACTTCATACAATATGCCAATGAGTCAAATTCTGTATAAGAAATTAGATAAAGTGAAAATGGAAGAAAGTGTGAATGAGTTAGTACAAGCTAATGAAATCTTGAGAACAATTTTTACTGAGGAAAATGGTGAGTTTGTACAAAAGGTGAAAGAGAATATTCAAATAACGATCGAAGAATATAATTGTGAATCAACTAAAGTTAATGAAATGTTGAAAAACCTCATCCAGCCATTTAACTTGGAAAACGGTCCATTATTTCGATGTGCACTTATAAATCTAGAAAATGGGAGACAGGCAATTTTCTTTGATTTTCACCATATTATTTGTGATGGAACGTCACTCGTAACGTTCTTTAAAAACTTATTTGAGAGATATAACGGAGGAGTAATTGATGTTCCGAATGTTCAATATAAAGATTACGCTCATTGGCTTAATCAAGAGTTAGAGAAAGGTTCATTTCGTAATCAGGAACTATTTTGGAAGGAATATGTTTCTAAAGAGTACTTTGAACTTGATTTACCTATAGAGCGAAATCCATCTATTACTAAACAATCGATTGGTAAAACATTAGAGTTTTCCATTGATAAAAAAGCCGTGAACAGAATTAAAAATTTCTTAAACTTACCTGCAATAACAGACCATTTTATTTTGTTCGCAACTTTCTCAGCTGTAATAAACCGTCTTTCTAATTCAGAAAAATTCTTCATTGGAAGCCTTATTTCTGGAAGGGATGACGATCAAATTGAAAATATGATTGGTTTGTTTATGAATTATCTACCAATTAAACTAGATTTTAATGAGAAATTAAGTTTTAAAGATTTAATTATAAACACGACCAACGATTTACTAATGTGTTATGAAAATCATAATGTACCGTTTTCACATATTGTTGAACAAAGTGAATGGAGTGGGGAATTTAACCGAAATCCATTATTTGATACTATGTTTATTTTTCATAATGAAGTGCCCCCAGCACAAATGTCATCTGAGTTATTTCAGGGAGAAGAATTAAGTATTGAACATGGTAATAATAAACTGGATTTAAAAGTAGATGTTTTTCCTAGAGAGGAACAGTTTAAGTTTTTAGTGGAATATGATTCGGCTTTATTTTCTGAACATACACTACAAGTATTTGTAGATTTGTATCATAATTTTTTGAATGTAGAAGAGGCTGAATTAGACGTAGCACTTGCTAGAGTTGCGCCACTTTCAACAGAAAACAGTTTACTACTTAGCTCAAAAAGAAAAGCAAACATGGTTGAAGTACCAGTGTATATATCAAGTTCATTTACTTTCGATAATGTTGCAGATTCAATCTCTTTTTGGAGCAAAAACTTTGCTGTGAATCCGAATATTACTTTTGGACCATATAATCAAGTGTTTCAAGAGTTATATGACTCAGAAAGCTCGATGAATCAAAATGATGGTGTCACATTTGTATGTCAAAGAGCTGAGGACTGGATTCGAGATTTGGATGATGAGAAAGAACAATTAGAGATCATTAAGTCCTTAGGACAAAAATATATTGAGGCTATTAAGTCAGCTAAACCTAAAGGGAAGCTAAACGTAGTGTTATTACCTATTTCTAATTATGAATTATCGGAAGATTTAATAAATGAAATTAATCATATATATGGAACAATTTGTGATCAACTAAAGAAGTTACCTTCAGTAAGAATATTAGATTTAACTAAAATTGAAAATGAATACGAAATTTTAGACATGTTTGATGAAACAACGGATGATATTGCCCATATACCGTATACAGACACAGCATTTACATCCATTGGTATGTGTTTAGCGCGTGAAATTGTATCATTCTATCAAAAAAAGTTTAAAGTCATCGCAGTAGATTGTGATAATACACTATGGAACGGTGTATGCGGAGAGGATGGCCCAACTGGAGTTAAAATTGAAGATTCTCATCGACATCTTCAACAATTCTTATTGGATTTGAAAAATAAAGGTTTTCTTCTTGTATTATGTACAAAAAATAATGAGAAGGACGTTTTAGATACTTTTAAACAAAATCGTGAGATGGTGTTAAAGCAAGAAGATTTTGTTGCTTGGAGAATAAATTGGTCACGTAAATCAGATAATTTATTATCTATGGCTAAAGAGTTGAATTTAGGTATCGATAGTTTTATTTTTCTAGATGATTCTCATATGGAGTGTCTTGAAGTTATGAATAATCTGCCATCTGTTCATACAATTCAAGTGCCTGAACCGCATTCCTTGATTATACCTTTACTCAAAAATAGTTGGGCATTTGATATACAATTGTCAGTTAGTAACGAGGGTAACAGAAGCGAATTATACAGAGCAGAAAAAGAACGGAAAAAAGTTTATGAAAGTAAAGAAAGTACAGAAGATTTCTTGAAGTTGCTTAACCTAGAAATGTCATTCCATAAGATGAAACCTGAAGAGTTAGCTCGTGTATCTCAGTTAACATATAGAACAAACCAATTTAATCTAACTACAATGAGGCGATCAGAAGCAGAAATTTTAAAGTTAAATCATGAGAACATAAGAGTGATAAAACTAAGAGACAAATTTGGTGACTATGGTCTTGTAGGCGTTGTATTTTTTGAAGTGAAGGAAGATGAACTGTTCATTGATACATTTTTATTAAGCTGCCGAGCGCTAGGTAGAAATGTTGAATTTGCAGCAATGGAGTGCCTTAAGAAGTTGGCAAAAGAACTTAAATTGAAAAGGGTATCTGGGAAATTTATTCCGACAGAGAAAAATAAACCAATTCAAAGCTTTTTAAACCAATTAACAGATTTACAACAAGATGGCTCGTTTTTACTAGATGCTGAAGAAAACCTTTCATCAAATTTTATAAATGTATTTTATGAACAGGACTTTCCAGAGGAAGTTAAAAATGAAAATAAAACAAATCAGTTTATGTATAATCATATCGGTATTTCAGTATGGAACATTGAATCTAAAATTATGGAATTTGAAAGTATAGGCTATAAATGCATAAAAAAAGTTTATGATCCAATACAAAAAGCAGAATTAGCTCTTTTAGAACATAAGAGTGCACCAACAATCGAATTAATTAGTTCAACTGGTCCAGATAGTAGAGTGAACAGCTTCCTTGAAAGTAGAGGAGAGAGTCCTTACCATATCTGTTTTGAAATAAATAATTTAAATGAAATTCCAACTATATTGAAAGAAAATAACTTAACTCAAATCGAAGAAGTAACGAAGCCAGAGCCTGCTATATTGTTTGATAATGCAAGAGTACAATTCTATTCTGTACCAGGCTTTGGGTTAATTGAATTCTTAGAAGTAGGATCTGTGCAACAGAACGTGAGTAAGGAAAAAGCAATGCTTTTATTATCAACCGCTGATCCAAATGTATTGAGCCAATTTCTTTTAGCTCTAGGAGGAAAAGAACAACGTAATGCAACAGGAGCTTTTAAAAGTTTGATAATAAAGAAGTATAGTTTCGAAATCATTTCAAAGAAAAATGTAAAAGGAAATAACTTTGGAAATATTCATGTTATAAGTCCGAGCTTTCATTTAGGTAATTTCGAAACAAATACAGTAAGTAAAGAAATGATTGGTTTACACGCATCATCGAGCCAATATAAATTCTATAACAATTGGGATTACTTAGGTTATGAGTTTGAAAAAGATGTTGATTTACTGAGGTTATCAGATTGGGAGATAAACATCCCTAAATTTGAAAGCTTGTTACATCGAAAATATTATTTACCACTGATCTATTCAAATAATAGATTACAACACGAATTTTTTAGTCAAAGTATTCTTAATAAAAAGAGTAGGAGTAACACTCAACTTAGAAAACCTGAAAATTCTATTCAGGAAAAGTTACTTGAAATTTGGAAGGAAGAGCTTTTAGTAAATGAGATGAGTATTGATGATTCTTTCTTTGATCTTGGAGGGCATAGTCTAAAGGCGGTAAGTTTATTAAAAGGAATAAACGATAAGATGAATTCATCCTTACTTCTAAGCGATATTTTTAGATTGAAAACGATTGAAATGATTTCAAAAGAAATAGAGTCTAAAGAGCTTGAAGTAATCTCAAGCGAACCGATCCAAGAGAATATTTGGTATCAAACTTCAACAAGTCAAAAAAGAATGTACCTATTACACTCTATGGAACCGGAGTCTCTAGCATATAATCTTCCCGTTATAATAAAATTTGAAGGGGACTTCAATCGCGAAAAGTTTGAAAAGTCTTTATCTTTCATTGCTAATAACAATAGTGTTTTTAGAACAATATTTAAATCAGATAACCATAGTGTTCAGCAAAAAGTAATTGAACATGTTTCAGTGCCAATTCAAATATTAGAGAAAAGAAAGGACATAAATAGTTCTTTCAAAGAATTTATAAAACCTTTCAATCTTGAAGAAGGTCCTTTAATCAGAGTAGGTCATCTAAAGGATTCAGATGTAAATTACGTGATTTTTGATTTTCATCATATTGTCATGGATGGCTTATCTATTGTTAGCTTTCTAGAAGATTTATATCAACATTACTATAGTGGAGATTATGAAAAACAAAAATATGAATATATTCACTATGCATTATTAGAGAATCAGTATCTTACAGAGGGAAAATTTGAAGATGCTAAAAGTTTCTGGAATAGCAAATTCCAAAATGGTGTTGTGAAGTTAGACCTACCTTATGATTATAAGAGACCACAAGAGAGCTCTTATAAAGGAAGTTCCATCAAGGATAATTTCTTGTATAAACGTGAGGACGTAAGGGAATTATGCCGTAAACTAGAGATTACTCCTTATACTTTTTTCTTAACAGGATTTTATATTCTATTAAATAAGTACTCGAATAGTAAAGAAGTTATTGTTGGAAGTCCTTTCTCAAATCGATTAAGAGCAGAATTTAGTGATTTGTATGGGGTGTTTATTAACACGCTGCCACTAAATTACTCTCTGGATGCAAGGAAAAATGTAAAGGACACATTAAAGGAAGTGTTTTCGGAGATAGAAAAAGTTCTCGAGCATCAACACTTTCCATATGAATTAATTTTGGAAGAATTAAATGTAGATAGAGCCTTAAACCGTAATCCGCTTTTTGATATTCTCTTTAGTTTTAATGATTTCGACAATCAAGGATTAGATGATAAAGTTAAAGGCTATTCTATTATGGATAACGGGGATAATACTACTTTGATGGATTTAGAATTAGTAGTTATGCCAAATGATGAATTTTATCAACTAAAATTCATCTATTCAACAGATTTATTCAAAGAAAATACAATCACGAGAATGATTGATCATTACAAAACAATTTTAAATTTTATGATGAACAACTGCCAAGAAAGTTTATCAAACTTGTCAATAACTAGTGCTATAGAAGAAAGACAGCTGGAACAATTTACAGATCATCATTTACAGTTACCAGAATATACTGTTCCGGAAATCGTTATGCAACAAGCGGAGAAAAATCCGCTTAAACCAGCTATTGTTTTTGAAGATGAAACTTGGAGTTACGAGAAGCTATATCACATGTCTAATAGAATCGCGATTTCCTTAAGGGAAGCTAATATGCCAAAAGAATCAATTGTTGCAATTATGATGGACCGTTCGCCTTGGATGGTAGCCTCCATATTAGGAGCTTGGAGTGCCGGACTGGCATATCTTCCAATCGAGCTGGATATACCATCTGACCGAATGAATGATATTTTAAAACAAGCGAATTGCAGGACTATTCTGACGGTTAGTAATGACGATACCCTACTTGAAGTGAAAGACATAAATGCCAATGTTATAAAAGTAGATGAAATTCCTGTTAAAGACTTGGAGAAAGAGCGCTTTAATATGGATATTGATTCAAGGCAATTAGCTTACGTTATATTCACCTCTGGCTCAACTGGAAAACCAAAAGGAGCAATGGTTGAGCACTTAGGAATGTTAAACCACATCATGGCAAAAATTGAACTATTGTCATGTAACGAAGATTCTGTAGTGGTACAAAATGCTTCACATTGTTTTGACATATCTGTATTTCAATTTTTTATGGCACTCTGCACCGGAGGAACAACGAGAATAATTAAGAAGTCAGAACAGCAAAACTTAAAATATTTTATAAATGTTTTAAATAACGAGAAAGTCACTCATTTGGAAGTTGTACCTTCATATCTTAATATTCTTGCGGATTATTTAAACGAATTTGATTTGAAGTTAAATGATCTAAGATTCTTATTGGTAACGGGGGAGCCAGTAAAGACAGCGACACTAACAAAATGGTTTGAGCATCATACCATACCAGTAGTCAATGCCTATGGTCCGACCGAAGCATCTGATGATATTGCTCATCACATTATGTATGAAGCACCTAAGGAAGATCCGGTTCCAATTGGTAAGCCAATTGTAAATAGTAGTCTGTATATTCTAGATGAAGAATTACAAAAAAGACCTGTAGGACTAAAAGGTGAGATATATGTTGCAGGAATTTGTGTAGGAAAAGGATATATAAATGATCAAGCTAAAACAGAGGTAAGCTTTATTCAAAATCCGTATTCTAAGAGTTCACATGATCGAGTACTATACAAAACTGGCGACATTGGAAGATGGCGGGAAGATGGCACAATTGAATTTTTCGGTAGGAAGGATTATCAAATAAAAATTCGAGGGTATCGTATTGAACTAGGGGAAATAGAGCACACCTTATCGGAACATCCATTAGTCAGTGATGCGGTTGTAAAAGTGCAAAGTATTAATAATGAACAGTTACTAGTAGGGTATGTTCAGTCTAAGCATGCTGATACATTGGAGCTGAAAAGAGATATTCAACGCTGTTTAAACGAGAAGCTTCCTTATTATATGGTTCCAGACTTTTTGGAAGTACTGCAAAAATTACCTTTAAATTCAAATGGTAAAGTGGATAGACACTCGTTACAAGAGGTCACAATAAATAGTTCCAAAGAAGAGTTAGTTACTGAAAATGAAAAGAAAGTAGCTCAACTAGTAAGGAAGATTTTAAAACTGGAAGATATGATGATTTATAGAAGTGACAATGTATTCTCGTTAGGGGCTAATTCATTAACAATTATTTCTTTAATAGCCAACTTAGAGCGTGAAACAGGCAGATTGTTAACCTTTAGAGAAATCGTATTAGAACCTACAATCATGGGAATTGCAAAGAGTTTGAAAACGGATAATAGTGATGTTGTACCAGTAACTACATTTAATATAACTGATGAATACAATCTATTTTCTTTTCCACCGATTGCAGGTTGGGGTCTAATTTATAATGATATCCCAAAATATATGAAGTCAGGTAATCTTCATTTATTTGATTTTATTGAAGATCAAGACAGAATAGAAAAATATGCAGAATATATTTATAACATGAGTAATCAAAAAGAATGGATTCTTATGGGGTACTCTGCTGGTGGAAATCTCGCTTTAGAAGTAGCGGCCTACTTAGAGAGGGTATATTCATCAAATGGAAAAGTTATTATGTTCGACTCAAGGACACAAATTCAACATCAGACAAGTGAAGATGAAATTATAAAAGAAGTAAATGAGGACATAAATAATGGGCTAAATCAAGTCTCAGAGCTAGCAAATTGGATAAATGATAATCCAAATATGATTGATGTTGCATATAATAAAAGGCTTGCATTTGCAAATTATTTTTACAATGAGCAAAACATGAGAAGCATTTATTCGGAAGTGTACTGGGTTTCTCAAGATAGTTATGATGAATCTGCTGAAAAAGAAAAGGTAATAGCTCAGTGGAAAGATATTTTAGGGAAAGATACTCTAAATATCAATCAGGGATTCGGTAGTCATTCTGATATGTTCTTTGAACCTTACATGAAAGACAATATCAACCTATTATTAAATATTATTAAAAGTAGTAAAAAAAGTTTATTAGTCTAATATACTTTGATTCTACGAATTTTACTTCATAAAGAGGGGATATGGATACATTCATATTTCCTCTTTAACCAAAAAAAGACTGAAAATTAAGAGGATAATTATTATGGAAAGCCTTAAAAACAAAAGCATAATGAGTATTTTGTTTATCTTAATTCTTTTATTAATTTGGGGATCTGTATTTCATTTGACCAAAGATATTGGAAAAGCCCCTGTAAATCCTGAATATGAGAAAAAAGCTGCTCTTCAATATCTTGATAAGATGACACAATTTGTCCGCCCAATAGGAACTAAGGGAAACGAAGAAACAAGAAAATTTATTAAGAAAACGTTAAAAGACGAGGGTATAAAGGTCGCAGAATTAAATTCCTTCGTTGAGCATTCGGAGTTCGGTCCGCCACTGGACACTGGAACACCTTCTAATATTCTTGCAACGATTAAGGGGAAAACAGATAATTCAATTTTAATTGTCGGACATTATGATTCTGTCCCATCTTCAAACGGAGCCGGAGATAATGGAATAGCAGTTGCGAATATGCTACAAACTGCTATTGAACAGTCAAAAGAAAAAGCTCCTAACAATAATATTTTATTTTTATTTACTGACGGAGAAGAAATTGGTCTTCTAGGAGCAAAAGCGTTTTATGAAAATCATTTTGCTGAATATAATATTCAAAGCGTTATCAACCTGGAAGGTAGAGGGAGTAGTGGAATACCTTTTCTTTTTGAAACCACAAATCAATCAATAGGGATTGTAAAAGAGTACGCTCATCAATCAGACTTTGCGGTTACTTCATCCTTTTTTAGTGAAGCTTATAAACTCTTACCTTTTAATTCAGATTTTACAGTTTTCAAAAATGACATTCAGATAGGATTTAATTTAGCGTTCATTGAAGGGTTTGGAAATTATCATAATATAAATGATGAATTTGAGAATATCGATCATAGTACAGCATTTATGCAGTATTCAAACTTAAAACTCTTTATAAATCTACTCAAAGATAGAGAAATGACTTTAAATGAAGATGTCGATCAGCTTTCATGGACATTGTTCCCTGGTTTTGTGATTTTTTATGGGAAATGGATAAATTTAATATGTATCGCATCAATACTACTATTTCTAGGAATTGTTATCTACAAAAATAAAAGTATTAAAGTGTTAGATGTTTTAATGCCAATTATTGTGATTGGATTGACAGTTGGAAGTGGTTTATTGTACATACAGGTTTTTAAATGGTTTAATCAGTATTTATTTGATTCCTGGAGATTGCTTCCATTGAATAATGATTTATTTTCAATAAGCTTGGGTGTGTTTGCTTTACTAATTGTGTTAATTGCTTTGTATGTTCTCAAAGTAAATAAAAAAACTCCTGTATTTTCCGTGGGTGTTTTAATTGTTTTATTTATCAGTTCAGTAGTGAGCCATTTCATATTTCCAACACTGGTGCTGCCGATTTTTCTTTTCGCCGTTCCATTCTTCATCTCAGATTTGCTTCCCGGAATTCGTTCTATAAAACGTTGTCTAATATTTTTAGCTATATCGTTAATTCCAATTTTATTTACTGTGTATACATTCCGAGTTATCTATATTGCAGTTCCTAAAATTGCTCCAGTATTTATATTTATTATGCCCGTGCTTTTTGTGACTTATCTTTTAGTTAATAACCGATCTAATAGGAGTACCATTTCAATTTCAGCTCTATCAGCTTTAGTCATCTTAATCATTTTGTCGATTAAAGTTCTTTTGACTACCGAGTTTAGTTCAGCAGAGCCTCGACCTAGCTCATTGTATCTATATAGAGATATTAATGGTGGGAACTATTGGATGACTGACCAGACAGAATTAGATGATTGGCAAAAAAAGATCTTTAATAACAGTAGAAATGTGAAAGAGTCAATGTTTTTTGGAGTAGAGGAGACGTATAAACTCTCACCAATAAAAGAGAGCTTCTCGCCATCAAATTTGAAAGTGGATGGAAAAACTCTTAGCCAAACAAAATTGCAGTTAACTATTTCTAACAATGATTATAATGCTCTGTTTTTATTAATAGAAGATGGAGATGCACTAGACTCAATTACTATAAATGAGACTTTAATTGACAAGGAGAAGTTATCCAAAAGTTTGTTGGAAGATAAGATTTTATTACGTATATGGAATACTAAAGATATTCATTTAGAAGCTAAATACGAAAGTGGAGCAGTTAATAAAAATGTTAGAATTTTAGGGATGAATTTTGATCATATGATAACTACTCCTAAGATAACACAAGATAATATTATGCAAGCGTGGCCTGGCTATATGACATTTGTTCACCTGAATAACATTAATTGGGATAAAGAAAGAGGATTTAATTTCGAACATACATTAGAAGGTTGGTCTTGGAAATAGATTACAACGGTATATGAATCATGTTAAAAGAGGTTGTTATAATCAAATGAACTTAAAATAATTAAAAAGGTAGAAGTGTAAATGAAAATGAGAAGAGAGATTTTAATTTATGAAGTTCACTTACCTAGTAATTTGTCTTTGGAAGAATTTGAAGAAAGTTTATCAATATTAAGTGATGAAGAACTTAAAGTATATAAAAATTATAAAGTTGACCACAAAAAAATAGAATTTATTATAGGCCGTTTACTAATTAAACAATTAATTAGCAAAGAATTAGATATACCTATAAGTGAAGTTGAAATCATGAAAAATAAATATGGAAAACTATTTTTAAAGAAACAATGTGTGCACAATGAAAAAGAATCGTTACATTTTAACTTATCACATACTGAAGGACTAGTTATATGCGTAATTGGTTATATGGATCAAATAGGAGTAGATGTAGAAAACATTACATACGATTTTTTAGAGGTTATGCCTCAAGTGTTCGTACCAGATGAAATAAAGTATATAAATGCAGGGTCATCATATGAAACGAAGTTAATTAGGTTTTTCCATTTGTGGACAAGAAAAGAGGCGTTAGTTAAAGCGAAAGGGTTAGGATTTTCACTGTCACCATTATCGTTTCGTGTACCGTATCAATTAGATGAAAATACTGCAGAAGACTTTAACTATTTTACTTATTCGCCAATGAAGGACTATGTAGCATCAGTAGCAGTTAAAAATGCAGAAGGCATCAAACATACATTTATATCAAAAAAAATCTGTTGGAAAGATTTAATAAAGTAAGTTATTTCATTCTGAAGTAACGTCAAAAATTAGTATGTTGATTACAGGAGGAATAATATAATGGTTAATTTAATGAGAGAATCTGTATATGTACACTCATTTCTATGTAATAATCACAAGATCGAATTAGCTGTAGTTGATATTGATAAATTGATACCACACGAAGAAGTAGATTTGAAAAAAATCAAAACAGTTTCCGAGGGGATAAAAGATAGTGGCTTCGTAAAACATACTATTCCTTGTGTCAAGTATGATGATAAATTCATCGTTCTGGATGGACATCATAGATTAGCGTCACTAAAAGGATTAGGTTATAAAAGGGCACCTATTCAAATTGTAAGCCAGGATTCAATCGTTTTAGATTATTGGTATCATGTAATTGGTGATCCTAACTGGAAACCTCAATTATCTGATACTATTCATTTAAACGTTGGTGTAACGATTGCGGAGTATAAATGTAAAGATTCAGAGGGGATTATGAGGGGGAAGAATCAAAACATTAACGATATCTTTGCCTCTATTCAAGATATATACCATTCTTATGGAGTTAATCGATTTTATCGCCAAAGTACAATGCCTCAAAATGAATCATGGGTTCAATATAGTGGCATAAGCTTAGAGACGATTATAAATAATGCATTAAAAGGAAACTTAATGCCACCTGGTTTGTCGAGATTTAAAATTCCTTATAAAGTTTTAAACTTAGAAGTGCCTCTTTCCCTCTTAGAAAACGGAGAAGAAGCGGAGTGGATATGTTTTTACGAAAAAACGTGCGGATTTCAGGTGTGTGAATTTCCGGTGGTATGCATCAATTAATTTCTGAATATTAAAAAGAAATATTCAGATGATTGTGTTCTATATGAGGGAATTATACCTTAACTCGTTGTTAACAAATAATTTGTAAATAAAATTAAGAGGTGCCTTATGCCATTAGAAAAAACAAATTCGTCTGCAACTTCACTTTTAAGAAATCGTTTCATTCTGGTCAATCTAATTGCTAGTTGTTTTATGCAAATAGGTATTTGGATTAGGAATTTTGCAATTTTATTATTTGTCGTGTCAGTGACTGATGGAGATGCATTTGCCGTGTCACTTATATCGGTTGCAGAATTCCTTCCGATATTTATATTCTCATTTGTTGGTGGTGCCTTTGCAGATCGTTGGAAACCAAGGCGAACGATGATATGGTGTGATCTTCTTAGTGCATTATCAGTATTTTTAATATTAATTTCCCTTATTTATACTACTTGGAAGGTTGTGTTCTTTGTTACTTTCATTTCAGCGACTCTATCTCAGTTTTCGCAGCCCTTATCGATGAAGTTGTTTAAGAAGCACTTGAGTGAAGAACAAATGCAGAAAGGAATGTCATTATTTCAAACTATAATATCTTCTTTCATGATATTCGGCCCGATTTTAGGTACATTTATATTTGAACAGTTTGGTATCCATGTTTCAATGGCATTAGTGGGAATGATGTTTTTATTGTCTGCCATGACATTGATGTTCATACCAAAAGATCAAAACATTTCCATAACTGACCAGGAATCATCAGTTTGGATGGACATGAAAATTGGCTTCAAATATGTTTGGGTTCATCAAATATTAAGAACTTTAGGATTTGTTTTTATGGTTGCGGGCTTAGGTTTAGGGCTAATAAGACCGTTATCCATCTTTTTAATAACTGAGAGGCTTCATTTAGATAAAGAATATCTACAGTGGCTTTTTGCTGTTGATGGAGCAGCTATGATTATAGGTGGAGTTATTGTCATGATTTTTTCAAGCAAAATCGTGCCACAAAAGATTATAATGGTTGGAATGGCGATCATGACTGTAGGAATTTTTATGTTAGGATCATCTACAGTGTTTTGGGTCACCCTAATTACTCAATTCATAATAGGTTTATTCACACCCGGGTTGCTTATTGGGATAAATACAATCATTTTAAACAACACCGAAGAAAATTTTGTGGGCCGCGTAAATGGAATTCTGACACCATTATTTACAGGGACTATGGTAATTAGTATGAGTATTTCTGGTCTATTAAAAGAGCAGTTTTCTCTATTCACCATTTATCAATTCTCTGCCATCTTTTTTATTATAGGTATTTTAGTCATGATTCCGATAATGAGTTTAAGGAATAATAAAGTGGAAGTTAATCACTCTTCCGATGTAAATTAATTTGTTATTCTACATTTACTTGATTCTTCTGACTTATGAGGGCTGAGCATCTTTTAAACTTGTTGATTCTCATACTAATCATTTAAAATAGGATGTGATTAGTATGAAAAACGAACTGTATCCCGCATGAATTGGCTGTAAAAATCAGATGGATGAGGGCTAATAATCAGTAGGGGAATTACCTCATGAGTAAAGTTTCACTTTACTCATGAGGTAAATTTGCTTTGGACAAGCCGTACCTTTTGACCCGTCAATTACTCGATATATGTTAAAAATTTGATTAGAAAAAAAATGATGCGGGGAATAATTAAAAAGAGACCTTGTATAGGAGAGAAGACTGTGATAATATCAAGTGTGTACTAATTGACTATATTATCCATATGGTCATTTCGGAGGTGAAGATGTGGCAATAGATCGAAAGCATTCGATTATTGAAGCTGCAACAAAGTCTTTTTCAGCGTTTGGCTACAAAGCAACAACAATGGACCAAGTCGCAAAGTTAGCAAATGTTGGGAAGGGAACGATTTATACGTTTTTCAAAAATAAAGAAGAATTGTTTGGGGAAATTATTTCTAATTTAATTACAGAAATGAGACAGGTAGCCAAAGAAGCAATTCGTCCAGACGTTTCATTTTTTGAAAATGTACATAAAGCATTATATGGTATTTTAGAATTCAGAAAAGAACATCAATTGATGATTAAACTCATTCAAGAAGAACGAGATATGGGCACGAAAGAAGTACAAGACGGCATGCAACAAGTAGAGACTGAAATTGTATCAGTTATTCAATCTTACTTAGAAATTGCAATTGAAAAGGGCGAAATTAGTGAATGTGACCCGGAAATTACGGCGTTTATTATGCTTCGCTTATACGTATCACTTATTTTTGATTGGGAAAAAAATCATGAACCACTAGATAAAGAACGAATCGCAGAACTGTTTGAACTTTATTTATTAAAAGGATTGTCAAATTAAGATAATCCTTTTATTATAGTTGAAAGTGACTAATTGAACAAAATGGTCATAAGTATTAAATGTTAATTTTTAATCTGTTTACATTGACCAAATGGTTTAAATAGTCATTTAAAATAAAAAAGTGCATAGTATAGAGAGAAGATGATAAAAGTTGGGGTTAGATAATACTTATAGCAGAATATGGCCTTTTTTATTTGGTTTAAAATGACTAATTGAACATTACGGTCATAAATAAAGGGAGGGGAAACAATGAGAGGATTTACGTTACTTGGTAAGGAATTTACGGAAATTATTAAAAGCAAAAAAATTTTAATACCTATTATAGCTGTTTTATTTGTACCACTTTTATACGCTGGTATGTTTTTATGGGCGTTTTGGGACCCGTATGATCAATTAGATGATTTGCCAGTTGCAGTAGTTAATCTTGATAAAGGTGCAGTATTTGACGGCAAATCAATTGAAGTTGGTAAAGGATTAGTCGACGAGTTAAAGGATAATAAAAGTTTTAAATGGGAGTTTGTGAGTGAAAAAACGGCAAAAGAGGGAATGGAAAATCGAAAATATTATATGTTAGTTCGTATTCCAGAGAATTTCTCAGACAATGCAACAACGCTGCTGAAAGAAAATCCAAGACGATTAAACTTAGAATATATACCAAATGAAAGCTTAAACTTCTTATCTTCACAAATCGGCGGGACTGCGATTGAAAAAATTAAAGGAGAAGTATCTAATACGTTAACCAAAACGTATGCAGAGAAAATGTTTGATTCCCTAAAAGATGTTTCACAAGGATTTGCTGATGGATCGGATGGAGCGAATAAGTTACATGATGGTGCTGGGGAGCTGCAAGATGGATCTGGCAAGGTAACAGACGGCTTGCATACATTGCAAGGGAAGTCTGGAGAGATGAAGAATGGAGTTGGTCAGTTAGTAGGTGGATCTGGTAAATTGCTAGATGGATCAGGTCAAGTATCAAGTGGTTTAAACTTATTAAACAGTAAAACAGGTGAATTGAAAAATGGAGTTGGTCAGTTAGTAGATGGATCAGGTCAAGTATCAGGTGGTTTGAACCTGTTAAACAGTAAAACAGGTGAATTGAAAAATGGAGTTGGTCAGTTAGTAGATGGATCAAATCAGGTGACAGATGGTTTACATTTACTCGCAAATCAATCAGCTACATTGCAAAAAGGTACAACAGATTTGGCTACGGGAGTGACTGGGCTTGCCAATGCACAAAGTGAACTAGAGACAGGTGCAAAAGATATTCAAAATGGCATTCATACTTTAAATAGTAAGGTGCAAGCCTCTATATCAAGTTTGAAAGATTTAGAGCCAAAACTTGCAGAATTGGGTGCAGCTTCACAAAAAGTGGAAGGGTTAAGTCAAGTATCACAAGAGAATGTTAAAGCATCGAAGGAAACGATGGATGATTTAGTTGCTCTACAAAATGCGATTAACAGTTTACCAAAAGAATCTCAAGATAAGTTACAGCCTCTTATGAAGAGTGCTACGAATAACATGGCTGCAGTTCAAAAGCAATCAGCCATCATTGCGGGTGGAACGAGCGAGTTAAAGGAAAAAGTAAGTGGATTACAAGTGAAGCTACCAGATACAAATCAATTGACGAATTTAGCGAATGGCATTAATCAATTAGAACAAGGTCAAATGAAATTCGTAACTAATTTCCATAAATTTGGTGAGAAGTTAGATACAGCAACATCTGGTGCAGATAGCTTATCTAAAGGATCCGAAAAATTAATTCAAGGTGTAAATAAGCTAGCAGACGGTTCAAATAAAGTGACAAATGGTCTAGTTCAGTTAGCAACAAAATCAGATGAAATGATTGGTGGAATTGGTAAGCTAGCAGATGGTTCAAATAAAGTGACAAACGGTCTAGTTCAATTAGCAACAAAATCAAATGAAATGATTGGTGGAATTGGTAAGTTGGCAGAAGGCTCAAATAAAGTGACAAACGGTTTAGACACGCTAAATGGTGGTCTAAATAAAATGTTAGATGGCTCAGGCCAATTAATCGACGGAGTAAACAAACTAGCAGACGGCTCCGGAAAAGTAACAGACGGTTTAGTAAAAGTAAATGACGGAACTGGTGAACTTGCTGAAAAACTTGGCGAGGGTGCTGAGAAAACAGGGGAAATAAAAGGAACTGATAAAACATACGATATGTTTGCAGATCCAGTGAAAGTACAAACTGAGAAGATGGCAGAAGTTCCAAACTACGGAACAGGATTTACACCATACTTCTTATCGCTTGGCTTATTTGTTGGGGCACTTCTATTATCGATTGTATTTCCATTACGTGAGACAGTTGGTATACCAAAGTCAGGGTTTAGCTGGTTTATTAGTAAGTTCGGTGTACTACTTGCAGTTGGCGTAATTCAAGCGCTTGTTGCAGATGCTGTATTATTATTAGGATTAGGTATTGAAGTACAAAGTGTGGCATATTTCGTATTGTTTAGTATTCTTACAAGTCTATCGTTTATCGCTTTAATTCAGTTCTTAGTAACTACTTTCAGCGATGCTGGACGTTTTATCGCGATTTTAACATTAATTCTACAATTAACAACAAGTGCAGGTACATTCCCGCTTGAGTTAATTCCAAAACCACTACAAGTATTTAATGCATGGTTACCAATGACGTACTCTGTATCTGGATTTAAAGCAGTTGTGTCAAGCGGAGACTTCGGATTTATGTGGCAAAACGTAGGTATATTAATGATCTTTATTGTTCTGTTGTCACTTGGAACGATTGGTTCGTTGACTTGGATGCATAAGCGGCAGTATCGTAATTTAGTAGAGGAGAAATCGATAGAAGCCTAGGGGAGTAATCCTCTAGGCTTTTTTAAATTTTATAGGGAGATTTATTTTAGAATAATACTTTGTTCCAGCCTTTCTTTCTGACGAAGATGGTGTGCAAAATGCATATAAATCAATTGAAACCATTCTACAGCATTTAAATACCCAAGTCCCGGGTGCTCTACCTTTTGATTGTCTGGAATCGACGAGAGTTTTGGTTCAAGCTCTTTTATCTTTTCAATAAGTTGTAACAGTGTTTTTTGAATCGTTTCTTTATCTGTTGGATTGGCCGGTGTATACCCTGGGCGATTAGGTACTTTTATTTGTATTGGAGGAAAAGCACCCATCTTATACACTTGCTCACCCATTTCGGTTTTTTTGCCATCTAAAGTGGCAGATTCAGTTGTACATGTTGCGATGGCATCTAATTGCATATTTGAAGCTGCAAGTAAATGATTATACATTTGTCCGAGTGACCATTCTTCTTCAGAAGGCTTTTTTCTAAATTGTTCAAGGGAGTATTTTTCTAATTCGTTGATGTAGTACGTGGCTATACTTTCGAATTTCTCTAAAATGGCATTTGGGTTCATCGTGTTAACTCCTTTTCTTGTATAAGATTTAATTCTTAAGGACTACTATAAATGACTGATGTTGACACCATTATGTCAGTAGTGAAAAAATTAAATTTGCAGCAATTTTTTTGCCTCTTCTCGAACTTTTTCAGAAAGAATAGTAGGTTCTAATACTTTTACTTGGCTTCCCCAGCTCAGCACCCATGGAAATACTTCATCTATACCTCTTGTTTTTAAGAAAACATGAAGACCATCCTTTTTATGTTCGTATGTATCGATATAAAAATAACGAGACTCTATAACTTTATGAGAGATAGTAGGGTGAAATAATAGATGAATGATAACGGTTCGATTATCTTTTGGCTCATAGTCTGGTAAATAGAATTCTTCTGGTTTTTGAAAGAATTTATGTTCTTCTTGTAAATCACTCATACGGTCTAAACGAAAATGCCGTATTTGTTGTCGAAGAAGGCAATGAGCGACAAGGTACCAAATCCCTGAGATATTCACTAAGCCATAAGGATTGACGGTGCGAGCCGTTTTGTCATTTTGATTAGGCTTGCGATAAGAAAAGGAAACACATTGTTGTTTTTGAATGGCTTCTTGTAAGAGAATCAGCTGTTTTTCGAGTAGTTCTTGAGCAAATTTTTGATGAGAGAAAGTCCCGGAGAGGAAGCGGAAAGTTCCGATTAACTCCTTAACCTTCTTTTGTTGTTCGGAAGGGAGAATGGATTCTAATTTTTCTTTAGCAGACTTTGCATGTGTAGAAAAAGCAGAATCAAAATTATTCTCAACATAATTGCTCCCTAATAAAAGCGTTACTGCTTCTTCTGGTTTAAATTGAATAGGCGGCAAGAAATACCCATCCATTAAAGAATAGCCTTGTCCGGGCATTGAAAAGATTGGAACGCCAGATGCACTCAAGGCTTGCATATCACGGTATATCGTTCTCGTACATGTCTCAAATTTTTCAGCTAAACTTTTGGCCGTGACAATTTGTTTTCTCTGTAACTCTATGAGAATAGCGAGTAAACGATCAGTTCGATTCATTATGTATCATTCCTTATTTATTTGATGATAATCTTTATAATGGAATGTTCGAAAGCTACAATTATTTCTCCTGCAAATACAGACTTTTTACTATGAATAATATTAATATAGTAAAATCCTGCGAACTTATATTGCAGTTTCCAATAATATACTATATAATCTAGTTAAGAAAACGTTTTCATACAAAGGGGGAGAATTTCGTGTCAACGATCGAGGACGTGGCGAAATTAGCGGGGTTATCAAGAACAACGGTTTCTCGGGTGATTAACAACCATCCGTATGTGTCAGATGAGAAGAAAAAGAGGGTTCAATTGGCGATGAAGCATTTAGGATTCGTTCCTAATTCTGCAGCAAGAAGGCTCCGTAAACAGAAAACAGAAACAATTGCGGTGCTTGTTCCAAGGATTACAAATCCGTTTTTCAGTAGATTTATTGAAGCGATTGAAATTGCTGCTTCTGAACATAAATATAAACTGATTATTTGCCAAACAAGATACTTACCGGAAAAAGAGATGGAATACTTACAACTGTTATCAACAAAACAAGTTGATGGGATTATCTTATGTTCACTTGAGAATCCATGGGAGAATGTGGAGCCATACTTACAACACGGTCCAATCGTGTTATGTAATGAATACATTGAAGAAGCAAATATTCCAACGGTTAAATTTGATCATGCACAAGGGGCTTATATCGCTGCGAAGCATGTATTAGAACAAGGTTATCGCAACCTTATTTTTTGTCGTGGAAATGAAACGAAAGTAGTGAGCCAACAGCGAAAAATGGGCTTTTTACGTGCAATCACTGAGAAGAGCAAAGAAGTAGAAGCGATCGATTTTCTTGAAAACGCTTTCTCTTGGGAAGATGGAAAAAGAATGTTCCATGAAGTATTAAAGGACAAAAAAAATCCTACCGCTATTTTGGCAGGAGGCGATGAAGTCGCAGCTGGCATTATCGCAGAAGCGAAACGCCATGGCTGGAGCATTCCTGATGATTTAGCTGTAGTTGGCTTTGATAATCAAATTTTATCACAGATTTCAGAGCCTGGTATTACGACAATTGAACAGCCAATTGATGAAATGGCCCATAAAGTTGTCGATTTAATGATGGATAAAATCCATACGAAAAATTATCGTAAAAAAGAATTGTATGAGTTTGAACTAGAGCTCTTGGTGAAAGGTTCAACGACGAAGGATACAATGTTACTAGCCTAGTAGACGATGTCTGCTAGGTTTTTCTTATGTTTAGAAACTACTATTCTTCGTGAACGCAGTCGTCACATTTATTATGATATGCTTCGTGTTGCTCATCAATTTCTTTTCCGCAATGTGCACACGTTTTTGTTGGCAAATTTCTGAAAAATTCCATCGGTTGATCGATCATGTAAATCCCTCCATTTCTTAGTATCATTGTATTAGTACAAAAAACAAATGTCAACAACTGTTTTATAACAAAGTGAAAAATAATGAAAAAGTTTAGGAAATGGATTATAGTTAAAACTGTAGAGTGTAAGTAAAAATCTTTCTCAATAGATGGAAGAATACTGCATTTCTAGCGGTTTAGAAAGGATGGATACATATGAAAATGACTGTTGTTGGCTTTTGGGGTGGCTTTCCAGAAGTGGGAGAAGCAACGTCGGGGTATTTGTTTGAACACGATGGTTTTCGTTTACTTGTTGACTGTGGCAGTGGTGTACTAGCACAGCTTCAAAAATATATAACACCATCTGATATAGATGCAGTTCTGTTGTCACATTATCATCACGATCATGTTGCGGATATTGGAGTGTTGCAATATGCAAGATTAATTTCAAGCATGGTAAAAGGGCAATTACCACAATTACTGATTTATGGACATGGATTTGATGTGCAAGGATTTTCTTCCTTAACACATGAACCGTATACGAAAGGGATTGTGTACAATCCGGAAGAAACGGTGCAGATTGGACCATTTTCTATTTCCTTTTTAAAAACAGTTCATCCCGTTATCTGCTATGCGATGCGGATTACAGTAGGGGATAAAGTTGTTGTATATAGTGCTGATTCCAGTTACATTCCTGAATTTATTCCATTTACAAAAGATGCGGATTTATTTATTTGTGAATGTAATATGTATGCACATCAAGAAGCTGCTAAGGCAGGACATATGAATAGTACAGAAGTAGCGGATATTGCAAAACATTCAAATGTTAAGGAACTTCTATTAACGCACTTGCCGCATACAGGAAACCCATCTGATTTAGTAGAAGAAGCAAAACAAATTTTCAGTGGCCCTATTGTGCTTGCGCATAGCGGTTACGTTTGGAACTCATGAGGTGATTAGATGTTATTTATTGATAATAAAGGGATTACAGATCCTACGATTAACTTAGCGATTGAAGAATATTGCGTGAAAAATTTAGATATTAATGAAACGTACCTTTTATTCTACATTAATGAACCTTCCATTATTATTGGAAAAAACCAAAACACAGTAGAAGAAATTAATGCGGATTATGTAAAAGAAAAAGGGATTCATGTTGTACGTCGCTTATCAGGTGGTGGCGCTGTATATCATGATTTAGGAAACTTAAACTTCAGTTTTATTACGAAGGATGATGGGGATAGTTTTCATAACTTTAAAAAGTTCACAGAGCCTGTTACGAAAGCGCTTGGAAAATTAGGCGTAAATGCAGAGCTTAGTGGCCGTAATGATATTTTAGCGGAAGGTAGAAAAATCTCAGGTAATGCGCAGTTCTCAACGAAAGGTCGTATGTTTAGTCACGGTACATTACTATTTGATTCTGAAATTGAACATGTTGTATCTGCACTAAAAGTAAAAATGGACAAGATTCAATCAAAAGGAATTAAGTCAATCCGTAGCCGCGTAGCGAACATTACGGAATTTTTAAATGAAAAGATGACAACAGAAGAGTTTAAACAACTTCTTCTAGCGACGATTTTTGAAGGGGAAACAGAAATTCCAACATATGAGTTAACAGAAGAAGATTGGAAAGAAATCTATAAAATTTCTGAAGAGCGCTACCGTAATTGGGATTGGAACTACGGAAAGTCTCCTAAGTTCAACTTACAACATTCATACCGTTTCCCAGTTGGACAAGTTGATGTTCGCTTAGAGGTGACAAAAGGAACGGTAACAGAGTGTAAAGTATACGGTGATTTCTTCGGCGCACTAGATGTTCATGATATTGAAGAGCGTTTAATAGGGGTACAGTTTGATAAAGAAGCTTTTGCTAAGGCGTTAGAAGATGTAGATGTCAAACGCTACTTTGGTAATATAACAAAAGAAGATTTCTTAGCATTATTCTTTTAACTCGTAAAAACAGTCATAGTATCCGTATGACTGTTTTTTATTTTGTTGCAAAAAAGCGTATAAAAACAAGGGATAGATCCTCTCATTGAAAAATGAATGAATGCTCATTTATATGCAAGTATTTGGATTTTACTTGCTAGTTTAATTTTCTTTTAATATAATGTATTTAGAATTTTTAAATTTTCTAAATTTTATAAAGGTGGGGTTTATGTGAATCTCGTTCAATCTTTGGCTGAAACAGCAAAAAAGAAAGGGGAGAAACCGGCGTATATATTTATGGATCAGTCGGTCTCGTATGACCAATTAAACAAAACGGTCACAAAGTTTTCTGGTAGTTTAGCAAAAATGGGCATTGGAAAAGGGGACAATGTCGCATTAATTGTTGGTAATTCACCGCATTTTTTAGTTGGTTTATATGGGACGATGAAAGCCGGAGCAACTGTCATTCCAATTAACCCAATTTATACAGCAGACGAAATGCATTATATTTTACAAAATGGAGATGTAAAAACAATCATCACACTCGACGTTCTTCTACCTGTTATACAATCTCTTACAACAAGACTTCCTTCTCTTGAACATATCATCATATGTGAAACCTCAACAGATTTCAATCATACAGAAACCGAAAAAATGAAAACGTTTACTAGTCTTATAGGAAACGGTGACCTATCCTATGAAGGTCCGGAGCTAGATGAAGAAGATGTAGCTGTTATTTTGTACACTTCAGGAACAACTGGAAAACCAAAGGGTGCTATGTTAACACATAAAAATTTATATAGTAATGCTAGCGATGTAGCATCGTATTTACAATATACTGCAGATGATCGCGTTGTTGCTGCGCTTCCAATGTTCCATGTATTTTGTTTAACGGTAGCTGTGAATGCTCCAATTGTTAACGGTGCGACGATTTTAATGTTGCCGAAGTTTAGTCCGAAAGAAGTATTTCGTATTTGTCGTACATATGAACCAACAATCTTTGCTGGAGTACCGACGATGTACAATTATTTATATTTATATGAAGAAGCAAGTGCAGAGGATGTTAAGACGCTTCGTCTCTGTATTTCGGGTGGAGCTTCTATGCCTGTTGCGCTTTTGAAAAACTTTGAAAATCGCTTTAATGTTATTGTTTCAGAGGGA
Source organism: Bacillus sp. 166amftsu (assembly GCF_900107445.1). Classification (NCBI taxonomy): domain Bacteria; kingdom Bacillati; phylum Bacillota; class Bacilli; order Caryophanales; family Bacillaceae; genus Bacillus; species Bacillus sp. 166amftsu. The sequence goes on along the minus strand of NZ_FNQA01000012.1, from coordinate 54,586 downwards.
TATGGATTATCAGAGGCTTCACCAGTTACTTGTTTTAATCCGCTAGATCGTCCGCGTAAACCAGGTTCAATTGGAACGAATATTTGGCATGTAGAAAATAAAATTGTCAATGAGCTTGGAGAAGAAGTGCCTGTGGATGAAGTTGGTGAATTAATTGTCCGCGGTCCAAATGTGATGAAGGGATATTATAATGCACCAGAAGATACAGCGGCAACGCTTCGTGATGGATGGCTGTATACAGGGGACTTAGCAAGAATGGATGACGAAGGCTACATCTATATTGTTGATCGTAAAAAGGATATTGTCCTTGTAGGTGGTTATAACGTATATCCTCGTGAAGTAGAGGAAGTATTATACCAGCACGAAGCAGTTGCAGAAGTTGTCGCAATTGGTGTCCCAGATGAAAACTTAGGAGAAGCAGTGCGCGCCTATGTTGTTCTGAAGAATGGTGCGGTAACAGAAGAAGAGTTAACGCATTACTGTTCTTTACATCTTGCAAAATATAAGGTGCCAAAGAGTATAGAGTTTTTGGAAGAGTTGCCGAAGAATACGACAGGTAAACTCTTGAGAAGAGCGCTGAGGGAAAAGGCGTTAAATGTATAATGTTTTTTAATTAACATGCGGTAGCTTCGGACTAAAGTATGATCAAAAATAAAGCAGAAACCTGCATTTTATGGAAAACTCAAAGAATCCATTTTGAAAAAAACAATCAAAATGGATTCTATAGTTTTAAATGTAGATGGAATTTGTATGAAATTGTTTAATCATACTACGGTATTTTTTATTGAATATTAGCCCCTTATAGTTTAAATGAATAGTTTTACAAGCTAATTTAATACATGTATTTCTGCAATATTATCCAAGGCTTTTTCCAATGTATCTGATTCGGAATTTTGTACACTAAAAAGTCCTAGGGATATGATTTTTTTAAGAGAGTTCTTATCTGTTATAAAAATTGACTAGTATCTACCTGGGTGGAGTTTTTTTCCTTAACTTGCTTTAACGTCGCTATTATAAGAAAGCTAATAATCACTAATAAAAGCCATGAACTCACTTTTCCTAAATGAACGAGATTCCATGCATCGGTTTGGTTTGGATACTTCCAAGCTCCAAAGAACGTTGCGATATTTTCAGCTATCCATATAAAAAATCCGATGAGCACAAAAGAAAGTGCGATTGGCATACGATAACGAGTTCCATCAACTTCGTATGTGACCCATGATTGCCAAAAAACGATGATTACAAGTCCAGATAACCACCAACGAACGTCAATCCAATAATGGTGGATGAAAAAGTTTAAATAAATCGCAGTTGCAAGAGGGACAACTACTAAAAACGGTGGCCACTTAACTAATTCAACTTTCAATCTTCTCCAAGCCTGGCAAAGATAACTCGCTACACTTGCATACATGAATCCGCTATATAAAGGCACTCCAAAAATTTTAAAATGGCCTGCCTCGGGATAAGACCAGGAGCCCATATGTACCTTAAAAAGTTCAAGAGCAAGTCCAATAAGATGGAACAACGTGATAACCTTTAGTTCATCACGTGTTTCAAGCCCAGAACGCACCATCCACCACTGCATCAGAAGACAGATGATGAGCAGCCAGTCATACCGTGGTAGGAAGGGAAGTGGCATGATTTGTGTAAAAGCCAAAGAGGCAAAAATAACGACAGGAAACAAGCACGATAGGGCCTGCTCCCAGCCAAAATGAACGAGTTGTTTTAGAGCTCTCATGGTTTGTGCCTCACTTTATTAATCTTGATTGTCTTCGTCATTTTTGTATTCTAAAATGTCTCCAGGTTGGCATTCCAATGCTTTACAAATAGCCTCTAAAGTAGAAAATCTAATTGCTTTTGCCTTTCCATTTTTCAATATAGAAAGGTTAGCCATTGTTATTCCAACCCTTTCTGAAAGCTCTGTTACGCTCATTTTCCTTTTAGCTAACATCACATCAATATTGATTATTATTGCCATGTTCATCACCTCAGACCGTTAAGTCATTTTCTGATTTTATATCAATCGCTTCTTTTAACAGTTTTTGAAGAACAGCAGCAAACACTGCAATTACCATTGAAGCAAAAATAACGACTAAGCCAATTAATATGATACCTGGAGCGTCGTCTATCTCCGCTATGAAATAAAAGAATGGCATGCCTACCGCATACAAGACACTGATTGTGATTGCACAGTATTTGATATTTTTTAAAGCTCGGACAGATAATTCCGAGAAAGCTTTGCTCTTGTCAATGTAAATTAGAAGTCGGAACGCCTGATACAATGCAATGAAAAATGGTAGCACTGATACATACATAATGATTAAAACGGGATATAGTATATGAGCATAATCTGGATTTACTGGATTATTAGCTAACCAAGGTAAGCTAAATATACATAAAGCAAGAATTGGAATTCCAATAAGCATAACAGCGATCTTTAAAAAGAGTGTTGATACTTGTTTCATAAAAAGCACCTCACTTATTTATTGTAAATTTGAATTTAACATACCATTTATCGTTTTACAATAAATTTTTATTTATTATAATTATATTTTTATTGTTAAATAAATGTTAGTTGTAGACAAAGATAAAAGTACAATTGCAATCTTAAATATAGGGAAATAAGCAGCACTAGACAAATTGTTTCGTGCTTTTTTATTTTTATAATCCTTGGCAGTACATATGATTCACAGTATGAAAAGATTGCAGGTTATAATAAAAGAAATAGAAAAGGAGGCATATTGTGAAGATTAGTCGATATTTCAATATAGTTACTATTTTTCTTATATATACATTACTGATGTTTTACATTGGATGGAACGGATGGGTTTGGCTTCAAACCATGTTTGGTTGGGAATCTTGGGGGTATTACGCTGCAGTAGTTGGGTTGCTCTCGTATGCGTATTTAATTGTCCAGGTTTTCAAATTCATGCCTTTCTTACGGACGATTGGTTCTTATTGGTTTGCGGTGATACAATATGCTCTTATATTGTTACCACTTGCTGATATAGCGGTATTTATCCTGCAGTTATCAGTTCCGATAGATACAGCCATTATGTGGACGGGGATTGTTACGCTTAGTATGTTTATTTTCATTTTTGGCTATGGAACATTTAATGCGTATAGTCCGGTTGTTCGAAAGTATGAGATTCACATACCAAAAGAAGCGAGGGAGCGTAAAACACTTCGCATTGCAATGGCTTCTGATATGCATTTTGGTAAGTTGTCAGGTGTTTCTCATTTGAAAAGACTCGTGCACCATGTAAATGAAATGAAGCCTGATATCATCTTGTTACCAGGAGATATTATCGATGATCATCCTGGAGAATTCATTAAGAAAAACATGGGGCATGTGATGAAAGAGATGCAGGCACCTCTTGGTGTGTATGGAGTGCTTGGAAATCATGAATATTATGGACGAGCAATTCCGGAGTTTCTGCAAGAGATGGATAAAATTGATATCCATATCATGTTAGATGAAGTTATCAAAGTTGAAGATAGTTTTTATCTTGTTGGTAGAAGGGATAAAACAGAGCGAGATCGTCAAAGTTTCGAAGCGCTAATGAGCACTGTAGATAAATCGCTTCCCGTTATCGCGATGGATCATCAGCCGTTTGAATTAAAACAGGCAGCGGAATCTGGCGTTGATTTATTACTATCGGGCCATACGCATAGAGGACAAATGGCACCGAATCATTTGATTACGAGAAGAATGTATGAACTAGACTGGGGATATTTACAAAAGGAAACATTTCATGCGATTGTTTCTTCAGGATTCGGATTTTGGGGTCCGCCGCTTAGACTTGGAAGCCGGTCGGAAGTCATTCAGGTCGATGTGACTTTTAATTGAGATAAAAATGAAACAACCATTCAGCTTTGAGTGGTTGTTTCATTTTTAGTGACGAGAACCACTTGGACGGTCAAACCAATTCCAAAATTCAATATCTCCAAGAGTAGCGTCACGAACATGAGGAGAATTTTGTAATTTTAATAATTCTTTCGATGGGCCAGTAATGACAATACCGTAAACTTTGATACCATGTTTTTTCACATATTGATATTGTTTTTGTAGGTTTAATTCTTTACTGCTACGCTGGATAACTTGTTTTACGATTTCTTCATGCTGTGATAAAATGCGCATCATTTCTAGTACCTCTTCTTCCTTTGTTTTCACCTGTTTTGTTTCAAGGTTGCCAAAATGTATATGTTCTGGGAATCCGAAAGCTTCAAAACTAGATATACGAGGGTGGTCGTCACTTGCTGCTTCTAACCCTGTATCTAAAGCGTACCATACAGGAGTTGGTGGCATTTCTTGCGCCTCAAATACACTATAAAGAATAGGTTCTAATTCTTGCAATGTGTAAGATTTATCAAAAGAAATAGCGAGTTCTGTTACGGTTCCATCAGGTATTTTTTGCAGTGTCTCCCACACTTTTTTTGTATCTTCCTGGAAATTTGTCATCTCTTTCGTTTTTGGATGAACAAAGAAGAGATTTTGTTGATATGCTGTGTCAGCCCATGTTTGTTCAACCTTTACAGATGAAAGAAAACTGTCAATTTGGACGGTGCCAAGTTTAAACTCCCCTTTACCAACTGTTTTGACTAAGCGGATATTACCGTGTGTACGCAAGAAGGCTTCTACATTCGTCCCTCCGCCGGTAACTCGGCTATTTGGGATTGTTGCTTCTAGTGCCAGTGCAGGGACGTCCATAACTTCTTTTAGCTTTTGTTCATTGTTCACTTGAAAATAGATTGAAGATAGGACGCCGCCGATCATATATAGAACCATACAAACTGCAAGTAGAAAAGCAAGAGTTTGCAAACGATGTTTCCATTTAATCTTTCGAAAAGGCACTTGAATATTAGAGACTGGCGGGAGTTTTTTCTTTATATTTTCTGTTTCTGTAAGCAGTCTATCTAAATGGGTTTCACATATCGTACAAGTCTCAATATGGTTTTCTAGCTTTTCTTGTTCTTCAGCTGTAATCGTACCTTGTTCATATTTTTTCCAAAGCTCTTTGTATTGCATGCAAGTCATTGATATCACTCCTTTGCTGATCGCATTTCTTTTCGGCCACGGTGCAGTTCAATTTTGACTTTTGCTAGTGTCAGTCCAGTCATCTTGGTGATTTCTTTATAGGAGAATCCATAGTAATCTCGCAGTAAGAGAATATTTCGCCTGACGATAGGAAGGGAAGAGAGGCGATGTAACCACTCTGTAATTTCATACTTTGTGAAATAGGCATTTTCTGTACTTGGAACATCAGGTAAATGAAAATCTTCTAGTGTTGTTGTTTTATATTTTGCTTCTTTTCGGTGCCAATCAATAAAGGCGTGGTAGGCGATTGTAAATAACCAATTCCTAACTTCTTCACCTTTGTAATAGTCAATGTGGACGAGCATCCGATAAAAGGTTTCTTGCATCAAATCCTCTGCCGAGTGGAAATGTCCTGTTAGGGAGAGAAGATAGCGAAAAAGGTCATGCATATGCTGTTTATAAATTTCCTCAAGTGTTTGTTTTTTCACGGATATTCCTCCCTTCACTTATAACAACGAATGTAATATGAAAAAGTTACAAATTTCTGTAAAATAAAAGCAAGAAACGTCAAGAAAAGAATCCTCTTCTCTTTTATCATAATACATATAAGGCGGGTGAACAGAGATGGAAAGCTATGAAACACAAATTCAAAAAGCAATTGATTACATTGAAGTAGATGTAATGGAAAAACAAACATTAAGTAATTTGGCTCGTATTGCAGGGTTCTCGGAATATCATTTTCATCGCGTATTCCAAGCGCTAGTAGGCGATACTGTCATGGAGTATGTTCGTAAGAGGAGGCTAGCCCGGGCAGCTTATCAGCTTTCTCATACGGAAGAAAAAATCCTTGATATCGCATTAGAACATGGCTTTCAATCTCATGAAACGTTCATTCGAGCCTTTAAAAAGTTGTTTCAGATGACGCCAAGTAGCTACCGAAAGCAAGGGATTAAGACACCGATGTATTATAAAGCAAATGTGAAGCAGCGAAAGTTCAATCCATATTTAGGGGGAATACAAATGGAATTTCGTATTGAAAAAAAACCAGCGTTTCATGTAGCTGGATATGAGATGAAGACGTCTAATAAAGAAGGAAAAAACCTTAAAGATATTCCGGTATTCTGGGATCGTTATTTACAAAACAATCTTGCAAGTAACATTACAAACCGTAAACATACAGATCAGTATGTAGAGCTTGGAATGTGCACGGATTTTAATTTAGAAGCAGGGGACTTCACTTATATTATTGGAATGGAAGTTACAAGTTTTGATGGGGTATCAAATGAATTAGCGCAGCGTACGTTCCCAGAAGCAACATATGCTGTATTTACAACACCAAAAGTACCTCATAAAGACATGGTATCGTCTCTCCAACAAACATGGAAGAGTATTTTTTCAGAATGGTTCCCGCACTCAGGCTATGAACATGCGGGCGTTACAGAGTTCGAGTTATATGATGAGCGTAGCCATGAAGATAAGAGTGAGTTTGCGCAAGTTGAGATTTGGCTGCCAGTGCAGAAGAAACAACAATAAGAAGAGAAGAAAGTTTCCTAGATTCTAGGAAACTTTTTTGTATGAGATTTAAGGTTAATCGTATTATAAAATTACATAGCGATAATTTTAGCGCCTATTATGTAACATATATATTGAATTATGTAATATATATGTTACAATTCGGTTAAGGAGGGATAATATAGGTGAGAAATAAAGTAAAGATAGCTCGTGTTCAAGTAGACTTAACGCAACAACAACTGGCACAGAAAGTTGGCGTCACGCGGCAAACCATTAGCTTGATTGAAAAAGGTGCATATAACCCTACACTAAAATTGTGCTTGGAGATTTGTTATGCAGTGAATAAGACGTTGGATGAAATATTTTGGATTAGCGAGGAGGAGCAGATATATGAAGATAATTAAAGATGAACGATTACAAATGCAAAGTTTGAAAAATATTCGTATTGCCTTTATGGTCCAAACGATAGGGATACTTGCCATTTTACTTTATGAGGCGATTACAGAAGGGGTTATGGAGGCTAGAGATAATCCATTATGGTTAGTATTTATGCTTACTGTGGTTGTTTTAAGTTGGCTGAATCTCAAAATTTCCCTTGATGTGTATGATAATGCAAATGAACAGAAAAAGCCCCGTCCTTATTACCGAATTGTAATTCTTTCTGCATTGGTTGGTACTGCTTTAGCACTCCTAGCAAAATTCGGTCCAGATCACAGTAATAACAGTCAAGCCCTACTTGTAGGCAGTGTGGTTTTTGTTTGTTTTCTCATTCCTTTTTCTTTTGTTTACTATTTACAAAAAAAACGATTAGAGGAAGATGACGTATAATATTTAATTCTTCTATAGAAACGCAATCTTCCTCCCCTCCTAGTTTCTAAAATATGTTGGGAAGGAACAACTATATTTCGACTTATCTATGGCTTATTGACTAGATTCAGGATGTAAGTCTTCAAAGAACATTTACCAGTATTAAATAAATATAAAAGAACTTCCTAGACTTTTAGACTAGGAAGTTCTTTTGTTATTAGGCGAGAAAGGGAATACCATATTAATGGTTGTCCCATTCCTAAGCTCACTTTCAATAGAAATCGTACCGTGATGTGCGAGAACAAGTTGTTTTGTAATCGCTAAGCCAAGGCCTGTTCCAGCATTATTTTCTTCCGTATTTGTACCGCGGTAATATCTTTCGAATAGAAGTTCTTTCGTTTGTTCATCCATGCCTTTTCCATTATCAGAAATAGAAAGTGTGAAAGCGTGTTTGTTCTGTCCAAGACTTACAATGACATTGGTTGTTTCATTATTATGTTTGACTGCATTTGCTAATAAGTTCTCAATGATACGCTGGAACCATTTTTCTTCAATAGAATAATGAATGTTACTAGAGCTAGGAACAAATTCTATGTTTTGATTTTGAAGTGTCGGGTTGTTAATAAATTGTAATAAGACTTTTTGGACAAATTGATTAATCTCAACTTCGACATGGTGAGTGGGAATCGCATTGTTTTTTAATTGATACGTTAAGCTTAAGTCGTCAATTAATGTTGTCATATATTGAGATTTTTCTCGCATGACACGTCCAAACTCTTGAATGTCTTTATCGTCCCATTTATATTGTTTCGATTCTAGTAATAGAGAATACCCGTAAATAGAACTGAGCGGTGTTTTTAAATCATGAGTGAGACCAGTAATCCATTCCTCTCGTGTTTGTTGAATAACTTGTCGTATGGACTCATTTTTTTTGAGTGTAATAGAAAGGTGCTCTAGAGCATTTGTCACATCTTTAAAAAGACGGAATGACCACTTTTCTTTACCCGAGCGCCGAAAACGGACTGTTTTTCCTTTTTTACTGACTGGTTCTTCGTATGTTCCACCAGCGATATTTTTGAGCCAGCGCATTGTATGTAATAACGGTTTACCAAATTTTCTTCCGTACCAAATAGAAAGAATAACTAAGTAGACAAACGCAATTAAAATAATAACGCCAAATCCCATTAAGAATTTTTTTGCGAATATATCTTCATTCATATCAGATGGATAGTAATATTCATTCTGTACTGTTATGGTAAATAAGGTTTGGTCCTCTGGATTATACAAACTTGAGACATTTTCTTTGTGATTCCAAGGCTCTTTTTCGGAAAGTACAGCTTGAATGGCTGAAAAGGATTTTCTTTTTGTTTCAGGATAAGCAAAAATCTCTTCTCCTTGTGCGTTAAATATTTGCAGCGTAGCACCTTCTGCGGTAAGCCGTTTCTTTTCTTTTTCTGTTAAAGAAAATGCAGCTGATAATGGTGAACCGTGTTCTTGTTTTAATTCTTGAAGTAATGTATTACTTTTTAGCTTCCCGCCATAAATCATAATTGCTGTTTTTTCCTCTAATTCAATGTTCCAATACGTCAATTTGTAAGGATTTTGTATATCATGCTGTAAATAAGCAACTAGGGATGTTTTCGTATAAGAACCAGGAACATCTTCAGGAGAATTAAAGTCATACAGTACCTTTCCGCTTTCATCAACAATTTGAAGCCAATCATTTTTTTTCTCAATCATTTCTTTTACCTCAGAACTTAATGTTATACGCCCGTTTTCTGAAGAAACGTTTTGAGAAATAGTGAAGTTATCAAGTTCGGGAACGTTTGGTTCATAAAGGCTCGTATTGAAAAGATAAACTAAATAGCCAAAGGCAATGATGACTGCAATTAGTAAAGTAAACAAAACGAAAATATGCTGTATAATAAATTGGATAATAATCCTTCTACTTAAATTCATAGTTGGTACCTACTTTGCGATGAATTTATAGCCAAGTCCGCGAACGGTTTTTATGTATTGTGGGTTACTTGGATCAAGCTCAATTTTTTCACGTAGTTTTCGAATATGAACCATAACTGTGTTGTCATCTCCATTATAGGCGGGTGCCCCCCATACTTTTTCGTATATTTCTTCTTTTGAAAATACGTAATTCGGATGTTCACAGAAAAAAAGTAGTAGTTGAAAGAGCTGAGCTGAACATTCAACAACCTTTCCGTCTACTTGTAATTCGGCTGCATGTTTATCGACTTGAAATCTTCCAAATGAAATAAAGTGTGTTTCTTTCGTAGGTTGTGATATTTGTTTCATGTGTCTTCGAAGTTGCGCTTTCATACGAGCGACAACTTCTAGTGGATTGAATGGTTTTGTAATATAGTCGTCTGCTCCATATAAGAAGCCAGATACTTTATCTAAATCAGATGATTTTGCTGTTAGGAAGAAAATTGGGCAATCTGTTTTTTGGCGAATGATTGGACAAATGTCAAAACCAGATTGTCCAGGAAGCATGACGTCTAGAATCATTAAATCATAACGATTTTGTTCTACGAATAGTAAAGCTTCTTCTGCAGATGTAGCAGTTGTAATATGAGAAAATCCTTCTTTTTGTAGAATAGTAGTTAATAGTTGTAAAATAGCCGTTTCATCATCAACAAGTAAAATATTTGCAGTATACAATTTGAATCGCCCCCTATTTTCATCGAATATCATAACATTTTCTTGTAAGTTATGGAATTTTTAAGGAAAATTTAAGGTTTTCTTTGCTTAAAAATAAGATTCGAATGATATGATAAATGTAACATAGGGGAGGAGAGGGTTGTGAATCCGTTTTGTGCGATGCGAGCCAGATATTTTTTAATTGTATTTACACTACTTGTTTTGATTGAACGTGTTAGTAAACAATTGCTAGAGAATACATTTCATATATCAATTTCTTCTTTTGTAAGCATACTTGTACTCTACATCATTCCATCACTTTGGCTATGCTGTCAATGTAAGCGCCATCGTGTTCCATTTACTTTATTTGTGAATAGAAGAGAATCATTTAATCTTTTACAAGTTTTAATGATTACGGGAATGCTATGCCTTTTTAGTTATGGATATCTTGTATTGTATATGTATAGCTTTGTATGGATTACACCAGATTATATTATAAATATATTACATGAACCGATTATAGGGAGTGCGGGGGGATACATTTATCAATTTATCATAATCGTACTAGTAGCTCCTATTGTATGTGAATTTATATTTAGGGGATTTCTATTTCAGCGCTTTGCGGCGAAATGGGGAACGGGAAAAGCGATGGTTATTGTAGCGATTCTTTTCGGATGTTTTCACATTGATTTCCTCAGTGCGGTTATATTTAGTATTGTACTATCAATTGTATACATTCGTACGAAAAGCTTACTGATGCCGATTAGTATTCATATGTTAAATAATGCAATTGTACTTATTACATCTTTTATGTTCAGCAAGGAAGAAATGATAAGCTTTGCGGATTTTTCTAATCAAACTCCATTTTTTACAGGACTTATTATTTTTATCATTGGATTAAATTTTGTACTCATCTTTTTGTTCATGAATCGCCGTTATATAAATAAAGAGGTGCCGGTAGTATATACAAATAAAATGAGAGAGTTATAGGAAACGTATTATCCGTTAAATAATCAGAATATAAAGAATTGAAAAAGTGATGCCTCCTTTCTTAGAACGGAGAGAGCATCCGTCCATGCATAGGAGTGATTTATATGCTGGAAAATCAAACAAGATTTATATAGAAAGGAATGAATATGATTCTATGAATGAAACGATTCGATCAAATAAATTGTTTTATGTGATCATGGTGAGTTTAATTGTGATTACGACAGTGAATGTAGGGTTTCGCTGGGAGGAAGCATACTTTTTTGTCTATTTAGCACTTCATCTTCTAGGCCTACTATGCATTGGGGGCGGAATTGTAGTTGAGAAAAGAAGTGAAGATGGAATTAATTATATATGCGTGCTTGGTCTTATAATACTTCTAGCTGTACAAGGAATTATGAAATATAGCTCCATTTCTTTTCGGGACTTAAATTTTTTCATTAATATTTTTCAATAAGGATGTTGAGTTATGTTGTCGAAAAAACAAGTTGGCTATGCAGTTGTTTTACTTGGATTTATCTTAATTATTGTAGGGAAAGTGTATGTAAACGATTATGAATATGGGAAATATCTAAGTGGTTTCGGCCTTATTTGTTGGATTGGGAGTGCATTTCTTATTCCAACATATGAGCCGAAGAAACATACAGAGAGATAGTATTTAATTTTTGCAGCATAGTTTATATAGAATAATATGTGTGAAAAACCTCTTCGAATGATGAAGAGGTTTTATAATGCATTTTTAATTTTCTCAAGTACTTTGTTACTGTTAAACCCACGTTCTCCCATACCAAACACTTCAATTAAACGATCATTTTCATCGAGTAGATAGGAGTTAGAAGTATGAATATAGAGTCCGCTTCCGGGATCGCGGTACTGAAAGTTAAATGTGTCTGCTAGTTTTTTTGTTTCATCTTCATCACCACGTAGTAAGTGCCATCCTTTTGTTTTTTTCATTTCAAATGTATTGGAATATGTAGTTAATACTTCTTTTGTGTCGAACTTAGGATCAATGGTAATTGTTATAAATTCAACCTTTGTTCCAAACAGTTTCTCTTTCTCTAATTCGTCTCGTAAATGTTTCATTTTGTATGTAGTAACAGGACAAATATCAGGGCATTTTGTGTATATAAATTCTACAAGTTTAAGCTTTTTTGGTAATTGATCAAAAGATAGCGTTGTACCATTTACATCCTCCATAACGATTCCACTTGGTATTTCAGCAGAAGCTTTACGATAATCTGTAAAATAGTAAATTCCAATTCCGATTACGATGACTAAACTTAATGTAAACGTAATATAAATTTTTTTCATTTTTCTCTCTCCCTTCCAGTTTTATTTTATAAGAAAAATCCAAAAATTCATGAGGAGGGATTGAAAATTGCATGACAATTCGATGTATTAGCTTGTTCTATTTTAGAAGGAACGAACTTACAATAATAAGAGACAGGCAGCATAGAGGAGGAGATACCGTGAAGAAGGTTGTGAAGTGGTCACTTTTTTTGTACGTTGGTTTTGCATTATTTATATATTGGTATTTATTTGGATGGAATCATGAAATTATTCCAGATATGTATAAAGGAACGAGTGCTGATCCACAGACATTTATGGACGCAAAGGAACTTACATTAAGCCAAGATTATTCGCGTGTGAAAAATTTACTCTTTTTTTTAGCAACGCCCCTTGAATGGATTGTTTTATTGTTCGTCCTTGTTTTAGGTATATCAAATCGCTTTGAAAAATGGTCAAAAGAAACGACGAAAGTACGAGTTATTCAAGTTGCTATCTATCTCTTTTATTTATCATTGCTTACAACCGCTCTTGCATTACCTCTGCAATGGATGGGGCATCAAATCTCAATTGATTACGGTATTTCAACGCAATCCACAGCGAGCTGGATAAAAGATCATGTGATTGATTTTTGGGTAAATTATATTATGATGTTTCTCGCCGTCTCTGTCCTTTTAGGGCTGATTCATAAATTTCCGAAGCGGTGGTGGTTAGCGGGATGGGCGTTATCTGTACCATTTACAATTTTTTTAACATTTGTACAGCCCGTTGTAATTGATCCGTTATACAATGATTTTTCCACATTACAAAATAAAGAGTTAGAGGAGAAAATTTTATCACTCGCTGATCAGGCAGATATTCCAGCCAATCATGTATATGAAGTGAACATGTCTGAAAAAACGAACGCGTTAAACGCATATGTAACAGGCATTGGATTGAATTCTCGAATTGTATTGTGGAATACAACGCTCCAGCAGTTAAAAGATAAAGAGATTTTATTTATTATGGCGCATGAAATGGGACATTACGTGATGAAACATATATATTGGGGTGTGGCGAGTTATATTGTGTTGACGTTTGTAGGGATGTATTTAATTAGCCGTATTATCAATATGTGCCTCAGAAAATGGGGTGATACATTGCGCCTATCAAGGATGGCGTGTTTATCGATTATCCCATTATTTTTTCTTATTTCCTCTGTGTTATCTTTTGCAGTAAGCCCACTATCAAACTATGTATCACGTATAGAAGAACGGGCGGCAGATCAGTATGCTTTAGATATGACAAAGGATGGAAAGTCCGGTGTGAAGACGTTCCAGTATTTATCGAAAACAAGTTTAAGTCAAGTGAATCCACCGGCGTTAGTGAAGTTTTTCTTGTATACACATCCGCCAATTTTTGAAAGAATTCATGCGTTTGAACAGTATGAGAAAGAAAGAAAATGAGGAGCAGCGGGGACGCTGCTCCTTTATAAAGTTTTTTTGATCAAACTCAAAAGGGGCTAGGATGGGAGAATTAAAAAATCGTTCCTCAAGATCTATATTTCTTTTGTTATATCATATTTCAACAATTGTCGTTGGTCATAAAACTTCTCATAAATAATACCCATTAAATAGAAAAATAATAGACCAAAACAAATGTGAATGAGTGTAAATTTAGCTCCAAATGAAGCAAATTCATACACCATAACTGGTAACTTTGCAGTTGTCCAGACTCCTAGAAAAAATACAATGTATCGTATGCTCGCTCCTTTTTTTAATAAAAGCGCTGCGATTGGAAAAGCAACATAGAGGGGACCGGCTGCAATTCCTCCTAATAATAGGGAAAACAAGATGCCATAGATACCAGACTTTTTCCCCATATATTTAATTAATGTTTCTTTCTTCACCCACTGGTCAAGCAACCCTACGAATATTAAAACAGGAGGCAGTAGAAAAAGCATATCTAAAATGCTTTTTCCTGTTAATTGAAATGCACTCCATCCGAGCGATTGGTTTATAAAAGTCAATATAGTGAGCCCGAGTAGTAAAATGAAAAAGAAACGATATCTTCTTAATTCATTCATCCCATCACCACCCAAATAATATACGAGAATAGGAGAGACATTAACAATGCAGATGCATTACGAGAATAAGCAAAACTTCGCCCAAATATTTTTTGTTCCATCGGTAAAGTTGTGATTCCTACTGACATTAATGTAGACATTAATGCCGCAACTTGAGGAAGGCCAGCACCATTTTGGACTAATGTATTTCCAAGAGGAAACACAATAAAGCTTGGAATGAGTGCAACGGAGCCAATTATTGCTGAATAAATAATACCGATGAACCCAGATTTTTCTCCAATGATAGAAGAAATGAAGGAAGGTGTTAATATAGATAGTGATAGTCCAACGAAAAGCATAATTGATAGCATGGAAGGTATTAGATTACGAAACATTTTCCATGACTTTAATAGAGCCTCTTTTGTTTTACTTCGATCCTTTACAAAAGAAATACTGACAAGAATAATGGCTAAAGAGTAAAGGAGAGCGCCATTAATCATGATTCGATTCTTTCCAGTCTTTATATTTGTCTAAGAAAAATGATAAGTTTTTAATTTTTTCTTCAATATCTATTTGAAAATCGTCTAATTTTTCTTTTCCAACTGTAGTAATTTTGTACATTTTTATCGGCTTATCTTGATCAGATGTATCCAAATAAGACTCAACAGCACCTTCTACCTCTAGTTTTTTGAGTGTACGATATATGATGGCACTATCAATTGGATTGATGGGAAGCTCTTCCTCACATTTCTGCAGAAGTTTCCCTCCATAACTATCTCCCTCTGTTAAAAACAGCAAAAGAAATGCACCTGTATGTCTTCCTGTGTGTTTCATAAAACATCTAACCTCCTTAATGAAATGTTAAAAATAGTTTTGTTATCATAACAGCAATACACTGTTAATAACATTATACTGTCGTTAACAGTAATATGTTACTGACAGTTTAACTTTAATCTAACTTCATGTCAATTCTAAATCTACAACAGGCTCTGTCCATGTGCTGTAGACGCCTTATGCTGCACGAAATAATAGAGAAAAGAACTTTTTTGTTTGCAGGACCGTGATGTGTATATTAGAAAATCAAAATAGATTGTTAGAAAAAAGTATCTTCATGTAAAATATGGTAAAATATAAAGGTAGCTATAACAGGGAAAACGAGTATTTCTATTATTTCCATTGTTGCTATATTTGGCAAAATGATATTGTATATGGTAAGAGGAATACGTATTGCCAATGCTACTTCATAAGAAACGACTTACGTGTAGGTTTAAAATTTAGAAGATTATGAAATTCCGCATGTGAATGTGTGTTTCAGATTAATGGGGGTTGTTTTTATTGTTTCAAAAAAGTGCTACAAATGTACTATTTCAAGCAAAATCATTACCAGCAATAAAAATGATAGTATCAATGTCTATTTTCGGTTCCATCGGATTTTTCTCAGTGAAAACAAATTTACCTTCATTTGAATTGGTGTTTGTTCGTTGCATTTGTGCCACGATCTTCTTAACATTATGCTGGATTGCGACAGGTCAATTTAAAGAAGAAAAGTGGAATAAAAAAGAAGTGCTGCAAATACTAGCTTGCGGTGTATTTCTTGTTTTTAACTGGGTATTCTTATTTAAAGCTTTTGAAGTTATGTCAGTGACGATTGCCATTTCTGTATACCATCTTGCGCCCATTATCGTATTAATGATTGGGAGTGTTGTGTTTAAGGAAAGATTAACAGTACTGTCTATTATTTCGATTTTGATTTGTTTTGTAGGCACTGTGTTAGTCGCGGGTATAGATGGAAGTGTATCTATAGAAAAGCTGATGTCTTCAGGGATGGTTTGGGCACTTCTTGCGGCATTATTTTATGCATTTACCACCTTGTTAGGGAAAGGGATTAAACAAACCAGTGCGTATGCGATGACATTTTTACAAACTTTTTTAGGGATATTTCTATTACTACCATTTGTAGACTTTGGAGCGTTTCAAGGGTTAACAGAGAGTAACTGGATTGCGATTACCGCAACAGGACTGATCCATACTGGTTTTGTTTACTATTTATTCTTTGATAGCTTACGAGATTTACCAACAAGACTCATTTCTGTATTAGTCTTTTTGGATCCGGGTGTAGCAATTCTATTAGACACAGTATTTACAGGATTTCGCCCGACTATCATGCAGACAGTAGGGATTATCCTCATTTTTGCTGGAATGGTACTTACTTTTCAAAAATCCAAAACAAAGACAGTAGTATTAGAAGAAAGTGGAAGTGAAAGTAAAGCATAATCAACAAAACGAGCGTGATTGTTATATAACAATCACGCTCGTTTTGTTTTAGTAAAGGGTAACAGATGAGAGCTTTAAATATGCCGCAAAATACGATGATACCTCATTTACTAGTAAGAAAAGTGCGGGTTTTGAATAGATGGATGTTATGGAAAAAAGGATAAATTTTCAAAAAAATCTTCCTTTTTCGAAAATTTGTTATATAATATAAAACATAAAATCAAATCTGTTATAAAACAGTTGAAGAGGGAGATGCTAATATGTCGACGCAAACTTCACGGGTTACACTCGCTCTAGAAGTATTACCGGCGTATGGAGAAATTTTGACACCGGAAGCGCTCACTTTTTTGAAAGAGCTGCATGAGAATTTTAATACACGCCGTAAAGAGTTGTTACAAAAACGTGTGGAAAAACAAAAAAGGATTGATGCAGGGGAGTTTCCAAGTTTTTTACCAGAAACAGCACATATACGTGCTGGAGATTGGACGATTGCTCCGCTTCCAAAAGATTTAGAAGATCGTCGTGTGGAGATTACAGGTCCAGTAGATCGTAAGATGGTGATTAATGCTTTAAATTCGGGTGCACATCTCTTTATGGCAGACTTTGAAGATTCTAATTCGCCAACGTGGCATAATGCGATGGATGGTCAAATTAATTTAAGAGATGCAGTGAAGGGAACGATTTCATATAAGAATCCTAGTGGTAAGGAATATCGTTTAGGTGATAAAACCGCTGTCCTTATTGTGCGTCCGCGAGGCTGGCATTTAGAAGAAAAACATATGCTAGTTGATGGAGAAAAGATGTCAGGTAGTCTTGTTGACTTTGGTTTGTACTTTTTCCATAATGCAAAAACGTTATTAGAAAAAGGAAGCGGGCCATATTTTTACTTACCGAAAATGGAGAGCTATTTAGAAGCACGATTGTGGAATGATGTGTTTATTTTTGCGCAGAAATATATTGGGATTCCAAATGGAACAATTAAAGCAACAGTGTTATTAGAAACAATCCACGCTTCTTTTGAAATGGATGAAATTTTATATGAACTCCGTGATCACTCAG
The DNA here is from genome assembly GCF_900107445.1 of Bacillus sp. 166amftsu. Lineage (NCBI taxonomy): Bacteria > Bacillati > Bacillota > Bacilli > Caryophanales > Bacillaceae > Bacillus > Bacillus sp. 166amftsu. Next base: position 36,926 of record NZ_FNQA01000012.1, on the reverse strand, counting down.
CGGGGCTTAATTGCGGGCGATGGGATTATATTTTTAGTTTCTTAAAAAGCTTTCGTAATCATAATGAATTTCTACTTCCAGATAGGGCGCAAGTTACGATGACGGCTCCGTTTATGCGTGCGTATTCTTTAAAAGTAATTCAAACGTGCCATCGCCGGAATGCACCAGCAATTGGCGGCATGGCAGCACAAATTCCGATTAAAAATAATCCGGAAGCAAATGAGGTTGCTTTTGAAAAGGTTCGCATGGATAAAGAACGTGAGGCTTTAGACGGCCATGATGGGACTTGGGTTGCCCATCCGGGACTTGTACCGGTTGCGATGGAAGTGTTTAATCACGTTATGAAAACGCCGAATCAAATTTTTAGAAAACGTGAAGAAATTTATGTAACAGAAAAGGATTTGTTAGAAGTACCAGTGGGAACGATTACAGAAGAAGGGCTTCGTATGAATATTAGCGTCGGTATTCAATATATTGCATCTTGGTTAAGCGGCCGCGGGGCAGCACCGATTTATAATTTAATGGAAGATGCAGCAACGGCAGAAATTTCAAGGGCGCAAGTGTGGCAATGGATTCGTCATGAAGGCGGAAAGCTAAATGACGGACGAAAGATTACATTTGCTTTAGTAGAAGAGTTCAAGGCGGAAGAACTAACGAAAATAGAACAGGAGATTGGCAAAGAGGCATTTGAGAAAGGTAGATTCGTAGAAGCAACAAAGCTTTTTACTAATTTGGTGCGTAATGATGAATTTGAAACATTTTTAACATTACCGGGTTATGAAATTTTATAAAAAAGAAAAGGGGATGGAAGAGATGACAAACGAAAGAGTACAAAAATTACAAGAAAGCTGGGAGTTAAACGAACGTTGGAAAGGGGTAACGCGTCCATATTCTGCTGAGGATGTAATTCGTCTTCGCGGGTCAATTGATATTGAACATACATTAGCACACCGCGGGGCGGAGAAACTTTGGCAATCGCTTCATACAGAAGACTATATTAATGCGCTCGGTGCGTTAACAGGAAACCAAGCGATGCAGCAGGTGAAAGCAGGATTAAAAGCAATTTATTTAAGCGGTTGGCAAGTGGCAGCGGATGCCAATTTATCCGGGCACATGTATCCAGACCAAAGTTTATATCCAGCGAACAGTGTACCGGCTGTTGTAAAACGGATTAATCAAACGCTGCAACGTGCGGATCAAATTCAGCATATGGAAGGTAGCGGTGATACAGATTATTTTGTACCGATCGTGGCGGATGCTGAAGCGGGATTTGGCGGGCAATTAAACGTGTTTGAATTAATGAAAGGTATGATTGAGGCAGGTGCATCCGGCGTACACTTTGAAGACCAGTTATCTTCAGAAAAGAAATGCGGACATTTAGGCGGAAAAGTATTACTACCAACGCAAACAGCGGTGCGTAATTTAATTTCTGCTAGACTTGCTGCGGATGTAATGGGTGTGCCGACAATTATTGTAGCAAGAACAGATGCAGACGCTGCTGATTTAATTACGAGTGATATTGATCCAGTTGATCAAGAATTTATTACAGGAGAAAGAACACCAGAAGGTTTCTACCGTACAAAAGCAGGACTTGATCAAGCAATTGCGCGCGGTTTAGCGTATGCGCCATATGCAGATCTTGTTTGGTGTGAAACATCTGAACCGAATTTAGAAGATGCGAAGCGTTTTGCAGAAGCGATTCATGAGAAATATCCAGGGAAATTACTAGCGTATAACTGCTCACCATCTTTTAACTGGAAACAAAAACTAGATGAAAAAACAATTGCAACCTTCCAAAAAGAAATTGCTTCATACGGATACAAGTTCCAATTCGTAACACTAGCAGGATTCCATGCGCTAAACTACGGTATGTTTGAACTCGCACGTGGTTATAAAGAGCGCGGCATGGCAGCATATTCTGAACTGCAACAAGCAGAGTTTGCGGCAGAAGAGCACGGTTACTCTGCAACGCGCCATCAACGTGAAGTTGGAACGGGTTACTTTGATGAAGTAGCGCAAGTGATTACAGGCGGAACATCTTCTACAACAGCGCTGAAAGGATCTACAGAAGAGGCGCAGTTTACGAAATAAGTGTGAAAGCGGTTGTCCTTTAAGGGCACCCGCTTTTATTTTGGATGTATATTAAGGGCTGAAAGTTGTTTATCAGCGATGGAGTAAGAAAGTTTCACTTTATATGAAGTAAAACTTATGATAATTGCTTCATTCATGAGGGATACCAAAAATTAGAAAAAATATTCCTGAAAAATATTGTACATTCTATTTTAAGTATGCTATGATGAATCTAGTTGAATAACTAAATCAAGCAATCCATATATTATCAAGTGCTGAAAACGAACGAGAAAAAGTATGTGAGAACTGTTTTATGTTTCGTATTTGATAATGTGTGGATTCTTTTTTTATGTATGAAAACTAAAAAAATTTCTATTTTCTTAGGAGGAAATAATTATGACAGTAACAGGACAAGTAAAATGGTTTAACAATGAAAAAGGTTTCGGTTTCATCGAAGTTCCAGGCGGAAACGACGTATTCGTTCACTTCTCTGCAATCACAACTGAAGGTTTCAAATCTTTAGAAGAAGGCGAAAAAGTTAGCTTCGAAATCGAAGATGGCAACCGCGGACCTCAAGCTAAAAACGTTGTAAAACTATAATTTTATAGTATGTGATAAGAAAGAAGCTGTCCCAAAAGGTCGTTTTGAATGACCTTTTGGAGACAGCTTCTTCTTTTTTATATGGATAAAAAATACTTCGTGTGAGAGAAATTCTGTTGATTTCCTGCTAGCCTTCTTGTTTCATATCCCGAGACATGGGACATAGAAACGTAGTAAATTTGCTTTCTAATTTCTTAACTTTCCCACGTTTGTGCCTTCACTATATGATTAAAATGTTTAAAAAAGGGAGTTTTATATATGTTATTACCGGGATATGAATGCTGTGTGGAATGTGTCGGATAAACTGGATGTAGCGGGTAATGGTGAGAAGTAGAAGCTGGTGGAGAATATTGAAAGTAAATCGGTTTTATATGATAGGTATAGGAAACTGGAAAGCTGCTATATCCAGGGTGATATATCAAATGAGGAGTATGCATTCTATTCCAAACTATATTCATTTATGATTCTCCTTAATATGAAATTTGTAGGTAGAATATTTATCATTTTAACCGAGAAGCCTTCCTACTCTAAACGGAGTGAAGGTGGGGGAGTTCAATGATTAGTAAGTGCTGTTTTATATGAATTAAAAGCAACCACTACACACACCTTTTCATGTTTACAATATGAAATATACGAAAAAAGGTGCATGAAATGAATGTAAGTATATATGTCGGATACATAATTTATGAAAGTATGTATGTTGAACGAATTATACACTTTCTATGTTACAAATATTTCAAAAAGGAAAAAGTTTATTTTTCTATAACGATACATCTTTTATGGTAGAGAAATATGAAGATTTCATATAGATATTTATATGAAGGAATATTATGAAACTTTAAAGTTTTATAAGAAAATGTAAAATATTTGAAAATGTAAACAGTTTTGTTTTTTTAAGTGCTACAATTATCCATGCAGCTGCTGTTATAAATTGTAAAAAAATGATGAAGGAGAGAGTGTAGGATGGGGGAACAAGCAGAACGCTATGTTGAAAGTTATGTCGTAAACAAGAATACTATGGCCTTACTTCCGATTATTTTAGGTGAAAAACGTATTGTAACGCGAGTGGTTGAAGTAGAAGACTCTTTTTTCATGTTTCAAAAGCCTCTTGATATTGTAGAGCGTAGTTGCCGTAAGAACGGATCTAGTTTTTTAGGCAGAAAAGACGGTACAAAAGAGTTAACAAAGATTACGCATAAAGCACCCATTGCAATTAGCCCAACAGATCAGCTTTACTTTTTTCCTACGTATTCTTATTCTAGAAAAGAATGTGCCTGGTTGTCTCATTTTCACATTGCAAACAATAAAGAGTTAGCAGATGGTAACTTAATTATTCGATTCATTAACGGTTTCGCAGTGAAACTAGAAATGTCAAGGAGCAGTTTTGAGAATCAGCAAAATCGAACTGCAAAGCTGCGAACAGAGTACGAGGATCGTAAGAATAAACAAGGAAAGCTTCATTTTAAGCAAGTGGATAAAGAAGATGAATCTAAATTAAAGCCTGCATATGAACAAGCGTATCTTGTGAAAGAAGAGGACATAAATGAATAATGACTGATAAGCAGAAAGGATGGGACAACCATCCTTTTTTATTTCTCAATATGTAGTATCCTGTCAAATATTGATAGATTATCATACAATAATAATGAAGGATTTTTACATAAAACTATGGAACTTTAATAAATACATCTCCATATGTCGTATCTACCATTTCCTCTTTACAATAAGCGATGATAAAGTAGAGGTAGGAATATAGTAAAGGGGTAATTTGTAGAATGGATTTTCAAACAATCAAAGAGTATTTTTCTGCGGAAAATATGAATCAACTTGTAGAAAGTTATCGGGCATTTGGGCCGCTCCTTGGTATTGGCCTGCCGATGGTGGAGGCACTGATCCCGGCATTGCCACTTATTGTGTTTGTGATGGCGAATGCAGTTGCCTTCGGGTTATGGTTTGGTTTTTTGTATTCATGGATTGGGTCGGTTCTTGGTGCATTAATTGTATTTTCGGTTATTCGACGTTTTGGAAGGAGTCGATTCTTCTCGTTTGTGAATAAACATCCGAAAGTACGCAAAGCGATGGGATGGATTGAAAGGAAAGGATTTGCACCTATTTTTATCTTATTTTGTTTTCCTTTTACGCCGTCTGCACTGATTAATGTTGTGGCCGGTTTATCCCGCATTAGTATAAGACAGTTTGTGTTAGCGTTAGCGCTTGGAAAATTAGTTATGATTTTTATTTTAAGTTATATCGGATCTGATTTAACTTCTTTTATCCATAAGCCTGTAAAAACAATTATTGTCATAGGTGTCATTTTTACTTTATGGTATGTCGGTAAGAAAATTGAAGTAAAACTTGAACTACATTGAGACTAGTCTTCGCTGTGAGTAAGGCTCTATTATAGAGAAGGGTGAGGGGAGAGGCAGATGAAGCGTGCTTTGAAAAAAGAAGGCCTAGAATGGATGAGAACAATCTTTATAGGTGTGCTATTGGCAGTTTTTTTTCGAACGTTTTTCTTTTCCACGTATGTTGTAGAGGGGAAGTCAATGATGCCGACACTTCAAGATGGGAACATGCTTGTTGTGAATAAGGTTAGCTATCAAGTTGGGGATTTAAACCGATTTGATGTTGTCGTGTTTCATGCGAATAAAAAAGAAGACTATGTAAAGCGAATTATCGGTTTACCAGGAGATCACATCGAGTATAAGCATGACAAATTGTATATAAACGGTCAATTTATTGATGAGCCTTATTTAGAAACATATAAGAGGCAAGCGGAAGGAAGACAGCTGACGGGTGACTTTAAATTAGAAGAATTAACGAGAGAAAAGGTCGTTCCAAAGGGGCATATTTTTGTAATTGGTGATAATCGTCTCGGCAGCTGGGATAGTAGACATTTTGGCTTTGTGAAAGCAGATACTGTGGTCGGGAAAGTAGATTTACGCTATTGGCCAATTAAAGAAGTACAAACGAACTTTTCAAAGGGGTAATGGAAAGTTTTTATAAGAAAGGAATGTGAAAGACAAACAAAGGGTGTTTGTCTTTTTTTGTGCTATAATACAAGGATGATATCAAACTAACGTTCGTTATGTCAATGGAAGGTGGGGATTACATGTCGCTACGATTTGTGATTGGACGGGCTGGAAGTGGAAAAAGTACATTTTGTTTACACGAAGTACAAGAAGAATTAAGACAGCGTCCAAGAGGCGAAACCATTTTATATCTTGTACCGGAACAAATGACGTTCCAAACGCAGCAAGCATTAATAGGAAATGAAGAAGTTAGCGGCTCGATCAGGGCGCAAGTGTTTAGTTTTTCAAGGTTAGCGTGGAAGGTTCTGCAAGAAGTTGGTGGCGCAAGCCGTCTTCATATTGATGAGGCAGGCGTACATATGCTACTGCGCAAAATTGTAGAATCGCGTAAGGAAGGATTATATGTGTTTCAAAAAGCAGCAGAACAAAATGGCTTTTTTGAACACTTAGGCAGTATGATTTCCGAGTTTAAACGCTATAATGTAACGCCATCGAATGTATATGAGATGTGGCAACAATTAGATACTCATTCAAGTGGTGATGAACAAAAATTATTAGCAAATAAAATGTACGATCTTCAGCTTTTATATGATGATTTTGAACGGGCTTTAATTGGTAAATATTTAGATTCAGAAGATTATTTACAGTTACTTGTAGAAAAGCTTCCTGGTTCGGACTATGTAAAAGGTGCAGAAATTTATATAGATGGGTTCCATTCCTTTTCACCTGGGGAATTAGAAATTATTAGAAGGCTTATGCTTTGCGGAGCAAGAATTACAGTTACGTTAACAGTAGATGAAAAAACGTTAGCACAGCCAGTAAGTGAATTAGATTTGTTTTATCAAACCGTGCTTACGTATGAAAAAGTGAAACAGTTAGCACGTGAGGAGAAAATTGCAATTGAAAATACGATTTCGCTGAGAGAACAGCCGCGTTTTTGCTCACCAGCACTAGCACATTTAGAAGCTGAGTTTGAATCTCGTCCTGCTAAAAAGTTTCAAGGTGAACCAGATATTACATTATATACAGCGGCAAACTTGCGAGCAGAAGTTGAAGGTGTAGCTAGAGAAATTCGCAGACTTGTTGCGGAAGGGGAGTATCGCTACAGAGATATTGCGGTTCTTCTTCGAAACGGAGAAAGCTATTATGATGTAATGAAAACATTGTTTACGGATTATGATATTCCGCATTTTATCGATGAGAAGCGCCCGATGTCACATCACCCATTAATTGAATGTATTCGTTCTACGCTAGAAATTATTAGCGGAAATTGGCGTTATGATGCGATATTCCGCTGTATAAAAACGGAACTGCTATATCCGTTAGATGTAAGAAAAGAATCAATGCGTGAAGAAATGGACGCGTTTGAAAATTACTGTTTAGCATATGGCGTACAAGGAAAGAGATGGACGGCAGATGAACCGTGGACATATCGCCGTTATCGTTCGTTAGATGGGGCATTTGGAGCGCAAACAGATAGTGAACGTGAAATGGAAGAGAAAATAAACCGCCTTCGTGATGTGGTACGAACACCGATTATTCGTTTGCAGAAACGCTTAAAACGTTCCGGTTCAATTGTACAGATGTGTGAAGCGGTATATTTGTTTTTAGAAGAATTAGATGTTCCTAAAAAACTAGAAGATTTGCGTATGCGTGCTGAGGCAGAGGGGAATTTCTTATTTGCAAGTGACCATGATCAAGTTTGGGAAGAAGTCATGAACCTTCTTGATACATTTGTAGAGATGCTTGGTGAAGAAAAGATGTCTCTTTCGATGTTTATCGATGTAATGACAACTGGGCTTGAGGCACTTCAATTTGCAAATATCCCGCCTTCTTTAGACCAAGTGCTTATTGCAAATATTGATCGATCAAGGTTATCGAATGTTCGTGCAACTTTTGTAATTGGTGCGAATGAAGGAATCATTCCAGCAGCCCCTTCAGATGAAGGCATGTTATCAGATGAAGAAAGAGAGCTTCTCACCACAGCTGGTGTAGAATTAGCGCCGACAACAAGGCAGACTTTATTAGAAGAGCAATTTGTGATTTATCAAACAGTAACTCGTGCTTCTGAGAAGCTATACATTTCTTGTCCACTCGCGGATGAAGAAGGAAAAACGTTACTTTCATCTAGCTTTATTAAGAAAGTGAAAAGAATGTTCCCTTCTATTAAAGAAGTATTTGTAACGAATGATGTGAATGACTTGTCTCGTCAGGCGCAAATTTCGTATGTAGCAACGCCAGAAGTTACCTTGTCATATGTAACGCAACAATTACAAAACTGGAAACGATACGGTTTTGAAGGAAATCTTGATTTTTGGTGGGATGTATATAACTTCTATGTTACATCGCCCGAGTGGAAGCAAAAAAGTAGTCGGGTATTATCTAGTTTATTTTATCGAAACCGTGCACAGAAACTCAGCCCAGTTGTAAGTAGAAATCTATACGGAGATACAATTAAAGGAAGCGTCTCTCGTATGGAACTATTTAATCGCTGCGCGTATGCTCATTTTGCACAGCATGGATTATCACTAAGAGAGCGTGATATTTTCAAATTAGATGCACCGGATATCGGTGAATTATTCCATGCGGCACTAAAGAAAATTGCAGATAAGTTACTTAGGGAAAATCGCACTTGGGCTGATTTATCGATTAAAGAGTGTGAGCATTTGTCTGCGGCAGTAATTGAAGAAATCGCACCGCTTCTGCAAAGGCAAATTTTATTAAGTTCAAATCGGAATCATTATTTAAAACAAAAACTGCAGCAAATTATTTTCCGTACGTCACTTATCCTTCGTGAACATGCGAAGTCTAGTGGATTCGTGCCAGTTGACTTAGAGGTTCCATTCGGTATGGGCGGGACAGGTTCACTTCCGCCGATGGAGTTTACACTCGCAAACGGTGTGAAAATGGAAGTTGTTGGCCGGATTGACCGCGTAGATAAAGCGGAAGATGAAAACGGTACGTTCCTGCGGATTATTGATTATAAATCAAGCACGAAAGCGTTAGATTTAACAGAAGTATATTATGGTTTAGCACTTCAAATGTTAACGTATTTAGACGTTGTCATTTCAAATGCAAATACGTGGATGAAAAAGGGACAGGCGGCATCACCTGCTGGTGTTCTATATTTCCATATTCATAACCCGATTGTGGAAATGAAAGGCGATGCTTCGGAAGAAGAAATTGAAAAAGAAATTTTAAAGAAATTTAAAATGAAAGGTCTCGTGTTAGGAGATGCGGATGTTGTTCGATTGATGGACAATAAGTTAAGTACGGGAAGTTCAGACATTATTTCTGCTGGTCTGAAAAAAGATGGTAGTTTTAGCGCGCGTTCTAGCATTGCAAGTGAACAAGAATTTACAACTTTACAGCAATATGTGCATCATACATTTGAAAACATCGGGAAAGACATTACAGAAGGTGTGATTGATATTGCACCGTATAAAATGGGGAATAAGGCTGCTTGTACGTTCTGTAATTTCCGCTCTGTTTGTCAGTTTGATGAATCGCTTGAAGATAATGAGTTCCGTACGTTAAAAGATATGAAAGATAGTGAAGCGATGGAGAAAATGAGAGAGGAGGTTGGCGAATGATAGAGAATTGGCCACAGAAACCTGAAGGTAGTCAATGGACAGATGATCAATGGAAGGCAGTTGTCAGAGATGGCCGTGATATTTTAGTGGCGGCGGCAGCTGGGTCAGGAAAGACAGCTGTACTTGTAGAAAGAATGATTCGCAAAATTATTAATGCTGAGAATCCAGTTGATGTAGATCGTCTGCTTGTCGTAACATTTACAAATGCAGCAGCGCAAGAGATGAAGAACAGAATTGGCGAAGCGTTAGAAAAAGTATTAATTGATGATCCAGGGTCAGGGCATATTCGTAAGCAGCTCAGCTTATTGAATAAAGCATCGATTTCAACGATTCACTCGTTCTGTTTACAAGTTATTCGAACGTACTACTATATGCTCGACGTTGATCCCCGTTTTCGCATTGCAAACCAGACAGAAAATGAATTATTAAAAGAAGAAGTATTAGATGACATATTAGAAGAGGAATATGGCACAGAGGGAAATGATATTTTCTTTGAGCTTGTTGATCGCTATACGAGTGACCGAAGTGATGATGACTTGCAGCGCATGATTTTAGCGCTTCATACAGAATCAAGAGCACATCCAGATCCAGAGAAATGGCTTGATAAGCTAGTGGAAGCATATGATGTGGAAGGAAAATCAATTGAGGATTTAACGTATGCTTCTTACTTATTAGAAGATGTGAAGTTTCAGCTAGAAACTGCCGAAAAGCATGTTCAAAAAGCAATTGAACTTACTATGCTTCCAGATGGGCCAGCACCCCGTATGGAGACATTACAAGCAGATTTGGTGTTACTCGGAACGTTATCTAGTGCAGCACATCAGTCTTGGACAAGTGTCTATGAAGCGATGCAAAATGTTTCGTGGCAAACGCTAAAGCGTATTAAGAAGAGTGACTACAATGAAGAGATTGTAAAACAAGTAGATTCACTTCGAAATAAAGCAAAAGATGAAGTGAAGAAGTTACAAGAAGAGTTGTTTAGCCGAAAACCAGAAAGTTTTTTACGTGATTTTAAGGAAATGCATCCTGTACTAGAAAAGCTTGTTCAGATTGTAAAAGTATTTACGGAGCGATTCCAAGCGATCAAGCGTGATAAAGGAATGGTTGATTTCACAGATTTAGAGCATTTTTGCTTACAAATTTTAAGTGAACGTACAGAAAATGGTGAGCTTCGTCCGTCACCGGTTGCGCTTCAATATCGCAATAAATTTACTGAAGTACTTGTCGACGAATATCAAGATACAAACTTTGTCCAGGAGTCGATTATTAAGTTTGTAACGAAAGACTCTGAGCAAGAAGGTAATCTGTTTATGGTTGGCGACGTAAAACAATCGATTTATCGATTCCGACTAGCAGAACCGGGCCTTTTCCTAGGGAAATATAAACGTTTTACGGCTGAAGGAATAGACGGCGGTATGAAGATTGATTTAGCGAAAAACTTCCGTAGTCGTCACGAAGTGTTAGCCGGTACGAACTTTATTTTTAAACAAATTATGGGCGAAACGGTCGGGGAAATTGAGTATGACGCCGATGCTGAACTAAAGTTAGGTGCAAGTTATCCAGAAGGGGAAGATGTAGCGGCTGAGCTATTATGTATTCATCAGTCTGAGGGTGAAGAATCGGCAGAGGGAGAAGACGGTGTCGAAGTAGAAAAAGCACAGCTGGAAGCGCGTTTAATGGCCGGGAGAATTAAAGCGATGGTGGATTCGGGTTATGAAGTATACGATCGTAAAACAGATAGCATGCGCCCGGTGAAATATCGTGACTTTGTTATTTTACTTCGCTCGATGCCGTGGGCTCCTCAAATTATGGAAGAATTAAAGTTGCAAGGTATTCCTGTTTACGCTGAGCTTGCAACGGGTTATTTTGAAGCAACAGAAGTGACCGTTATGATGAATGTATTTCGCGTAATCGATAATCCGATGCAAGACATTCCGCTTGCCGCTGTACTACGTTCCCCAATTGTTGGGTTACATGATGAGGAGCTTGCGATGCTTCGTGCTCATGAAAAGAAAGGTTCGTTTTATGAAGTAATGCGTTCCTTCTTACAAGGAGCGCCACTTGAGGAAGAGGCGGAATTACACGGAAAACTACAATGGTTCTATAACCTTCTGCAAGGATGGCGTGAATTTGCACGCCAGCAATCACTTTCTGATTTGATTTGGAAAGTATATCGTGAGACAGGTTATTATGACTTTGTTGGTGGTCTTCCAGCAGGAAAACAGCGCCAGGCTAACTTACGCGTATTATACGACCGGGCAAGGCAGTATGAAGCAACATCTTTCCGCGGGTTATTCCGTTTCCTTCGCTTTATTGAGCGGATTTTAGAGCGCGGGGATGATATGGGAACAGCGAGAGCGCTTGGCGAGCAAGAAGATGTTGTGCGAATTATGACGATTCATAAAAGTAAGGGGTTAGAGTTCCCGGTTGTATTTGTAGCGGGACTTGGACGCCGTTTTAATACACAAGATTTAATGAAACGATTCTTATTACACAAGGATTTCGGTTTTGGATCACAGTTTATTGATCCTCGTAAGCGAATTAAATATACGACGCTATCGCAATTGGCCATTAAACGTAAAATGAAGATGGAACTTATTGCGGAAGAGATGCGCGTATTATATGTTGCTTTAACGCGTGCGAAAGAGAAGTTAATTTTAATTGGTACAGTGAAAGATAAAGCAAAAGAAATGGAAAAGTGGCTTGATGCAAGAGAGCATACAGATTGGTTATTACCAGATTATCTTCGTGCGGGTGCATCTTGTTACTTAGATTGGATTGCGCCGTCACTATATAGACATCGTAATAGTGAAATGCTTCTTGAACTTGGACAAGGAAATATACCAAATGAAATTTATGAATACGATGCGAGCTGGAAAGTGGAAGTCGTTGATGGTAGCACTTTACTTGCACCTGAACCAGTACAAGAAGAGAAGCAAGAATTGTTAGAAGCACTTCGTGAGAAAAAAACTGTGCCGCTAGAAAGTGAACGAAAAGAAGAAGTGTATGCTCGTTTAACATGGGAATATGCGCATGAAGGTGCAACAATGCACCGGGCGAAGCAATCTGTTACGGAAATAAAGCGGAATTATCAGTCAGAAGATGGAAGTGATCATGCTTTTATTAAAAAACTTCGTGCTCCTATAAAAACGCGACCTCGCTTTATGGAGAAAAAGGGGTTGACCTACGCTGAACGAGGGACAGCTGTCCACGCCGTCATGCAGCATGTTAATTTACAAAAAACGATTACACCAGAAACAATCAAAGAACAAATTGCGGAAATGGTAAATAAAGAATTACTAACATTTGAGCAAGCAGAAGAAATTGCGATTGATCGAATTGTAGCATTTTTTGATACGGATCTTGGTAAACGTGTGTTAGCTGCGAAGAGTGTAGAGCGTGAAGTGCCCTTTACGATGATGCTTTCAGCAAAAGAGGCATATCAAGAGTGGGAAGGTCAGAGCAAAGAATCTATACTTGTCCAAGGGGTTATTGATTGTATGATAGAAGAGGAAGATGGGATTGTATTAATTGATTTTAAAACAGATACAATTGAAGGGCGTTTTCCGGGTGGATACGATCAAGCGCGACCTATTTTAGAAGACCGTTATAAAGTGCAAATTAATCTATATGCGAAAGCGCTAGAGAAAAGCTTACATCATCCTGTGAAGGGGAAATATTTATACTTCTTTGATGGGAATCACATAGTACATGTTGATTAAAAAAGTGAGTGAAATATACAGCAAAGTATAAATGTGAAAAGAGGAAAGATGTAACTTTAGAAAGGAGCTATGTAAAATGGTAGCATCCAAAAAAAGTTTAAGGGCTTGTGACAGTGGACATCAATACTATAAAAGTAGCGACTGTCCTTCTTGCCCAATCTGTGAGAAGGAACGAAAACCAGAAAGTGGATTTCTTTCACTTCTCTCGGCACCAGCGAGAAGAGCGCTCCAACACAAGGAAATAACTTCTTTGCAGCGGCTCTCAAAATATAGTGAGAAAGAGATTTTACAACTGCACGGTATGGGACCAGCATCTTTACCTAAGCTTAGAACTGCTTTGAAGGAACATGGATTATCATTCAAAGACTAAACAATAAGAATGATTACACTTATTGAAGTGAGAACATGAAAAGCAATAGAACGAAAAAAGTAGGAGACTTTTCTCCTACTTTTTTTAAGCTGTTCCAATTTGATCTTGATCCGCAACATCTGAATCAAATGTATTCGTTGCACTGACACCGTTAAATGTATTGACTACAAAACCAACATTTGATGCTCCTGACCCGTTATATGCCTTTGTATTTTCTTTTGGAGATACATTATAGAAATCACCTAAGTTAAAAGAGCCATTACTATTTTGAACAACGAGGTTCCCAACGACAGAGGGCATGTTATTCACCTACTTCAGCAGTCTTCTTTAACATCACTATATGATTTATTTGTTGAAATGTTCATCTGAAATATATTGGCGCATTTGGTGAATACGTGAATTACTAAATACATAATCAACTGAGCCGATTTGAAAGCAGCCAGAATTTAATAAGGTACGAATCGTAACATCATTTACTTCAATAAAGGGGCATTCATTTATAATATTCATTTTGACATCTGTCGATCTTTTGGGAATTGTAATGTACTCATCTGTAAAGATTTTAAAATCCTCGAATCTTCCTTCACTTTTAAAATAGTAAGGAATTTCACGGTGTACGATAAGAGCTCGGGTTTTTAATTCCATCTGGTTCGCATCACCAACTTGAAAAACACCAGCATTCCCCATAGAAATAACTTTGGGTTGATGAACAATTGAAATGTGACGAAGCATGAAGCCCCCTCCTTAACCTGGAGTAGAAGGCACCGCAGTTACGAGAGGTACAAATGGACCTTCAGTCACTGACTCGAAAGGTGTATCGAGAATAGAAGAGAGAATTAGGAGATTCGCATCACCGATTAAAAAAAGTGCAGCTGAAGATACCCCATTCGTTTTAACCTGCCCAACTTTTATTTCACGATTGACAACGGTAAAATTCATATGAATTTACTCCTTTCGAAAATTATTCGGTATGTGCTGAATAAAGGAAAGGAACGCTTTATCGATATCTTGCTTCATAGCCTGAATAATTACGTCTTTCATATACTCGGGGTTTGATGTAATGTCCTCATACGGCTGTACTTGTGATAAATAATAAGGAAGACGATGTTCCATTTGCTTTTTTATATCATCAATCATCATTTGTCGATACATATCATCGAGCGGCGTCCGCTGTTCTTGTTCAAAATGAAGGATTCTGCTATATGCTTCTTCGTCTAAATAGCGATGCATCTCTTGAATAATATCTTGATAAAAATCAGGGTTTGTTTGTGTCTCTGGATTTACTTTTAATGTTTCTGTATCTACCTCAAAATCTTCAATTTGCTGTCCTTTGGTTGAGAATGGATTTAAGCCGATATTTAACGTACCATTTAAGTTTTCTACTTTTAATTGATCGAATTTATATTCTACTTTTCCTATAGAAGAGGAGGGCCGGCTTTTTAGTTCATCAAGTTCTTCTGTTAGTCTACGTACTTGTTCTTCTAATGCATAAATTGTTTCTTGTTGTTTTTGAAGAACTTGTTGAAATTGTTGTAGGTAAATGTATATATCTTGATTCACTGTATGAAACCTCCTTTTCAATAGGGAGGGATGTGTATGCTTGCTCTATATGTTTATGACATAAAGAGCCTAAGAAGAACCCATCATGGTTTAATAGAAAGAATTTGTCCTTTTGATTTCAAGGGACGAAGTGGCGCTGTAAATCCGCCGGTATTAGAAAATTTAGATAATGCTTTAATGCTACCGGAACTTCCAATTTGAAAAACGGATGATGTTGTAATACTATCAATTCTTATTTTGTTAATGATAATACTTTGTTGTACATAAAAGTTCACTTACGAATCGCCTCCTTTAGTTGGATCCGATTATAGCTTGATCAATCACGTCAGTATCATTGACGGTTGTTGTATTTTGATAATTGTATACAGAGATACTTTCTCCTACATTAAAAGAACCAGCTCCTGCAAAAGCACGAGAGTAACTAATCGGCCTGATTGCAAATACATCTCCAATATGAAAAATACCACTCGATCCAATGTTAACGATATGAATATGTCCAACCATTGCTGGCATAGCAAACACCTTTCATAGATAATATTTTTTTTGCTGTTAAAGAAACGATAAAGTGAAACTTTAATCGGTGGAGGTTTTACTGCCCCTTAAGGCAGGATAAATATTCTTTTCTATTATTGTATGGGCGTTTTCATTAAAATGTGTCTTTTTTCAAACAAAAGACACACACTTCATTGTGTGTGTCTGTCTATAGTATGCGTTTGGACGAAATTTACTTTCATCAGCCAAACAACATTTAAGAGCCTGTCCAGTTCTTGGCTACAATCCACTGTTTTTTGAGAAGTTATTCCGTAGCGTTCAGCAAAGTATATCATTTTTTCACGTTTTTTTTCAATCGCTTGCTCAAACATAGAATCGGCTCCATCTCTTTATAAATTTTGACTATATATGTAGTACATATTATACAAAAATTCCATAAAAAAGAAACAACTTCGATAAAAAAAGCAAAAATTCTACATTTTATTCCAAAATAGCATTGAGCGGTGTGAAGAGTAGGGAGTTTTGTAAAAATTAAAATGTATTGGCAGGTTTTTTTTAAAGGAATGCGAATACAATTACATTGTATGAGTTTTAGGATGGAGAGTGGAAATAATGCGGTTTGTTACAGTGAAGAAGGAAGAGAAGGTATTTGTTGGTATTGTGGATGAGCATGAAGAAACAGTGCTGCATATTCGAGAAGTGCAACGACAAAAAGGCGAAAAAATTACAATTCCTATTACAATGTTAGAGTGTATCGAAAAGGGAAATGCTTTTATTGAAAAAGTAAAAGAAATTGTAAACTGGGCAAAGGAGAATGAAACAACGGCGTATTACCCTCTACAAGATGTGAAGCTATTGGCACCTATTCCAAGGCCGAGAAAAAATATTCTTTGCGTCGGAAAAAATTACCGTGAACATGCGATAGAAATGGGCGGAGAGGAATCTGTTCCAAAGGATATTATGATTTTTACCAAGGCACCAACGACGGTTATTGGGAATGAAGAAAAGATCCACAGTCATCCGCATGCAACGAATGAACTAGATTATGAAGGGGAACTAGCAATTGTAATTGGAAAACGCGGAAAGCAAATCGCAAAAGAGAAGGCGCTTGAACATGTTTTTGGTTATACAATTGTAAATGATGTAACTGCTCGAGATATTCAAAGAAAACATAAACAATTTTTCTTAGGGAAAAGTTTTGATACATTTTGCCCAATGGGGCCGTATCTAGTTCATAAGGATGCAATTGAAAATCCAAACAAATTAAACATTGAAACAAAAGTGAACGGGGAATTTCGCCAAATTTCAAATACAGCAAATATGATATTTACAATAGAAGATATTATTTCTATTGTAAGTAAAGGGATGACGTTAGAGCCTGGGGACATAATCGCGACTGGAACACCAGCGGGAGTTGGGAAGGGGTTTACACCACCCAAGTTTTTACATGCTGGTGATGAAGTAACGGTTACAGTACAACATATTGGAACACTTCAAAACGAAGTTAAATAACCGTTTATCCATTTGGCCCATCCCTATATTATTTGCATTTCATAATGCTGAGGAATATTATTTTTTCCCGGAAATGAAATATGTCCAACCGATTCATATGGAAGAAAATATGATGCAGAAACAACATTTTTTGATAGCAGTATGTTTACTAACAAGTATTGTTTTTTTATGTGCATATGCTCATTTGATAGTTAGAAAGAAATTTACGCTTTATACATTGCTCGTTATACAAGAAATGATATTTATGAATGGATTGTTTCACATTGGCGGAACAATCTTGGCAGAAAGATATGTTCCAGGATTGGTAACGGCAGTAATATTCATTATACCGTTTTCATTGTTTTGGTTTCGGAAAGGGATAAGAAGTGATTGGTGGAAATTAAAACATGTGATTGTCTCCTGTATAGCAGGTATGTTGCTTCTATTTCCAGTTATCGTCGGGATATTACTTTTCTCAAGAGTGATTGTTTCATAAAACAAGCTGCCTCGTAAAAGGCAGCTTGTTTTGATTAAGATAATACCGCTTTAATTTTTTGGAATGCCCACTCTAAATCTTCTTCAGAGATTACAAGAGGTGGTGCAATACGGATTACATTTTCATGTGTTTCTTTACATAAAAGGCCAGCTGCTTTTAACTTTTCGCAATATGGACGAGCAGGCTCGTTCAATTCGATTCCGATAAATAATCCTCTGCCTCGAATTTCTGTGATCATCGGATTATCAATTTCTTTTAATTGTCCTACTAATTTTTCACCTAATTGAAGAGAACGCTCTGTTAGTTTCTCATCTAGTAATACGTCAAGAGATGCGATAGAAACAGCACATGCAAGTGGATTACCACCGAACGTAGAACCGTGAGAACCTGGCTCGAATACGCCTAAAATGTCGCTGTTTGCAGCAACGCAAGAGATTGGGAATACACCGCCGCCAAGTGCTTTACCAAGTATGTACATGTCAGGAATTACGTTATCCCAATCACATGCAAATAATTTACCTGTACGACCTAAACCAGTCTGGATTTCATCAGCTACAAATAAAACGTTTTCTTTTTTACATACATTGTAAGCTTCTTCTAAGAATCCAGCTGGTGGAATGTTAATACCTGCTTCTCCTTGAATTGGCTCTAAAATAAATGCAGCTGTATTTGGTGTAATCGCTGCTTTTAATGCTTCTAAATCACCGTAAGGAATCACAACAATACCAGGAAGCATTGGTCCGAATCCACGTTTGTATTCTTCGTTGGATGACATAGAAACAGCACCCATTGTACGACCATGGAAGTTATCTTCACAAACGATAATTTCAGCTCTATTTTCTTCTACCTTTTTCACGTCATATGCCCAGCGACGAGCTGTTTTGATTGCGGTCTCAACAGCTTCCGCACCTGTATTCATTGGGAGTACCATATTTTTATGTGTTAATTTCGCAACTTTTTCGTACCAAGGACCTAATTGATCGCTATGGAAAGCACGAGAAGTTAACGTAACACGGTTTGCTTGATCGATTAACGCATTAATAATTTTCGGATGGCGATGTCCTTGGTTTACCGCAGAATATGCACTAAGTAAGTCCATATAGCGATTTCCTTCAGGATCTTCTACCCAAACACCTTCTGCTTTAGAAATAACGATTGGAAGTGGATGATAGTTATTTGCACCGTATGTGTCTGTTAGTTCGATAATATCTTTTGTTTGAATCATGATTGTTCCCCCTTTTGTTATTACAAGAAGTTTATAAATACTCTAAATATTATATCATTTAAATTGGAAAAAGCGAAACATTTCCTGAAAAGAAATAGACATGGTATCATATAAAGTGAAAAAGTGTGAAAAGAAGAGGGGGGATAACATGACAACACACATGCATATTACAGCGTGGGCACTAGGGCTCATTTTATTCTTTGTGGCGTATTCCATGTATACGGCAGGAAGAAAAGGTAAAGGCGTACATATGGGGCTTCGTCTTGTGTATATTATCATTATTGTAACAGGTTTCTTATTGTATCAAAGCATTATGAAAACTGCGACAGGAAACATTCACATGTGGTATGGCCTAAAAATGTTAGTTGGTGTTTGGGTTATTGCTGCAATGGAAATGGTTCTTGTAAAAACAAGCAAGAATAAACCAGCAGGGGCGTTTTGGGGTCAATTCATTATTGCGCTTGTTATTGTATTGTATCTTGGATTACGTTTACCGATGGGATTTGACCTATTTTAGTAAAGAAAAGCCACCTTATTTTTTTAGTAAAAATAAGGTGGCTTTTCTATTTGTATTCACATAGATTCTACATGTAATTCTTCGCCATTTGCTTTTATAAACTTAAATATATTTTTATTACAAGTAGAAAAACGAACATAATGATGATGCAATGAGCAAATCATTTCTTCGTTATCAAATAATAGAAGGTTTACGCCTTCACAAGGCCCGTCTTTCGGCTGAAACGATAAGAAATTATGACAATAGATACAGTCATATAAAGAATAATTAAATGACTGCAATGTTTCCGCAAAGAATGCAAAAGCGGAATCAGGTAGTTCTTCTAACCATTCATGATAACTGAGTAGCAATTTTTTACGAATTCGTATTATCTCACCATTTTGAAGTGGATGATGCTCATCGGCAATTTGTAATATATTTTGTTCGTAGAATCTTGCCGGTAGCCAATTATTGTTATATAAAACTTCAAATCCGTCTTCAATGATATCCTCTAATAAAAATGCTTCATCATTTTCATCGTCAAAGAATACCCATTCACTGTTTATATATTCCACATTCCCAATTGTATGAGCACGTGGTTGATTATACAAAATATGTTTGCGTTGTTTCATTCGTGACCTCTCCTTTTATCAAAGTGGTTATTATTGTTATGGACAGTTCAGTCGTTCTTTATAACTATGGAACACCTAAAGAAAGTTGGGCATAGAATAAGCACATGCTTCATACAGTGAATTTTTTATCCCGAAGGAGAAAGACTGTCTGGATCGTTAGCGCTCACCAATTAGGATTTTACGCGCAGTTGTTTCAGCTCAGCCTTTTTGGTTCTATTTGGGTTTTGAACGGAGTAAAGTTATACGGATATAGGATAGGAAGGATGATTTGTATGTGCGGGATTACAGGATGGATTGATTATAAGCGGTCGTTAGAAAATGAAAGAGAAACGGTTACGAAGATGGCAGAAACGCTTGCAAAGAGGGGGCCAGATGATACAAATGTTTGGGTGAAAAGGCACGTTGCTTTCGGGCATAAACGCTTAATTGTAGTTGATCCTGAAGGCGGGAAACAGCCAATGACATGTACATGTATGAAAGAGGAAGGGAACTACACCATTTGTTATAATGGGGAACTCTATAATACAGAAGATATTCGTAAAGAATTACTGCAAAGAGGTTATACATTTAAAGGACATTCTGATACGGAAGTACTGTTAGCGTCTTATATTGAATGGAAAGAAGAATGTGTCAATCATTTAAATGGGATATATGCTTTTGCGGTTTGGGATGAGAAAAAAGAACAAGTGTTTATTGCGCGAGATCGCTTAGGTGTAAAACCATTATTTTATAAATATGATAATGGAAGATTATTGTTTGCTTCAGAGTTAAAAGCTATTTTAGCCCATCCTGGTGTAAAGACAGAAGTAACGACAGAAGGTCTGTCAGAAGTATTTGGATTAGGCCCATCTCGAACGCCTGGGCATGGCATTTATGCGGGAATTCAAGAACTTCGCCCGGGGCATGCTCTTACATTTTCAAAAGATGGATTATGCATATGGCGCTATTGGAATGTTGAGAGTAAAAAACATGAACACTCATTTGAAGAAACAGTAGAACAAGTGCGTTTTTTGCTTAAGGATGCAATTACAAGACAATTGGTTTCGGATGTACCGTTATGTACATTTTTGTCGGGTGGGGTAGATTCAAGCGCGATTACCGCATTTGCAGCAAAAGCATATGAAAGAGAAGGAAAAGGGAAGCTACACACGTATTCGATTGATTACGAAGATAATGAGAAATATTTTAAAGCAAATGCATTTCAACCAAACTCAGATGCACCGTTTATTGATTTGATGACAGAAACATTTGGTACGATTCATCACCGTTGTATAATTTCCAATGAACAGTTAGCAGAATATTTAACAGAAGCGGTACTCGTTCGCGATTTACCTGGTATGGCTGATATCGACTCTTCATTATTATGGTTTTGCCGAGAAATTAAACAAGATTTCGTCGTTGGTTTGTCAGGCGAATGTGCTGATGAAATCTTTGGCGGTTATCCGTGGTTTTATCGAGAGGATGATTTGCAATCAAGTGCATTTCCGTGGATGCGTTCGACAGAGGCACGTGAACAACTTCTGAAGAAAGAATGGCGTAATAAGTTGAAACTAGGGGAATATGTACAGCAGCGCTATGAAGAGTCTATACAGGAAGTACCAATTTTAGAAGGAGAAAGTGCAATTGAAGCAAAAAGACGACAATTATTTTATCTGAATATGGTTTGGTTTATGACAACATTATTAGACAGAAAAGATCGGATGAGTATGGGAGCAAGCCTAGAAGTACGTGTTCCATTTGCAGATCACCGTCTTGTCGAATATGCGTGGAATATTCCTTGGGAAATGAAAATGTATAAAAAACGTGAAAAAGGTCTATTGCGTAAAGCGTTAGAGGGAGTCTTACCAAACGACATATTATATCGAAAGAAAAGTCCGTATCCGAAAACACATAACCCGTATTATACAAAAGCGATAACTGTGTGGTTGGAGGATTTACTAACAGATAGAAATTCTATTTTACATGAGTTATTTGATAAAGAACAACTGCAAGGATTAACTCAATCAGGAGGTAGTGCATTTCAAACACCATGGTTTGGCCAGCTGATGACGGGACCGCAGCTATTGGCACATTTAGCGCAAATTCATGTGTGGTTTAAGGAATATGGGGTAAATATTAAAGAATAGGGGAAAAGCGGCTTACAACTTGTGAGCCGCTTTTTAATAAATGTGTTTCTCTTTTTTGAAATGGATATGCACCTTATTACAGTCTATATGGACTAATTGTGTGGGATATTGTGATATGAGGAATTTTAAGTTTTGTTTACATTTTAACTCCCTTGTTTTTAAACTGTCTCGGTGTCATGCCTGTGAACTTTTTGAATACTTTTATAAAATAACTTTGATCATAAAAATGTAATAAGGTATAGATTTCGGACATGGAATGTTTTGTATAGAATATTAACTTTTTTGCTTCTTCAATCTTTTCACGCTGGATATATTCACGTAGTGATACTCCAACTTCTTTTTTAAAAAGGACGGATAAATAGTTGGGATGCATAGAGACGAACTCTGCTAATTGTGAGAGAGTAATTTCCTCATAAAGATGTGTGAAAATATAGTTTCGGCAAGCATTGATTGTTTTTGAGTATTTGAGCTTATTCTCTTTTTCGACCTTTTCTATTAGATCACATAAAGCATGTATCACAAATTGATAAATAACTGTGCTCTCTTTCAGCTCTTCAAGGTTTTGAATATACAAATCGCTGAGGGTGTGGGCAGTTTCGGGAGGAATACCCCCTTCTATAGCGGCTCTTGCTCCAAGTGATATAGCAGCGATGGCAAGGTTTTTTCGACTTCTTAAATGACTCGTTTTAGATAGTATTCTCGGTTCTCCTTTTTCAAATAGTGCCTGTGCATTTTTTATGAATTCATCTTTTTTTCCTTCCTTAATAAATTGCAGAAGTTTTTTCTCTAGTAAAGGAGTAGCAGGCATTTCATTATTTTGTTGATTTTCTGATATACGTATATCAGGTGATTCAGGGCTAATTTTTCTTTCTTTAAGTAATGTATTTTGTTGTAGGATATCGACTATGTCTAATTTTTGATGATAAAGCATGTAATAAAAGATTGCACTCATATTTATCATCTTCACTCTACTTACTACAGGTAAAGAATGATAGTATTGAACGATTTTGTTTCTCCCTTTATAAATATTAAAGTCATTAAGAATTCCATGAATTGATTTATCTGTTAGTTCGAAATAAAGGAAAGGACCAACAATGATTACACCGCTAAATCCCTTATCTGTGTAAAGGTTTATTGAAAAGAAGTTTTCCAGAGAAGTTGTGGTTTGGAAAATTGGAAATTGGTGTGGAGCATGATCAGAGAAGAATTGATTCAATAATTCTTCTTTCCTAGAATAAAGCGGATGACTTAATGAATTTGTGGAGAATTCTAATTTTAGCTTTTTTTTGCTATCTATAAATAAAACGGGTAATTCATATAGATTGAAAATAAGATTGCAAATATATTCTAAATCTACTCGATTTGTGAATGCCATATTGTAATGATCGCCTCTTTTATAAAAGTTAAAAAATAGAATTTTTTTCTAAAAATACTATTTTTCTTTAGAATATACCATAAATTTTATAGTAATAAAATATAATACTTACAGGAAAGTAATTTTCACGTGCTATTATATGGGAGTTTTATTATGTAAAAATAGCAAAAAGAACTAGAGTAATTTGGTGGGGCTTTGTAGTAGAAGATATGAGTAAGTTTCATGTAGTATATAACATAACAAATGAAACGATTCATGTTAATGCAATAGATGAAGGGTAGTAAGGAGGCTTTATTATGGATAAAGTAGTAACAGTAAAAAAAGGGGAGTTTGTTCATTTTTCGTATCGCGATGATGCTTCTTTAAAATTTACTGGATATGTAGTTAGTGTTCTGAACAATACAATTATTGTCGATATCTCAGAGGATTTGCAACTTAAAGGATATGAAGAAATAGAATCTCGTCAAGTTGTCAAGCATGGCTGCTATGAAAAAATCGACATGCATACAGATAAAAAATGATAACAAACATAATGATTTGTACAATAGATTGGAAAGGTCATTTTTTCGCATCTACTTTATATAAAATCAACTTTTCTAACATGTTATATAAGTTAAGAGTAAACAATAACTAAATACTAGTCGTTCATATTACTGGAAGATGATTTCTTCAAAAAGGGTATAGTAGACTATTTTAGTTAATTTCGGAGGTATGACAATGAAGAAAATATTGTTAATCATGTTTACTATTTTATTTGTTACTGGATGTTCAAAAACATCAAAACAAATTAACGCTTTCGATGCTGAAATGCAAGGACTTTTAAAAGAGGCTACTTCAATGTTTCCTGAATCTAATAGTATGAAAGCATACTATAAGAAAATGGAATCTATTAAACAAGAATTATACAGAAACAAAAACATAAAAGAAAAGGACCGCGAAGTATTAAAAGATCTAACTGTACAATCAAAACTCGTTATGCAATCAGCGGAATCTGGCTTGAGAGATCAATTAATAAATGATATAGAAAAACTAAATAAAATTGTTGAAGAATATAAGAGTGCGTGATTTTTATTGTAGGATTCATTACCACTTACTTTTTGATATATCCCTATAGAGTTATTTATATTCAAATTAATAGAGGACAGGCCCTCTAAAAGAAGAAGTCTATCCAAGGGGAAGTATAACGAATTGATCCGATTTTTAGTCAGGAATATGAAGGAATAGTGAAAAGCGGCTTACAATTTGTGAGCTGCTTTTCACTATTATTTCACTTGAATATAAACAAAATGAATCTTTTATCAGAAGCGTTCTTATAAAGGGGGATTTCATGTCAAACAATTTATACATTACTAAATTGTTTGTGTATAATTTATTATACAGTCTTAATAAAGGATTGTTTCCTAATCATAAGATACAACATTGGCACAGTTTTTGCTTGTATTAAATGTAAGGAAGGGGGAAGGGCTCTAAGAAATAAGTAGGGTGTATTATTAACAGTAAAAAAGTGACTTACCATTATCTCACTACTTTTACTAGTATTAATAGGAAACTGTTTAATATAGACAGATTGAATGATTCATCCTAAAAAAACTGAATTTTTAAAATATTAAAGGGGGCAATAGTATGGCGAAAAACTCGAAATTTTATAAACTGATGCTTGGGGTTGGGATTGTTACGATATCCTGTAATGGAATGCAAATTCAAGCAGAAACAAAAGAGAATAATATGAAGAATGTATTACAAATGGAGCCGGTAGGAATACAGAAATCCGTTGATGAGTTGGCACATCCTTCGAACATACAGGAAAATGCATCTTTCACAAAGCGATTAAAGTCAGCAGACTTATCGCAGCGTCCGCCAGCGCCAAAAGAGAATGCTAAACAACTAGTTGAAGAAAAAAAATATTCAATGGCTGAATTGAATCAATTAAGCAACAAAGAATTAACGGACCTTCTTGTGACAATCAAATGGTATCAAATTCCGGAATTATTTCAGTTTAATAATGATAGTTTGAAATTCTATCAAGATGATAGCCGGATGCAAGCGATCATTGATAAACTAGCAGAACAAGGACAAGCTTATACGAAAGATGATTCAAAAGGAATTGAGACATTATCAGAAGCTCTACGTGCGGCATTTTATTTAGGTTTTTATAATGATGAATTAAGCAAACTAAACGAGCGCAGCTATCACGATAAATGTTTACCAGCTTTAAAAGCGATTGCAAAAAATCCGAATTTTAAACTTGGTACACCAGAACAAAACAAAGTTATTTCATCGTATGGAAAGCTGATTGGAAATGCATCAGCTGATGTTGAAGTTATTCAATATGCGGGTGAAATCTTCAAACAATATAACGATAATCTTACAACTTTCATTGAAGATAGAACAAAAGGCGATGCTGTATATGAGTTGATGAAAGGGATTGATTATGAAGTTCAGTCGTATATGTATGCTACGGGCAAGGAACCAAAAGATACGATGTGGTATCGAAACATCGATAACTTTATTAATGAAATCAATCGCTTTGCACTGATTGGTACGGTAACAGACAAAAACGGATGGTTAATTAATAATGGAATTTACTATGCTGGCCGGCTTGGAAAGTTTCATAGTACACAGGCAAAAGGACAGCAAGTTGTTACAGAAGCGATGCGGATTTATCCATATTTAGGGGAGCAATATTTTGTTGCGGCAGAACAAATTACTACAAATTACGGCGGAGTCGATGCGAACGGAAAAACAGTAAATTTAGATCAAATTCGAGAAGATGGCAAGAAGAAATATTTACCGAAAACGTATACGTTTGATGATGGGGCAATCGTTTTTAAGGCGGGAGATAAAGTTAGTGAAGAGAAAATTAAACGTTTATACTGGGCGGCAAAAGAAGTACGCTCTCAATTTTATCGTACAGTTGGTAGCGATAAGCCGCTTGAAAACGGACATGCTGATGATGTGTTAACGATGGTCATTTACAATAGTCCGGACGAATATCAATTTAACCGTCAATTGTACGGCTATGAAACGAATAATGGTGGAATTTACATTGAAGGAACAGGAACGTTCTTTACATATGAACGTACACCACAGCAAAGTATTTATAGTTTAGAAGAATTATTCCGTCATGAATTTACACACTATTTACAGGGAAGATACGAAGTTCCTGGATTATGGGGACAAGGTGATATGTATCAAAATGAACGCTTAACTTGGTTTGAAGAAGGAAATGCGGAGTTCTTTGCAGGCTCAACTCGATTAGATAGCGTTGTACCACGAAAAAGTATAATTGGCGGATTATCTAATGATCCAGCTAAGCGATACACAGCAGAGCAAACATTAAATGCGAAGTATGGAACATGGGATTTTTATAACTATTCATTTGCATTGCAATCTTATATGTACAATAATCGCCCTGAGATGTTCGATAAAGTGCATGATTTAATTCGTGCAAATGATGTAACAAATTACGATGCGTACCGCTCTGCATTAAGTAAAGATAGTAAATTAAATGAAGACTACCAATCTTATATGCAAATGCTGATTGATAATCGTGATAAGTATACAATTCCACAAGTATCAGATGATTATTTAGCGGAGCATAAAACGAAAGCGCTTTCTGATGTCACAGCGGATATCACAAATGAAGCGAAGTTAAAAGATGTGAAGGTAACAAAGAATAAATCACAATTCTTTAATACATTTACACTGCAAGGAACATATACAGGAAGTGCGTCAAAAGGAGAAATAGAGGACTGGAAAACGATGAATCAAGCAACGAATGATATGCTGAAACATCTTTCTGAAAAAGAGTGGAGCGGATACAAAACATTGACTGCTTATTTCGTGAATTACCGCGTTAATAGCGCTGGACAATTTGAATATGACGTTGTGTTTAGCGGAGTGAATACAGAAGAAGATACTACTGTAGAAAAAGAACCGAATAATGAATTTAATACAGCGAATCCACTATCTTTGAACACAGTATTACGAGGTAGCCTAAGTGATCAAGATCAAGCGGATCGGTTTGTTATTGATGTAAAGGATCCGAAAGACTTGCAGATTACTGTTACGAATGAACAAAACATTGGGCTAAACTGGGTATTATATTCTGAGTCAGATCTTAATAATTATGCCGCTTATCCAACAAAACGTGACGGAAATAAATTGCTCGGGAATTATAATGCGAAGCCAGGCAAATATTATTTAAGTGTATATAAATCTGGTGGTGGATCAGGGAATTATACAGTAGAGGTAAAATAATTTAACAGAAATCCAACAGAAATCCCCTTCCTAGGGCGCATGCAGGACATAGTCCATGCGGTAGGAAGGGGATGAATGTTGGTGATGCACAGCACGAAGTTTCTATTTCCTATTTAAAATGATGTATTTGTTGCGCCAAATCTAGAAAAATAAATTTCTTTACTTAGCAAACACATGATTACCGATCACTGCAACAGTTTGGCGTGTGGTAATCCATTTATCAGTAGAGGTTTTTGGATTATAAAAATAAAGCCAATCAGAATTAGTTCCTTTAGTAGAAATTGCTTCTTCAACCGCCATCTTCGCTTCGTGAGTTGCGGGTTGATTAATTCTTCCATCTGTAACAGGTGTAAATGCATAGCCATATTTAATTGGTTCATAAATAACATCTGTAATTGTATTTGGAAATCCTGTGGCACCAACACGATTTAATACAACTTTTGCTACTGCAACTTTTCCAGCGTAAGGTTCCCCTCCTGCTTCTGCAGTCACTAAACGAGCCATTAAGTCTACTTCTTGTTCTGAAATGCCCGTTGTAATGATTAAGTGTTGACCCGCATAAATTCGGTCACCGTTTGTATTGTTAGCTTGTCTAATTGATTGTACGGATACATTGTATCGTTTTGCGATAGCTTCTAATGTATCCCCCCGTTGAACCTGATAAACAGCTTGAGCTGAATGATTTGAAGCTGCTAACTCTTTTTGAGGTGTAGGCTCGCTTGATGGAGATGAGACTGGGATAGTTAAATGTTCACCAATATAAATTTGATCATTCATCTTATTATTAGCTTGTTTAATTGCTTGAACTGAAACTCCATAGCGGATGCTAATATCCGAGAGAGTGTCATTTTTTTTAACAGTATAAATCGTTGCGGCATCAGCCGTTCCTTGATTAGATACTAGTGTAATTGTTGCAGCAGATATAGGTAGCAAATTTTTCACCTTATGTAACTTCATTCGAAAAAACCTCCTGAAAATAGTTGAGATATACTTAGTTATGAATATAAATTCAAAAATGAGATTATTTATTATTTATCCATGGTTAAGTCCTCTATATACTAACAAATTGAATGAGTATCGTCATTAATTGTATATCAACATTTAAGCGGTCTTTGTGAAGTCGAATATTGCGATGAATTTATATAATACAAATTAGTTTTATTCATTTGTTATTCATTTTATTGTAATTTTAGGATGCTAAATGAATTGAAAAAATATTTATAGTTGCATAATAGTTAGTCACAAATTCCTCGTCTAGTTTGATGTTAAGGAATTTTGCAACAGAACCTAAACAAGTAAAACAATGATTATATAAAATTAGATTGGTGGAAGATGAATTTTGTTAGGCGTGAGCATCAGTAAATTGGTATAATATAGTAATATGAGTGGGGGAGAGAAATGATGGTAGTAAATAGGGCATGTGAATTCTATATACATCCAAATAGGTATTAATAATTAAAGTAATTAGTTACAGTTGCGTTGTATTCAAGCTTTCCTTCATAGTTAGACTGATAAGTATAAGGAAATATATAATGTTATTTCTCTATCTGCAGATAAAACACTGCATATATTATAATGAATGACACATATAATAGCGCCCGAAAAGAATCAGATCAGGTTATGCGAAAAGAGGAGTGAAGATATAGATATGAACATAGGTGAACGTATTAGACAAATACGTATACATAAAAAATTCACGCAGGGAGAATTAGTATCAGGGATATGTTCTATAACTTATTTAAGTAGAATTGAAAATGGACAAATTAAACCTTCAACTTCTTTTTTAGAAAAGATTGCTCAAAAGCTAGATGTTGATTATAAATTTCTTGTAGATGCGGATCATGAGGATGTAGAACCTAAACTTCTTCATATATGTGAAAAGTATAAAAATGAAAAAATTATATCTGAAAAAGATTTATCATTATTAGAACTTTATGTTCGTGAAACAACCTCAATTCCCTTACTGCTTAAGGCTTATGGTACTTTAATATACTATCATGCTCGAAATAATAACTTAACATATATAGAATCCATTGTAGAACGGGCTTCACAATTAATTCCCAATCAAGTCGAAACCAAACATAGTGATGATTTCATATACTACTTAATGGCCCGTGGTCTTTATTACTATAACAAACAAGATAATATTACAGCCCAAGAAATTTATGTTCAAATAGAGAGTTTACTAGGTGGAGAAGAAAGTGTACAACACGCTGATGTATATTATAATTTAAGTATAATAAAACAACGTCTTTATCAAGATCAAAATATTAGTCGTTTGTACTCTACCAAAGCATACAAATTGTATAAAAAATTAAATATGGAAGACCGAGTTATAGATGTTCTAATAATTCTGGCCTTGCAATATCATTTAGATAAGCTACATGATAAAGCACTTGAAACTTTGAAACAGGCAGAACTTGGAGCGGAAGCTATTAATAATTCCATGTATTTCCCTATAATTTTATATAATTATGCGAAAATATATCAAGGTTTAAAAGACTATACCAATGCGATAAAATATTATGAAAAAAGCTTACAACTTAGCGAGTTTCTTCCTAACGAAGCAGACAAAGTTTATACATTACGTAGCTTAATAGAAATTTACATAGAATTTAAAGACTGGGAAACGGTTAATAGACTTATGGATGACGCATTTAAAATCTTAGCAGTTCAAGATGTCCCTTACGCACATGTTCAGCTATATAGCTTCAAAGCGACTATATTCAAATTACGTGGTGATTATTATGGATATGAGAAAGAAATGCAAAAAGCTATTGAAATGGGGTTAGAAAAAAAACAATATACGTTAGTTCGAGAACTTTCTACTGAACTAGGGAACCATTTTTATGATAATCGTGCTTATAAAATGTCAGCAAAGTATTTAAAAATATCAGTTGAAAATTCTCTAAATTAAACTTGAAAATTCGCTATATAAACAGCCCATAATTTATTATCATTTCTATCAAATTACAAAAACTCAACCTGTAGCGCAGCTATCATTTTGCTGTTAATATAAATTTCTAGTCAGTAGTGTTTCTGTTTGGATAAGATTTTATAACTGATATCCCAAATATCAATTTAACTACACTGATTATCTATAAAAATCAAAAGTTTAATGTGATTAGTTAAATTTTTGACTGTTTCTCTTTGGAAAATTGACTGATAAATTCGAATTTTTTACTTCTATTTTTTAACATTGAACCTCTAGTAGTATTTGAATTAACAAAACAACTATTAATGGAGGTTCAATGATGAACATTAAAAAATTCTTTTCAATTATGGTTATGGCTACTGTATTTTCTGGTTTCTCTTTATTTGGTAATGCAGTTCATGCAGATACTACTCCGCAATATTCAATCTCTCAATCTAATGCCGACGATACTCCAATCTTCTATAATGATATTCTACCTCCTGGAAAATAATAAAGTGTGCGCCTAAACTAGGATTAAAAAATACATATATAACAAAACAGGTGAATTTTATTATTCACCTGTTTTTATGTTAAGGTTTCATAACTGATACCTCAAATATCAATTTAACTACACTAACCATCTATAAAAATCAAAAGTTTAATGTGATTAGTTAAATTTTTGACTGTTTTTCTTTGGAAAATTAACTGATAAATCTAAAATTTTTACTTCTATTTTTTAACATTGAACCTCTAGTAGTATTTGAATTAACAAAACAACTATTAATGGAGGTTCAATGATGAACATTAAAAAATTCTTTTCAATTATGGTTATGGCTACGGCATTTTTTGGTTTCTCTTTATTTGGTAATGCAGTTCATGCAGATACTACTCCGCAATATTCAATCTCCCAATCTAATGCCGACGATACTCCGATCTTCTATAATGATATTCTACCTCCTGGAAAATAATAAAGTGTGTGCCTAAACTAGGATCAAAAACATACATATATAACAAAATAGGTGAACAAAAAATGAACTGTCTCTATACAGTGAGACGGGTTATTAGATTACTGGCTATTCTATTAGTAAAAAAAGAAGAAAAAATAAACAATAATTCACGATATTTTTAATGGAATTTTACTGATTGTTATTAACATAAATTAACGAGTATATTTTAGGTACAGAAAGCCAAACCGCAAGGAGGGAGTTAGTCTGATGCTAGAGACAAAAAATTCTATAGATATGATAAACAATATAAATTATCATTTGGATCTTGGTAGGTACAACAATCATCATTTAAAAACCTTTTCAAATGAACATGGCGTATTACCATATCATGTTTACAAACACCCATTGAATAAACAAGCATCGCAAAAAGAATCGATGAGTCTAGCTCAACCATTTATTCATATTAATACCTTAGCGCAAATTCTATATGAAGCATTTCATGATCAAACATTTACAGCTTTGGTACCTATTTTATTTGTTTTTCAACCGAATATTGTAACCGGTATATCTAACCCGGGTGCTTATTCAATAGATTTGTACAATGATTATTTTGTTCATTTAAAAGACATCAATATTCAAGAATTTACAGCAGGAATAGGTGAAAAAAAAGGATCTATAGCTATTGGATATATGATAAACCAAAACGAAAGCATTCAGCATTCAAAAGAATTTATGCATCAAAAGTTACAGGACCAAACTACAGAGTGTATGTTAGCCTTACAAAAGCAATTGCGCATACATGGAGAGTTAGAAGAGCAAATTCAGTTATCATTTGATTTCAAGAAAATAATGATACCTTTAATCATCTTACAATGGATTAAACAGACAACGATCCCGTTGTGAAGTTTTTTAAAGGTAACCTAAGCTTTTGTGAAAATAAGCATGTATATTTATCTTGGAAATTGGATGAGACTTATATCAAATTTAAAGGAGAATGATGTTACCTATATCGTGCAATCGATAAAGAAGGGTGCACATTTTACACAAACGGAACCGAAATCTGAACCCAGATTTCGGTTTTTTGATTTACGATGAATTACAAAATTTATTAACGATGGCATAAAAGGAAGCGCTTTTGGCGGAACTCTTTTATTCTTTAATCAATTTTGCAACAGAACCGCTGAATATAAAGCAATGGTAGAAAAAATTATCAAATAAAATTAAAAATCATATTATAAATAATACTTATTTATAATTATTATTTTGACGAACTTATTATCAATTGGTATACTGGAAACGAATATTCTTGAAAAAGATTCTCATTTCCGAAATTGAAATGCATATAGATGACTAAGAAGAAAATAGGTTTACTTGTGATGGTATACAGGACCCAGAGTCATTAACAGATGTGGAAGCATATGATACGCATATCCATTACCGACGTAAGCGATTTCAAGGAGCGCTTGATGATCTAATTGACGGCTATAAAGTAATTAGTGGTATTTCGCCACTTGCGAAAATTCCAAAGGAACAAGCTGATAAATTAACGTAGGAAGTGAATAGACGTTTTTTAGAATATGAATTTGTATGCTATCTAGGCTTAAAGCGCATCGCTCCATTTATTGAAGATGCGGTGGAAGAAAGGAACTAGGTGTACGTTATTTCGGAGCATCTATGCCGAATGCGCAAGATTCATTTATTGATTGCCTAGTAGAAATTGTTTCCAAAATAGCGAATAAAATAATTGACAAAAAAGTAAATTTGAATAATAATTAGATTGTAATAATTTTAAATAAGTAATTATTATCATGAAAAACAGGAGGTCCCCTTTGATGAATCCAAATAATCGCTTAACAACAAACCAAGGTGCTCCAGTAGGAGATAACCAAAATTCTCGTACAGCTGGTCGCCGTGGGCCGGTATTATTAGAAGATTATCATTTAGTAGAAAAGCTTGCTCATTTTGATCGTGAACGTATTCCAGAGCGTGTGGTACATGCGCGTGGCGCGGGTGCTCATGGTGTTTTCGTAACGAAAAATAGCATGAAAAAATATACAAAAGCAGCATTTTTGCAAAATGCGGCAACAGAAACACCTGTATTCGTTCGCTTCTCAACGGTTATTCATGGGCAAGGTTCTCCAGAAACAGCGCGTGATCCACGTGGGTTCGCTGTGAAATTTTATACAGAAGAAGGAAACTATGATATCGTTGGTAACCATTTACCTGTTTTCTTCATTCGTGATGCAATTAAATTCCCTGACATGGTACACTCTTTAAAACCAGCACCGGATACAAATATTCAAACGCCAGATCGTTACTGGGATTTCATGACGTTATCACCAGAATCTACTCATATGTTAACTTGGGTATTCTCTGATTACGGTACTCCTGCAAACTACCGTCAAATGGAAGGGTTTGGTGTTCATTCGTTTAAGTGGATTAATGCAGAAGGCAAAATTGTTTATATTAAATATCACTGGAAACCACAGCAAGGCGTGCGTAACTTAAATACAAAAGAAGTAGAACAAGTGCAAGGAAAAGACTTCAACCATGCTACTCGTGATTTATTTGATGCAATCAAGCACGGAAATTATCCGAAATGGGATCTTCACGTACAAGTCATGCAACTTGATGAAATGGATTCTTTAGACTTTGATCCGTTAGATCCAACGAAAGTATGGCCAGAAGATAGCTTCCCGCTAATGGAAGTAGGGACAATGACGTTGAATCGTAATCCACAAAACTTCTTCGCAGAAGTAGAACAAGCAGCATTCTCACCAAGTGCAACTGTACCTGGTATTGAACCGTCTGAAGATAAATTATTACAAGGGCGTTTATTCTCTTACCCAGATACACAGCGCTATCGTCTTGGTGCGAACTACTTACAAATTCCTGTAAACTGTCCATATGCAGCTGTTCACAATCAACAACGCGATGGTGCAATGCAAATGAATCAACAACCTTCAACAATTAACTATGAGCCAAGTCGTCATGTGGAAAACCCAGTTGAGGATCCGGCATACCGTGATTCAACTATGAAGCTTGAAGGTTATGTATCTCGTGAAAAAATTGACAAACCAAACGACTTCCAGCAAGCGGGTGAGCGCTACCGTTCATTCTCTAAAGAAGAACAAGATAACTTACTTGCAAACTTAACAAATGATTTAAAAGATGTGCATGAACAAACGAAGTTACTTGCAATCTGTAACTTCTTCCGTGCAGACCGTGATTACGGTATGCGCTTAGCGCAAGCATTAAACGTTGATATTTCGGCGTATGTAGGAAAACCTGCGAAGTAATAAGATTCTTGATTGTATTCTCAAATTGAAACTGCTATATGTGTCTATAATAAATAGAAAAGGCGACTGATTTTTTTCGGTCGTCTTTTGTTTTGGAATAGTGAGAAGAATTTCTTGTTCTATGAATAGGAATTATATACATTAAATGTTAAAAATACATAGGCATCTCTACGGAGGAATATAATGCAAGGAATACTTTTGCAGAGGAGCGAAGAGATGCCTGAGAATGTGAACAATCCATTAACAACGGAGCGAATGATTCGTATTATTAGAAATGGTCTTGTAAATTCGCAATCTCCTAAACATATTCTTGTTGTTGGGGCGGGAATGGCTGGTTTTGTTGCTGCCTCTTTATTAAAAGGAACTGGGCATAAAGTCACAATTCTTGAAGCGAATGATAGGATAGGTGGGCGTGTTTACACCTTGCGCTCTCCCTTTAGTGATGGGTTATACTTTAACGCAGGACCAATGCGAATTCCTAATACACATACTTTAACTTTAGAGTATATTAAAAAGTTTATGTTGCCGACAAATGTATTTATTAATCGAACTCCAATGGATATCATTTACGTAAATGGCATT
The DNA here is from genome assembly GCF_900107445.1 of Bacillus sp. 166amftsu. Taxonomy (NCBI): domain Bacteria; kingdom Bacillati; phylum Bacillota; class Bacilli; order Caryophanales; family Bacillaceae; genus Bacillus; species Bacillus sp. 166amftsu. Next base: position 1,644 of record NZ_FNQA01000012.1, on the reverse strand, counting down.
CAAACACGCCTGGGCATATTTGAACGCAGTCCAAGTATTTTAAAATATCCAGTTGCCCCTAATGAAAGAGGGAAGACAGCTGAGGAACTGTTGCTTTTAGTCATGCAACCCCTTATTGATTTTATTAAACAAAATCCGGAGAAAAATTGGTCTCTTTTAGAAAAACAATTTAGAACCTATTCGTTGGGTTTTGTGTTAAACACTTATTTTTCAGATGGTGCAATTGATATGATTGGTGTACTCCTTGATATGGAGGCGTATATGGGAATGTCCTTTATTGAAGTTTTACGGGAATCTATATTTTTCACATCAACAACTCATTTTTATGAGATAACGGGCGGCACGGATCAATTACCTCAAGCATTTCTACCGCAATTAAAAGAAAATATACGGTTCCATCAAAAAATGACACAAATCGTTCAGGAGAAAAACAGTGTAACCATCCATTCTATTCATAAACAAACCTCAGAGTATTTCACAATAACAGGTGATCTCGCCATCATAACCATTCCTTTTTCAGCTTTACGATTTGTGAAAGTCGAACCGTTTGATTCTTTTTCCTATAATAAGCGAAAAGCAATTCGGGAACTTAACTATATAGCCTCAACAAAAATTGCAATCGAGTTTAAGAGCAGGTTTTGGGAAAGAGAAGGCCAATATGGTGGTAAATCTATCACTGATCTACCCATTCGATTTACCTATTATCCAAGTTATGGGATTGGTACAAAAGGGCATGCGATGGTCTTGGTAAGTTATACATGGGCAGATGAGGCTTTAACATGGGACAGCTTATCCGAAAAAGAGCGAATTCAATACGCCTTGATGAATTTGGCGGAAATTTACGGGAATCAAGTCTATTTTGAATTCGTATCAGGTTCTTCCTTTAGTTGGGGACAAAATCCTTACTCTTGTGGAGCTTTCACGGCTTTCGAACCGGGGCAGGAATTAGAATTATACCCATATATGACTATGCCTGAAGGAAAAGTGCACTTTGCTGGTGAACATACTACACTTACCCACGGATGGATGCAAGGGGCGATTGAATCGGGAATACGGGTTGCACATGAAGTAAATAACTTGCCAAACGTACCATAACCTGAATTATCGGTAGGTCGAAAAAAGAAAATTTTAAATTCAGTTTTCATAACAAAAAGAGTTTTTGTGAGTGATAAAGAAGTGAGAATAAACAAGGAAGAAAGTTCTATTCTTGTTTCTCTTCATAGACAAAAACTTATGTGTTAATTTTAATTACGAAAAAAGTATAATTGTTGGATCACCAATTGTTCAGTCTATGACAAACTAAAAGACGACTGTAAACTGAAATGAACCCAAAAAGTTAGACAGAAAAATTAAGCGGCTGATTGGATATGAGTCCGGTATTGTACTGGACTCATTCCATTTAACTTTACTTTAATTCTTTTGTGGTTGTAATAATGAATATAATCCTCTAATTCTACCTTAAAATGTTCCATACTTTCAAATTCTTTAAGGTAGAGTAATTCAGACTTTAATAAGCCAAAGAAATTTTCTATGACTGCATTGTCCAAACAGTTTCCCTTACGGGACATACTTTGGATAACCTTGTATTTTTTTAGTGCTTGTTGGTATTTCTTCATTTGATAATGCCATCCTTGATCTGAGTGA
>NZ_FNQA01000044.1:0-7794 GCF_900107445.1 Bacillus sp. 166amftsu | reverse complement strand
CCGCCTGTCGGTTTTCAAGACCGATCCCTTCAGCCAGACTTGGGTATACCTCCATATTGACATCCAATATAATATCAAAAGAAAAACAGTTAGTCAACCCTACCATCATAAATTATGAGGAAAGGAAAATGTTACTTTTCCTTCCCCTTCATGTTGCTACTGACAACACCTGGAATTACCAATCACTCATACCGATGAAAGTTTTAATTTATTTAATAACTGTTTTTCCTCCCATATAAGGGCGAAGAACTTCTGGAATTATAATTGTACCATCTTCTTGCTGGTAGTTTTCTAAAATCGCTGCAACTGTACGTCCAATTGCAAGTCCAGATCCATTTAGTGTATGAACAGGTTCTGGTTTAGCATTTGGTTCACGACGGAAACGAATATTCGCACGTCTTGCTTGGAAAGCTTCAAAGTTACTACAAGAAGAAATCTCACGATATGTTCCATAACTTGGAATCCATACTTCGATATCATATTTCTTCGCTGCTGTAAATCCTAAATCTCCTGTACACATGCTCATAACACGATATGGTAGACCTAATAATTGTAACACGCGTTCTGCATCATTTGTTAATTTTTCTAATTCTTCATAAGAATCTTCTGGTTTAACAAATTTCACAAGCTCAACTTTATTAAATTGATGCTGACGGATTAAACCACGTGTATCACGACCAGCTGAACCTGCTTCAGAACGGAAGCATGCACTAAATGCTGCATAACGAATTGGCAATTGGTCTGCACTTAAAATCTCATCACGATGCATATTTGTTACAGGTACTTCAGCTGTAGGAATCAAGAAATAGTCTTCACTTTCAATACGGAATGCATCTTCTTCAAATTTCGGGAGCTGCCCTGTCCCTGTCATGCTTGCCCGATTTACCATATATGGAGGCAACACTTCTTCATATCCATGTTCTTCTGTGTGAAGATCAAGCATAAAACTAATTAAAGCACGTTCTAACTTTGCACCTGCACCTTTAGAAAATACAAAGCGGCTTCCCGTTACTTTAGCAGCACGCTCGAAATCTAAAATCCCTAAGTCAGTTGCAAGATCCCAATGAGGTTTTGGTTCAAAATTAAATTCTTTTACTTCTCCCCAAGTACGAGCTACCACGTTATCATCTTCTGTGTCACCAATTGGCGCAGATTCATGAGGGATATTTGGGATAGAAAGCATTAATCTTTCTAAATCTTCTTCAACTGTACGAAGCTCATTATCAAAGTCTTTTACTTTTTCTCCTACTTCACGCATTTCTAAGATTAGCGCTTCTGCATCTTTCTTTTCACGCTTTAATACAGAAATTTGTTGAGATACTTCATTCCGCTTGCTTTTTAACTCTTCCGTTTGAACAAGCAACTCTCTTCTTCTTGTATCTAGTTCTTCGAAACGGCCGAAATCAGTTAAATCTTCGCCTCTATGCTGTAACTTTGCTTTTACTTCTTCAAAATTCGCACGTAAAAATTTAATATCAAGCATTATATATTCCTCCTTTTATTTTATAAAACACAAAAAACTCCCGTCCCTATAAAAAGGGACGGGAGTTAACCCGCGTTGCCACCCTAGTTGAAAGCAATGTTGCTTTCCTCTCAAGTAGAAATAACGACTCTTCACCGGAAATGTTTACTAATCATAAAGATATTCCACATTTCATTCCAGGATGGATTCACAAACTGTTTCTATCGGTTTCCACCAACCACCGACTCTCTATAAGAAACACCATTTGTTACTATTTCCTATCAACACGTTTATTTTATAAAATTGTTACCATCAATTTACTATAATCTTATACAAGTTGCAAGTTACTTATACAACTTTTTTCATTTTTTCTTCTTTCACCATTTGCACAAAATATGCTGTAACACGATGATCATCCGTTAACTCCGGATGGAAAGAAGCTGCTAAAAACGGTCCTTGTCTTACTGCTACCATTCGATCATTGTGCATAGAAAGAATTTCTACGTTGTCCCCTACACTTACAACGTATGGTGCACGAATAAATACACCAATAAAGTCTTCTCCTACACCTTTTATCGAAAGGGCAGCTTCGAAGCTATCCTTTTGGCGTCCAAACGCATTACGTTCAACTGTAATATCCATAGCGCCGATATGAGATTCTTCATAACCAATAAGATTGTTTGCAAGTAAAATCATACCTGCACACGTACCAAACATTGGTTTACCAGATTTCGCAAATTCACGAAGTGGTTCCATAAAATCGTACTTATCAATAAGACGACGCATTGTTGTACTTTCGCCACCTGGCAAAATAAGACCATCAATTTCTTCAAGTTGTTCTATACGTTTTACAATTACAGCTTCTGCACCACTTGCTTCAACTGCTTTTACATGCTCACGAACAGCACCTTGAAGACCTAATACACCGACTTTAACCATTTCAAAATCTCCTTTAATTACCAACCGCGCTCTTGCATGCGTTGTTCTGGTAATAATGTTGAAATTTCGACACCTTTCATTGCAGTACCCAATCCTTTAGAAAGGCTTGCAATTAGTTCATAATCTTCGTAATGTGTCGTTGCTTCAACAATTGCACGTGCGAATTTTTCTGGGTTTTCTGATTTGAAGATACCAGATCCTACGAACACACCATCTGCACCAAGTTGCATCATTAATGCAGCATCTGCTGGCGTTGCTACACCACCTGCTGCAAAGTTTACAACTGGCAGACGACCAAGACGTTTAATTTCCAGTAATACTTCATATGGAGCACCAGTATTTTTTGCATATGTCATTAATTCGTCTTCACGTAGGTTCGCAACTTGACGGATTTCAGCGTTTACTTGACGCATATGTCGCACTGCTTCTACAATGTTTCCTGTTCCAGGCTCGCCTTTTGTACGAAGCATAGATGCGCCTTCTGCAATACGACGCGCTGCCTCTCCAATATCACGACATCCACATACAAATGGAACAGTGTAATCACGTTTATTTAAATGATATACTTCATCAGCTGGAGTTAATACTTCACTCTCATCAATGTAGTCTACCCCTAATGATTCTAGCACACGTGCTTCCACAAGGTGACCAATACGGCATTTTGCCATAACCGGAATTGATACAGCACCCATAACCTCTTCAACAATTGTTGGATCTGCCATACGTGCAACGCCACCTGCTGCACGAATATCTGCAGGAACGCGTTCTAGTGCCATAACTGCAACTGCGCCCGCTTCTTCTGCAATTTTTGCTTGCTCAGCGTTAACTACGTCCATGATAACGCCGCCTTTTTGCATTTCTGCCATTCCACGTTTTACACGTTCTGTCCCTGTTACATTTGTCATGTACAAAAACCCCCCTAGGTGAATTGCTTTTCCCCGTTAAAGGCGAAAATTAAGAATACTCTTACATTCTACCACTAACTATTAGAGGCTTGTCCACTACTTTTTCATAAAGTCGGTATGAAAAATGGAATAAAAAAAAGCTCCTACAATGAGGAGCTCTTAAAACCAACCTTTTACTGTGTCAACAGCACTATTCCAAATTCCACTAAAGAAAGAGCCAACGCCACGCATAGAGCGTGTAAACCAGTTTGCTTTTTCTACTTCTGATTTTGTAACAAGATCTACTTGTAATGATTTACCTGATAAAAATCCAGGGTCATTATTATCTTTAGGGGATACAACCATTTGACCAAGTGTTGTACCTTTTTTAATTGGTGCTTCTTTTTCTTTACCTGTATCTTTAAATTCTGTTTTATATACATCTTTACTTCCTTTTGGTATCGGAAGTGTAACAGCTTGTTTCGTTTGTAATGCAACATCTTTATCTTTTGCATTTTCTACTCGTACAGTTTCATGCCCTTTTATTGAAGAACCTTTTGGATACACTTTTTTCACATCGAAGTTTGTAAAGCCATAATCAAATAATTTTTTTGTTTCGTCAAAACGTGCTGTATGAGAATTTGTTTTAATAACGACAGAAATTAAACGCATACCATTTCTTTCCGCTGTACCTGTAAAACAATCTCCAGCTTCTGGAGTAGATCCTGTTTTCAAGCCATCTACACCTTCATATTCCTTAACTAGTCCTTTTAGCATCCAGTTCCAGTTATCCATTTTAACAGGATATTTTCCACCTTCTTGGAACACTTTTTTCGGAATTTTCGCTGTATCTAATACTTTAGGGAAATCTTGAATTAGACGTTGCGCTAAAATCGCGACCTCTCTCGCAGACATTTTATTTTCTTCATCCGGTGTTGTGCCTTCAGGATGGTGTCCTTTTAAATCATGGTTTGTTAAGCCTGTAGAGTTTACGAATTTATAATTTTTTAATCCAAACTCTTTCGCCTTATCATTCATCATTTTTACAAAGTCTACTTCTTTACCTGCAGCTGCTTCTGCTAAAGCAATCGTTGCACCATTTGCAGAATAGATTGCCATTGCCTCATATAACTCTTTTACCGTATAAGAGCCACCATTTTCTAATGGAACGTTTGATAATGAGCGATCTTGTGAAATCTTATGTGCATATTCAGAAACTGTTACCTTTTGGTCCCACTTAAGTTTCCCTTTAGCCACCGACTCATTAATTAAGTATTCACTCATCATTTTCGTCATACTAGCAATTGCTAATAATTCATCTGCATTTTTTTGATACAAAATTTTCCCTGAATTTGCTTCTACTAAAATTGCTGCTCCTGCTTCAACGTTTAAAGCAGCACCCGTTTCTGCTGATGCACTGCCATATGTAACAAACATGCTGCAAAATAGTGTAAGCACTGTTACCATTGCAATGAATCGCTTGCAAAACATACCTTTCACTTCTGTTACCCCCAATATCTTTGTACTCACATAACCGTTATTCTAACATAATCAAAAAAAAATAGACAGAGATATCAAATCTCCATCTATTTACATATAAGACATTATAAAGAGTAATTTGGAGCCTCTTTTGTAATTTGTACGTGATGTGGGTGACTCTCACGTAAACCAGCACCTGACATACGAATGAATTGTGCATTCTCGCGTAAGAATTCTAAGTCATTTGCTCCACAATATCCCATACCTGCACGTAATCCACCAACTAATTGGTGAACTGTATCAGCTAGAGGTCCCTTAAATGGTACACGGCCTTCGATACCTTCTGGAACAAGTTTTTTGTTTCCTTCTTGGAAATAACGATCTTTACTTCCTTTTTCCATCGCTCCAACAGAACCCATACCGCGATATACTTTAAATTGGCGACCTTGGTAAATTTCAGTTTCTCCTGGGCTTTCAGCTACACCAGCAAACATACTACCAAGCATTACAACGTTTGCTCCTGCTGCTAAAGCTTTTACCATATCTCCAGAGTATTTAATACCACCGTCAGCAATAACTGGGACACCGTGTTTACGAGCTTCTGTCGCACAGTCATATACTGCTGTTAATTGCGGTACACCAACACCAGCTACAACACGTGTTGTACAGATAGAACCTGGTCCAATACCAACTTTGATAACATTTGCACCTGCTTCAATTAATGCGCGTGTTGCTTCAGCCGTGGCAACGTTACCTGCAATAATGTTCAATGTCGGATACTTTGCACGAACTTCTTTTACTTTGTCAGCTACGTTTTTGTGATGCCCATGAGCCGTATCAAGTACAATTACGTCTACGTTTGCTTTTACTAATGCATCGATACGAAGAATAGCATCTGCAGTTACACCAACTGCTGCTCCAACTAATAAACGACCTTGTTTATCTTTTGCAGAGTTTGGAAACTCAATTACTTTTTCAATATCTTTAATAGTGATAAGCCCTTGTAATACACCGCTATTATCAAGAAGAGGGAGCTTTTCAATTTTGTATTTCTGTAGGATCTTTTCAGCTTCTTCTAGTGTTGTACCAACTGGAGCTGTAATCAATTGTTCCTTTGTCATCACATCGGAAATTTTGATGGAATAATCTTGGATAAAACGCATATCACGATTTGTAATAATACCAACTAATTTTTGCTCTTCTAAATTATTTACAATTGGTACACCTGAGATACGATATTTTCCCATAAGATGTTCTGCATCATATACTTGATGTTCTGGAGTTAAAAAGAAAGGATCTGAGATAACGCCGCTTTCAGAGCGTTTTACTTTATCAACCTGCTCAGCTTGTTGCTCGATAGACATATTCTTATGAATAATCCCTAAACCGCCTTGACGCGCCATTGCAATAGCCATATCAGCTTCTGTTACTGTATCCATCCCTGCGCTAATTAAAGGAATGTTTAACTGCAAGCTTTCGGATAGAACTGTTTTAACACTCACTTCTCTTGGCAATACATCTGACTTCGCTGGTACAAGTAATACATCATCGAATGTCAAACCTTCTTTAACAAATTTAGATTCCCACATAATTGTTCCCCCCATGATACCAGAAATTATTATTAGTAGCTTAACAATTGGTTAAAATACTGTCAAGAACGTACATATATGTTAGAATTTTTAGACAATAAAAGGAGCGTAATATATGCATCATCCATCTTATACTTGGCAGCAATTAAGTTTCTTTTTTTCATCCCAACATGTACAGCGTTATCTTGCCCGCTGTTATGAAAAATTACCAATTGAAAACGCTGAAAAGAAAAGTTTCGAGAATTGCTATCCTTTCATTTATTATTTGGAACACGGAAAAAGTTATTATGAATTATGTAAAACTGCACCTTTCTCTATTCAACCTATGTTGTTATTTTACGGGATGAGTCAACTTTTAAAAGCATGTTTATTAACCGTTGATCCAAACTATCCAGAATCAACAACCGTCTTAGCTCATGGAGTTACAACGCGTAAACGAAAAAAACAAGGATACCAGTTTTTAGAGGATGAGGTTAAAGTACAGAAAAATGGATTATTCACTCATGTTGCAGAACGGATGTTTCACATGAAACACTTAGAGGCAGAAAAATTTATTATGCTAGAACTAATGGGGAAAATTCCTGAATTAAAAACCCTATTTCAACATAGTCAAAAAGAGAAAATATTATATAAAGTTAATGTGGTAGACGAACAGCATATTTCATTTTCCTCTGGCATACTTGATCGCTTACACATGACGCAAGAACGTTTTTCTCGTTACATAGAAACATCTTGTAAGCACCTCTTTATACAGTACATACCGAGTGAAGAGGCTGAATCTGATTTGTTATTTTCAGCTTCCTCTAAAACATGGAACCCTTTATACAGTACACCATTTTCTTATGATTGCAATACCAGCACTTATTATTTGCCAATAACTAAAGATGTAAGAAATTGTAAATCACTCTTACCAGAACTACTCATACATTATTTATTACTCTACAATTTGAGTATGATTTCTCGCTACGAGACTGACTGGTGGTACGACTTATTAGGAAGCTACGCCTCTGAAGATTACCCATTTATTTATCAATTTTTAGGGGTTTCCGCAAAAAAAATCCCTTACTATGTTTTATTATTTTTACTAGGTCAACACTCTCCGATTTCTTAGGAAATAAAAAAAGCACGAGTCAATTGACTCGTGCTTTAATTGCTTGGCGACGTCCTACTCTCACAGGGACAAGGTCCCAACTACAATCGGCGCTAGAGAGCTTAACTTCCGTGTTCGGTATGGGAACGGGTGTGACCTCTCTGCCATCATCACCAAACTATTGAAGGCATATTCCTTCAAAACTAGATAACATTTGCTTCATATTATATGGTTAAGTCCTCGATCTATTAGTATTCGTCAGCTCCACATGTCACCATGCTTCCACCTCGAACCTATCAACCTGATCATCTTTCAGGGATCTTACTAGCTTACGCTATGGGAAATCTCATC
>NZ_FNQA01000031.1:0-24917 GCF_900107445.1 Bacillus sp. 166amftsu | reverse complement strand
TTTTGCTTTCTGCTTCGCTAACGCTGCTGCCTTTGCTTTTGCTGCTGCGGCTGCTTTCGCCTTTTCTTCTGATGGGGATTCACTTTCTTTTGCTTCCTGCTTCGCTAACGCAACCTCTACGGCATGGTGTTTTGCTTCCTCTATACTGACCTCGCTATCTTTTGGTAGCGCTTTCTCCTTTTCTTCTTGTACTCCATTAGACATTTCCATCTCATGCTTAGCAGCAAGCCGTTTCCGCGCTTCTTCTTTCGCATGTCTTGCAGCCTCTTTTTTCATATCCTCTATCTCTTTATTTGAATCGCTCATCTATTCGTCACCTGCTTTCCAGTCTTTGCTTCGTAACGAATCTTCTCTTTCAATTTATTAATCCCATAAATTAAAGCCGCCGGGTTCGGGGGACAGCCTGGAATGTACACATCTACTGGTACGATTTGGTCCACTCCTTTCACAACAGCATACGAGTTCACATATGGACCACCAGCTGTTGCACAGGACCCCATTGCAATAACCCATTTTGGTTCCGGCATTTGGTCGTATAAACGACGCACAATTGGCGCCATTTTCTTTGTTACTGTTCCTGAAACAATCATGACATCTGATTGCCTCGGCGATGTTCGAAAAAATGATCCAAATCGATCTAAATCATAATGTGATGAGCCAACTCCCATCATTTCAATCGCACAGCATGCAAGTCCAAATGTCATCGGCCATAAAGAATTGCTCCTTGCCCATCCCTTTACTTGCTCTAATGTCGTAAAGAAAATATTCCGCTCTAATTCCGCCCGTTCCTGTGGATGTAATTCTTCGAAATTTATAGCCATTGTAACACCTTCTTTTTCCAAGCATATGCCAGGCCAACAAGCAACATAATGACAAAGATTAACATTTCAACAAGCGCAAACAAACCAAGCCTGTCATATGCGACAGCCCACGGATATAAAAATACAGTTTCCACATCAAAAATTACAAACAATAACGCAAAAATATAATAACGAGCATGAAAACGAACATTTGCATCATGATAAGGTTCAATTCCGCTTTCATACGTCGTTCCCTTTGCTGCGCTTGGTTTATGTGGGCGCAGCAGCTTGCCTAATGTAAGAGCCACTACTGGTAGCAATATGCCCAATAGTAAAAAGATGCCAACAATCATATAACTATTTTCATATACATTCGCCACCCTGAAACCCTCCCCCTTAAATTCGGAACAAGTTCACTTAGTAAACAATATGTCTCATCTGCATCATTTATTATTTTTAAATTTTTCTAAATAATGAGATTATTGTCATTATAACAAACTTCAAATTCCAATGTCGATATATTGGGGAAAAGAAAAACCAAGTAACATAGAGGAAGACTTTCCCTTACATCACTTGGTATACAATCATTCGAACTCATTTCATAAACACTCAAATCCCTCTTCATTTTGTTACGAAAGGAATTGAAACGAAAGAATAACTTCAATTCATGCACAATAACAGCTGTAAATACATACAAGGCTACCGTAAGCCACTAAGCGGTAAAGAATTTATGAAATTCCTATAAAAAAAACCTAGCATGTTTATGCTGGGGGCTCATAACTATTTTTTTCTGATATGTACTGATAAAAATGTGCTGTTGTCGTATACATATACGGCATTACCCATAGTACTCCGATTATAGTAATCGTACCTAATATCAGCCAACCAATAAAGCTAAGGTATAAAAGGAATAAGTCCATTTTATGTCCTTTCATCATTGCTTTACTTTCCTTCATTGCTCGTAAAACCGGATACTCTGGATGTTCAATTAACACAAAAAATGTCATTGAGTACGAAAAAAACGCCATAATCATAAGGATAATCGTGATGATCATTGAAACAATATAAACAATTAAAAATCCCGTACCGTCACCTGGTATTAAGAATGGCAATATCAGCATTACTAAAAACGGCAGCCATATCCCTGAATAAAGAGGAATCAAAATCATCACTCTCATAGTAGCCATCATTCTCTTAAAACCACGAAACCCTTCAAATACAGAATCTATTGTAACATTACCTTTTTTACTTAACTGGAAAACGGTATTATAGTATCCGTATAACGTAATTCCCTGCGAAGAAAACAGAGCCAATATAAAAATAAAATAAAGCAATAAAAAAATAATAAGAGCGACAACCGAAAACATATCCGTATAAAATATATCTGTTATTCCATCTGTTATTCCATCTGCAACTCCACCTACTGCAAAAACAAAAGACATAACAAATATAAAAAATATAAAGTACATCGCAAACATAATAGCAAACGCCATAAGATAATATATAAACGTTGCCCCAACACTCAATCCCCATCTTCCTCTTAAAGATTCTAATGCCTCCCGTTTCAGTTCACTAATCACTTTCTCATCCCCTTCTGTTCAATCGAAATAGTAAGTTTCTCTAGGAAGAAACATAATAATTGTACCATTTTTGGAAATATTTTTGGAATACATAAATTTTAGTTCTCCTAGGGATACAGTTGAGTTTAAGCTGGAATATTGCTGCCGGAAAATAGCAGGGTGAAATAAAAAAATCCGTAAAGGAATGAACCTTTACGGATTTTTTTATTTCATATCAGAAACATTCAAACGGTTAACCGCACGTTTTAGTGCAAGTTCTGCACGCTTGAAGTCAACATGTACTTGTTTATCTTGCATACGTTGCTCAGCACGACGCTTCGCTTCGTTTGCACGATGAATATCGATATGGTTTGCTTCTTCAGCAGATGGTGCTAATACTGTCACTTTATCTGGACGAACTTCGATAAAGCCACCACTTACCGCTACATAATCAGTGTGACCGCCATTTTTCAAACGAACCGCACTAATTTTTAGCGGTGCAACAGTAGGAATGTGACCTGGTAAGATCCCCATTTCCCCACTTTCTGCTTTCACGCTTACCATTTCTACTTCTTTTTCGTAAACCGGTCCATCAGGAGTTACAATACTGACTGGAAATGTCTTCATAATTCGTCCCTCCTAAGGCCTTACGCCATCATTTTCTTCGCATTTTCAATAACTTCTTCAATGCCACCAACTAAGCGGAATGCATCTTCTGGAAGGTCATCATATTTTCCTTCTAGAATTTCTTTGAAACCACGAACTGTTTCTTTTACAGGTACATAAGATCCTTTTTGACCTGTAAATTGCTCCGCTACGTGGAAGTTCTGTGATAAGAAGAACTGAACACGACGAGCACGATGTACAACTAATTTATCTTCTTCAGATAACTCGTCCATACCTAAGATAGCGATGATATCTTGAAGCTCTTTATAACGTTGTAGGGTTTGCTGAATTTGACGAGCAACTGAATAATGCTCTTCTCCTACGATTTCCGGAGAAAGCGCACGAGATGTAGATGCCAATGGATCTACCGCTGGGTAAATACCCATTTGTGTTAAACGACGCTCTAGGTTTGTTGTTGCATCTAAGTGAGCGAACGTTGTAGCTGGTGCTGGGTCAGTGTAGTCATCGGCTGGTACATATACCGCTTGGATAGACGTGATAGACCCTTTATTTGTAGATGTAATACGTTCTTGTAATTGACCCATTTCAGTTGCAAGTGTTGGTTGGTAACCTACCGCAGATGGCATACGACCAAGAAGGGCAGATACTTCAGAACCCGCTTGCGTGAAACGGAAGATGTTATCGATGAACAATAGTACGTCTTGTCCTTGCTCATCACGGAAATGTTCAGCCATTGTTAAACCTGTTAATGCAACACGTTGACGTGCACCAGGTGGCTCGTTCATTTGTCCGAATACCATCGCTGTTTTCTTAATTACGCCAGAATCGCTCATTTCATGGTATAAGTCGTTACCTTCACGAGTACGCTCACCTACACCAGCGAATACAGAGATACCACCGTGCTCTTGTGCGATGTTGTTAATTAACTCCTGGATTAATACTGTTTTACCTACACCGGCACCACCAAATAGACCGATTTTACCACCTTTAATGTATGGAGCAAGTAAGTCTACTACTTTAATACCAGTTTCAAGAATTTCTACTTTTGTAGATAGCTCTTCGAATGCAGGTGCTTGACGATGAATTGGATCACGGCGTACATCCGCTGCAACTTCACCATCTAAGTCAATTGCATCACCTAATACGTTAAATACACGACCAAGTGTTGCATCACCAACTGGAACAGAAATTGGTTTACCAGTATCCTCTACTTCTGTACCACGAACAAGTCCATCTGTAGAAGACATTGCAACCGTACGAACTGTGTCATCACCTAAGTGAAGTGCAACTTCTAAAGTTAAGTTAACTTCATCTTTTTTAATTCTAAGGGCATTGTAGATTTCAGGTAGCTTTCCGCCGTCAAACTTAACGTCTACAACCGGACCCATGATTTGCGTAACGCGCCCTTTGTTCATCGGGTTCCCTCCTAGCTTTCTCTAAATTAGCCAGCTTTTTATGAGCAGTCGGCTTTCATTTTTTATTAGTGTAGCTTAGGCGACTCTTATAATAGAGCCGCTTCCACCTTTTATTCAATCTAGCTCCAGCGGTTAGAATGCTCGGTGGCTTCGCTTTTTCCTACGAGGCAAAAGCTCCATCCCCCTCCCATTCTGAACGAACCGCTTCTACTTTATATTACTATTCTAGCGCTGCTGCTCCACCAACGATTTCCGTAATTTCTTGCGTAATCGCTGCTTGTCGAGCACGGTTGAATGAAAGTGTAAGTGTATCGATAACTTCCATTGCGTTGTCTGTAGCACTCTTCATTGCTGTCATACGCGCTGCGTGTTCACTTGCTTTACCGTCTAGTAATGCACCGTAAACTAAGCTTTCTGCGTATTGTGGCAATAATACTTTTAAAATATCTTCTTCAGAAGGTTCAAACTCATAAGCTGTCGTCGGTTTGTCCGACTTCACGTCCGTAAGCGGTAAAATTTTATTTTCCGTTACTTCTTGTGAAATTTTACTTACGAAATGGTTGTAGTAAATATACAGCTCATCATAAGCGCCATCTGCAAACATCGCAATTGCTCGAGAAGCAAGGTCTTTAATATCCGTAAATGACGGGTGGTCAGATAATCCAACTACTTCATCAATAATATTAAAGCCACGACGTTTTAAATAATCACGTCCTAGTCGTCCAAGCACAATAATTGAATATTGGTTTGAATCCATATTATGACGTTCACGAATTACGTTACTTACCGTACGTAATACGTTACTGTTATAACCACCTGCTAGTCCGCGATCAGACGTGATAACGATGTATCCTGTACGTTTTACAGGACGCGCTGTTAACATTGGATGATTAATTCCTTTGCTACCTTGCGCAATACTCGCTACTACTTCTTGAATCTTTTCCATATACGGAACGAAAGATTTAGCATTTTGTTCTGCACGGTTCAATTTCGATGCAGATACCATCTCCATCGCTTTCGTAATTTGACTCGTTTTCTTAGTCGAGTTAATTTTCGCTTTTATATCGCGTAAAGATGCCACAGGTTTTCACCACCTTTTTTCCGGAAGTTGGCACGATTAGTAAGAATCCTTGTCGTTCATCTTTCTAATCTACGTTGCAAGATCTTCTTGCTCATGATTGAAGGAAAAGAATAGGTGCACCTACTCTTTTCCTTTACATAACCGTTAGCAATTCCTTAAAGAATCACCTTTTATATAATCTAGCTCCAGTGGCTAACAAGCCACTTCCGCCTTTTATTATTCAGAAGCTACGAATACTTTCTTAAATCCGTTGATTGCTGCAGCAAATTTCTCGTCATCCGCAAGTTTTTTTGTTGTACGGATTTCGCTTAATAATTCAGCTGCATTTGAATCTAACCACGCATGGAGTTCTTCTTCAAAACGAGTGATATCTACTACTGGGATATCATCTAAGAACCCACGTGTTAGAGCGTAAAGAATGATAACTTGTTTCTCTACTCGCAGTGGTTTGTGTAATCCTTGTTTTAATACTTCAACTGTGCGAGCACCACGGTTTAATTTCGCTTGTGTTGCTTTATCAAGGTCAGAACCGAACGCAGCGAACGCTTCTAACTCACGATAAGATGCAAGGTCAAGACGAAGTGTACCTGATACTTTACTCATCGCTTTAATCTGAGCAGCTCCACCAACACGAGATACCGAAGTACCTGCATCGATCGCTGGACGTACACCAGAGAAGAATAAATCAGATTGTAAGAAGATCTGTCCATCTGTGATAGAGATTACGTTTGTTGGGATGTATGCTGATACGTCCCCTGCTTGTGTTTCGATGAAAGGTAAAGCTGTTAAAGAACCGCCGCCTTTTGCATCACTTAATTTTGCTGCACGCTCTAGTAAGCGAGAATGTAAGTAGAATACATCCCCTGGATACGCTTCACGACCTGGAGGACGACGTAATAGTAATGAAAGCTCACGATAAGCAGCTGCTTGTTTCGATAAGTCATCATATACTACTAATACGTGTTTACCATTGTACATGAACTCTTCACCCATTGTTACACCAGCGTAAGGAGCTAAGTATAATAATGGAGCTGGTTGAGAAGCTGATGCTGTTACAACGATTGTGTACTCTAACGCACCGTGCTTACGTAGTGTTTCTACTACGTTACGTACTGTAGATTCTTTTTGTCCAATTGCAACGTAGATACAAATCATATCTTCATCTTTTTGGTTCAAGATTGTATCAAGTGCAACTGCTGTTTTACCTGTTTGACGGTCACCGATGATTAACTCACGTTGACCACGACCAATTGGTACAAGAGCATCGATCGCTTTAATACCTGTTTGAAGTGGCTCATGAACAGATTTACGATCCATTACACCTGGTGCTGGACTTTCGATTGGACGAGTTTTTGTTGTATTGATTGGGCCTAAACCGTCTACTGGTTGACCTAATGGGTTTACAACACGACCAATTAGTTCTGCCCCTACTGGTACTTGCATGATGCGACCAGTACGACGAACTTCATCACCTTCACGGATTTCTGTGTAAGGTCCTAAAATAATGATACCTACGTTGTTTTCCTCTAAGTTTTGTGCTAGTCCCATAACGCCGTTAGAGAACTCTACAAGTTCACCAGCCATTACGTTATCAAGACCATGAGCACGCGCGATACCGTCACCAACTTGGATAACTGTACCAACATCACTAACTTCGATTTCAGACTGATAGTTCTCGATTTGTTGCTTTATCAGTGCGCTAATTTCTTCAGCTCTGATGCTCATGTGCTTCACCCCTATCTATTCTTCATAAGTTCACGCTGAATACGTGCTAACTTTCCTTGTAAACTACCATCATAAATGCGATTTCCAATGCGTACTTTAATGCCGCCTAGTAAATCTTCATCTACAACATTTTTAATACGAATTGCATCTTTTCCTGTTCTCTTTGCGAATGATTCTGCAATGCTAAGCTTTTCATCTTCTGATAGCGGACGAACTGAATATACAGTTGCATCAGCAACGTTACGCTCGTCATTAGCAAGAACAACATATTCATTTGCAATTTCAGGTAGAATTTCAATGCGTTTGTTATCAATTAAAATATATAACGTATTTAAAATTGATTCAGAAACAGAAGAGAATACGTTCGAAAGGAACGTTTTTTTCTGCTCCTTTGAAATGTTTGGTTGTGTTAAAAAGCTATGTAGTTCTCCGTTTTTTACAAAAACGTTTTGTACAAGGCGTAATTCCTCTTCAAACATTTCTAATACGTGTTTTTCTTTTGCAATTTGAAAAAGAGCGACAGCATAACGTTTTGCTACAATCTCATTGCTCATCGCGCTTCTCCTACTTCTTTAATATAATCGCGAATTAACTTCACTTGGTCTTCTTCTTTTAATTCTTTCTCAATTACTTTAGAAGCAATTTGAACAGATAAAGAAGCGACTTGTTCTTGCAGAGCAGCAATTGCTTGCTCTTTTTCGCGTTGAATTTCTTGTACAGCAGATGCTTTGATAGATTCTGCTTCTTCTTTTGCAGCGGCAACAATACCATCTTTTTGATCTTCTGCTTGTTTTTTCGCTCTTTCGATTAACTCTTGTGCTTCAACACGTGATTGTTTTAACATTTCACGTTGTTCTTCTACTAACTTTTTCGCCTCTGCATTATTTTGTTCTGCAGCGTCGATTTCGCTAGCAACATGCTCTTCACGTTCCTTCATAATTCCCATCAAAGGACCCCAAGCAAATTTACGTAGCATTACTAATAAAATTAGGAAAACGACCAATGTATAAGCGATCGTTCCAAATGGAATGGCAGCTCCTAACATTAAAGTTGGCACAAGGATTCACTCCCTTCGTGATATCTAAATTTACTATATGAAAAAAAAAGACATACATTTCGTTCATAAAGCAATGGCGAAGAAAGTCCAAAAACACTCTTCGCCATCTATGTAAGGGGAGTCTCCCTTATTTGTTCATTACGATGAATGCAATAACTACACCGATGATTGGAAGTGCCTCAACTAATGCAACCCCGATGAACATAATTGTTTGAAGTGCGCCTTTTAATTCTGGTTGACGAGCAACACCTTCGATTGTACGTGATACGATAAGACCGTTACCAATACCTGCACCTAATGCTGATAAACCAATTGCAATTGCAGCTGCGATTACACCTAAACTCATTTAATTTGTCCTCCTTTGTATTATAAAAAAATAGATTTTTTTACTTACTTATTAAAGTATATTAATGGTCATGACTTACTTTATGAGCCATGTAAACCATCGTTAACATTGTAAAAATGAACGCTTGGATTGAACCAACGAACACACTGAATCCCATCCACGCTAACATCGGCACAATAGCACCTAATGCTCCAAGTACTGTACTTCCACCTAATTTAGCAAGTAATCCTAACAAAATCTCACCTGCATAAATGTTACCAAATAGACGAAGACCTAACGTTAATGTGTTAGCAAACTCCTCAATAACCTTTAAAGGAAATAAGAATGACATAGGTTGGAAGAAACCTTTGACATATCCTTTTGTACCCTTCATCTTAATTCCATAATAATGGGTGAGGGTAACTACCATCACGGCTAATGTTAATGTAACTGCTGGATCAGACGTTGGCGATCTCCACCATGCAATGTGTTCACCAGCCTCAGTTGTTGAATACATGAATGGTAAACCTAGCATGTTTGATACGAAAATAAACATCATAAGTGTTACGCCAAGTGTTAAAAAGCGCCCACCTGTTTTCCAGTCCATTGTACTGTTAATGATCCCTTTCACGAAGTCTAAAATCCATTCCATGAAGTTTTGCATTCCGGTAGGACGAAGAGCTAAGCTGCGAGTTCCAATAACAGCGATTAAAAAAACAATAACTGCTGAAATAGTGACCATCATAACTGATGATAAATCGAACGTTAAACCTAGAAATTCAACTAATTTACCGTGTTCCACTAGTAATTCACCTCTCTTCCCTGCTCTTATACTCTAAATAAAGAAAATCTATGATCATGACAAGGTATCCTGTCAGCAATCCTACACCTAAGCTCCACATCGCAATTAAATGCTGATATTTTGCCGCAAATAAAATTAATAATCCAATCGTGGCAAATCTCGAATATGTACTGACAGCCGTTGCTTTAAATTTCACGTTCTCTCCATTGGTAACGCGATCTAATAGCTTGTCTGTTCTACGTGCAATGATGCGCAAACTAAGAAAACTGAAAATCGTTCCGATAATCAGCCCAAGAAATACATCCTTGTAAGAGGTAAATCCCCATCCTAGCACTAGAAGCGCAAGCAAGTAGTACATATATTTCTTTTGTCTTTGGACAAGTCCATGTACGTCTATCATCATTGCTCTCCCGAATAATAATGTCGAATGAGTCGAATCATTGCGTAAATCCCTGTTCCTAATCCTAGCAATAAGCCTATAATGAGAAACAACGGAAACGTTCCAACCTTACTATCAATCCATTGCCCACCAAAAATTCCAACAAGAATGGAACCGACTAGCTGAGCAAGAATTCCTGACATTAAAGCATATGCTTTGACTGGGTTGCGATCGTTTTTTTGCAAGGATTCATCCCTCCAATATGTAACCCTCATTCACGATGTGTTAATAATAACTCATTTTTTTGTATAAATTCTATACAAAATAAAAAGTTTACTTTTTTGTCACGGAATAGATGCAAATTTGTCACTGAAAGCCCTACCATCCATCCCCGTAGTTAGCATACAATAGGGTATTAGCACTGTCAACGAGAAATCGTAAAAAATCTAAAAATTTGAGTATTAGTCATTTCCTGCCAAAAATGAAAACGTTCCCCTTCTAAATACTGGCCAAAGATATCAAATTTCTTCAAGTTTTCTCCTTATAATAGAAGAAAAAGTTCACAAGTTTGTCACGATTATATTTTTACGATATAACGTTTTTCCTCTACAATACAGAGCTTATTAGACGTTCGACTTCTATATTATATGTGAAAGATATGCAAGTTATGTTGCATATACAAAAAATACCATCACCCCTCCCCTCTCCATGTTTTTACATAAAAAAAGACGAGCAGGAACCCCCTCTCGTCTGTTGTCTTACTTCGTTCCAAATAAACGGTCACCAGCATCGCCAAGACCTGGAACAACATAACCATGGTCATTTAATTTCTCATCTAATGCCGCTACATAAATATCAACATCAGGATGTTCTTCTTGTACTACTTTTACTCCTTCTGGTGCAGCTACGATACACATTAATTTAATTTGCTTCGCACCGCGCTTTTTCAGAGAGTTAATTGCTTCCGCCGCAGAACCACCTGTTGCTAACATCGGATCAAGTACGATAAAGTCACGTTCTTCTACATCCGTTGGAAGTTTCACATAGTATTCTACCGGTTGCAATGTTTTCGGGTCACGATATAAACCAACGTGTCCCACTTTTGCTGCTGGGATTAATTTCAGAATTCCGTCTACCATCCCTAAACCTGCACGTAAAATCGGAATTAGACCAAGCTTTTTACCAGCGATCACTTTTGTTTTCGCTTTGCTTACAGGGGTTTCAATCTCGATTTCTTCAAGTGGAAGATCACGTGTAATTTCAAATGCCATTAAGCTTGCTACTTCATCCACTAATTCACGAAATTCTTTTGTACCTGTATTTTTATCGCGAATATATGTAATCTTATGTTGAATTAGCGGGTGATCAAATACATACAGTTTTCCCATGTGAATCTCTCCTTAAGATGATATTCATGCGTGTGCACACGCCGTTTTACACTATTTACGATTGTAAAGAAAACGCTACTAATATTCAAGGGCAAATTTGGAAAAGTTTCAATTTGATTATGAACATACCTAATATCTTTACCATTTATGGAATTCGTATCCTTCATTATATATCCAAAATTTATTCACGTTTTGTATACATACTAAAAGAGTAATGTATGCTCTTCTGTCCATCATTATTACTTTTCTACATTATGAAGCAAATCTTCATCACATTACATCCCGAAAACTATATATTGAAATTTAGATTCAGAAATAAAAAAGACTGTTAAAACAAGATGTGTTTTAACAGTCTTCATTCAATTTATTATAGACCTGTATACATTGGGAATTTTGCTGTTAATGCTTCTACACGTTTACGTGCTTCTTCTAATGCCGTTTCATTCTCATGATTTTTTAACGTATGAGCAATGATTGCTGCAATTTCATCCATTTCTTCTAAGCCAAATCCGCGAGATGTTACCGCCGCTGTACCAATACGTACACCGCTTGTTACAAATGGGCTTGCTGTTTCAAATGGGATTGTGTTCTTGTTTACAGTAATACCAACTTCATCTAATATGTGCTCTGCAACTTTACCTGTAATATCTAGGTTACGAACATCGATTAAGATAAGATGGTTGTCCGTTCCACCAGAAACAAGTGTAAGTCCTTCTTTTTGAAGACCTTCCGCTAGGCGCTGCGCATTATTAATGATGTTTTGTGCATATATTTTAAAGTCTTCTTGAAGTGCCTCACCAAACGCAACAGCTTTCGCAGCAATTACGTGCATTAGTGGTCCACCTTGAATACCAGGGAAGATTGATTTATCAATTTGCTTTGCAAATTTTTCTTCACATAAAATCATACCGCCGCGTGGGCCACGTAATGTTTTATGTGTTGTTGTTGTAACGAAATGTGCATGTGGTACTGGGTTCGGATGTAAGCCTGCTGCAACTAAACCTGCGATATGTGCCATATCTACCATTAAGTATGCACCTACTTCGTCTGCGATTTCACGGAATCTCTTGAAATCGATAACACGAGGGTATGCACTTGCACCTGCAACGATTAATTTTGGCTTGTGTTCTTTTGCTTTTGCTAACACATCATCATAATTGATGCGGTGTGATTCAGCATCTACGCCATATTCTACGAAATTGTATTGTACCCCACTGAAGTTAACAGGGCTTCCGTGTGTTAAGTGACCACCGTGGGATAAGTTCATACCAAGTACTGTATCGCCTTGCTCTAAAATCGTGAAGTATACAGCCATGTTCGCTTGTGCACCAGAGTGTGGTTGAACGTTTACATGCTCTGCGCCAAAGATTTCTTTTACACGATCACGTGCGATATCCTCTACTACGTCTACATGCTCACAACCGCCATAGTAACGTTTACCAGGATATCCTTCCGCATACTTGTTTGTTAAAACAGAACCTTGCGCTTCCATTACAGCTTCACTTACGAAGTTTTCTGAAGCAATTAACTCAATCTTTGAACGCTGTCTTCCTAGTTCTGCCTCAATTGCAGCAAATACTTCTTCATCTTGACGTTTTAAATGATCCACCAAAATCCCCCTTTTCTGAACGAATTACACCGATTCCCAACAGTTTTTTCTTATTTATTCAGAAAAAACGAAAATTCAAGTTGTAATTCCTTCGAACCTTCATGTTTTCAACTACATTCTAACATGACTTTCTATATCATAAAAGAAAAAAAGACCGAGTTCGGTCTTTTCTTTTTATCCTTTATGAAGTCAGACTACATACGTCTTTACGAAAGATACTGTATCCCTGTTTCTTCTACTTCCGCATGAACGGGCAGTAAGACCTTCACCTCAAAATTCAGCAAAAGCAAAAGGCTAAGTGGGGAATCAACTGCCCGTAAAGGTCCGATTGGTCGAGCTAATAATCAACGGGAGATGAAGCCACCCACTGATTAAAATTTTACTTTATTTTTAGCTACAAGTAACTGTTTCTTCTACTTCCGCATATACAGCACGTGCCCCACCAATAAGTTTCGTACGTGTTTTGGCCATCGTTACGTGCGCACTTCCAATCTCTTTTACACGTGTACGAATTGGAACTGCAACATGTTTTAGATGCATACCAATAAATGTATCACCGATATCCATACCTGCATCTGCTTTTATAAACTCCACTACTACAGGATCCTTTAGATTTTGATAGGCGTATGTTGCTAATGCACCACCAGCTGATCTAACAGGCGTAACGGTTACAATTTCAAATTGATACTTCATTGCTACTTCTCTCTCTACTACTAAAGCACGATTTAAATGCTCGCAACATTGGAATGCCAATTCTATGCCAGTTTGCTCTTGAAATTGTTTTAGCTCAGAAAAAATCGCTTCTGCCACTTCCATCGTTCCTGATGTTCCAATTTTCTCTCCTAGCACTTCGCTCGTGCTACAGCCCACTACAAAAATTTGCCCGCTTTGTAAAGAAGCTTGCTCTTGAAAATCAGAAAGCGATATTTGTAGCTGCTCTTTCACCTTTACTATTTCCGTCATGACGCCTCTTCCTTTCACAGGTTGGTTCAACAAATGATAGTATGTCCTAATAAAAGATTACTTCGCTTCGTATGTTTTAATTTTCCCTACGCGATTTTCGTGACGTCCACCTTCGTAATCAGTTGTCAGCCAAATTTTTGCAATATCACGCGCTAAACCAGCACCAATCACACGCTCACCCATCGCTAACATGTTTGTATCATTATGTTCTCTTGTTGCTTTTGCACTAAATGTATCATGTACTAACGCACAGCGAATACCGTGTACTTTATTTGCTGCAATTGACATACCAATACCTGTTCCACAAACTAAAATACCACGGTCTACTTCACCATTTGCAACCATTTCTGCCGCTGGAAATGCAAAATCAGGATAATCAACAGATCCTGCTTCACATTCACATCCTAAATCAACATATTCAATATTTAGCTCTTCTAATAAACTTACGATTTCTTTGCGGATATTCATTCCACCGTGATCAGATGCTACTACTACTTTCATTTTGACCCCTCCAAAATTTTAGTGAAACTTCTATCAAGTAGGGTTCTTCCCCCCACTGATGAATGATTGCAAAAAAAACTGATACTCACTTGCTCATTCCGAGCAAGATCATCTCCAATATCGTATTATACACGAAACATTAACCTTCTGAATGTTTTTCCAATAAAGTTTGTATAAGTTCTTCCATCTCTACTAATGTTGATTGATAAATAGATAGAGAACCACCAAATGGGTCTGAAATATCTTTACTTGTACCTTCTACAAATTTATATAATGTATGCACTTTCTCCCCCGCATTCGGATAGTACCCAAGCACAAGTTGCTTATGGCTTTCCGTCATCGTGAGAACCATATCCGCCCACTCAAGTAATTCTTCCGTTATTTGCTGCGAAGCATGCGCTATTTTAACCCCTTTTTCTGCCAATGCATCTTTTGCATATAAAGATGCGTCACTTCCAGGATTGGCAAAAACACCAGCAGACTTCGCCTCAAACTTCCCTTCTCCATAGTGACGAAGCAACGCCTCTGCCATTGGGCTACGACATGTATTTCCAGTGCAAACAAACAACACTCGCTTCATCTAAGCTCCCTCCTTATGGTGAATGTCCTACACTCATCATAACGTAGATTACAATGGAACAAAAGAAATGTGAATATACAAAAGGCGCATTTCTCCTTTATTTTTTCTTAGAGAAATACGCCCTATCCACATATATGTGAAACCCTAGTTCCAAGTGCCCTCAATATAGTACCATACATAACTGAAACATCCCACGAAAAAAACTTATAACTAAATAAATTAAGGAATCCATTTCATATGAAATAGATTCCTTACAAAACATCATTATTTCATTGTAACTTTCATTACTTCAGTTGCACCTTTTGTAGCTGATACGCCTATAGTTGTATGAATAGATTCTGTTGCATCCGTGTTTGTAATAACGATTGGAGTAATTGTGCTTTTTGCTTTTTCGCGAATTAATTCTAAATCGAAAGAAATTAATTTGTCGCCAGCTTTCACAGCTTGTCCTTCAGATACGTGAGCTTCGAAACCTTCGCCTTCCATTTTTACAGTTTCTAAACCAACGTGAATTAAAATTTCTGTACCATTTTTCGCTTTAATTCCAACAGCGTGTTTTGTATGGAATAATTGTACAATTTCACCGTCTACTGGTGATACAACTACACCTTCAGTTGGAACGATTGCAACACCGTCACCCATCATACGACCAGCAAATACTGGATCTGGTACTTCTTCAATATTTTTCACTTCTCCAGTTAATGGAGCTACGATTGTTTCTGCATTTGTTTTTGAGCCAAGACCAAATAATTTTTTAAACATAGGATGGTCCTCCTTATAATTAGATTAAAAATGTATAGGGTACTCCCTAGTAAAGATTGCGATACATGTAAGACTTCATACTTCAAATATTATAGTGTAAAAACGCTTTCGAAAAAAATTGCGTACTTACTAATAGAGCCTTATTGTATCGCCTTGTAAAATTCCAGTCAATTCAAATTGTCTGAATAACAATAATAGAAATAAACTTCTTACGTATATTTTCTCCTTTTTTTCACAACTCGTCTAGAGGTCTTTACAACATTTTATTTTTTGTTATTGATTTGTAAAATTTCTTTATGTTTTTTCGAAAGTAACTTGACTAAAGTAAGTAACTGATTTATTATAATTTACATAAGGTAAGTAAATAACTTTTTGGAGGTTTTATAGATGATGAACATCGGTCTTCTTATTATTCGTCTTATTATTGGAATTACATTCATGGGCCACGGTGCTCAGAAATTATTCGGTTGGTTTGGTGGTCACGGCCTAAAAGGAACAGGCGGCTGGATGGAATCAATTGGCTTACGCCCTGGCGTATTCATGGCATTTATGGCTGGTGCAACTGAACTATTAGGCGGTTTCTTATTCGCGGCAGGTATCTTCACTTGGGTTGGCTCATTATTTATCGTTGGTACAATGCTAGTTGCAATCTTTACTGTACACGGAAAAAATGGCTACTGGGTAACACAAAACGGTTTTGAATATAACATGATCTTAATCGCTATCGCAGTTGGTGTTGGATTAACTGGGCCTGGCGCTTATGTTTTACTTTAATTAATCATTTTGGTTTCAAGGTATTTTTTTACACCATCGGAATATACATTTGCAGTTAGATTGATAAATTTCTAACACTCAAGCTCATTAAAATAGTAAGACCACCAAGTAAAAAAACTTGGTGGTCTTTTGTTGTCCTTACAACTTTAATCCGTATAGATTTTCATTACTTTATCTTTCCTAAAATAGTAGATAATTATCTTCTTAAGGATTTCTACCAATATTCCTTCCTTGTACTCACCAATTCCCTTTTTATGTTTTGCATATGAATGTATTTCATAAGTTTTTCATCGCGTCAACTAGCGAATTATTGAAATGAAAACAATCATAGTAATTTAGTTGGGACTGTTGTGTCATAAGCCTAAGACATAAAAGTCCCAACTTGATGTACATACGATACAAAGTCTCCAACTCAGTAGAAACAAAACTCATAAAAAGAGTGCTTATAATGAGCCTCCATTGCCATTAAACTAAGCTTAAATAAAAATTAATTTAACTAGATTTTCTTTTGTAATAGTCTTGTGAAACTTTCTCATAAAACGCCGCTTTTGTAGTATAAAAATATGGGATTAACCACAAGAAACCGATTCCTAAAGTAAAGACACTTAATATAAACCAGCCAATAAAACTTAAACACATTACGAAATAATCCATTTTATTTCCGTTCATCATACGGCGACTTTCAGCAATAGCTTGGTTCATTGAAAATTCTGGGTGGTCATTTAAAATAAAGTAGGTCATGGTATAAGAGAAACATTTAACAATTCCCGGAATGATAAATAACAATATCCATAAAGCCAGATAGGTACTAATTAGTAAATGTATTAAAATTGATTTAATGTATTTTTTGACCCCTGTACACCATTCAAATAATTGCCCAATTCCAACTGTTTTTTCTCGAACTGTATTTAAAGCAAGATGATAGGCACCTAGAGTTAAAGGGCAAACCATTAGTATTACAATAATATCTATCACAAGCGATTCTATCACTTCGCTCCAGCCACAAGTCCATAGGAAAGGAAACGTAAGGATCAATGTAATCCCTACTGCTAATCCCCATTTTCCATCAAGCTCATCAAGTGCTTGTTCTTTCAACTCACTAATCATGTAAGAAGCCTCCTAAATCTAATGAGTATTTTAACTCATACCAGTATACAACTCTCGTAGAGATTACAATAGCAATTTAGAAAATATATATTTAATTCAGCCTAAATTAACATAAGGTCTGTTCCGTTAAAGGTGTAACGAAATAATAAAGTCATTTCATTCTTCCCATCAATGCAGAGAGTTGAAATTCTTTAAAAGTTAATGCTTGTTTGGATTATTTTTCTTAATAAATTCTTTTCGTCAATTGATTCACCTATCGCTTAATTTTTCGATGTATCAGGTACATCATGCCGAACACCTTCGCCAATAAGATGAATTTAGCCAGTTCCATTCACTCGACATCCATCTATTAAATAAAAAATATTAAGTATGCCATGTAAAATTGCGGCTGACGTTACAGAAAGACTCTACTCTCTTGTATATTTCAAAATCATTGATTACAAAAACCGTCAAAAAAAAAATTTTTTAGCAGGAGTTTCCCTCCATTATCTTGTAAACAAACAAAGAAGTATTCATATCAAGGAAGGGAGATTCCAAATATGCTTTCGATTAATCCAAATGAACAAACAGAAAAAGATAATTACAAATTATTAACGGGGAGTATTATTCCGCGCCCAGTCGCATTCGTTACTTCTATAACAAAAGACGGGGTTTTAAATGGAGCTCCATACAGCTATTTTAATATTGTTGCTGCTAATCCACCGCTCATCTCAGTTTCTGTGCAGCGAAAAGGAGGAGAGCGAAAAGATACTTCTCGAAACGCAATTGAGAAAGGTGAATTTGTTGTACATATTTCCGATGAATCCTATGTGGAGGCCATCAACGAAACCGCTGCAAACCTCCCTCCAACTCAAAGTGAAATTGAATTAGCTAAGCTAACCCCTATCGAAAGCGATGTCATCTCCGTACCAGGTGTAAAAGAAGCGAATATTCGAATGGAATGCGTATTAGAACAAGCCATCCCACTAGGAGGAACAGAAGACTCTCCCGCATGTGACCTACTAATCGGCCGCATTGTCCGTTTCCACATCGCAGAACATTTATATGAAAACGGACGTATTCACGCAGAAGAACTAAAACCAATAAGCCGACTAGCCGGACACAACTACGCCAAATTAGGAGAACAATTTGAGCTTGTAAGGCCAATTTAAAAGCGGAAGCGGCTCGCTCATTTTATAACACAAAAAGACCAGCCTAGGCATCACACAAGCTGGTCTTCTTCTATATATTATACTTCCCCGCGCTTTTTCTCTAACACAGGCGCACTTTCCTTTTTCGGATTCCCAAGCTTTATAACAAAGAAATAGAGCGAAAGTAATGTAATAAGAAAAACGATTACAAATGGGTAAGGAGAATAAAACATACGAGCTGCTTCTGTTTTCCCCTGAATGAATTTTAAAGAATCTATATCTAGAAACTCCGCAAACATTTGTACACCGAGCACACTAAACCAAAATACGAAAAAACTAATAATAATACCAAAAACTTGTTTTATCCTTGTCATTCCTATCATCCTTTTTACCATATAAGGTTTTTCATTAAAACAACAACTGTTAGAAAAAATGTTTTGTACAGAAAGGAATTAATTTATATTCACCGTTCACGAATGAATCTAGTCTAGTCCAGCACTGTTATTTGTAAAATAACCGCAAAACAACAAGCATGTGTAACTATCTTGAAAAAAATATAAACAAAACAGATGTACCATTTTCTTATATCGTAGCAAGATTATATTGGAAAAAGAAGACATAATCCAAAACCAACAAGAATGATACCTCCTATTACTTCACCGTACATACCAAGTAAACGCTTTGCATGCCTTCCAATCAGTAAACCACTCCAGGCTAATATCATACTAACCAGTCCAAATAGTAAGATTGTTACAATCATTTGTGCTCCGTAAATCCCAAGGCTGAGCCCAACCGAAAAACTATCAACACTCACACTAAACGCAAATACAAGTAAACTTATCCCCACCGGAGCAGATCTTGTCTCTTCCCCTTCTAAAATTGCAGAGTATACAATATAAAACCCTAATCCAATTAATAAAATAGCCCCGGCAACAGTTGCCATATGACCAAATGTCTCCGATAAAAAACGTCCTAGTATCATACCAAGAAACGGCATAACAATATGAAACACCCCTATCGTCATACCGATATACATGATTTGTCGCATTCTAAGGGCTACCATCCCCATGCCGAGGCTTACAGAAAATGCATCCATTCCTAAGGCAAATGCCATTATAAACAACGGTAGTATTTGTTCGATCGTCATTCTCGTCCCTCCTCGGACTCGCTACTTCACAATATGCTCATCCGAGGAAAAATAGAATCTACGAATTTCTTCTAGATAACTTGAAACTTCCAGCAAAATCTTTACAGGATACCTTCGTTTCAATTGTTCAATCTTCTCATCACGAGTTATGAAAACAAAAGGTAAACCACACTCGTTTTCTCCTTCTGGTTTCACTTGGCATGTGGCTAAAAACGGTGGTAACCGCTTCTATACATAAGCGGATCCTCTCTCCCACCTTAAAAAATAGGTTTTTATCTCATTTTTCAACCCATCTACTCTTCAATAATAATATGATGCCCTGCTGCTTTCGTTAGACGGTTCATAATTGCATTTCCAATTCCTTCATTCGGAAATGACTCACTAAAAATCATATCCACTTTACTAGCATCGAATGTTCGAAGCACATCGTATAATTTCGTCGCAACGCTTGCTAAATCACTTCGCATACCACAAGATAACACAACATCTGCTTTATACACATGTTGATTCTCTTCTGTCGTTAATACACCGACTGCATAACCTTCACTTTTCTTCTTATCCACAAGCTGTTGAATAAAATCACGTGATCCTTCTACAATACTAAGTGGTGCTTTCGGTGCATAATGGGTATATTTCATTCCTGGCGCCTTCGGTTTCTCTTTTTCATCTTTTAGCGCAGGATCCAAAGAAACTGTTCCGATCACGTCTTCTAATTGCTCCTTCGTAATCCCGCCTGGACGTAAAATCGTTGGCACGTCACTTGTACAATCTATTACTGTTGATTCAACGCCAACACCTGTTGCACCGCCGTCAACAATACCAGCAATTTTCCCATTTAAATCTTCATATACGTGAGATGCAAGTGTTGGACTTGGGCGTCCAGAACGATTAGCACTTGGCGCTGCGACAGGTACATTTGCTTCCTCAATAAGAGCAAGTGCCACTGGATGATCCGGCATTCTCACTCCAACCGTATCTAAGCCCGCTGTAACCTTCTCTGAAATCCCATCTTTTTTAGGCAAAATAATCGTTAATGGCCCCGGCCAAAAATGCTTCATTAATTCTTCCGCAACTGGCGTAATTTCTCTAACAATTTCTCCTAATTGTGATTTTGCACCAATGTGGACAATAAGTGGATTATCACTCGGTCTGCCTTTTGCTTCAAAAATCTTCGCAATCGCTTCATCATTCATCGCATTTGCTCCTAGTCCATAAACCGTTTCAGTTGGAAAGGCAATTGCTTCATTTTTTCTTAATAATCTTGCTGCTTCTTGTAATTGTGGATAATCTTTTTTTATTTCCACAACATTATCCACAACCCACATATTTGTATGCATTTTTTCACACGTCCTTTTCTTCCATGAAATACTTGTCTATTGTTAGTTTACTATGACATTTATCCAAAAGACAAACAAGGTTTATCCACAAAATGTGGATAAACCTAATTAATCCGTGGATAACTTTGTGAATAGCTGACAATTTAGTATTATTACATCCTGCTGTTTTATATTTTCACAAAAATGTTCTAGTTGCTGAATATCATCTGACACTTGATCTTTTTCCACAGATATAAAGTTGAAAAACTGAAATATCGTCACAGATTGTGGATGATTTGTGAGTAAATATACTTGCCAGATATTTTTCTCTTTCATATACTGCAAAAACATTTCAAAAAAATATAAGAAAGTCTCGTTATCCACAGCAGGTGTGAACAAACAAGAACGAATGAGTGCGTTCTCTCCTTTTTGTTCATAACCAATGACAGCCTGGATTTCTCCGTTATCTTCCATTATCATAAATTGCCCGTATAACTCATTTATTTTATCATCTTTTTTATTAGCTTGTCCGAAAAAAGAATGTAACCTATCAACATCATCTTTTGTAGCAAAATAAGTTTTTTTCACAGCAAATCCCTCCTCATTTCTATATATGGGGAAGGATTCAAAAATAGTACTTATTTAGAAAATAATGAGGAAAATACTTCTACAATAAATAATTTAACTTCTGGCTTGTCCTCTTGCTCTTCTACTTCTACTGTTTCAATTGTTTGCTCTTGTTTCTTTTCAACCGTTTTTTCTGTTTTTTCCACCAGCTGTTTTTCTTCCTGTTTCACGCTTTTTTCTTGCGCAGGCTTTTTACTTGTCTCTTTCACAGCAGTTTGCACTTTTGAAGCAACCTCTTTTTTCGATGTTTCTTGTCTTATTGTTTGCTTCGATACTTCTTCTTTTTCTTCCTTCAGTGCTACTGGTTGTTCTTCCTCATCAATTGATTCCGCTTTTACAACATGCTCTTCTTTTTTTACCGCTGATCCACTTGAGAAGTCTAGAAAACACATCGGTGGGAATAACACGCACCACCAATTTGCACCTTCACCTTTTCCAATTGAAATGAGTACTGCTTCATATTCCCCTGCTGGATAAATAAAATTCCCATATACTTTTGTAGGAAATTTAATGTTTTTCCCAAATGTAACTTGAAAGGATTCTTTACTTCCTTCTCGCTTTAATGTTTCAGCAACCGTTTTTTCAATTTCCGGGATGTGACTTTGAATGACACGACGTGCATCCTCAAATGATTTCAAATCTGCTACCCAGCCATCAATTTCTGCTTTTACTTCGTCGCGCACTTTACGCTTTAACGCTTGATCTTTATCTGAATCGCTATTTGCTAAAATACGTAATCGTACAGCTTCTTTCGGGATAACAGTATTCCCCTTCGCATCAGCTTTCATATATCCAAACTGCACAAGTAGCTGTGCACCAATTAATAATAAAAGAAAATAGGCAATCACTTGTTTTTTCATGTCTTTGCACCGTCCCTTCTGGTAAACAGTGTAGACACACTTACCTCTTTCTAAACTATTAAATTCTAAATCTATAGAAAAACTTTCGAGGATATAAAACCTTTCTTTGTGGATGGGAAAGAGCATCTAGCCATGTACAGATACGGTCAGGGCCTTTTCCTACCCCGTTCCACATGAAAACAAAAGGAGAAAACGAGTGGAGAACTTCTTTTGTTTTCATAACCGTGATGTATATGCAACAAATCAACATAAAAAAATGGAGTAAGGTTCTACCTTACCCCATCTCTGCAAAGACCATACGATCTTTTCCGTTAATATCAAAGACAACTTCTACATCTGCATGTGGGAATGTCTGTTTCAATAATTCTTTTACATCCTCACCTTGCCCTACACCTATTTCAAAAGCAACAATCGCTTTCTTGTGCAAAACGGTTGGCAACTCTTCCATAAAACGACGATAAAAATCAAGTCCATCTTCCCCGCCTACAAGTGCACGCTTTGGTTCATGCTCTTTTACAACCGGAGAAAGACCTCTCCAGTCTTCTTCTGGAATATAAGGCGGATTGGAAATAACAACATCTAATTTTTGTCCTGTTTCATAAAACGGTGATAATAAATCACCATGATAGAAGGTTACATTGGCACCTAATGCTTTTGCATTTTCTTTCGCAACTTCAATCGATTCCTGCGCAATATCTACTGTATATACATGAAGATTTTGATTTTCTAAGGCAAGTGTAATTGAAATAGCTCCACTCCCCGTACCAATATCAGCTACATGTAGTTCCCGCTTCCCAAACATACGCTGGACTCTATCTAGCACACCTACTATAAGCTCTTCTGTTTCTGGCCTCGGTATTAACACCTCTTCATTTACAAAAAACGAACGACCATAAAACATTTCATATCCAATCATATATTGAACAGGAATCCCATCAACGTGTTTGTGAATAAATTCCGTAAAAGTCTTCTCTTGTTCCTCAGATATTGCTTCGCGCATATTCATCATTAAACCTGTTCGGTTCGTCTTTAATACATGACAAAGGACGATTTCTCCCGCATTTTCATCTCGCCCATTTTCTTGTAAAAAAGAAGAAGCCCATTTCAGGGCTTCATAGACACGCATTACTCAGCTGCCTCCATCTTTTGCGCTTGATCTTCCATCACTAAGGCGTTAATGAAATCATCTAACTTACCTTGTAAGATTTGATCTAGCTTTTGAATCGTTAAACCGATTCGATGGTCTGTAACACGGTTTTGCGGGAAGTTATACGTACGGATACGCTCTGAACGGTCTCCCGTACCAACAGCTTGCTTACGGTTTTGATCGTACTCAGCCTGAGCTTCTTGCCTAAACTTATCATAAACACGCGCACGTAATACTTTCATTGCTTTTTCTTTGTTCTTAATTTGTGACTTTTCATCCTGACAAGATACAACTACACCAGTCGGCAAATGCGTTAAACGTACCGCTGACATCGTTGTATTAACACTTTGTCCACCAGGTCCACTAGAAGCAAACGTATCAACACGAACATCTTTTTCATGAATATCGATTTCCACTTCTTCCGCTTCTGGTAATACAGCTACAGTTGCTGTAGAAGTATGGATACGTCCCCCAGATTCTGTTTCCGGAACACGTTGCACACGGTGTGCACCATTTTCAAATTTCAATTTTGCGAAAGCACCTTTACCGTTGATCATAAAGATAATCTCTTTATATCCACCTAATTCTGTATAGCTTGCCTCGATAATTTCAGTTTTCCAACCTTGCACCTCAGCATAACGGCTATACATACGGTATAAGTCACCGGCAAATAAAGCAGCCTCATCGCCACCAGCAGCACCACGTACCTCTACGATAACGTTTTTATCATCGTTCGGGTCTTTTGGAACAAGTAAAATTTTCAGACGCTCTGATAATTCCTTCTCTTGCCTCTCTAGCTCAGAAACTTCTTCCTTTACCATTTCACGCATGTCAGCATCTAACTTATCTTCTAACATTGCCTTCGCGTCTCGTAATTGCTCACGAACATCTTTATATTCACGGTACACCTCTACCGTTTCTTGAATATCAGATTGTTCCTTTGAATATTCACGAAGTTTATTCGAATCACTAATAACCTCTGGATCACTTAATAATTCGTTTAACTTCTCATAACGATCTTCTACAGCTTGCAAACGATCTAACACATCATTCACCTCAACATCCTAGTATCTAATACAAATAGTATATGGTACTTAATCAAAAAAACGCAAATTATTATTTTAAAAGCGCAGGCGGCTCGCTCAGAATGGAAGGGGGATGGAGCTTCTGACGTAGAGGCGCCCTTTGCCTCATAGGAAGAAGCGAAACCACCGACCATTCTCGCCGCCGGAGCTA
>NZ_FNQA01000024.1:0-39526 GCF_900107445.1 Bacillus sp. 166amftsu | reverse complement strand
TGTGGTGTAACTGGTTGTGGTGTAACTGGTTGTTCCGTTACTTTTGGTTGTTCTGGTGTCTGCGGTTGTGGTGTTTCTGGTTGTTCCGGTTTTTGTGGAGTCTCCGGTGTAGGTGGTGTTGGTTTCTTTTCATCCTTTACTGTATGTTTGATAATCTGGCCATCCTCTTTTATTTCGAAGCGGAATGTTTCTTCGTTAATTACATATCCGTCTGGCGCAATCGTTTCACGATATGTGTACTTCCCAGCTGGTAATTTTTCAAATGTCGCAATTCCCTTTTCATTTGTCTTACCTTTCACAACTTCCTTTCCTTGCTTATCGTAGATTGTGAACTCTGCGCCTGGAAGTTTATTATTCCCATCTGCCACGTCCACCTTCGTAATGATAAGAGTACCTTTAATTGGTTTATTTTTAGCCGTTAATGTGATAGTTTTGCTATTCTCTGAAATATTGAAAGGGATTGGGTCTTTTGATAGAACATATCCCTTTGGCGCTTGCTTTTCTACAAACTGATAAGATCCAAAGCCTAAATTGTTTACTTGGATCATTCCATTTTTATCTGTTTTATGTTCACTGATTTTCTTACCTTTACTATCCTGAAGGATGAAAGTTGCTCCTTCTAACTTCTTATCAGGATTCTCTTCATCTACCTTAAGAAGTTGCACATTTCCTTGTACTTCTTTGTTTTCCACTGTAAATTTGAGTAGTTCCCCTTGCTCTTTAATTTGAAATGGGTATTTCGTTTTATTAAGAAGGTATCCCTCTACACCTTTCGTCTCAACAAAATAGTACTGCCCATAGGGAAGATCCTTTACTTGAGCAATCCCTTGCTCATTTGTAATGGTCTTAGTAATTTCTTTTCCATCCGCTGTATATACAGTGAACTCTACTTTTGGAAGAGTTTTCCCGCTGTCACTTAGCTTTGTAATCTCGATGTTTCCTTTCACTTTAGCGTTCGCTACAGTAATTGTTGCAACTTCACCAGTCTTCACTTCAAGTATTTGAGGTTTGTCGTTTAATACATAGCCAGTAGGAGCTTTTACTTCTTTTAAAGTATACTTCCCAGCTTCTAAACCAGAAAGGCTCGCTGCCCCCTCCTCATTGGTAGTAATCGTGCCTACCTTTTCGTTCGCACTGCTGAAAACTTCAAATACAGCACCTTGTAACAATTCTTTTTGCTCTCCTACTTTTACAACCTTCAATCCACCAAGGGATTTCCAGTGTACTTTTAGATCAGTACTTACTTTTTCCTCATTTCTTTCTAATAAAACCGTTGCATCCTGTATTTTGTCATTTCCCTTATAGGCTACTGCATGCAACTTAGAAAGATTAGAAGATACTTTCAAGGAAAAAGTACCACTTGGAGAGGTTTTCGGTACAAGGATACGGAATTGTTCTCCTAGGTTGAACTGTCGTTTCTCTTCTCCGTTTGTTGAAACAACTTTTGTTCCAGTTGGTGCATTGTTTAATTGAACTGTAAATACACCGTTCTTTGCGTTACTTTCTACTTGATACAATGTCGTTTCAAAGTACTCATTGTTTAATTTTGCTTCTTGATTATCTGTTGGTGTTACATTCATGTACAGTTCTTGTGTTTCTTGACTTGTATTCGCTCCATCAATGATGGTCTTTACTGCTTTTGCAACACCTGCATCTCGATGCTCAATTTTGTCGATATCAATTTGCCCTAATGCCGCCCAAACAGAAATTTGTGTTGCATAATGCGCCTCTTTCCAGCTAGCAACACCTAGTTCTTCTGGACTCTTTTGTGGATATCCATTTAGAAGAACACGGTACACAATATCATTTGTGCGTCCCATCTCTGGAAGATCATTGCCATCGGGACTGAGTTTTCCATACGTTAAGCAATACGCAATTTGACCATTTGTATTCTTCAGTAATTCTGTTCGTAGTTCTTTCCCGTACATAGGACTATAACTCCATTTCATTTCATATCTCTCACGATTAATGACTTCAGCACTCGCTTTCGTCAGTGGAAATACAAAATTCAGAACAACTAGAAGCATACTCACAGCAATAAGTAACGTTTGATACGATCGTTTCAACATGACTAACAGCTCCCTCATATTATGCAGTTTTCAAAGAACTAAAAAAACTCAATATTCAATCTATTCATCTTAAAATTTACTTGAAATTATATTATTCAAAGTTTATCTTTAGATACTTTTTGCTTTACAATATAAATACAAATATTTTTTAATCCCTATGGAATTTTTAAGCATTAATTTACTCTAACTTTGCTCGATAATATGTTGGAATAAACAACTTTTCAATTGGTTCCATATAGTAATCAGCAATTTTTTGAGCACGTTGAGCTATTGTTCCTTTTTTACCTATTTCAATTTCTTGCAACACACTTTTTGGTACTCTCAAGTCACTTGCAACTTGTTTAATTGTCAATCCTTTTGTCTCACGTGTTGCTCTTATCGGAGTTAAAATTACTAAATTAGAACTATTATGCATTTTATCACCCCCTTATTTGCATTTTAGAACGCTTATAGCGTTCTGTCAATCCCTTAGGGATTAAAAAAATCCTACAGGAATCAGAAAGGTGAAAATTATGGAAAAAAGTAATTTTGGAACCAACCTTAAAAAGTTAAGGATATTTAAAAATATGGAGAGAAAAGAACTCGCAGAGTCTTTAAACGTAGCATATAGTACATTAACAAACTGGGAAAATGGTGTAAAAGAGCCTGATTTGAAAAATTTTAAAAAAATCGCATCATATTTTGGTGTAAGTACAGATTATCTTTTAAATCATGAAATAGCTGATAATGAATTATTAAGAGAAGGAGAAGATAAGCAGCAACTAATCGCCAATTTCTCACAGAAACTATATGAGCAATACATGAGTATTCCAGATCAACACAAACCTAAAGTTGAGAAAGAATTACTTGAGTATGTAAATTACTTAAGATTTAAAACAAGAACGAATTCTGAATCAAATTGAGAGAGTGTACTTATGAAGTCGCTCTCTCTTCATCTAAGTACTCCCCCTTAGTAAAAATCTCAGAGATATCGCTATAAATTAAATACAAATTACTATCTTCATCTTCGAATATTTTTTCAAACCATTCTTTATCAAATTTCTTCATAAATTATTCCCCCTTCAACAATATTACAGACGATATCTTTGTGAAAAACATCACTATAGTCCTATTTTTTGTTGACTAAAAAAAAACAGGACATCTCTAAAAAACACGAAAGACGCTACAAAAAGTAGCGTCTAAAAAATAGAAATTATATCTATATTGTTTAATGTCCTCCAGGATCAGAAACCATGTAATACGTTCGTTCATTTGAATTAACAGGTTTATTATCGGCAATACTGAAAAATACAGCTGAAATACTTAAAAGACATATCATAGCAAATAATCTTTTTTTCATGCTATTTCACCCCTTCTTTTAATAGAGCATCTTTTACAAGTTGAACATAATATAAATTCCCGTTTTTTTCAAATTTTTCTAAAGACTCTTTCATCAAAAGTTTATCATCCTTTATCCTTGAAAGATAATACAATCTAATCGCAGTTAATTTTCCCGCTTCTTGTAGTTTATGAAATATCTCAAGGCCTCTATTTTCATTTCCAAACTTACATTCATAGTAAGCTAGTTCCCCAATATCAATATAATCAAAATCAATCTTATCAAGGTTATATCCATATTCTATATATAAAAATGCTAAAGTCGTCTTAAAAGCAAAATACTTTTTACTATCCTTGGATACACCTGAATCCTCTAAAACTTTAATGGCTTCCTTTAAATATTTTTCAGCCTTTAAAATATCATAACCATTCCCTAGCATATAGGATTCTCCTAAACAGCATAATGCTGATGCTTTAATAATTGGAAAATCAAATTTCGATTCTAATATGTTTTTACATACATCCCTACAATTTTCAATGTCATTTTCTAACAAATTAAGATATGCCATTCTTTCCTTATACTGCATTTTCAAACAGATTTTAACAAACTCATTATCAACTTTATTTAAATGATTTTCTATTTTTTCTGAAAATAAAGTCATAGCCCTATAATTTGGTATGTCATACATTGCAAGTCCATATAATATGTTTAAAATCACTTGGCATTCTTGATTATTAGAAAAATTTTTAGCATCTAACTCATCTAACAATTCTTGACCAGTCAATATTCTATTATTTCTTTTATTATATAAATCATAGATGCTTAAATATTTACTTATTCTCTTATAATTTTCTTTCCCATCCGAATCACCTATTTTTTCCTCTTGTATATTACCCAACTTCTTATCAATAATTTTTTGCATTATGGAATATTCACCAGTACACTGACAATACCCCAAAGCTTTTCGAACATTTAAATCTTTTTCACATAATAGAATAAATTCATTAATTTTTTGCTTTCTTTCATTTCTATTTTCATAGACCTTTTCAATAATAACTAAAAAGGATTCTAACTTCATTTCAGTTTTTCCAGATAAACCATCACAAAGTGCAGATTTACTTACGCCTGTCTCTTTTGCCAAACTTCGAATACTTAAGTTTTTGGAATTTATTGTGTTATATAATTCATTCATAAAATTTCTCAACATCTGCTCCCCCTTATCAGCACACAAATAACTGTCACGAAATTTTTTCAAATACTTATATGTGTTTCTAAGAAGTCTTTTTAACAAACTATGTATATGGGGTGGGCACAATCCCATTTTAATATAGATCCTATATCTCATCATTCACATCCAAATTTATACATACATTCTATATTTATACTAGTTTAACATGACATTATAGATTTTCTGCGCTCTATTCAGCTAACAAATATTGAGAAAGTTTCTTCGAACAATATTAATTATTAAAACTCATTTTCTAATAAGACTTTTTCTTGTACTTTGTAAAAAAGTGAATTCAGGATAATATTAATCCTATTGGGATTGATATTTATGTTAAAAGGCTATAAAATGTAAAGGAATATGTTTCAAAAACAAAATTTATAATTTAAAATAAAAAAACCCACCGCATCTTATTTTCAATTGATCGACAGTTTGGCCGCTGAAATCAATTGAAAATTCCCGAATTGGTAAGGTTTTAATTTACAATATATTGTATTCACTTCTTAATCAAGAATAACATAAAGTGCATACAATGTGAATATAAACCTCTACTTTTCCAATATTTTTATTTGTGGTGGAAAAAATAGGAGGTTTTTTCTGTGTTATTGCACAACTTTTTGCTCAGTCGAGCAAAAGCCGAATTAAGTCCCCGAATCAAACACTTATCTAAAACACCTGGGGCTATTAATCAGGCAATCAAGAAAGTTACAACTTATATTGATAATATTGTCCTAGAATATGAGGGCGTTACTACAAAGGATTACCTTACACCACGAAAATTTGAAGCTTTAGAAACAGTTTTATCATACTTGGTACAAGAAGGATATTCTCAAGTAAAACAAGAGCATATCAGCAAAAAAAGAGGTATTTCAAAGCCAATTATTAACTACGTTTTTAATTGGTTACAAGACTTGGGAGTGTGCCAACAAATCAAAGTACGAAGACATGGTAAAATTGCCCCTTCAATTTATATTTTAACTCTACATAACAATTACTTAAAAATTATTGAATACTTCAAGATGAAATGGACTGTAGCAATTGATGTATGCTCTACTTTCACTAAATTTCTGAGTGAGAAACTCTTTAAGAAAAATTTTGTAGCCAATCACGAAGATATAAAAAATGATATACAAGTCTCGTCTAATTCTGTAGATATTTTCAGTGTAAACAAACAAGAAAAATCAAATACAGATTGTAAATTAAAAGAAAAGACTAACAGATTACAAGATTTAGACGACTATCTTAGTGAGGATCAGAAAAAGGCTTATTACTACATTTTAAGTCAAGAGTTAAATCACCTTAGTGAAAAAGATGCATACACAATTGCTTTAAGGATGCCACCTTATATCGATCGCTATGCTAGATGGGATTTTGAAGAATGTGTACAATGGTTTCAATACAATAAAGCTCAAAATAGCAATCCTGCACATTTTATAAAAATGTTTGGGCAAAAGTCTAAACAAAACTGGGAAAGAAGAAATCAGAACGCATTAAAAAAGAAATCCCTACATGGTACAAATAAAAAAAGAGAATTTGTTTTCTATAATTTTTTAGAAGAAAGTAATTAAATTTAAAAAATCATATTAGCATGTAGCCTTGCTTAAAAAAGTCAAACATAGCAAGGCTATTTGTCATATCCTCTTATAACCGCTCATAAACTTGTTATTTTCCGACACATAGAACTTCAAAATACAAATCATATTATAGAAC
Source organism: Bacillus sp. 166amftsu (assembly GCF_900107445.1). Taxonomy (NCBI): domain Bacteria; kingdom Bacillati; phylum Bacillota; class Bacilli; order Caryophanales; family Bacillaceae; genus Bacillus; species Bacillus sp. 166amftsu. Next base: position 33,204 of record NZ_FNQA01000024.1, on the reverse strand, counting down.
CTTTCTATGAAGTTCTGGGCGATTTACGTATACAATTAGCCTTAATCTACTTACTGCTAATTCATCATTGACTATCAAATTAAATTTGAAATTTACTAAGAGAAAATCCTAAATAGCTTGCCAGAGTAAGTTTAAATGCATCATAATTTATTCTAATGTTTTTATTGGTTTTACTTTTTAAAACAAGATTTATTTAATATAGCATTCTGAAATGCTTTCTATTTTGTCTAATTTTAGGAAATCCGATTCAACTTACAAAATATATAAATAGTTTTGTAGATGCCTGTTATTGGCTTCCCTAAAATCTGATAAAATTCTATTTATTTCAAATTGAATCCATGGGGATACTTCCCCTTCTTCCCCACTTCTATATAGTATTATAAGAATATCACGAGCTATTGAATGCATTCTAAAAAGATGGGCCATACTAAAAACGTAAACTATTAAATAGAGCTTTGTAACATTATTTCTCTTTAAGATTAAATACCTCTAATACTTTGTAAAATTTTACAATACCCTATAATTTATTTTAAGAGCCAAAAATTTTATTAGAAGTATCCCTATTTTAAATTGAGTATTATTATTTACTAGTAAAACGCTATTTAAACGCATAGCGTTCAATACCCCTCATTAACTTTCTATATATTTTAGATTAAAAGAATATTAAGTAGATACTAATTCTATTAATGAAAGCTTTGATTCTTGCACATATATCTAGTAAAATTCTTATATTGGAAACAAACTTTTAATAATAAAATTTCAGGTCATTCTTTAATTATTGTATTGTCTAATAAATATTTTCCACTTCCAAAGGTGAACGTTATCAAAACGGGGAGTCTTTATAATTTAATTAACATTAATACTAGATACATAGACTAATCTAGTACACAAGTATTTGCACAGGAAACATTTTAAAGGTAGCGAAGCCTCTTTACCTAGTGACCCAATAAAAATTTTTATTATTAGAGGAATGATCCTTCTAATAAAGAAAGAATATCTAGCACACAAATATTGGAGGTGTGAAGTTTGGAATATGGATATTTTGCACAAGAAGTAGCAAAGCAACTGGATATAAACACTAATACACTTCGCAGATGGTCAATTGAACTAGAAAAAATGGAGTATATATTTGAAAGAAATGAACGTAACCAACGAATTTATTATGAAAATGATATAGATATCTTAAAACAAATGAAGGAATACCTAAATCAAAACTGGAAATTAGAAGAGGCCGCTACACGAAGCATGGAGACAAACGAAGAAAACGTCCCGAAAACGGATAGCGTTCAGGAAGAAAGTGAAACTGAAGTAACACTTCAGAAACGTTCACAAACAGATATTTCATTAATCCAAGATAAGTTTTCCTATATGTTTAACCAACAAGAAAAAATCGTACAACAAAACCAAGATATTATTAATTTATTATTACAAGAACGCTCAGAAAAGGAAGAAAAGGATTCACAAATTCAGTTACTACAGGAAAAACTGGATAAAGCTATTCAATTGTTAAATGAGGATCGTCAAGAACAACAAGATAACAGTAAAAAAACGTTCATTCAACGTTTATTTAATCGAAACTAATTGGATGATGCAGTTTCTATCAAATACATTTCTAATTTATAAAAAAGCGGTAATTACCGCTTTTTTTATTTTTTTAACTCATCTTCACAATGCTAAATATACATTTTTAAACGGAGTTCCTCTTCTGTCTGTTTTTAATACCTATTTAACTTCGAAATTAAAACATATATTTAATAATATACATCAAACTAACACTCATCAAAAGTTCATATACTTTTTACTAAGTTTCATACATACCGTCTAAGTATAATGAAGAGAAGCTAACTTGATTTAAATTATTATATTATTAATTAACAAAACCCCAAGAATTTCTGTCATTTCCTCAACCTGATCCCAATCATTTTTCTTAATTTAAACAAATCAAAGTCATCTTAATCCTTTGATTTTAAAAGGGAGAACGCACCATAAACGCCTAGCGTTCATGATGAATTTCAGTGTGCATATATTTAAATTCTATATAGTTATTCCTCAATTCAAGTTTAAATTTGATCTTGTATAAAATTTAGAGTATTGCTTTCAATATTATTGCGTTTTAAGGCCATTCCATCGTGACAACAGTTATATATTTCTTTAGCCTTGCCTATAAATCTCAAAGATCCTCAGTATTAATATCAATGTCTTGATCATATTTTTCAAAAGTTAGCAAAATATTTTTTATCGATTTTTGGGGAAGCTTGGTTAAGTTCTGTAATTCCCTAACTTTTCAATAACTTCATATTATAGAACTAAAGTAAGGATGCCTTAACACCTTACAGCAATGAGTTTAACGGTTTATGAACGCATGGCGTTCGCATTTTTATAAAGTGTTAATTTAACGCTTTATAAGCGCTCATCCTATATTCTTTTTAATCTTGTTGTAATGAGATTATATATTGAGTACTTAAATTATACTTCTTTATTACAAATACAGAATAATTGCTCATTTTAAATGAAACTACAAAGTTAAAATAACCTGCCCCTAAATTTCACAAACAAAGCGTTCTTGATCCGCAGCTTCCAGCGTTATCACCATATCTTTTATCATTCCCTATAAACGATCTTAGTATATGACCTCTCAAAAACTCATAAACGTTGATATAAAAGGATAATCGCTACAAAAACGGATAGCGTTCACGTGATCTTAAACACTAAAATAACACTTTGATAACGTTTATATTATAAGAGATTTAGATACATTCTCTAAAACATCAAATTCTCTTGAAAATATTAAACTTTCAAATCCGACTAACTACTTTATTTGCTAAAAAGTGAATTTCAGCTTAGATAATTGAGTTGGATCATATACAAAGTTCTCCTCTAATTAATGCTTTCATTTTTACTTTTTGAACACTATTGCTTAAGCGGTCTATCAGTTAGTACTTTAGACCTAAAGAGCCCTTCTGAATATTATTATGTAAACTGTGAACTCCCATTATATACATGAATTAAAGAAAGCAACACATTCTAAATTAATCTATTTAATATTTTACTTGCTCTATAGAATTACACCACAAAGAAACAACTTATAATTCTTAATCTACAAAGCTCATCACACAAATTAATATGTAAAATAAGTTGTGGTTACCAAAATACAGACGTTAAAAATCTAAGCTTCTTGTAACACATTTTACAATAGAGATTTTAACGCAAGACCAAATCTTAGAAACAAAGCTATTTATCTTTTAACTGTAGTAAAGTAACTATAAAAATAACCCACTAAATTAGAACTCTCACACTTCAAACAGTCCAGTAGGATGTTAGGTGGTGAGTATTTCAATCGAAATATACACCACGTGAATCATTCGTATTCTTTTTAATGAATAACCTCTCAAAAACCTTATAAATGTTGTTATTAAAGGAATAAACGCCATGATAACGTATAGCGTTCATGTAATATTCAACACCAAATTAACACTTCGATAACATTTGTCTCTTAGCGGATTTAAATATATCCTCGAAAACTTCAACTTCTCTTAAAGAAGATTACGAATTAAAGTTTTTATTCTAACTTTAATTCCTAAAAATATCTTAAAGGAATCCATTCAACACATATAGAAAATTTCTCCAAGGCTTATATAAGTGCCTTACAAACCATACAATTAACTAAACAACAATTAATCCAAAAAACATACTAAAATCAATTTCAATAAATATTCATTAGATATTTATTAGATATTTATATTTTATAACCTTATAATTCAACCCTAATCAATCAACCTATAACATAGAATGAATCAATTATATATCTATTTTACATCTATAATATTTCTGATTTATATTCAATTTAGGTTCATTCCTTTCAACACCTTGTTTTTTTCTCTGATTTTAAGTTATAATATAGTTATTAAATATAAATAAAAAATAAATATTATAGAGGTGATGTATAATGAAAGATTTAAAAGGGAAAACTCTTCATATAGATATTGAAGGCGATATTGGGAACGATTCTTTTAAAGGTTACATTAATGGTGAATACATAAAAATGAAAAACGTATATCAAAGCGTTTACTCAATGCCAAATGTAACAGAAACAAACACTCAAAAAAATGTGCTTAATCTAGTAGATAATATGTTTATAAATATTGCTAGTAAATCGATTAGAAGATCTGGGATGTACTTTATTGGTAATCGAGCGATGCTAACAGGGAAGAACCCCAAAAACATGAACATTAAAGTAGGCCAAAAATATAACGATGATTTGCCGTTAATTAATTTGCTAGGACTTATTGCAAATAAATCAGTTCAGATTGAGTGGGAAAGAACGGAACAACTGCCACAATCAATTAACGTGACTGTTGATCTTATTTCAGCTATTCCAGCAAGCCAATGGACACCTGTAAATGCTAAGCATCTAGAGCAACGTTTTACTAATTCAAATCATGTTGTAGTTGTTTATGTAGGGGAAGAACAAGTAACAGTCAGCTTAACATTTAACAGCGCAAACATTACCCAAGAAGGTGTTCCTCCTTTATATGCAATCCTTGAAGGCGAAGAAGATATGTTTAGTGATTTTATTAAACTATATAAAGACAAACTTGAAGTAGAAACAGTAAAAAAGGGATTCTTTAAGAACAAAAAGATCTTACATAGTGACATTGGAGATGGAACAACTGAGTATATATACACAGTTGGCGTAAATCCAGTAATTGATGCTTGTAGTGGAGAAAGACGTGGAGTTGGGCATGCTACAGAAGAAGCTGTTAAGCTATTAAACCAAGAACGTGGAACAAATATTAAACGTCAACAATTTTCACAAATCCTTCAAGACTCAGATCATAAATATCATGAGGAAGCAACTGGGTATTTTAATATCACAAAAGTAGAACAAGCTGAGCTTATCTTAGAAGATACAAGTGAAAAATATGTAAGTAATACAGCTAGTGAAGCTGAAATTTTATGTGTATATGGTGGGGGAAGTATTACTTTTAAAGATGAATTATATGACCAATTATTAGAGTACTGTGAGCAAGTTGGTATGTACTTATTGTGGATTCCAGAAAAATATGCTGTAGATATGAATGCTAGAGGGATGCAAGTAATCAAGAAAATTCTTACTCGAAAAAAGGTGAGATAATATGGCTGACAAGAAAAGAGAATCTTTCTTTTGGAATCTCAAAAAAATTGAGAACGAGGAATTCTTTAAATGGTTTGAATCTCAAGGGAATATAGCAGATTCATTATATAAACTTGTCTGTTACTTTATTGATAAACATGGCTTACAAGATGTTGGTGATTATAAGATTCAACAACAAATGCAAAGAGAGATCTTACTTCAAGATAAAGATTTTTTAAATGAGGTTAAACGGGTCCTATTGAATGATACAAATCTCATTATCAAAAATGATGACCAAAATACCCAAAATGAGATAAAATCTCCTAATGAAGAAATTGAGGCTTCTGAAGAGAAGTCGGATAATGAAGATGTAGAAAAAGAAGACGTTTCTAAATCTGAAACAAATGTTTTGAATGATGAATATGAAGATCTTGATACAGCAAGTTTATTTGGTAATTAATGCTATCAACATAACAAAAAGAGTCCTGAGTGATACGGACTCTTTTTTTACACTTTAATTTTCAACTTACATCTTATCAATAATTAACTGTCGTTTATACCATTGGTTTAATTTATCTCGCGCAGTTCCAGAGAGGCGCTTTGTTTTTTTGTTATAGAATCTAGAAAGAGTAGGCTGTGATATACCTATCTCTGCTGAGAGTTCTCGCATAGTTATGTTCTTACTCCTATGCATAACTTCTATTCTCTCCCTAATTAAATGTTCATGTTCATTTCCATTCATATCTAAGGGTTTTTCTTCAATTTTTACTGGCTGATTTTCCTCATGTATTACATCAATAGACTTTTTCTTTGCTAAGTTTTCCATTGAATGAATTAATTCTTTAGGTGGTAGTATTACTATTCCTAACTCTGAATAATAATTTTTAAACCAATTCTTCTTCGTCAATTGTTCTTCATTTAAACCTTTATCATATTCCCAATGGGAAATTACACCTTCTTTTTCTAAATCAATCAAAACATTTTCTAATTGATCACGAATACGGTTAGGCTTTTGCTTTTGGTTTATACCCATTACCGCTAATAATCCTTTATCTCCCCCTATAGAATAGGGCCTTTTTAAGTTAGAAAACATTTGACGAATTCTCCACTGCCATGTCAAATAACGAATTAATCTTTTATGATACTTGTGTCTATAGCTATTATATTCAAGGGCCTTTTTTGATAATAGTGCCGTAGTGCTGTTAGATCCATATAGATAGCTGGATAAGAAGCTTCCCGGTTTAATTCGGCACGATTCTATACCCATGTATTCATTTGTATTGTTATCCCTCCAAAGAACTACAGAATCTAATACAAATAACCTTTTAATTACCTCACGCTTTACTTCATAATGTTTACCTGTTTCAGCGCGATCATTTAGTACGACTACTTCATTCTCATCATTTAAGTATATAAAAATACTTGCTAGAGCCGCTATCCGTTTAGCTACTTTAATCTTATCTTCCACTCTATAATATTCAACACCATTTGCTTTTGCTTTTGAAATACTGCACATTTCTAAAACTTGTTCATAAGAAAAATCAATAAATTCATCAGGTGAGTTGGCTTCATTTAGCCATTGAATTGTGATGGTATCTAATACGTCCGCTGTTAAATCATCCATATTACTCATTACACCATCTACTAATGTATTCCATCTTGCGGCTTCGTCAATATTCGTTAACCTTAGGTCCTCATCTTTATGAGATGAAAGCTGTGCTACTCCATTACTATCTTTCGTTTCAATGGGATATGATTTTAATTTTGTATTTTCATCTTCCTCAAATTGATTCTTTGCTATCCCATCTCTTAACTTATAATAAACAGCGGAATTATTTACTTCTAAATAATTTTCATGTGCTATATTTGCATCAGGTTCAATTACTGGTGTACGTGTTACAGTATTAACCGTTTCTTCATTACGAAACTCTTGAGCTATAAAGACATCTATTGTCTCATGAATTGTTACTTTATAAGCGTCTATATTTTTAAATATATCTAAAGCTGAAATACCTTTTCCTTGTTGCTGCTTCACCCACTGTACAAGCATTGAAAATGATGGAGAAAGGTATTCTGAAGTTACAATTTTACTATTATCTGCTTCAACGTCTACATAGTAAGAATTCCATTTATGCCACAATTGCTCGTTCTGTTTATAAAGTGGTTCTGTTATTGATAATGCATCTCTAAACAACTGTAGAACGTCTTCCATATATATTTTGCTCCTTATATAAATTTAATAAATGTTATTTAAACGTGAAAATACTTAGCTATATGATGTCCCTTTCTAAATACCAAGAAAGATAATTAGAATATTCTATTTGAATTTTTCTACGTTACACCTTTACAGGATACTAGTCTTCATACCTATGATTATCCCTTTTAATGATTATACAAGACCAAATCAATTTGTAAAATCCAAATTCGAGTTAATTCAAAGGCTTACATAGTATCCTAACTTTTTTCATAACATGAAAATCTGTAGCTATATTATTGCCCATTCAACTGCACAAAATTTTTAAAAAAGAGGGCTAAAGCTTGATATAAAAGATTTCCTTTTGTAATTACAATATGTAACATGAAAACTTATAGCTATATGATGTCTCTTTGGAATGATATAAATGTTCTATTAATCTTTTGATATCATACACTCACTACCTTTTGGTCGTATTTTTAACTATTTATATAATATGAAAATCTGTAGCGATATGATCTCCCTTTTTTCATACAAAGATGAAAAGTTCTTAGTTATATGATGTCCCTTTTAAAATTTTAAATTTCGAGACTAAATCCTTTAATATCAACATTTAAAGACTATTCTACGAATAATTTCATATCTAAGAACATGAAAACTTATAGCTATATGATGTCCCTTTTGAATGATGTAAATACTCTATAAACCCTTTGATATCATACATTCACTACCTTTTGTTCGTATTTTCAACTGTTTATATAATATGAAAATCTATAGCGGTATGATGTCCCTTATTTTATACAAAGATGAAAAGTCTTTAGCTATATGATGTCCCTTTTAAAATTTTAGATTTTGAGTTCAAACTCTTTAATACCAACGATTAAAGGGTATTCTATGAATAATTTCATATCTAAAAACATGAAAACCTATAGCTATATGATGTTCCTTTCGTATTTATAAAAGAGCCTCATAAACATTGTTGTATCAATGTTTATGAGGCTCTTTCTAATGATTTATTAATTTTCTAGAAAGATGAAAATCTGTAGCGGTATGATGTCCATAAAAAAAAAACGATAAATCTTCAAATCCCTTGATACACAAGGGATTGACGCGTATTTCATCTTTTCATTTTCTCTCTTAAAGGGGCACATTTCATCAAATTTCGATTTGATATAATCATAATTGGTATATTTTATAGTGTTTTGACATATATTTCTGGATTTATGTGTAGGAGGTGAAAAAAATGGGACAATCATTTATTATTCGTAATCAACGTAGTCTAAATGGACAAGATACAAATGCAGTTCTAGTAACATTGAAATCTTGGCAAAAACTTGTTGAAGCTTTTGAAGCAAAATACTACAGCTATAAAGATACATACCTTGAGGATATTCTGGATCATATGACATATGAAGAACGTATTGCTGATGTAGATGGCTTTGTGGCTCAAGCGAAACCATCTTTTTCACGTCGTACACTATCTGCTATTTCGGAAACAATGGGAAGAAAACATAAATTATATGGTATTACGAATGCAGATTTAGAAGTCTTCTTATATTTACACAAGAAATGCTACACGAATGGGATCATTCCAAATGTAACAGTACATATGATGTGGGAAGATTACAAGCAGTATAAGGAGAAATTTGCTTATATACAGCATTCTCAATTCTATATTGCATTAAAGAAATTAAGTTTACATAACATTATTACAATAGAAAATGAATTAGATGGTCGCTATACCATTAAGCTCACTCATTTTATGAACGAAGAAACTGAAAAGGCAAATTCCTATGTGTATATTAGCCCAGTCGTATTTACCAAAGCTTTCTTTGAGCTTTCAGTTGCGGCTAAGAAACTATTCTTGGACATTGCTATGCAACAGCACAGCGAAACGACTCTTAAACGTTCCTTAGACAAACAGGATGAAAGAGGGAATACAACTCATTTTGGCGGAATGTACCGCTTTTTACATAAGAAATACCCACATCAAATCCGTGCGGTTATGACAGAATTAACAACTGCATTACCATGTACTGGGACTCCCCTATTCAAAATTTGCAAGTTACAAAAAGGGGTTAAAAATACAAAAAGATATACAACGTTATATCTATCCTTACATACAGATTTCTTATGTACAAAAGAAGCTGGAGAAGTACAGTATCGCGATCCATTCACCCCAAAGGTTACGTATGCACGGAAAGCTCGTTTTATTGAATCTGTGCTACAAGAACTGAATATCGGTGAATTTACACAAGACATGAATAAATTTATTCATGTACTTAAGTATACTTGTCATCGACAAATTCGAAGTGTCATTCGTAGCTTGCGTGACATGATAGATCGTAATGAAGAATATCCAAGTAAGTTAGTGTATACACTGAAAAAACTATTAAATCAAACATCACAATATCAAATTCTTGATACAGCGGCAAAAGAAGGTATTTACCCTCTTATTACACAACATGTTCCAAAAGAACAAAAGGAGCAAGCTGTATTTGATTTTGGATTGCATTTCTCTATGTATTCTCTTCGAAACACCAAAAAATTGTTCCGTAAAACATATGAGTTACTAAAATCCAAATTTGCTGTACCTGTTACAGAGGAATCGTATCACCGTAACTATCTAAAGTATCAAGAAGAAACATTATTTAGAAAGTACGCCTATGAACAAGGTGCAAATCTAAATGCTTATATGGCTTTAGAAATAGAAATGCGTGAACTTCTAAAAACAAGAGGACATAAAGATCGATTTATTCCAAGTGATGTTCGCGAATTGTTCATTGAAAAGATAGATCGACTACCTAAAGAAAAGCTTCGCATTATTGAAGTACCAAATGAGTTCAATTTGATTACATTTATGCGTGCATTTGAACAATTGGTACGCGCTGGTATTCATGTAACAACAGCCGAACAAGTACTTGAGGTAATAGAAAAAAATTAACGATACTACGCTCTCTATTTTTGAAAAAAATATAAATAGAGGGCTATTCGTGTTGGTCCCATTATTTAAACGTCCTTCACTAATTTCTCCTCATAAAAACATTCACTCGATTCTATTCATAATAGAGTTTTTTTTTATACATTCCTATACAAAACTGTACTGCAATTAACTAATTTTCCACACCTATATTTAAATAAACACGTTATTTTTATCTAAAACCCACGCAAATACCTACAAAAAATCATAAGAAAAATAATAAATTTCGTGGATAAATAGATAATTAGAGCCTAATGTGAATAGTATTATGTAATTATTATTGAAATAAAGGGATTTTGGTACTTCATCTATCAAAAATCATCAATATTTATGTGAGTAATGTGACAAAATCTAATTATGTTGATTAGTTAGCCTATATTGTTAATGTTTTGTGAGTAAATAATATTAAATTGTGGAAATACGGTGGATGAATTGAAAATTTAGCGCTTGAATAAATATATTTAAGAATGCATCAATTTGTTTCATTTTTTATGTAGAAATATGTAACCTTGTTTATGATTTTTTGTAGGTTTTATACCTTATTAATGGCTAATTTTGTGTTGTTAGATTTTACTATTTATGATTTTTTACGCTATATCATGCTCAAAGACCTTGTTAGAGTAGAGATTAAACCATATTTATTAGCTCTATATAAGTTTTATCTTTATTTTTTTAATATATATAAGATATATATTTATATAAGATTTTAATAACTTGTTTTAATTTACATCATCCTTTGGAACAAAACTTTTAAATACTTAATTTGGTTTAATATTTCTAACTTTTAGACATAACTCTGTAATTGCAAATCTTGAAAAATTACTGCTCTTTTTTGAATAACGAACATAGCTAATAAGGTAAATACTAGTAACAGAATGATGAATTTTTTTGATTTTAACAAGCCACATTACCCCTTCCCTCTTTTTCCTGCTGCAACATAAATTCTTCGTATATACATACCTGTCCTTTGTGAGTAGATATTTTATTTTTTGTACAAATTCAAAAATATGGATAGCACTCATATGTATTAGTGTACCTAGAATTTTATATGGATGGTGAGACATATGAACCAATATCAAATGCTGTATAGTACACCGTATCTTTATTCCTCTCGAACATTGAAACAAATGTATAAAAGTACTAAATGTGAAGAAAACATCTGCGCTATACAAGAGCATATGCAAAGACATAATGTATATCTAGATTCACAGTATCGTGGCTATTATTATCTAAGTCGTAGAATTGAGGAATACCTAAATGATGACGAACATCCATTAACTTGGAACGAATTACTCGATGATTATCAATTGTATAAAGATAATCAAGGGAATTTGTCTATCAAGCCGAAAGGATGGAGATAAAATGACAATCATTGGAGAGTTAGGAGTTGTATATGGTGTCACAGGGGTTACTTTATGTGGAATCAAATTATTAAAAAAACGTGGTGTTCATCTTCCAGATTGGGTGCTACGTGCTGGTCTGAAATGTTTGGTTATTGGGAGTGTTTGGTACCTACTACTTGATATGCTAGATGTATTTCTACGTTAGACACCTATCTGGTAGTTAAGGGTCTTTACTGTTATGTATATTGTTCAAACATTATTTTACTTCCACTTTTCCTCAACTACCTCCATATAAGGAGGTATAGAAATATGTTAGAACTTTTAACAATTCCTGCTGTTATGTTCACTACTGCAATTCTTTATAAAAACTACAAACAAAGTGATAAAAAAAAGATTGCAAGGTTTTTTGAAATCGCAAATATTTGTGTGAAAGAAAAAAATAAGTTAGAGTATCCCAGGTTCAAAAGACAAGAAGAAAGGGCCGCAAGTATTATGTATATTTACGAGCTGCCATTGGGTATCCCCTCACAACTTATCAAGAAATTAGATGAAGTTATTGCTGAAGGATTAAATAAACCTGTCAAAATTCATTATGTGTCCCCTTTTCTTTATGTTCAGGTATTTGAAGAGGATATCCCAAAGATATGGGAGTGGTCTGAAAATCTAATACGTCCTGGTACTTGGAAGGTTGCAATTGGAAAAACGTTAGATAAAACTTTATATCATGATTTCGATCAAACGCCTCATTTACTTATGGGTGGTTTAACACGAATGGGAAAAACAGTGTTTCTAAAAGTACTCGTCACTACCCTTATCAAGTCAAATCCAAATCATACTCATTTTTTTATTATCGACCTTAAAGAAGAAGGATTAGAATTTACCGAATACCAGGATTTAAAGCAAGTTATAGACGTCGCTGATAGCCCTAAGAAGGCGCATGAAGTGTTAGTTAAGGTTATGGCATTGATGCATCAGAGAGGCAAATTTATGAAAAAAAACAGAATGAAGAATATTGTCCAAACAAAAGAAAAAGATCGTTTTTTTGTTATTGTGGATGAAGGGGCTGTTTTGGCACCAGCTAAAGGGCTACCTAAAAACGTGAATAGAATGCTTGAAGAGTGTCAGTATATGCTCAGTCACATCTCAAGAATTGGTGGAGCATTAGGTGTACGCTTAATATTGGCTACTCAATATCCAACTGTAACGTCAGTACCTTCCGTTGTAAAACAAATGAGTGATGCAAAGTTAGGGTTTCGTTTACCAACTACAGTAGCTTCACAAGTTGTTTTAGATGAGCCAGGATTGGAGGATTTACCCTCTTTGCCAGGGAGAGCATTATTCAAAAATGATCGGATTCATGAGCTGCAAGTACCGTATCTTTCTGATGAAATGATGAGACAGCTTTTACGAGAATACGAGGTGATCAAACATCATGAGGCACCAGAAGCTCAAACAGAAAGCCAGACAGATAGAGATTTTATCCAGTTTAAATAGTTTAGAATTTGCCTCTAGAAGGCAATTACAGGCTATCCATAGTCTAGGTAGTATAAGGAACGCAAATCGTGTTCTGAAGGATCTACGGCAATATTGTAATATCACTTCGCATAATCGGGAGTATGTATATTATCTCAATAAGAAAGGTCTTGCTCTTTTAGGATTAAATCCAGATGAACGCAAAAAGAAACACCAACTTGAACATATTCTTTTAAGAAATGAAGCTTGGATGTGGCTTGGATTTCCTGAATGGAAAACAGAGCAAGTTATACAATTTAGATACCAAGATGAAGAAAAAACAATCGTACCAGATGCTTATTATATCATAGATCAAGTACCTTATTTTGTTGAGATTGATAGGCTGCAACATATGAAGGTAAATGAAGAAAAGATACGATATTATGCTTTGATTGCAAAGATATATATAAAGCAAAAAGGCCTAACACCCAACATATTATTTTTTACGATATCAGATTATCGTGAAAAGAAATTAGAAAGCTATGGAATGAAGTATAATGTATACGTACGTACATTCTTGTTAAAAGAAGTGTTATGAAAGTAAAAAGCACAAGGTGAATTATTATCCTTGTGCTTTTTACATGTCCCAAAAGTCAGTTATTTTGGCACTTCTGTCTACCTTTTTAATTGCTCGAAGGATTTTTTGAATAACTGGTAAACTTGGTGTGTGAGATTTATTATTACATAATCTTGAAATTGTATTACGACTAACACCAGTTTCTTGTTCTAATTCCTGTTGCTCTATGCCGTTACGGTCTAACCATTTTCCTAATTTCGTACGATTTTTTTTATTTCCTTTCATGAAAGTGCCTTCCTTTCTCATACCCTATTTAACTTTTATTTTGGGCACTTTCAATTAAATTTATACACATTCACCTTGAATGGTGCATACGTCTTCCCTATGGTGCATAGAATAAAAATAGATAAGGAGAATAAGAGATTTTTTGTAATTATTTTGTGGAATATAGCATACATAATAATAGCTACAAGATGCGAATACGCTGAAATATAATTGCATCTTGTTGCAACGAGCATTCCTATAAAATAAAAAGCTTAAATCCGTTGGTACACAAGGGCTTGAGCTTTTCTTAATTTATAAAGAAATGAAAATGAGTTTAATAAGTTTAGAAATACTAAATTGTTCAGTGGTCAAATTTTGAAGAACTATATATAATTTCACGTACCACATTGATATTAAAAATTATAAAAAAAAGATTGTATAAACCAAAAAACAAGGTTTATAATAGGAACAAATGTTCTGTTTTTGGAGGGTGAAATGATGTTCGATTACTCAAAATGCATGAATCGAATGATATTCTGTATCGATCTTTGTTCATTTTTCGCCAGTTGTGCTTGTGTGATGCGAGGGCTAGATCCATTGAAAGTGAAGCTGGCTGTTGTTGGAGACCTAAATCGAAATGGATCTATTGTGCTTGCTTGTACTCCCGAACTGAAAAAACTGGGCATTTCTACAGCAACTAGGTTATACGAAATACCAAGAGACCCAAATATAATTATCGTAAATGCAACGATGGGGAGATTCGTTGAAATTTCTAATCAAATTACTGAAATATATACAAGGTATGTAGCATTAGAAGATCTACACGTTTATTCAATAGATGAATGCTTTCTAGACGTGCAACAAACAGCGCACCTTTTCGGACGTGATCCCATTGTAATTGCCAAAAGGATTCAAAGAGAGATATATGATACTACTGGCATAACCGCATCCATCGGAATTGGGCCGAATTTGTTTCTGTCAAAAGTTGCCCTAGATGTGGAAAGTAAGCATTCCAGCTCTAGAATTTCATTGTGGACATACGAAGATGTTTCAAAGAAATTATGGAAAATCAAGCCGCTTCAAAAAGTATGGGGAATCGGATCAGCTACTCAGGAAGCTTTACATGGCATGGGACTGTTTTCCTTACAGGATGTTGCAAACACGCCCAAAGAGCGTTTAATCAAGCGATTTGGAAAGGTAAAAGGTGAAGAGTTACATCGTTATTCATTTGGTATCGATGAAAGCCGTATTGCTAATAAATACATACCTAAAAGTACTTCCATAACAAAAGGACAAATCTTATTAGAGGATTGCTTTAGTCTTAATAAATTAAAATTACTACTTTTAGAACAAATTGAGGAGACTTGTTTTCGCCTACGATCTATGGATAAATGTTGTAGGACGATTGAACTTGCTATAGGTTACAGTAAGTACATCGGTGGAGGGTTTAAGCGATCAATTACATTAGATCAGCCGACATGCTTAACAGAAGATGTCTATGAGGCATCTTTACAACTATTAAGAAGATTCCATTCGGGTCATCCAGTGCGACAAATACATATAACACTAAAGAATTTGACTAGGGATGATGCAATTCAAATGTCGTTGTTTGAAGATACTTCAAAAAAAGATACTCAAAGGAAATTAGCAAAGACAATGGACGGAATCCGGCATAGGTATGGTAAAAATTCAATTATGCGTGGTATTAGCTATATTCAAGGAGCTACACAACGTGATCGAAATAATAAAATTGGTGGACATAAGGCATAAGGAGGAATATATATCATGGACAGAGGTATGATGCGTTGGATGCCGTTCTCAGCAATAAAAGAACAATTTGAAGGATTAAATGAATTGTATGAAAAACAAAATCATGTTCCAATGCCAAATTTAGATGAACAGCAATTCGAACATTTGAATTTTATAGTCTGTGAAGCAATCGCTGAAAATAGGCAAGTATATATTTCATACCATAAACAGCACAAATTGCACTCAGAAATTGGTTATATTCATTTTTATGATATGACTCGAAATGAGTTAAGAATCATTAACCAAAAAGAGAAGGTATTATATATAAACATTAGTCATGTAATGGATATTAAATATACATAAATAGAGAGAGTTCTGTATTAACAGAACTCTATTTCAATTGTTTCATTACAAATTTTTGCAATGTACTTTATCAACTCAATGATGAGATATGTTATTAATGAAGGATGCTGCATAAATTGTATGCCATCATTTTGTATTAACAGAATTACCTATTGGAATATATCCCACTACGGTTAGATAAAACGGTCAAGAAGCAACCCTATTAGGTTATCACTAATTCTTTACATCCCACTTAGTTCAGATAAAATAATGAACGCGACAAAGACATTTACAGTGCTATGGTACTTTATATCCCAAATAGTTTAGATAAAACTCTGTTATGATTTTAATACGAGAAAAACCAGGGAACAGCTTGCTTACTTCTATGAGTTTTTACCCTTTATATCCCACATAGTTCTGATAAAACGAACGTTTTCAACATAATCTCAGTTGCATTGGCTTGATTTATATCCCACAAAGTTCAGATAAAACCCTCGAAATGCTTGTTAGTATGCACATTCGTAGTCTCTTTATATCCCGCATAGTGCAGATAAACCACTTTGTCAACATAAGTTAAATCGCGTAACAATATTTTATATCCCTCTACAGTTAGATAAAACGAACGAATCAGATATTCCCTATACAACTATTCACACCTTTATATCCCACATGGTTTAGATAAAACCAGAGTACTTCTCCATCATAGCCCAGTCTATGCGCTTTATATCCCATATAGTGCAGATAAAACAGTAATTAACCATCAAAATGGGTATTGGAGTTTATACTTTATATCCCATATAGTTCAGATAAAATGTTTAATGTAGAGAAAATCGTAGGTGACATAGGTTACTTTATATCCCATATAGTTCTGATAAAACAACTACAAGTACTATAGAAAGTCCGCAACAGGATACCTTTATATCCCACTTAGTTCAGATAAAACACTTTATCTCCATCACCCTGCAATTCTGCATTGTTCTTTATATCCCACATAGTGCAAATAAAACTAACGAAGCGCATCCAACCATGGCTAAATTTATACACTTTATATCCCACATTGTTCAGATAAAACCCTATCTAGATACGGATGATACATCTTATGATAGCAACATTTTACCATGTGTATCAATCCGTATTTTGCAGCAAACCATTGATTGTGCTTTTGTATTCTCTTACAACATGCTGAAAGACCTTGTCATAGTAAGGTTTCCTGCCTGTTTGGCAAAAACGAGGTTTAATGCAAAATTACGGAAGTACAATTCCTGTTCCTGTTATCTTTTCTTTATCAAAATCGTACTTACAATTTAAAGTGTGAATGTATTGAAGTCCGGGAATATCAATTTCCTTTGTTTCGATTCCGTATCGTTGAACCTGTTTTCTAGAAATAGAGGTTGTAAGCTTTTCGATTTGCATTCGTAATACTTTTCGCTGTTTCGAATCTTTTTCCTGTTTAAATGTAGTAAATAGCTCATGATTCTCTACATATATAGACCAAGGAATAACTTGATAATTATCAATATCACGCAACAACCTTTGTGCTTCTGTATTTCCCATATCGTTTAGTGGAAGTTTATCTAATATCTTTAAAGCTTGATAGAATTCGTCTAAGTATTTTTTACTTAGATTTTCTGTTTTATATAATGTTTCGACAAGCTCCATTTTTGTTTTTTCATGCAGTTTTTGTTCATTAAAAGGTTCTAAAAGTTTTAAACCATTATTTACAATAGTCTCATCATAAACGGTCCCTATCCCTTCTGCTTTTGCATAAACAAAAACATTAGGTTCTGTCTCCTTATACTCTCTCCCGCGATAACAACGACCTAAACGCTGGAATAGGCTATCTAATGTAGAGATTTCAGTAAATAACAAATCAAAATCAATATCTAATGAAGCTTCTACAAGCTGTGTGGCAATCCAAATGCCACTTTGTTTTTCACAGTTTTTATCATTTGGTGCAAATTTCTTAATTTCTTCTTCTAAAATGGCACGATCCTTTTGAATAAATTGCGTATGTAACAGCCTTACATTTTCATTATTAAACAACCCATATATACGTTTCGCTTCTTTTACGGTATTAGCTATAATTAATACACGTTTATTTCGTCCAGCTTCACGAATATGTTCTAAATCCTCATCGATCTTTGATTTGCGTATAGATATGCGGTGACGAATTAAGTCATTATAGAATTCCTCTTTTACAAAATCACTTACCCTGATCTTGCCTCGTTTCTCCATTGTTTCCATAAAAACAGTAGGAAGTGTGGCGGTCATAATCATAAATTTGCCGCCTATCTGGTGAATCATTTCCAATGCTTTGAGTAAAACAGCTAAGATTTTCGGAGAATAACCTTGTATTTCATCTAAAACTATCTTAGAGTACGCCATTGTGGCCAAGTATTTCTCATATCCTCGAAATAAAAATGGAAACTTCAAAATTTGATCAATTGTGCTAAATGTTAACTTTTTACTTAATAAACGAGACTGTTCATAGATAAGCTCATTGGTTTCGTAATCATTGTTTAATGTCTGTAGAAAATCCACGCTACCACTGTGTAGCAACCCAGCAATCGCTTGCCCCTCTTCATCTACATATCCCATTCCATTTGTTATACGCTCATACAAGGCATTTAAACTTACACGGATAGGGAGTGTAATAAAACCTTTAGCTTCATCAATCCAAAATAAAGAAGCTTCTGTTTTTCCCATACCAGTTTGTGCAACAGCCACAATATTCTTGTTTCGATTCTCGTAAGAAAAGAGTTGTAGATTGCGTGGTTTATGACCATTCTTTTTTAGGAATTCATCGACATAAGTCCCAATTCCTTTGTCTGCATGATATTCCACAAGTTCTCCTGCAGAAGCCGCATGATCTACACGATTTAAAAGTCCCTTTACAAGCACAAGAAGAGGATATTCTTTATCTTTTTTCTTAATTGGCTTCCAACCTATAGTTGTAGTATCAAGATCTTTATTAACAGAACAGCACAATTCTTGCTCCAAACGGTCTATTTTCCCTTTTAAATCTGGTAAAACTGTATTCAGTATTTGGGCATCAAACATTACGTTTCGTACATGATGATGTGCAATTGCCTCTTTCACAACCCGTTCTGTACTTTTGGAATAATGTAATTCTAAAAATGGAACACAAAGTAAGGAAATAAAAGCATGAGGAACATTAGGATATTTTTTTTCAATTTCTTGCTTTGTTAAAGGAGATAACCCCATATTAAGTTTAATAAATTGTTGAAATCCCTCATAAATCTTTCCCGCATCGTGATACTGGGCAGCTACTTGTGCAAGTTGCCAAATCTCTTCTGACAACAGAGATCCATACGAGTGTTTTAGTAAAGATAAATTTTCTAATACCCGTCCTGTGTGTTCTTGTAATGTTTCAAATTCCCCTGTTTGTTGATCCCACTTTGCGTAAATGAAATCTTCCATGTTTCTCCTCCTGAAAAAAATCCATGCCTACTCATAAGGCATGGAAAAATACAATATGGCCATTTTCATCTTCCATATACTGAGGTGAATTTAATCCTTCTCCTTTGCGGAAGTATTGAGTTTGAACTGTCTCCCAAGTACGAATTCCTTGTTTCACTTGATATACTGTATTTAAACGATATGAAATCCCTTTGTAATTCATATAGTCAAGGCGATCAACAATGCAATGACGTGGTATATAGAGATCATTTTTTAGTGTAATGATTTCTTTTGTATGCCTTTCATTCAACGTTACCAATTTCACGTCTTCAATGACCGCTAAATCTTCACGTCGACCAAGGCTTGGTGCTTCATTGATATTTTCTAATGCTGTTTGTAATTGTTCCAATACACCTTGTTCAGCACGTACATGGAAAATAAGAGAGATTTCTTTCAACATATGAACATGCATGGGCATTGTTGTAACTTCTTTTGACTTGTAAAAATGGTGTGTTTGCAAATCAAACAGCTTTCCCTCGTGAGTACCTTGGATGCTGATTTCCATTGGAATTAATTCATTTGCACCTAATACATAGTGAAGGAACCCCTTCACTGTACTATACGGTGGAAGAGGATAGGTTTCCTTTGCTTTTTGTGCCATTGGTTTCTTGTAACAAGCAGTTTGTTGGTACAACTTTACTCGTAACGCTGAATTAGCCGACATAATAATTCTCCACTTGTTGTAATAGATAATCTAGCATACCTTGAATTGTATGGGTTGAGTCGCTTGAAACAAGATTTCGTAACTCCCCTTCATTCACGAAAATACCAGATAACAGACCAACATGCGTTTGTTCTTGTACAGTCTGGCCCATACTGCGACGTTCTAAAATTTCTTGTAGCATAATAGAATTTAAACGGTATTCACGTTTTGTCGGAACTAATTGTGTGCGTCCTAAGAAATATGGTTGATTAATAGCATACAGACCACCAATTACAAACAATGGGGATAAATCTTCTTGTCGCCCTCGGATATTACGATTTAAGGAAAATACAATTTCTAAGAATTCTTTGATTCGTCTTGCCTTTTCTTCACGTGGTAATTCAATTTCTCCATCTACCCCAATTCTATCTAAATCAATAGTAATGGTATATGAATATAAACTTGTATGTCTCTCAAGTGTTGCGATATTTGGGTTTTCTTTGATACGTGAAGCATGACCTAAATTTGTTAAGAATTCTAAGTCTCCCCGGTACGGTTCAAGAGAAACAGCATGAGACAAACGAACGCTAGCTGGGCGTTTGTTCCCCATGTCACCTTTTACAGTTTTCATGTAACCAAATAAATCCATTTCTTCTGACTCTTGAATGGTAGCACTGGGAGAATATTGAACTACGCTTTTGCTTTTTCCGTCCCCTTCACCTTTGTCACGGCCGACTGTATCTAAGTTCCAACCATAGCGCTCGGCCCCTAAACGAACCATATCATATCGAATAGCTTGCCGTGAAGCAAATGTATGAATATCTCCATTTCCTCGATTAAATTTCTTTAATTCGGAGACGTTACCGATTCCTTCTCCATAATTTAATGAATCTCCTTGAAACACGATCGTTAATGTTAATCCAGCCATTAGTTCGTTTCCTCCACTTCTTTTTTATAGGGTTTGTCATTTAATCCGGATAGTAAAGCACTTGCAATACCTTCAAATTCATTACTATGTTCCCTTGTAGCATCCACATACATGGAAGTGTTCTTTTCCACTAATAAAAAGGTGCGGAATAATGTTTCAAAGAATTGTTGACGGTTATTAGTAGTTAAGGCATTTAACAGACGGTAAGTAATGCCTGGAATCTTATTCTCCATTCCACGTTCAGTCAGTCTTCTACGTACTTCGCGTCCATCCATTAGCGCATAATGGATTCTCTTTTGCATAGATTCATATTGCGCTTCTCGAGTTTCGTTAGACATGCCATAACACTCCTTTATTCTATTTAAATGAAACATAGCCAAAGTGGCTGCATATGTATCATAACTGGAATAATTGTTATCTACGTTTTTCCTCAATTGGTTAGTGATATCACGAAAAAAATGCTCCCCATTTAATAATTTACGTAGGATTACGTTCCGAAACGGTGGATATTTAATATGATCGAGCTCTTTTCCTCCACGCTCTTGAAGGTATTGAATGGCATGTTCTGATAAAAAATTCTGTGTAAGAGTCGTCTTTTTTCCACTATTTTCGAATTCGACAATAAGCATATTTTTAGAGATCCAATTTGCTTTATCTTTGGCTTCCTTTAGTGTGTCGTATAAAAACACTTCAAAAGGGTTGTTTTGCTTTTTATTGGTGACAAATAAATCATTCACTTCCGCTAGTGCATCGAAATCCTCATCAGTTTGAATAAATGAATAGGTTTCTCCGTCTTTGTAAAGTCCAAAAAAAGAACAAAACATAATCAACCGATACAGATTGGATATAGGAAACGTTTTTTGATTATTCCACGTGTAATTCGTTGCATTTGCTAAGCTGACTGCATTCGGGAGAAATACCGCTTCCGTGTAATCAGTAAGAGCAAACTGCCCTTCGATAACAGGACAATACAGTAATTCATCCTTCTTTAGTTTCGTTATTGTTTGTTTCGCTAACTTTTTAAAATTTTCATCATCAGATTGCTGTATCACTTTGTTTAAGCCTTCTATTGCTTCGTTAGTGCTGTTAGAAGAACGAAGAACGGCAAGAATCTCTTGTTCTAGTAAAATAGGTTGAACAAAGTCTCTTGCAAGAAATTCTTCATGCTCTGAAAGATTCAGGGTACTGCGTGATCTTTGTAAAAAACTTGTTTGCCCATGCAGTTCTCCTAAACGAAACCGAATCATATTTAATGTTAGTACCTCATTTACCTGTTCTTGCTTTAACAACTTCAGGTAATCTTTTGTGATTGTTTTTAATTCTTCAATAGTTGATACATCTTTTTTTCTGCTAAACAGTTCTTTTAAAGCTCCACCTTCAATTGGCAAACGCTTATTCAACTTATTTTCTGTACCTTTAATATCAGTAAAGATAGAGTCTTTAGAACGTTTAAAATTGGATGTAGCGTATGTTAGATAAGTATTCATCTTATTTGCTTTTTCATTTGCAACAGAAAATATATCAAAAGCATAATTGAAAAACCATTTTGGAAAGTCGTGAAGCAATTTTGGATCAAAATCTAGATAGGTCTCTTCGGTTTCAAATAAATCTGTTTCAGCATGCTCTAAAATACGATAAAACCCCAAAATACCAGTGTTCGTAGCCCAATCTTCTAAATATAATCGAATCATTGGTACTCCACGGACACGCAGCCGTACCCTTGTGACTTTTTGAAGGATGTACCAATTTGACGAAGGATTTCTAAATCTTCTTGGTCTCCTTTTAACAAGAATGTTCCTTTATAAGCTTCAAAGTGCTGGTGATTAGGGGTATTATCAAATTTTTCTTTTACAACTTGTTTTGTTAAATTCATAGGTATAAATTGCAAAGGTTTTTTCAAGCCATTTCCATGATAATTACGCAAAGTCATATCACAAATATAATTGAAATTCTCTTCATAACCTTCTTCTGTTGGAGCAAGAGGTTTCCCATCTCGGTCTTTAATAAAAATAGGGGAAAGGGTGCGGAATACTACCGTATCACTTTTCACTTTGACTTCCGGTAGTATAGATATGTTCTTCTTCTGTAGTTTGTATCCTTTGTACCGAAACTCTTTAATTTCGTTTAAACCATCCACTAAGTAAGAAATGAATTCAGGATCAGGTGAACTAATAATCCAGTCCAATCCGTTCTGAAGGAGGAATTCATCATTTTCTAAAACATAGTCTTTAAGATAAACGGAAAACGTAAAATTCTTGCTTTTTTTATTCGGTTTATTCTCAAAGATATATAGATTCTCTGCATATACTGCGTTTGATGTTTTTAGAGCTTCTTTGATAAAACTCACAAACATAAAACGATACGAGAGAGGAATTACTTTGCAAGTAAAGCTTACTTTCAATCTCATCATTTCCCTCCTTAATCTTTAGTATTAATATAAGATTATTATAATGTATTCAAAAATTAAGATTCAATAAATCTGTAGAAATAAATGGAAAACTTTCTGTTCAAGGAAAGGATTTTTCTTGATTCCATATAACAAAGATAAAAATCATGCAGTAATTCCGTAATTTTGCAGTGAACCTTGTTTTTTCCAAACAAGAAGAAAACCTTGATATGACGAGGTCTTTCAGCATGTTGTAAGAGAATACAAAAACACAATCAATGGTTTGCTGCAAAATACGGATTGATACACATGGTAAAATGTTGCTATCATAAGGTGTATCATCCGTATATAGATAGGGGTTTTATCTCAACTATGTGGGATATAAATAAGTTCAATAGACGATTGCATTGCTGATCTAATTCAGTTTTATCTCAACTATGTGGGATATAAATTATTGGGATAATGAAGTTGCTATCTATGAGCGCATGGTTTTATCAGAACTAAGTGGGATATAAATTACCATAGCACTGTGAAGGTTTTTGTTGCGTTCACTGTTTTATCTAAACTATATGGGATATAAAGAACGTTGAGACAATCATATTCGATGAATTTATTCGTGGTTTTATCTGAACAGTGTGAGATATAAAATATGCTGTCGCTCGAAAGATAGGAAAGTATTTTTGTTTTATCTGAACTACATGGGATATAAAGGTTACTCCTAACTCTTTACCCAATGCGTTTAAACTAAGTTTTATCTCAACTATGTGGGATTTAAATAATTTAAAATAAGCAATTGCTTGAGGTAATAGGTAATAGTTTTATCAGAACTATATGGTATGTACATTACACAGGACAGTGACGGAGTTTTATCAGAACAATGTGGGATATAAATGGGATACCCGCAATTAAAACATTTGGATTTTTAATCGTTTTATTTAAACTATGTGGGATGTAAAAATCGGAGCATATTTTGGACCAATTGTTTTAGGAGTAGTTTTATCAGAACTAAGTGGGATATAAATAGAATTACGTTCTTCGAGTTGAGTAATAATGGTGATGTTTTATCAGAACTACATGGGATATAAATTCGTATCAGTACCATGCTTTTTTCATGGATGCCCATGTTTTATCTAAACAATGTGGGATATAAAGTATATGGAGCATCGGCTAAGGAGGATTGTACAAATAGTTTTATCTAAACGTAGTGGGATATAAAATCCATTAAATCATTTATTGTTTTAGTAACGTTATTCGTTTTATCAGAACTATATGGGATATAAACCAACAAGAGCAAAAACCACAACCAGAGTAAAACAAAAGGAACTTGTAGCAATCACTACAAGTTCCTTTTAAGATAATGTTAATATGACAAATTATTATTTTATTTTTTCTTCATACTGTTTAGCGAGTTTATAAAATGAAGAACGTTTGATGCCATACTTGTTCATGGCTCCTACTGCTGTAATTGAACCGGATTTCCATTCCTTGTAAGCATCCGTGAATTCTTCTGTTATTTCGACAGGCGGACGTCCTAAACGTTTCCCTTGTTTTCTGGCAAGAGCAATTCCTTCAGCTTGACGTTGTTTAATATCAATGCGCTCTTTTTCTGCAAAGGCAGATAATATTGTCAGTGTTGCTTTTTGAATTGCGCTCTGAATAACATCATTTGTACTTTCTCCAGTGTAATTGACGTTAATGTATGGTTCCTTTATAAATTGTAAATTTACTTTATGTTTTTCGTAATATCTAAATTCTTCTAATGTATCATTCATATTTTTTCCAAGTCTTGTCAAGGAATCAAACACAATGGTATCTCCTGTACGAACAAGACGTTTTAGCATTTGATAATTCTCTCGCTCCATATTTTTCTAGATTCTTCATCTATGAAAATATCCCGTTCTTCTATCCCTAAATTCTTCATATTCTGAATTTGCCGTTCTTCGTTTTGATCTTTACTCGAAACTCGCACATATCCAAATTTTTTATGTTTCATATGATACACCTAATTGATAATTATAACAATTAGGTCTGTAAAGGTGTATAGAATAAACTGATGTCTGTAAAATGAGAAACGGATATTTATAGACGTGGTTTTCTATGGTTTCCTATGTATCTGTAAAGGTATACTTTTATAGACACACCAAGGACTCACTAGATATTAAAATACATAATAATGAAAAGTGAACCAAAAGGTGTACCTTTTAGAACGATTAGATATATGAGTGGAATTTCGAAGGATTCACTCGTCTAATAAGCTGGATAGACTTCTAGAAATTCGGTATTAGAAAACTATGAACTATGTTAGAGTATAATTTGAACGTTTCGAATAATTGCTGAACTCTTTAACTTGAAAGGAAAATGCATATGACTGGTAATGCCTTTATAGAAAATTTAATTACTTTGTTTAAGCTTCTTAGGACAGAGAATGTATTACAGACAACAGGAACACCACATCCAATAATTGTGACAGATGCTGATAGAATTCTAGACATATTTAATGAAATTACAACTATAACAGAAGATGAATTCACAATATATTACAAAGACCACGAGACTAATGACGTAGCAGAGGTTGCAGTGTTAATGGATCGTATATTCCGTAGCTATCGAGATGAGAGAACACCTAAAATAATTGAAGATGACAATAATCAAATTAAGTATGAGATGGGGAAAGAAATTTCAGAACATTACATAGTTTGGCTATTTAAAAAAATATTTGAGAAGTTTCCTAATATAGAAGAGCAAATAAGGAAGGAAAGAACTTTTATACTTCTATCTAATAGGAGTAGATCATTGTTAAGAGGGGGACATAGATTCGGAATCTCGAATACTGTTGAGGAAATCTCATTATTAGATATAATGCGTAAGGTAGTAGATTGTGGGACTCTAAAAATAACTAAGTTAGAGACTTCGAGAATTAATTTAAAAGAAGCGATAGACTCATTTAGTTATACATATATGTGTAACATGAATATTCCAATTAAAATATATAGTGTCGAAGAAGCTATGGGTATCTCAAATATAAGACAACGAGAGACGAATCATGATTTCCAAGCTCCGAAAAGAAAATATAATCCTAATTTAATTGACTATTATAATTTAGCAGTGTCATCTGAAGATCCATTTGTTTCATTTATCTCTTATTATCATATAATTGAGTACTTTTTTGATGAAGTATATAGGGAACAGCAGATAAATACCTTAAAAACAAGCATTACAGGTCCAAGGTTTAATTATAGAGATGATGAACAATTGTTTAGCATAATTGAGAAAATACTAAAAGACAATAAGTCTGTTAGGGAAAATGGAAGTGGAAACGAGCATCAATCACTAAATTACGTTTTAAATAAATATATTAGTGATTTAGATGATTTCAAGCAAAGAATAAGTAATGAAGAACTTAATTTTTATCAAAATAATACTGTCTCATTTTCAAAAGGGAATATTATAAATTGGGGTAATGATAAAGATAAAATATTAAAGGATATTTCAAATAGGATATATAAAACACGCAATTCTCTAATTCATAGTAAAAGTTCAAAAAAAGATATGACATATCATCCATATTTGCATAAAACTGCGTTAGAAAAAGAAATTAATCTCATTAAAGCAATAGCTGAATGCATTATAGAAAACTCATCCGTCCTTATCGATGATTGAAATATCAATCCTTCTCAAGTCTAAACTATTAGGAGTACCGCCAATATTTCGGAATTATCTTAACTAATCATTACGTAAAACTTCACAGTAGTTATTGGACTACTTATATATGAATTTAATGAACCTCCTATTTAGGGGGTTTTTATTATGGTGGAGTACTGCTAGAATTTACCTTATTACGATACCTTTATTTTGTAATTCTATATAGTACATAAAATTTAATATAAGGAGTTATTTATATGCAATTGTATTTTGAAACTTGGATTAAAGAACAAAATATTTCAGAGGATGCGTTAATATTATTTGAAGAATCCATACAGTGTTTTAGAGTTGGTGCTTATCGCGCATCTTTTTTAATGTCTTATCTAGGATTTATGAAAGCATTACGAGATAGATTGCTTAAAAGTGATAAACCAGATTTAATTCATCAAGAAGATTGGATGAAAATTAAAAACGATTTACGAGATGATAAAATTTGGGAAGAAATTGTTTTGAAAACTACTCAAGAAAAAGAGAAAAAGAAACAGAAACAGGTTTCTAAAGAAGTACCAAGAAATAAAGTTTATTTAATCAATAATGACTTAATGGAAGAAATACCCTATTGGCGGAAAAAGAGAAATGAATGTGCTCATGCTAAAGAGACTATTATTAACTATAGCCAAGTTGAGACGTTTTGGCTTTTTCTTCAATCAAATCTGGCTAAATTCGTTGTAAATGGCGGGAAAGAAGCACTTCTGGATAAAATAAAAAAACACTTTGATCCAGTTTATACGAAACCATATTCAGATTGTACTTATCTAATTAAAGATATTCCTTTAGTAGTAAAACCACATGAAATACCTGAATTGTTAAAAGAAATATATGAGAAATACGTAGAAATAAACGAACTTATTCCTGATAAATCTGCATATTTATTTTGGAAAGCAATCGCTTATTCTACTGATAGTAAAATAAATAAATCTTTCTTAGAGTTTATAGAATCTGATCATGACTATTTTTCAGTATTTATAGCTTTATTTCCAGATAAACTTAACGAGTTTTCTAGTAACGAGTCCTTAATTCGCATTTTTTGGAAAAAATTGCTGTTTGGACGTATAAATTTCTTTGCTGATACATATTGGGAATTAATTTCGATTGTATTAAGAAATGAATGGATTCCTCCTGAAGAAATCGAGCCGTTTATTAATAAAATTTATAACAATTTTCTCAATTGGAGTAACCCTGAACCAGAGCAAACTAAAGTGTTAAAGTGTTATGGATTTTTAAAAACTATTAAGAAGCATATATTTGAAAGTGGAAATTTAAATCAGCCTGGTGGGTATCAATTTTCTAATGAAGTAGCAAATAGGATAATATATTACTTTGATAATGAGTCGCTTGATGTTTTAGTTGTAGAAGAATTAAATAAATTGTTTGATGGATATAAATATGGAAGATTTTTCGAAATGATGAAAAATTATATTCAAGAAAATCCAAAGTTTATATCTGAATTCAGAAAAATAGCAGCAGATAATGGTATCACTCTAACGGAATTTTTTGAAGAAAATCCAGTAGAAGTTGTTTCACATGAGAATTAATAGGGGGGTGTGTAGTAACAGAACAGAAACGGCAATAACACTCCCGACCCCTTACTATGTATAATCGCAGCTAAAAATAGCCGAATTAAAAAACTTGAAGAAGAAAACAAACGTCTAAAAGATGAATTATTAAAATTACGTGGTATAGTCTACGAAAAATTTTGAGATTAAAATAAGAATTTACTGGAATATCATTCATGACATTTATATAAATAGTTTCGTTTTTGCTTATTATACTAACGTATGCAAGTTTGTTAAAGAAGGACTATAATAAAAAATACAAACTGTATTCTATTAGATTAGGAGGTTGAGGTTTTGAAACTTAGACAAATGGCTGTTGCTTTTCTTTTAAATGAAAAACAAGAAGTATTATTTCTTCAAAAGAAACCAAAGGATACATTCCTTGCAGGATTTTTAGTCCCAATAGGAGGACATATTGAGGGCGATGAAATCAATGAACCCCACAAGGCATGTTTAAGAGAAATAGAAGAAGAAACAGGTTTAAAGAGCGATTACATAAATAATTTAACACTTAGATATGTTGTACTTAGGTCAAAAGAAAATCAAGAAATCCGAATACAATATGTGTTCTTTGGTACTGTTTCTAAAAATTCTACTTTAATTGAAAGTGATGAAGGGTCTTTAAAATGGGTGAAAATTGAAGATATTGCCGCCCAAAATGTTTCAGCAACAACAATTGAAATAGCGAAACATTACAATCATTTACGTGAATCAAATGAAAATATATATGTAGGTTCAATGAAATCTCTAAAAGGAAAATCAGCAATTACTTGGGCAATTTTAGAGGATTGGGAAATGCCTATTTTCAATTAATGGGGCGATAACTCAATAATACAGCATAAAAGATTAATCTTTATTTAAAACCAATTTTACTTTAAATACATGGAAACGATGTGAGAACCATTGATATTCCACTAGTTTTTACATCGAAATTAAAAAATTGGGAAATGTTGGTGAGACCCCTTTAAGGAAATAAAGTCTTAGACTGACCGGGAGGCATTAAGCTAACGGACAGGTATGTGCGATCTAGAAAGGAAGCGTTCCTTTTGTCAAAATGATAGCAAGCATCTAATTATTACGCTCTTCTCCGCAGAAAGTGAGGTTCTGACCATGACGAGACGTTCAGAAGCTGAACATTGGAACGAGGTGTTTGCCGATGTGAATCTCGGCAAGCCGCAAGTAGATTTTTGGCTGGAAAAATACGAGCCGATGCTAGAATTGGCCCAAGATGGACCGGTCATTGATCTTGGCTGCGGATATGGCAGCGACTCTTTGTTTTTAACAGAACGAGGTTATCGGGTCATCGCCTGCGACTTCTCCTCTGAGTCGTTGGCGATTATACGCAAATATGTGCCAGGCGTTGAAACAAACCTATTCGATATGACAGGAGGATTGCCGTTTCCGGATGGTAGCGCGAGGGCGGTTGTCGCGGATTTGTCCCTGCATTATTTTCACTGGGACGATACTGTTTCTATTGTTAGCGAAATTGCGAGAGTTGTCGGCACTGGCGGATTGCTGCTAGCCCGCTTGAATTCCACGTGCGATGTTCATTACGGTGCCGGCCAGGGCATCGAATTGGAACCCCGTTATTACGAGCATGAGGGGCGGCGGAAACGTTTTTTTGACGAAGCAGATATGCGTCGGTTGTTTGACGGATGGGCGATCAACGTGTTGACGGAAACGGACATGCACCGCTACCGGAAGCCGAAAATTTGCTGGGAGATGGCAGCTTGCGTCCGCTGATGGCGGG
This sequence comes from Bacillus sp. 166amftsu, assembly GCF_900107445.1. NCBI lineage: Bacteria > Bacillati > Bacillota > Bacilli > Caryophanales > Bacillaceae > Bacillus > Bacillus sp. 166amftsu. The sequence goes on along the minus strand of NZ_FNQA01000024.1, from coordinate 2,745 downwards.
GGCTGTGTGTGCCGACGAACTTGCCGATGTGAATCCGACCGTCGGGACAGCTGGTCGAAAGCAGCCGGACAAAGAGACTCAAACCTTTTTTGTTCCGCTCACGGGGATCGATAATGCAATAAACCAAAAAACAATCTAACACTTTATTTTCGTGTTATTGACTAGTTTTTGGTTTATAAAGCCGGATTAGTATAAATTTTCCTCGAACAGAGTTAATTAAACAACTTAAAGCTACATTGAATACATGTAAACAAAGTGACAACCATTGATTTAACAATGATTGTCACTTTGGAGTTAAGATAATCGGAATTGGTTGGCGGGACCCCTATAAATCGCACATGGAAATAAAAGTAAGCCTATGACCTGTTTTTACACGTATCTCGGTTGAACCCCTTCATTGGTTGAACACTCCTTTTAGTGATTAAGGATATAAAGTTAATAGCCGTCCAGTTTTTACATCCTTACTTCCTTAGTTATACATTAACCTCAGCTACAATTAATTTTCGTCCCTTTTTGCTATATCCTGTTTCAAGAGAAAGTATCCAGTCGTGAAGATCATTCCAGTCATATTCCATATTCAATAATTCCTTAGGGAACTTAGCTTCAAAATCATCTCGCCAAGCATACATATTCTCCAATGCTATATCTAACCTTCCGAATTTGTACAATGTAATATTTTTCTTTTTTCCATTTTCTCTAAATGCTTTTATTAAATAGACATATAGTTTCTCTTTTGAGCGATTAAACGTTAGAAAACCGATGTTTTCCTTCAAGATTTCACCTTCTTTTAAATATTCCGACCACAAAGTTTTAAAATAACATGTGGTCGGAACAATGTTTTAATGTTAATTACGAAACACGATTTTTACGAACACGTACTTTTTTATATTGGCCATGTTTTACAACATGACGAACATCTATTTCCTTGTAACCATTATTTTGAATTGTTTCTGAAATATCTACGATAATTGTATTAGTTAAAATATTTACTACATAACCAGTTAATTTTAAAGAAGGATTCTTGCGATGTGGAAATTGTACATAGTCACCGATTTTAATAGTTGAAACTGAAATAGTCTTTTCCATAAAAATACCTCCCAAATTTGAAATGTTATAAATTAACTTTTAAATTATTGAGTATTTCTTTATCTTTTGCGAACTTATTTGCATTTATATAGAGAATGAAAAGATCAGCACTTAATGTAATGGTCACTCGATCTTTCATACGTTTTAAAATGATGATGTCTTGTTCATTCTGTTCAAACATCTTTGCATATCCTAATACCTGATACACTCGACCATCTTTTCTATGAATATAGAATTCACCACGTTTGGGTTTTGGTGCTATCATATTTGTTCCTCCTCAAATTTTTTAAAATCTATAGAGAAATCCAGCAATTAAATATGTAGCAACAACCATGAAAATAGATATTCCAAATGTACCAAAGAACCAAATCTGTGAAGTAATACAATTATCTATTCCAAACCATTCACAAATGGCGTTATACCGCTTTTTTAAAGCACTATTTATAGTAACGTTCTTTTTTTCTTTTATCGCTAAATGTGTTAAAATATACTTGCTGTTAGGAGTTTTTAGGTAGCTATTTGCCATCTAGAATCAACCTTTCTTTTATAGTGTATCTGAGAAAAGTCCTCTTTTTAGCTTGCGACGGCGAGAAGAGGGCTTTTTTCGTTATTTTTCTTCGTTTTTCATTTCCCTATATAGAGTGGAACTGGAAACACCAGTCATATCCTTGATTTCTTTAACTGTAAATTTTTTAGATTGATATAATTCGATAGCTTGCTGAATTTTCTTTTCATCCTTTTTAGGTCTTCCACCTTGTCTTCCTCTTGCTCTTGCTGCATTTAATCCGGCAACTGTTCTTTCATGAATAATATCCCTTTCAAACTCGGCAAAAACAGCAAACATACCAAACATAGCTCTTCCTGAAGCTGTAGAGGTATCAATGTTATCTTTCAAGGAAATAAAATGGACATTTTTTTTGCGGATGATATCCATAATCTCATATAGCTGTTTAACAGATCGAGCTAGGCGATCAAGTTTATAAATAATAAAAGTGTCTCCTTCACGAAGCATGTCTAAAGCTATTTTTAATTCTTGTCGATTCTGTTTGGTACCCGATACTTTTTCTTGATAGATACGTTCACATCCATTTTTTTGTAATTCATCTACTTGTATATCTAAGTTTTGATCTTGTGTACTTACTCTTGCGTATCCTATTTTCATGTTCCGCTACACCTCTGTTGCTAAATAGTAAAATTTTAACTTTTCATCATCGCCACCTTATAAAAATATTATTTCTTTATGTTTATATTGTACCATAAACGTACGTATTAGGGACATAGTTTTTGTAATGAGTTTTGGGAAAATTTTTCGACAAAATAATAGCAAAAATCACTCGGTATTCTAATGTCCCAAAAACAATCGTTTTAGGGACTGTTCGGTACCACCTTTTAATTATGTAAATAAAATAAAAAAAGCATCTACAAAGATGCTTTTTTCTCTTGAAGAGAAGCAAAATGAACAGACCTAAGATCTGTTCATTAAATAAGTGTAACTAAAAATGTTAAGTTATGAACATCTTAACTTCATAACCTTTACTCCTGTAATTACGAAATCTAGACAGATAACTTTATTATGTATACTCAGGACGCTAAAGAACACTTAAAATTAGTGCAAATTATCTCCTAAAGTGACATTCAAATCGTTTGGTAAATATCAGC
>NZ_FNQA01000008.1:0-141065 GCF_900107445.1 Bacillus sp. 166amftsu | reverse complement strand
AAGCCCCCCTCAAGATGAGATTTCCCATAGCGTAAGCTAGTAAGATCCCTGAAAGATGATCAGGTTGATAGGTTCGAGGTGGAAGCATGGTGACATGTGGAGCTGACGAATACTAATAGATCGAGGACTTAACCATATAATATGAAGCAAATGTTATCTAGTTTTGAAGGAATATGCCTTCAATAGTTTGGTGATGATGGCAGAGAGGTCACACCCGTTCCCATACCGAACACGGAAGTTAAGCTCTCTAGCGCCGATGGTAGTTGGGACCTTGTCCCTGTGAGAGTAGGACGTCGCCAAGCAAAAACCTAAGTCATTTCGACTTAGGTTTTTTTGTGTATATTTTTATCCCGCTATTTACGGGTAGTAAGCCCCTCATCTCAAGATTCAGAGAGAAACGAGAAAGATGGGCGGGGGGATCAACTAACTGCTCGTAAAAGCCGGATTGGTGAGGGGTAATAATCAGTGAGGATGAAGAAAACCCCACTAATTAAAGTTTCACTTTATTTACCGAATGAAATAATCCATAAATTTAGCAATGCTAAAAATGAAAAAAATAAAAAAGAAGAGGCTGTTTAAAATAATAGCAATTTGTTTTCGTTTCCCAGATTTTCCGAACGAACCTAGAATAATTCCGATAATGGGACTAATTATTTCAATAAGCAGTATAGGTTTGAAGTAATGATAGTAGAAGAAATGAGATGTTATAAAAGAGGATTCAATAACTGCAGCAGTTACTGCGATAAAAAGAAATAAATATGACAACTTAGTAAGTTTCTGCATAATCAATCCACCTATAAATGAGTATGAGCTTATAGTAATAGTATCAGAGGATTTACTTAAATATACAAAAACGTAATTATTTACACCTTGATTTGATCACTTTCTCATATGTTAAGATTATAAAGTAATATAGATTTGAAAAAATAACGGTTATTGTAATGCGTTATAACTTTAGATAATTAAAAGTCACTTAAATGATGGCTAAAGTATTGTATCGCTATACCACTAGATCCTCATGTAGTTACGCTTTGTATTCTTATCCTAATTTCCTTTCATACATGTATATATTTTCACTTCTTCTTTTGAATATAACTAAAACACGAACGTTATCAATGACGAACAAAAAAACATTCGATTATTTGTTGACATTGTTCATGAAATATTGTTAATATAACCATAGAAACAATATTATATCGCACCTCATATAATCGCGGGGATATGGCCTGCAAGTCTCTACCTAACGACCGTTATTCGTTAGACTATGAGGGAAAGTCACTCGGTATTTTTCTATTCACAAGGGATACGTATGCCTGAGTAGAGCGCTTTCTCTCATAGTAAAAGAGAAAATGTTCTATGTCAGGCTTTTTTTATTTGAATCGGGGGGATTCTAATATGAAATCACTAGTTGGAGTCATAATGGGAAGCACGTCAGACTGGGAAACAATGAAATATGCTTGTGACATTTTAGATGAATTAAATATTCCGTATGAGAAGAAAGTTGTATCCGCTCATCGGACTCCAGATTATATGTTTGAATATGCAGAAACTGCTCGTGAACGTGGATTAAAAGTTATTATTGCTGGAGCTGGAGGAGCCGCTCACTTACCAGGGATGGTTGCAGCGAAGACAAATCTTCCTGTAATCGGCGTTCCTGTTCAATCAAAAGCGTTAAATGGTTTAGATTCATTACTGTCTATCGTTCAAATGCCAGGAGGGGTTCCAGTTGCCACTGTTGCGATTGGCAAGGCTGGTTCAACAAACGCGGGACTACTTGCAGCACAAATCCTTGGATCATTTCATGATGACATACATGATGCATTAGAACTGAGACGAGAAGCAATTGAGAAAAATGTGCGTGAAGGCAGTGAGTTGATATGACAAAAATCATTTTACCAGGAAAAACAATTGGAATTATTGGCGGTGGCCAGCTAGGAAGAATGATGGCGATAGCAGCGAAGGAAATGGGTTATAAAATTGCTGTTTTAGATCCAACAAAACATTCACCATGTGCACAAGTTGCTGATATTGAAATTGTGGCAGCATACGATGATTTGAAAGCGATTCAACATTTAGCAGAAATAAGCGATGTTGTGACATATGAATTTGAGAATATTGATTATAGATGTTTACAATGGCTTGAAAAATATGCGTATTTACCACAAGGCAGCCAGTTGTTAAATAAAACGCAAAATCGTTTTACAGAAAAGAATGCAATCGTGAGTGTTGGCTTACCAGTAGCACCATATAAACTTGTGCAGAGGCAAGACGAACTTTTAGAAGCAATTACGGAACTTTCCTTTCCTTGTGTGTTAAAGACAACAACAGGGGGATATGACGGAAAAGGACAAGTGGTTTTAAGAAGCGAAGCGGATGTTGCGAGAGCAACTGAACTTGTAAATCAAGCTGAATGTATTCTTGAGAAATGGGTGCCATTTAAAAAAGAAATATCAGTTATTGTAACTCGCAGTGTCAGTGGTGAAACGAAGGTATTTCCAGTAGCTGAAAATATTCACGTGAATAACATCTTACATGAATCTATTGTACCAGCTCGTATTACAGACGAACTTTCACAAAAAGGAGTTGAATACGCACAGGTACTGGCGGATGAACTTCAGCTTGTGGGAACACTAGCGGTAGAGATGTTTGCTACAGCAGATGGTGAGATTTATATTAATGAATTAGCACCAAGACCTCACAATTCAGGACACTATACAATTGATGCATGTGAAACGAGTCAATTTGGGCAACATATTCGAGCAATCTGTAATTTACCTCTAGGAGAAACAAATTTGTTAAAACCAGTTGTCATGGTAAACATTTTAGGCGAACATATAGAAGGGGTCCTAAGACAAGTGAATAGATTTACCGGGTGCTATTTACACTTGTATGGAAAAGAAGAAGCAAAAGCGCAGCGCAAAATGGGGCATGTAAATATTTTAAATGAAAATATTGAAGTTGCTTTAGAAAAAGCGCAGAGTTTGCATATTTGGGACCATCAAGAACAACTTTTGGAGGGAAAAAGATGATTAGTCGTTATACACGCCCTGAGATGGGTGCGATTTGGACGGAAGAAAACAAATTTAAAGCATGGTTAGAAGTTGAAATTTTAGCTTGTGAGGCATGGGCTGAACTTGGTGATATTCCAAAAGAAGATGTAAAAAAACTTCGTGAGAATGCATCATTTGATATTGACCGTATTTATGAGATTGAGAAAGAGACACGCCATGATGTAGTTGCTTTCACTCGTGCAGTATCAGAAACACCAGCACTAGGTGAAGAACGTAAATGGGTACACTACGGCTTAACATCTACAGACGTAGTTGATACAGCGTTATCTTATATCTTAAAACAAGCAAACGAAATCTTATTAAAAGACTTAGAAAACTTCATTACTATCTTAGCTAACAAGGCAAAAGAGCATAAATACACAGTTATGATGGGAAGAACACACGGTGTTCATGCAGAACCAACTACATTTGGTTTAAAACTTGGTCTGTGGTATGAAGAAATGAAACGTAACTTAGAGCGCTTCAAACAAGCAGCTGATACAGTTCGCGTTGGTAAATTATCTGGTGCAGTTGGTACATACGCGAACATTGATCCATTCGTAGAAAAATTCGTTTGTGAGAACTTAGGATTAGAAGCAGCACCAATTTCAACACAAACATTGCAACGTGATCGCCATGCGCATTACATGTCAACACTTGCACTAATTGCAACATCTATCGAAAAGATTGCGGTTGAAATTCGTGGCCTACAAAAGAGTGAAACACGTGAAGTAGAAGAGGCTTTCGCCAAAGGACAAAAAGGATCTTCTGCAATGCCGCATAAACGTAATCCAATCGGATCTGAAAATATGACTGGTTTGGCCCGCTTAATTCGTGGTTACATGCTAACTGCTTACGAAAACGTTCCATTATGGCACGAGCGTGATATTTCTCACTCTTCTGCAGAACGAGTTATCTTACCAGATGCAACAATCGCATTAAACTACATGTTAAACCGCTTTGGTAATATCGTGAAAAACTTAACGGTATTCCCAGAAAACATGAAGCGCAATATGCAAAGAACATACGGTTTAATTTACTCTCAGCGCGTAATGCTTACGCTAATCGACAAAGGTATGGTACGTGAAGAAGCTTATGATATCGTACAGCCTAAAGCGATGGAAGCTTGGGAGACACAAGTACAATTTAAAGAGCTTGTAGAAGCAGATGAGCGTATTACAAGCAAATTAACACAAGAAGAAATCAACGAATGTTTCAATTATGAACATCATATGCAACATGTTGATACAATCTTTGAACGTCTTGGATTGAACTAATTTGAAAATTTTATATGGCACAGAATAGAATCATTCTGTGCCATTTTTTATAAACATATTATTCATATTTTTCAAACTACAGGGGGCTTGCGAAATGCAAAAGCTAGAATTGCTGTATGAGGGTAAGGCAAAAAGAATTTATCGTACAGAAGCAGCAGATATGGTTTGGGTAGAGTACAAAGATAGTGCTACTGCTTTCAATGGGGAGAAAAAAGCGACAATTACAGGAAAAGGTCGTCTGAACAATGAGATTACAACTCTTTTATTCAGAAAGTTACAAGAAGTGGGAATTAAAACACATTTTGTTGAGAAGTTGTCAGATACAGAACAACTTGTGAAAAAGGTAAGTATTATTCCATTAGAGGTTGTCACAAGAAACGTAATCGCGGGAAGTCTTTCAAAACGCTTAGGAATGGAAGAAGGAACTGCACTTGCAGCACCAATCGTAGAATTGTACTACAAAGATGATGATTTAGGAGATCCGCTTGTAACAGAAGATCATATTCGTGTGTTAAACGTTGCAACGCCAGAGCAAGTAAGTACATTACGAGAAAAGGCTCTACAAATCAATCAAATATTGATTGAGCACTTCGCAAGCTGTCGTGTAAGATTAGTAGATTTTAAACTAGAGTTTGGACTAACAGAAGAAGGCGAAATCGTATTAGCAGATGAGATTTCACCAGATACTTGCCGCTTATGGGATGAAGCGAGCAATGAAAAATTTGATAAAGATGTATTCCGCCGTGATCTTGGCGATTTAACAGAGGCATATGAAGAAATTTTAAAACGTTTAGGGGGAGCTTCACATGTATAAAGTTAAGGTATATGTAACATTAAGAGAGAGCGTATTAGATCCACAAGGAACAGCAGTGAAAGGTGCTCTTCACAGTCTTTCATTCACAGAAGTGCAAGATGTTCGCATCGGTAAATATATGGAGTTAACAATTGATAAATCAGTGACTGATCTGGATACAAAGGTAAAAGAAATGTGTGAGAAACTATTAGCGAACGTTGTAATGGAAGATTTCCGTTACGAAGTTGAGGAGGTTGTCGCACAGTGAAATTTGCCGTAATCGTTTTTCCAGGTTCGAACTGTGATGTTGATATGTTTCATGCAATTAAAGATGAGCTTGGCGAAGAGGTAGACTACGTTTGGCATGATGCAGAGAATTTAGATGAATATGATGCAATTCTTTTACCAGGAGGTTTCTCTTACGGTGATTACCTTCGCTGCGGTGCCATTTCTCGCTTTGCAAATGCAATGAAAGCTGTGCAAAAAGCAGCTGAACAAGGAAAGCCAATTCTAGGTGTATGTAACGGATTCCAAATATTGGTTGAATCAGGGCTGCTACCAGGTGCATTAATGCGAAATAAAAACCTAAAGTTTATGTGCCGTACAGTGGGATTACGTGTTGAAAATAACGAAACGATGTTTACATCGCAATATGAAAAAGGTGCAGTAATCAATATTCCAATCGCACATGGTGAAGGGAATTACTACTGTGATGAAGCAACTCTTAAAGAATTAGAAGAAAAGAATCAAATTGCATTCCGTTATGTAGACAATCCAAACGGAAGCGTTTCAGATATTGCAGGTATTGTAAATGAAAAGGGAAATGTACTTGGCATGATGCCGCACCCAGAGCGTGCTGTGGATGAACTTCTTGGCGGCGCTGAAGGTTTAAAAGTCTTTCAATCTATTTTGAAACATTGGAGGGAAACATATGTCGTTAATGCTTGAACCAAATCCAACACAAATTAAAGAAGAACGTATATATGCGGAAATGGGGCTAACAGACGAAGAGTTTGCCATGGTTGAAAAGATTTTAGGACGTTTGCCGAACTACACAGAAACGGGACTATTCTCTGTTATGTGGTCAGAGCATTGTAGTTATAAAAACTCAAAACCTGTTCTTCGCAAGTTCCCAACAACAGGAGAGCGCGTATTACAAGGACCTGGTGAAGGTGCAGGGATTGTAGATATTGGTGATAATCAAGCCGTTGTATTTAAAATGGAAAGTCATAACCATCCTTCTGCAATTGAGCCATATCAAGGTGCGGCAACGGGTGTTGGTGGTATTATTCGCGACGTATTCTCTATGGGAGCACGTCCAGTAGCATTATTAAACTCTCTTCGCTTCGGTGAACTACAATCACCACGTGTGAAATATTTATTTGAAGAAGTAGTTGCAGGGATTGCAGGATATGGTAACTGCATCGGGATTCCAACTGTTGGCGGAGAAGTACAGTTTGATTCATGTTATGAAGGAAACCCACTTGTAAATGCAATGTGCGTTGGTTTAATTAATCATGAAGATATTAAAAAAGGGCAAGCACATGGTGCTGGTAATACAGTTATGTACGTAGGTGCTTCAACAGGACGTGACGGTATTCACGGTGCAACTTTCGCATCAGAAGAATTATCTGAGAGTTCAGAAGCGAAACGTCCAGCGGTACAAGTAGGGGATCCATTTATGGAGAAACTCCTTATTGAAGCATGCTTAGAGCTTATTCAATCTGATGCTCTTGTTGGAATTCAGGATATGGGAGCTGCAGGATTAACATCATCTTCTGCAGAGATGGCAAGTAAAGCAGGAATGGGTATTGAAATGTACTTAGATGATGTACCACAACGTGAAACAGGTATGACGCCATATGAAATGATGTTATCTGAATCACAAGAACGTATGTTAATTGTTGTGAAAAAAGGTAGAGAGCAAGAGATTGTAGAGTTGTTTGAAAAGTACGGACTTGCGGCAGTTACGATGGGAAAAGTAACGGAAGATAAAATGCTTCGCTTATTCCATAAAGGTGAAATGGTAGCGGAAGTACCAGCAGATGCACTAGCAGAAGAAGCACCAATTTATCATAAGCCTTCAAAAGAAGCAGCGTATTTTAAAGAGTTCCAAGAAATGAAGATGGAAACACCGAAATTAGATAATTATAAAGAAACATTGCTAGCTCTATTACAACAACCAACGATTGCAAGTAAAGAGTGGGTATATGATCAATATGATTATCAAGTACGCACAAGCACGGTTGTTACACCAGGATCAGACGCAGCCGTTGTACGTGTGCGCGGGACAGAAAAAGCATTAGCGATGACAACAGATTGTAATTCTCGCTACATTTATTTAGATCCTGAAATGGGCGGTAAAATTGCAGTAGCAGAAGCAGCACGTAACATCGTATGTTCAGGTGGAGAACCGCTGGCAATTACAGATTGTTTAAACTTTGGTAACCCAGAAAAACCAGAGATTTTCTGGCAAATCGAGAAATCAGTAGATGGTATGAGTGAAGCTTGTCGTACACTACAAACTCCAGTTATTGGCGGAAACGTATCAATGTACAACGAACGTAGCGGTGAAGCTGTATATCCAACACCGACTGTTGGTATGGTAGGTCTTGTTCATGATTTAAAACATGTAACGACACAAGAATTTAAGCAAGCTGGAGATCTAGTTTATGTAATTGGAGAAACGAAAGCTGAGTTTGGCGGAAGTGAATTGCAAAAGATGGTATACGGCAAAATCTTTGGTCAATCACCAAGCATCGATCTAGAAGTAGAATCTAAACGCCAAAAGCAATTACTAGAAGCAATTCAAGCAGGACTTGTTCAATCTGCACATGATGTTGCAGAAGGCGGATTAGCAGTCGCAATTGCTGAAAGTGCAATTGGAGCTAAAGGATTAGGTGCTACTGTGAAATTAGCTGGAGAAGCAACAGCGGCGTTATTCGCGGAATCACAATCACGCTTTGTTGTAACAGTAAAACGTGAAAAGCAAGAAGCATTCGAGAAAGTAGTAGAAGCAATTCAAGTTGGGGAAGTCACAAATACAAATGAAGTAACAATTCGTAATGAAGAAAATGAAGTATTACTTACAGCAAATGTTGATGAAATGAGAAAGGCTTGGAAAGGGGCAATCCCATGCTTGCTGAAATAAAGGGGTTAAATGAAGAATGTGGCGTTTTCGGAATTTGGGGGCATGAAAATGCAGCACAAGTTACGTACTACGGATTGCACAGCTTACAGCACCGTGGACAAGAAGGCGCAGGCATTGTTGTAAATAATGGGGAGAAAATTGTTGGTCATAAGGGGTTAGGTCTAGTATCGGAAGTGTTTTCAAGAGGTGAGCTAGAAGGATTAAATGGAAAATCAGCAATTGGTCACGTACGCTATGCAACGGCAGGCGGAAGTGAGGTAGCGAATGTTCAACCACTACTATTCCGTTTTTCTGATCATAGTATGGCATTAGCTCACAACGGTAATTTAATTAATGCAAAGATGCTTCGCCGTGAATTAGAAGCAGAAGGAAGTATTTTTCAAACGAGTTCAGATACAGAAGTACTACTTCATTTAATTAAACGTAGTACAAAAGGTTCATTAATTGAGAGTGTGAAAGATGCATTAAACAAAGTAAAAGGTGCATTTGCATATCTTTTATTAACAGGTAACGAAATGATTGTTGCGTTAGACCCGAATGGATTCCGCCCACTGTCAATCGGAAAAATGGGAGATGCATATGTTGTAGCATCTGAAACATGTGCTTTTGATGTAGTTGGTGCAACATACATTCGAGATGTTGAACCTGGAGAACTACTTATTATTAATGACGAAGGTATCCAAGTAGATCGTTTTACAAATGATGTAGAACATGCAATTTGTAGTATGGAATACATTTACTTTGCACGCCCAGATTCCAATATTGCTGGCATCAATGTTCATGCAGCGCGTAAAAGTATGGGGAAACGTTTAGCGGCGGAAGCTCCTATTGAAGCAGATGTTGTAACAGGGGTACCGGACTCTAGTATTTCTGCGGCAATTGGTTATGCAGAAGCAACTGGCATTCCGTATGAATTAGGATTAATTAAAAATCGTTATGTTGGTCGTACCTTTATCCAACCTTCTCAAGAATTGCGTGAACAAGGGGTAAAAATGAAGCTTTCGGCAGTACGAGGAGTAGTTGAAGGAAAGCGCGTCGTAATGATTGATGATTCTATCGTAAGAGGTACAACAAGTAAACGCATTGTCCGTATGCTTCGTGAAGCAGGAGCGACAGAAGTGCATGTGAGAATTGCTTCTCCACCACTTAAGTATCCGTGTTTCTATGGCATTGATATTCAAACGAGAAAAGAATTAATCGCAGCTAACCATTCTATAGAAGAAATACGTCAAATCATCGGCGCAGATTCTTTAACATTTTTAAGTGAAGATGGCTTAGTCGATGCGATTGGTCGTCCATATGAAGGGAAATACGGCGGCTTATGTATGGCGTACTTTAATGGGGATTATCCAACAGCCCTTTATGATTATGAACAAGAACTTTTAGAAAGTATGAAATAAAAAAGCGAGAAGCTTCTACTTGATTTTAAGTAGAAGCTAGCTTTTTCCTAAAACATACTCTATAGAGAGTGCCCGCTTGGGTGGGAGAAATTAAAAGACGAGGTGTAAAAAACGATGGCGAATGCATATAAGCAAGCAGGAGTAGATATTGAAGCTGGATATGAAGCGGTATCTCGCATGAAAAAACATGTACAAACAACAATGAGAAAAGAAGTACTAGGCGGTCTTGGCGGTTTTGGAGGTATGTTTGATCTATCAAAATTTGCATTAGAAGAACCTGTATTAGTATCTGGAACAGACGGTGTAGGTACAAAATTGATGCTCGCTTTCATGATGGATAAACATGACACAATTGGTATTGATGCAGTAGCAATGTGTGTAAATGATATTGTTGTCCAAGGAGCAGAGCCGCTTTTCTTCCTTGATTACATTGCTTGTGGTAAAGCAGAACCTAGTAAAATTGAAAACATCGTCAAAGGTATATCAGAGGGTTGTCGCCAAGCGGGTTGTGCGTTAATTGGCGGAGAAACAGCTGAGATGCCAGGTATGTATTCCACTGAAGAGTATGACTTAGCTGGTTTTACTGTTGGTATTGTTGATAAAAAGAAAATTGTAACAGGAAATTCTATTGAAGCAGGTCATGTATTAGTTGGCTTAGCATCTAGTGGTATTCATAGTAACGGGTATTCTTTAGTACGAAAAGTGTTGTTAGAAGATGGACAGTTATCTTTAGATCGTATACATGGTCGCTTAGAACTACCTCTTGGTGAAGAATTATTAAAACCAACGAAAATTTATGTCAAACCTATTTTAGAACTATTGAAGAAATATGAAGTGTATGGCATGGCACATATTACAGGTGGAGGATTTATTGAAAATATTCCACGTATGTTGCCGGAAGGAATCGGAGCAGAAATTGAACTAGGTTCTTGGCAAATTCAACCGATTTTCAGCTTACTTCAAGAGGTTGGAAAACTAGAAGAAAAAGAAATGTTCAATATTTTTAACATGGGTATTGGTATGGTAGTTGCGGTAAAAGAAGAAGATGCAGAAACTGTTGTCAAGCTTCTTGCAGAACAAGGAGAAAAAGCACATATTATTGGACGAACTATTAAGGGATCGGGTGTTACTTTTAATGGAGGCACAGGACTATGAGTAGATTGGCAGTCTTTGCCTCTGGAAGCGGATCGAACTTCCAAGCATTAATGAATGCAGTGGAAGAAAAAAGCTTACATGCTGAAATTAGTTTGCTCGTATGTGATCAACCTGAGGCGCGTGTTATTGGACGGGCACATTATCATCATGTTCCGTGCTTTGCTTTTTCGGCGAAAGCATATGAATCAAAAGAAGCATTTGAAAATGAGATATTAAAAAAATTGCGAGAATACGAGATTGATTATGTTATTTTAGCGGGATATATGCGTTTGATTGGTCCTACATTACTGGAAGCATACGGCGGGAAAATCATTAACATTCATCCGTCATTATTACCAAGTTTTCCAGGGAAAGATGCTGTCGGTCAAGCGTTAGAGGCAGGAGTGAAAGTAACAGGAGTCACGATTCACTACGTAGATGCTGGGATGGATACAGGACCTATTATTGCTCAAGAAGCAGTAAAAGTTTCCGAAGCGGATACAAGAGAGAGTTTACAAAAGAAAATTCAGCAAGTTGAACATAGATTGTACGTAGCTACGGTGAACGAAATCGTTCAATCTATGAAAGAGAAGGCCGTTAAATAACATTCAACTAGGGGTGAAGGATAAATGAAAAAGCGTGCATTAGTAAGTGTTTCAAATAAAACAGGTGTTGTAGAATTTGTTAAAGGGTTACTTGAACAAGGGATTGAAGTTATTTCAACAGGTGGAACGAAAAAATTATTAGAGGAAAACGGCTTACAAGTAATTGGGATTTCTGAAGTAACTGGCTTCCCGGAAATTATGGACGGGCGTGTGAAAACATTACATCCAAACATTCATGGTGGTTTACTTGCAGTACGTGATAATGAAACGCATGTGACGCAGATGAATGAATTAGGCATTCAGCCAATCGACTTTGTTGTTGTAAACTTATACCCATTTAAGGAAACAGTTGCTAAACCTGATGTGACATTTGCTGATGCAATTGAAAATATTGATATCGGTGGTCCAACAATGATTCGTTCAGCTGCGAAGAATCATAAATTTGTATCAGTAATCGTTGACCCAATAGATTATGATGTTGTACTAGCCGAGCTAAAAGAAAACGGCGAAGTTACAGACGAAACAAAACGTAAATTAGCAGCGAAAGTATTCCGTCATACAGCGGCATATGATGCATTAATTTCTAACTATTTAACGGAACAAATGGGAGAAGAAAGCCCAGAAACATTAACAGTAACATTCGAGAAAAAACAAGATTTACGTTACGGTGAAAACCCACATCAAAAAGCAACATTCTATAAAGCGCCATTTGCAGCAACTTCTTCTGTTGCATATGCAGAGCAGTTACATGGAAAAGAGCTATCTTACAACAATATCAATGACGCGGATGCAGCGCTTAGCATCGTGAAAGAATTTACAGAACCAGCAGTGGTAGCAGTAAAACATATGAACCCATGCGGAGTTGGTGTTGGTACTGATATTCATGAAGCATATACACGTGCTTACGAAGCGGATCCAGTATCCATTTTCGGAGGTATTATTGCAGCTAACCGTGAGATTGATAAAGTTACGGCTGAAAAATTACATGAAATTTTTTTAGAGATTGTTATCGCACCTTCTTTCTCACAAGAAGCTTTAGAAGTGTTGCAAAGTAAGAAAAACTTACGCCTTTTAACTGTAAATATTGAAAAAGCAGTAAGTGCAAGTAAAAAATTAACTTCTGTACAGGGTGGCCTTCTAGTTCAAGAAGAAGATACGTTAGCGCTAAATGAAGATGCAATTACAATTCCAACAAAACGTGAACCAACAGAGCAAGAATGGGCCGATTTAAAACTAGCTTGGAAAGTTGTCAAACATGTAAAATCAAATGCAATTGTTTTAGCAAAAGATAATATGACAATTGGAGTGGGAGCAGGACAAATGAACCGCGTTGGTTCAGCGAAAATTGCAATCTCGCAAGCTGGTGACAAAGCACAAGGTAGCGCCTTAGCATCTGATGCATTTTTCCCAATGCCAGATACAGTAGAAGAGGCTGCTAAAGCAGGTGTTACAGCAATCATTCAACCAGGCGGATCGATTCGTGATGAAGATTCTATTAAAAAAGCTGATGAATATGGTATTGCTATGGTGTTCACTGGCGTACGTCACTTCAAACATTAATAGAGGAAGTTTAAAAAGTCCGGTCAAGATAACCTTCGCATTTCTTCGTTGCTTTGCCAGTCCGGTACTCATGTAGTAAAAGCTACACTCCGTATCCTCCTGGCCGCAGCGCCTTGAACTGCTCGGTTCTCTTGATCCTCCTTTTTAAATTTTTATTGTTAGAGGGGGTTCAAAAAGTCCGGTCAAGATAACCTTCTTTTTGAACATGAACGAATAGAAACAAAATAGGAGCACTGCTCCTATTTTGTACTTATTTGAATAATGGAGGATAACATATGAATGTTTTAGTAATCGGCCGTGGTGGGCGCGAACATGCTTTAGCTTGGAAGTTTGCACAGTCTGAGCAAGTTGAAAAGGTATATGTAGCACCGGGAAATGAAGGCATGAGAGATGTGGCAATGCCAGTTGATATTGATGAGAATGACTTTGACGCACTTGTTCTATTTGCGAAAGAAAATAATATAGGTTTAACGTTCGTTGGTCCAGAAATTCCTCTTATGAATGGAATTGTTGATCGTTTTGAAGCAGAGGGACTTCGCGTTTTTGGTCCGAATAAAGCAGCTGCTGTAATTGAAGGAAGCAAAGCTTTTACAAAAGAGCTTATGAAAAAGTATGATATTCCAACCGCAGCATATGAAACATTCACAAACTATGAGGAAGCGGTAGCATATATTCAAAAAGTTGGTGCACCTATTGTTATTAAAGCGGATGGTTTAGCAGCTGGTAAAGGTGTAACAGTAGCAATGACGTTAGAAGAGGCATTGCAAGCTGTAAAAGAAATGCTGCAGGATGTAAAATTCGGTGAAGCAAGTAAAAAGGTTGTTATTGAAGAGTTTTTAGATGGACAGGAATTCTCTTTAATGGCATTTGTAAATGGAACAACCGTTTATCCAATGGTAATTGCACAAGATCATAAGCGTGCTTTTGACGGTGATAAAGGACCGAATACAGGCGGAATGGGTGCATATTCTCCAGTACCTCAAATTCCCGAATCAGCAGTTAGCGAAGCAATTGAGACAATTTTACATCCAACTGCTAAAGCGATGATTCAAGAAGGACGTTCATTTACAGGTATTTTATACGCGGGGCTTATTTTAACAAACGAAGGACCAAAAGTAATTGAATTCAATGCTCGTTTTGGTGATCCAGAAACAGAGGTTGTATTACCACGTTTAGAGAGTGATTTAGTCGACGTATGTAATTACGTATTAGATGGGAAAGAGCTAACACTTAAATGGTCTGAGGAAGCAGTTATTGGTGTAGTACTTGCTTCAAAAGGATACCCAGAAGCATATGAAAAAGGTGCTGTGATTTCTGGATTAGATACATTAGAAGATGCAATTGTTTTTCATGCAGGCACAGCTATGAAACATGGAGATTTTGTAACAAACGGTGGTCGCGTTTTATTTGTAGCTTGTAAAGGCAAGGATTTACAAGAAGCGAAGGATAACGTTTATAAAGAAATTAAGAAAATTGAGAGTGACGGTTTATTTTATCGAAGTGATATCGGATATCGTGCGGTTGCAAAGGTAGATTGTTAAGAGCTAACATAAATTATGTTAGCTCTTTTGATTTTATTTTGTATTTTTGGAAAGGGAGGATTATATGTTTGCGATGGGGATTTTAATTATATATGTAATGATTTGTATCATACCTACAGCAGTATTAATTACCGGCTATGTATGGCAGAAGGAAAGAGGAAGAATATTCGATGCGAAATATAGCTTTTTAATTTCAATATTTGGAACATATTATGCGTTTGTGATTTTTACTCAAGAAATGATTATTTCTAATAAGGATGGAGAAGTTGTACTTGGAATTGTAATAAGTTGTATAGGAATTATCGCAGCGCTATGGACCTTAACAAATTCACTGTATGGAGGAATTTTATTACTCATTATAAGTTTCATAGGATACGTATATAATGCTTCTTTTTTTGGTGTGTTATCCTTTTTCTTAGTTATAGGTGGAATCATTAGCTTAGGAGAACATTGGAGAAAAAAGAAAATCAATTGATATAAAAGGATACAAGGAATATTATTGATTACCAACTCCTTCCTGAATATAACTGTGGAAATATTTATAATTATATTACAATAGGTATATGTTAAATATTAGGAGAGCTGTAGGGGGAACTATTAGTTTTAGGGTATGGTCAATTTAATATTATGGGACCTATAGTTATAATATATTTTTTTCTTACTGGTATAATTGGAATTTATTTTGCAGCTTTTCACTATGTTCGTTACTTAAGAAACTATAAGAGACAAGAATAATTTATATTTTTGAAATAACATAACGTGTGCAAATTGCACACGTTATAAATTCTTGTTTTGCTATTGGTAGACAGTAATACTCCTACTTCAAAGTTCGGTGTAAGTAAGGAGATTAGGCGGGAGATAAACTTACTATAAGGTTAATTTGCGAGAGTTGAAGAAAATCTTTCATCATTACAGTTTCACGTCATTATAAATCCCGAGTTTCTCCATTTTTCTATATAATGTGCGTACACTAATCCCCAAAGCAGCCGCAGCTTGTTTTTTTCCTTCATAATCATAACCATAGTCATGAAGTTTTTGAATAATGCTTTCTTTTTCCGCTTCTTGCAATGCACCAGGTTGCTTCGTGGATGAGCACAGCAACTCCGAATGATTTTGAAGAAATGCTGGTAGTGATGATTCGGTTAATTGGCCACTTTTCTCCATATTCATGCTATATTCTAAAACATTCTCTAATTCACGAATGTTCCCAGGCCAGTGATATTGTTTTAATCTTGCTAGAAATGCCTCTGTGTAACTTTGAATGAATTTTCCTGTTCTTGTCTGTAATTTTTCAATTAAGAAAGGGACGAGTTTCTTTAAGTCTTCTTTTCGCTCGCGAAGTGGTGGTAAATGAATTGGAATCACATTGAGTCTGTAGTAAAGATCTGAACGGAATTGTTTAGATTCTATTAATTTTTCTAAGGGTTGATTTGATGCAGCGATAATTCGGACATTCACTTTTTGGGGAAGCGTTCCACCAATTCTTTGTACAACACCATCTTGTAGTACTTTTAATAACTTTGGTTGTAAATGGAGAGGAAGATCTGCCACTTCATCTAAAAATAACGTGCCTCGGTCGGCCATTTCAAAGTAACCGGGCTTTCCTTTCTTTCTCGCCCCTGTAAATGCACCTTCCTCATAGCCAAAGAGCTCACTTTCAAATAAAGATTCAGGAATGCTGGCACAATTTATTTCAATGAAATCTCCCCTCTGGAATATGCTTTGTTCATGAATAAGCTTTGCCATCAAGCTTTTCCCCGTTCCCGTTTCTCCTGTAATAACGATGGATGAGGTACTACTTTTCATGTTTTTTAAGATTTCTTTTATGTTTTGTAATGTATAACTGCTTCCAAGGATATATTCAGTTTGTTTTAATTTTGTCCCTATTTTGGAAGTAGAATAATTTGTTTCATGAATCATATCGGTAATAATCTCTTTTAACTTTTCCATCCAATAGATAAATTCTTTTTGCTGATCTAGTAATTCCTGTTGCTTATCTTTGGAAAAACTAACGAATGAAAGATAGCCATAGTGGCGTTCATTTTGAATCATATTTTGTATAATTTCTGCAGTGGATGGACAGCTCTTTTGAAAGTGGCAACCATGACACATATTCATATGCCCCGGCTTATGTACAAAGGTAATAGGATGCTCGTATAGTTTTTGGAAAAAGGGGAGGTATACGCGTTCTCCTTTTTTCTTTTTATATTCTTCCGTTGAAGAAACTAATAGCCCTTCATGGTTGAAATAGGCGATTTCTATTTGTAAGAGTTCGGAAAAGGCATGAATCATTTTTGTGATTGCTGTGATTGTAGACAATTTTGAACCTCCTTTCTATTTATGTAATTATTGTATGATAATTCAGAAAAATACAAAAGTGTCAAATGTTTGTCAAAAATGTCAAATGATCGTATCAAAGTTGCTTACTACAATAAGGGTTTTTCACGTAATAAAATTGGCATGTTTTTTGCTTAATAAAAAGCAGATGCAAATAAAGGAGGTTTTTTTATGGAAAGAGATTATTTTCAATTAAAGGATAAAGTGGCGGTTGTAACCGGAGCGGCATCAGGAATTGGGTATGCGACAGCAACCATCTTTGCTGAAGTAGGAGCTACCGTCATTCTTTTAGATATTGATGAGGAAAAAGGTATGCAGGCCACGCAGGGTTTACGAGACGAGGGGCAGAGGGCAGAGTTTTTGAAGTGCGATGTAACAAGTGAATTAGATTGTAAGAATGTGAGTGAACATATTAGGAAGGTATATGGAAGTGTAGATGTGCTGTTTAACAACGCCGGAGTTATTAGAAGAAAAACAGTTGTTGAATTAGAAGAAAGAGAGTGGGATTCAGTTATTAATGTGTCATTAAAAGGTGTATATCTTTTATCTAAATATATCATTCCAATTATGGCTGAAAAACAAGGGGGAAGTATTATTAACACTGGCTCTGGATGGGGACTAAAAGGGGGCGATAAGGCAGCTGCATATTGTGCTGCAAAAGCGGGGGTTATGAACTTAACGAAGGCGATGGCAATTGATCATGGGTCGCAAAATATTCGAGTAAACTGCATATGTCCAGGTGATACAGATACGCAGTTACTACGCGACGAGGCGAAACAATTGAATGTAGAAGAAGGGTCGTTTTTGAAAGATTCAGCAATAAATCGGCCTCTATCAAGAATTGGTACACCACGGGATATCGCAAAAGGTGTTTTATTTTTAGCTAGCGACTTGTCATCTTGGGTGACAGGGACAGCACTTGTTGTCGATGGCGGAGGCTTAGCATAATTGAATGAAATTTAACAAGGGGGTATTAAGATGACGAAAAAGGTACATCCTTACATTCCAAATATGGTACCTGAAGTAAAAGAAGAGATGTTAAAAGAAATCGGCGCTGAAACCGTGATGGAACTATACGCCTGCATACCAGAGGAACTCAAGTTAAAAGAGGAAATGAATATACCAAAGGCGCTTACAGAATATGAACTGCGTCGCCATGTTGAAGGGATACTTTGTAAAAATACAAGTACAAGTGAATATGTAAATTTTTTAGGAGCAGGGTGTTGGCAACACTTTGTACCAGCTGTTTGCGATGAAGTGAATCAGCGATCAGAATTTTTAACGGCATATGCTGGGGAACCGTATGAAGATCATGGCAGGTTTCAAGCTTTATTTGAATACCAAAGCTTAGTAGCGGAACTTGTTGATATGGATGTTGTAAATGTGCCTACATTTGATTGGGGGCAAGCAGCAGCTACATCAATTCGGATGGCTGCCCGTATAACGAAAAGAAAAAAGGTATTAGTAGCACAAACCGTGTCACCTGAGAGAATGAAAATTATCCAAAATTATGGGTCCCCAGATCTTGAATTTGTTTCTGTTGGTTATGATGATGAGAATGGTCTTCTAGATTTAGAAGATTTAGAGAATAAGATAGCTGCTAATGTAGCCGCAATTTATTTTGAAAATCCTTCCTATTTAGGATTTATTGAATCGCAAGGGATGGAAATTGCGGAAATTGCAAAGCAACATGATGCGCTAGTAGTTGTTGGTGTTGATCCGATATCGCTTGGAGTGCTAGCACCACCAAGCCACTATCAAACAGATATTGTTTGTGGTGACTTACAGCCTCTTGGTATGCATATGAACTATAGCGGAGGGCAAGCTGGGTTTATTGCTACAAGAGATGAGGAAAAATTTGTGAATGAATACCCTTCACGTTTATTTGGAATTGTCCCAACAGTAAAAGAAGGAGAGTACGGATTTGGAGATGTAGCGTATGACCGAACATCTTTTGCCCTTCGTGAAAAAGGAAAAGAATCAGTTGGTACACAAACAGCGTTATGGGGCATTACAGCAGGAGTTTATTTATCGTTACTTGGACCAAATGGTATGTATGAATTAGGTCAAACGATTATGCAAAATAGTCAATATGCAGTAAAACAATTAAACCAAATCCCTGGAGTGAAAGGTTCAAGATTAAGTTCTCCATTTTTTAAAGAGTTTGTTGTTGATTTTAATGAGACCGGTTTATCAGTAGAAACTATAAATAAGAGATTGTTAGAAAAACAGATATTTGGAGGAAAGGATATTTCGAAAGAGTTTCCTAAATTTGGTCAATGTGCCTTGTATTGTGTTACAGAAGTTCATACGAAGGAAGACATTGATCGGTTAGCTGCCGCTCTGCAAGAAATTGTGACAAATTAAAAAAGACGAACGGAAAGGAGAATCGACTGATGAAGAAAATTAAAAGGAATAGTAAAGTCCGTGACTTTCATCAAGCAAAATGGAATGAACCAATTATTTTTGAACTTCACCAGCAAGGAGAAAGGGGCGTAGACGTTCCTGTAGCGGATGAAACAATTGTGAAAGAAGTTGGTGATGGAGTTTCAAAGATTCCTCATTCTATGTATAGAAAAGAAAGAGCGAGACTTCCGGAAATCGGTCAAGCACGTGTGTTAAGGCATTATGTGAGACTTTCACAAGAGACGTTAGGATCAGATTTTAATGTTGAAATTGGGCAAGGGACCTGTACGATGAAATATATTCCTAAAATTAATGAATTATTAGTACGGAATCCTAAAATAATGGAACTGCATCCTCTTCAAGATGAAAGTACGGTCCAAGGCATGCTAGAGATTATATACAAATTGGATCTTTGTATGAGAGAAATTTCTGGTATGGATCATTTTTCATTTCAACCGAGTGGTGGCACACAAGCCTTATTTGCTATGGCATCCATTGTAAGAAAATATCATGAATCTCGAGGGGAAGGGGAAAAGCGGAATGAAATTATTACAACCATTTTTTCTCATCCTTCACAAGCGGCTACAGCGGCTGTTAAAGGCTTTAAAATCATTACGCTTCATCCGGATAAAGATGGATTTCCTGACCTTGAAAAATTAAAAGCTGTTGTTTCAGAAAGAACAGCAGGATTTGTTGTAGCGAATCCTGAAGATACAGGGATTTTTAATTCGAAGATTAAAGAGTTTACGAGGGTTGTTCATGAAGCAGGTGGGATTTGCTATTACGACCAGGCAAATGCAAACGGCCTTCTTGGGATTACGCGGGCGAAAGAAGCAGGATTTGATATGTGTTTTTTTAATCTTCATAAAACATTTGCAGCTCCGCATATGTGTGGTGGACCAGCAACAGGTGCACTTGGTGTAAGTAAAGAGTTAAAAGAGTACTTACCAGGACCAATTGTCGAATGTGATGATGAGAAATATTATTTAAATCATGAATTGAAACATTCGATTGGGAAAGTACGTGCTTTTCATGGTGTGGCACAAACGATTTTAAGGTCTTATGCATGGATTCGTGCTCTAGGACCAGAAGGGTTAAAAGAAGTGGCGACAACGGCTGTGTTAAACAATAATTATATGTATCATAAAGTACAAAAAATTCGTGGTGCAAGCGCTCCGTATGTGAAAGGGCAGCGGCTTGAACAAGTTCGTTATAGTTGGGAAGAGATGAACGATGAAACGGGTGTTACGACAGAAGATGTTCAAAGAAGGATGACGGATTTCGGTTTACACTACTGGACGAGTCACCATCCATATATCGTTCCTCAGCCGTTTACATTGGAGCCGACTGAGAGTTATTCTAAGGCAGATTTAGATGAGTATATTGCGGCACTTGAACAAATTTCGCAAGAGGCATATGGAAGTCCTGAAATTATTCGAAATGCCCCGCAAAATAGTACGATTCATAAATTAGATGAACAGGATTTTCTAGATGATCCGAAAAAATGGTGTATTACATGGAGAGCTTATCAGAAGAAAGTACAGTTACCGGAGTTAATTTAAGGTAGAGGGCAATCAAGAGATTTCTTGATTGTCTTTTTTCTTTCATGTTAAAGGATGTAACAATGATTGCGCTTTGGAAAATTTAAACATTCTAAAAATTTGAGGGTATTTTATATTTTTAGTACATCCATTTTCCAAAATAACATATGGAAAATAGTACTGAAATTGAAATAACTAATGTGATCGCAGCGCTATGTAAGTTCATTGATGAATGAAATTGTACAAGAGAATGCGAGAATCGAAAATATTCATAAGTAATGAAAAAAGACCGCTAAAACTTAGTGGTCTTTTTTCATTTAGGAATCTTGATCCTTTTTTAGTCTTCCCTTTTGTTTTGCCATTTCTCGAAGCAAATACTCGATGTGGGCGTTAACGCTGCGGAACTCATCATTCGCCCATTTTTCAATGATTGCGTGTAATTCAGGATCGATACGTAATGGGAAACTTTTCTTTTTAGCCATAATACCTACAACCTTTAATATAGACTTCCTGTATTAATAACTGGTTGTGCTCCTTTATCTGAAACGATAGCAACTAATAAGTTGTTAACCATGTTTGCCTTACGCTCATCATCTAAATCAAGTATGCCTTCTTCATCTAATTTTTGAATCGAGTCTTTCGCCATTTGAACGGCACCTTCAACAATTTCTTTACGTGCAGCCAATACAGCTTTCGCTTGCTGACGTTGAAGCATTGCATGAGCAATTTCTGTTGCGTAAGCTAAATGCGTTAGGCGAGTTTCTAATACTTCTACACCAGCAATTTCAAGACGCGCTTCTAACTCACGTTTTAATTCTTCAGAGATTTCTTCAGTGTTTCCGCGTAACGTAACGCAATTATCATCTTGGAAATTGTCATAAGGATATTTTGTTGCAACGTGGCGGATTGCCGTTTCACTTTGAATTTCTACAAATCGATCATAATGTTCAACACCAAACATTGCTTTTGCAGAATCAACAACTTTATATACAATAACAGCCGCAATTTCAATTGGATTTCCCTCAACATCATTTACTTTTAATTTCTTACTGTTAAAGTTTTCAACACGTAAAGAGACCGTTTGACGGAATGCGAATGGAATTGTTAAAAATAAACCATTTTGACGAATTGTTCCTAAATAATTACCGAAAAACGTAATTACTTTCGCTTGGTTTGGTTGAACAATTCCAATACCAGTTGCGAGAATCGCAGCTAAAAGAATAGTTAATGCTGCTACTATAAAAATTTCTTGCACAAGGCAGAATACACCGATAGTGGCTAAAATCAAAATCCCAATAATACCGAGAAAACCATTTACATAAAAAACTTGTTTTTCTTTCATATGATCGCCTCCTGATATAAAAATGATATCATTTTTATATCATTTTAAGCAAGGGGTTTATACCTAATTTTCTGAAAATATAACAAATAATTCCTGGTTACCTGTGTGATGGGTTTAAATATTACTTTTACTTGTTAGATATTTTTTTCTAAAGTAATATATAAGGGTTATTTCAAGTTTTAATAAACAGCAGGGGGCGTACTTATGAAAAAAATGTTCAAATCATTGACTTTTATCATGATGATAGGGGTATTAATGAGCATGCTTACGGGATGTTCAAACCCAGATGATACTGTACAAGAATTTTTGACAGCAGTAAAAGGCGGGGACTTTAAAAAGGCCACTACTTTTGTGCACGAAAGCAATGATGGATACGATTTTAACAATTTAAACAAAGAGCAAGACGGTATTGATGGGAAGCAGATATTTAGCGTAATCGCAAAGAACTATAAATTTGAAAAGCCAGAGCAAGTGTCCAAGAAAGATGATACAGCAAAGGTTAAGGTAAAGATTACTTCGGTTGATATGGCTGTTGCTACTACAAAGACAATCGGAGAGATTATGCCTATGGCTTTTGCAAGTGCGTTTAGTGAAAACAAAGAGCAATCTGAAAAGACAATGGAGAAAATGATGACGACAACCCTTGTGAAGAACTTGTCTGATAAAGATGCGGCAATGGCAATTCGTGAAGTTACGCTGAATTTAAAGAAAGATAAAGAAGGTAACTATAAAATTGTTTCTGATGAAAATTTACAAGAAGCATTGCTTGCAAATTCAAAATCAATAGATAAAATGTTTGGCAATAAATAATTGCGATACATAGCGTTACAAAGAGATCACTCAAAGGTTTTGCTGCCGGGTGATCTTTTTGTTTGCTGCGATAAAATGAAGAAGACTTAGCCGCCCACTGCAGCAGCTAAGTCCCTTTGAGAGCATCTTGCATCGTGACAAATGATTCAAAGCGGTTTTGCCAGGATTGCTTCCTCAATCGCTGACTCAATCTCTTTGTCAGAAGTATCATAACTTCCTTTTGACTTTTGTGTGTCATGGCTAGAAGTATGATTTACTTCTTCTTTAGCATTTCCCTTTTTGTTAAAATCCATGCTAGGTATTTTAAAGGCACCCATGTTCATATATTTTCCAAATTTACATGCTTCCGTAATAGGACAGAAACGCAAGATTCCTTCTGCAATTTTCATTGCACTAAGCCATAGCAGAATCTTTGACCAAATGCACCATGGTTTGCGTGTAAGTTTAGCTGTGCTACAACTTAATACGACCAAACCGAGTGTAATACGAATTAGAGCATTCATTATGCCGATGTTTTGCTTTATCAAAGAAAACACTCCTTCTTCATCAGCTTAGAAATAGTAAACACTATTTCAGTTGTTATTATTCCATGTAAGTTTCGCGATATGTAATCCAACATTTGACGGTAAAAAAGATGTTGGATAGGGCGTGTGTATAGGTGTCTTTTTTTGTTATAATGTAAGAATGCATAAAAGGAAGTTTAAAAAGTCCGGTCAAGATAACCTTCGCATTTCTTCGTTGCTGTGCCAGTGCGGTACTCATGTAGTAAAGGCTACACTGCGTGTCCTCCTGGCTACAGCGCCTCGAACTGCTCGGTTCTCTAGATCCTCCTTTTTAAACGTGTGTTATAAAGGAAGTTTAAAAAGTCCGGTCAAGATAACAGTCTTTTTGAACAAGCGCATAAAGGTGATTAGATAAAAGAAAGGGTGTTTTCATGTACGATATTTCACAGTGGAAACATGTATTTAA
The DNA here is from genome assembly GCF_900107445.1 of Bacillus sp. 166amftsu. NCBI lineage: Bacteria > Bacillati > Bacillota > Bacilli > Caryophanales > Bacillaceae > Bacillus > Bacillus sp. 166amftsu. The sequence goes on along the minus strand of NZ_FNQA01000008.1, from coordinate 117,149 downwards.
GCTTGATCCGAATAAGGAATTAAGCGATGAACATTTAGAAATGATTTGTGAATCTGGAACAGACGCAGTCATTGTAGGCGGAAGTGATGGAGTAACAATTGATAACGTATTACACATGCTAGTAAGCATTCGTAGATATGCAGTTCCTTGTGTGTTAGAGGTTTCTGATCTTGAAGCTCTTACGCCAGGGTTTGATTTTTATTACATCCCAAGTGTTTTAAATAGCCGAAAAGTGGAATGGATAACGGGAATTCATCATGAGGCATTGAAAGAATTTGGGGACATTATGAACTGGGATGAAATTTTCATGGAAGGATATTGTGTTTTAAATGCAGAAGCAAAAGTAGCTCAGCTTACAGAGGCGAAATGTGATTTAACAGAAGATGACGTTATTGCATATGCACGTATGGCAGACAAGCTTCTGAATTTGCCGATTTTCTACTTGGAATATAGCGGTACTTACGGAGATGTTGAACTTGTTAAAAATGTAAAAGCAGAATTACAACAAGCAAGGTTGTATTACGGAGGCGGGATTTCAAGTGCGAAAGAGGCAAAAGAAATGGCGCAGTACGCTGATACAGTCGTTGTAGGAAATGTAATTTATGATGATATAAAAGCAGCGTTACAGACAGTAAAAGCTGTAAAAGGAGAGTAGGCGTAGGCACATATGAGTATAACTGATAAATTATTAAGTGGTTTAAACCCTGAGCAACAAAAAGCGGTGCAAACAACAAACGGTCCACTTCTATTAATGGCGGGTGCTGGTAGTGGTAAAACGCGTGTGCTAACACATCGCATCGCATACTTACTTGGTGAAAAAGGGGTAGCACCTTGGAATGTATTAGCAATTACCTTTACAAATAAAGCAGCTCGTGAAATGCGTGAGCGTATCGATACGCTTGTCGGCCCGGAAGCAGAGGATATTTGGATTTCTACGTTCCACTCGATGTGCGTGCGTATTTTACGACGTGATATCGACCGTATTGGGATTAACCGAAACTTTACGATCTTAGATGCAAGTGATCAACTTACTGTTGTGAAGAAAATCATGAAAGAGCGAAACGTTGATCCGAAAAAATTCGATCCGCGTTCTATTTTATCTGGCATTAGCAATGCAAAGAATGAATTGTTATCTGCTGATAAATATGCAAAGCAAATTTCAATTGCTGATCCATTTGAGAAATTAATAAGTGATGTGTATATAGAATATCAAAAACGTCTTCTGAAAAATAACTCATTAGATTTTGATGATTTAATTATGACGACGATTCAATTATTTGAACGTGTTCCAGAAGTATTGGAATTTTATCAACGCAAATTCCAGTATATTCATGTTGATGAGTATCAGGATACGAACAGAGCACAATACATTCTTGTAAATAAATTAGCTGCTCGCTTTAAAAATCTTTGTGTTGTTGGTGATTCTGATCAGTCCATTTATCGTTGGCGCGGTGCGGATATTTCCAACATTTTATCGTTTGAAAAAGACTATGAGAATGCACAGGTTATCTTGTTAGAGCAAAACTACCGCTCATCACAAAATATTTTAAATGCAGCTAACGCTGTAATTGAAAATAATTCAAATCGTAAACCGAAAAAATTATGGACGGATAATCAAGTTGGAAGTAAGATTTCGTATTATCGTGCTGCAACAGAAAAGGATGAAGCATATTTTGTTGCGAAAAAAATTCGCGATGAAATTCAAATGGGGAATCGAAAATATACAGACTTTGCGGTTCTATATCGTACTAATGCGCAGTCTCGTATGGTTGAGGAGATTTTCTTAAAGTCCAATATTCCGTATAAAATTGTCGGCGGTATCAAGTTCTATGACCGTAAAGAGATTAAAGATATTTTGGCTTACTTACGTTTAATCGCAAATCCGGATGATGAGATTAGCTTTGCACGTATTATTAACGTGCCGAAGCGCGGAATCGGTGCCACGTCTATCGATAAAATTATTAACTACGGCGTACAAAATGGTATTTCATTAACTGCTGTAATGGATGAAATTGAGCATGTTGGAGTAAGTGCAAAAATCACAAAAGCAGTAAAAGAATTTGCAAGTCAATTACACAATTGGGTAAATATGCAGGAATATTTATCTGTTACAGAACTGGTAGAGGAAGTTATTGAGAAAACAGGTTACCGCGATATGCTAAAGAATGAACGTACTTTAGAAGCGGAAGGAAGACTTGAAAACTTAGATGAGTTTTTATCTGTTACCCAAACATTTGAGTCACAAAGTGAAGATAAGAGTCTTGTCGCTTTCTTAACAGATTTGGCTCTTGTTGCAGATATAGATCGTGTGGATGAGGATCCAACTGCAGGTGAAGAAGTTATTTTAATGACGATGCACTCGGCAAAAGGGCTAGAGTTCCCGGTTGTCTTTATTATTGGCTTAGAGGAAGGAGTCTTCCCACATACTCGTTCTCTTATGGAAGAAGATGAGATGCAAGAAGAACGCCGTTTAGCTTATGTAGGTATCACTCGTGCGGAAGAAGAGTTATATTTATCAAATGCTCAAATGCGTACTTTATTTGGTAGAACAAATATGAATGCAGCATCTCGATTTATTTCAGAAGTTCCGGCGCATTTACTTGAACCATTAAATGAAACAACGCCAAAGCGCGAGACATTTAGTGCGAAAGGAAGAACAGCTGGGGCTGGGGCAACGACGACACGTTCTCGCTCTGCATTTGTGCGACCGGCAGTGAAAACAACAGGAGGAGAGCAAATTGGCTGGGCTGTAGGTGATAAAGCGTCCCATCAAAAATGGGGAGTTGGTACAGTTGTAAGTGTGAAAGGTGAAGGAGATGCAAAAGAATTAGATATTGCATTCCCAAGTCCGATTGGTATTAAACGTTTATTAGCGAAATTTGCACCTGTAACGAAACAATAGAAAGGAGTAAGGATATGTCAAAAGAAGAGACAAAGCAGCGTATAGAAGAACTTCGTGATATGCTCAATGCATTCAACTATCAATATCACGTACTAGACAATCCTTCTGTTTCTGATGCGGAATACGACCGTGATATGCAGGAGCTTATAAAATTAGAAGCAGAGAACCCAGAATTTTTAACGGAAGACTCCCCAACTGTTCGAGTTGGAGGAGCAGTGCTTGATATATTTGAAAAAGTCACGCATAAATCACCGATGTTAAGTTTAGGAAATGCCTTTAATGAAGGAGATTTACGCGATTTTGATCGCAGAGTACGTCAAGGAATTGATGATTCAAATGTAAGATATATATGTGAACTAAAAATTGACGGTCTTGCTGTTTCCCTTCATTATGAAAAAGGACGCTTCGTTCAAGGAGCAACACGTGGTGATGGCGTAACTGGTGAGGATATTACGCAAAATTTAAAAACAATTAAAGCAATTCCTCTTCGTTTGAAAGAAGAAGTGACATTGGAAGCTCGCGGCGAGGCATATATGCCAAAGCGTTCATTTGTGAAATTAAATGAAGAGAAAGAGCAAAATGGTGAAGCTGTTTTTGCAAATCCACGTAACGCAGCAGCGGGATCACTACGTCAACTTGATCCGAAAGTAGCCGCGAAGCGCAAGTTATCTATGTTTGTGTACGGTCTTGCTGATGTGGAAGAAAAAACGATTGCATCACATAGCGAGTCATTGAACTTCTTAGGTGAACTTGGATTTAAAACAAATCCAAATCGTCGCACGTGTGAAACAATTGAAGACGTAATCGCTTATGTAGAAGAATGGCAGGAAAAGCGCCCAAATCTTGATTATGAGATTGATGGAATTGTAATTAAAGTAGATGATGTAGCTTTGCAAGAAAGCTTAGGAACAACAGCAAAGAGTCCACGCTGGGCAATTGCTTATAAGTTTCCGGCAGAAGAAGTTGTAACGAGATTAACAGGTATTGAACTAAGTGTAGGACGTACTGGTGTTGTGACACCAACTGCAGAACTAGAGCCGGTTCGAGTCGCTGGAACAATTGTCCGCCGCGCATCTCTACATAACGAGGATTTAATTCGTGAAAAAGATATTCGAATTGGCGACTACGTTGTTGTGAAAAAAGCGGGAGACATTATTCCAGAAGTAGTTAACGTTATTTTTGATAAACGTACTGGTGAGGAAGATGAGTACCATATGCCAACGCATTGTCCAGATTGTGACAGTGAACTTGTTCGTTTAGAAGAAGAGGTAGCGCTACGTTGTATTAACCCAGCCTGCCCAGCACAAATTCGTGAAGGGCTGATTCATTTCGTTTCAAGAAATGCAATGAATATTGATGGCCTTGGAGAGCGTGTTATTACACAGCTTTTTGAAGCAGATTATATTCGGACATTTGCAGATTTGTATCCATTAACGAAAGAGCAATTGTTACAACTAGAGCGTTTTGGTGAGAAATCGGCATCTAAATTAGTACAAGCAATTGAAGCGTCTAAGGAAAATTCTTTGGAGCGTCTATTATTTGGACTTGGTATTCGTCATGTCGGTGCAAAAGCAGCTCGCACGTTAGCTGAGCATTTTGAAACGATGGACCACCTTGTGAAAGCAACTGAAGAAGAGTTAAAAGAGATTAATGAAATTGGCGAGAAAATGGCTCAATCAATCGTAACGTACTTTGATAATGAAGACGTGTTAGAGTTATTACAACAATTTAAAGAGTACGGTGTTAACATGGCCTACAAAGGCATAAAACGTGCTGATTTACAAAATATTGCGTCTTACTTCGCTGGAAAAACAATTGTCCTAACAGGAAAACTAGAAGTCATGGGGCGCACTGAAGCGAAGAAAAAGATTGAAGAGCTAGGTGGAAAAGTAACAGGTAGTGTAAGTAAGAGTACTGATTTAGTCGTTGCTGGTGAAGCGGCAGGATCAAAATTAGCACAAGCAGAGAAACATAATATTGAGGTTTGGAATGAAGAGAGGTTCTTACAAGAGCTAAATAAGTAAGAGGTGCAAACTTACCATGAAAAAAATAGCATTAGCGGTATTAAGCCTAAGTCTACTTCTAAGTGGATGTAGTACAGGTATAAAAAAAGAAGAAAAAGTTGTTGACAAGTCGGGTAAATCAAAAGAACAAGCGATTGTTCCGAAATATTCTATTTCTGAGGATTATTACAAAACAACGGTGCCATTTGATCCAGGTTCTGCACGTGGCTTAGTTGTCCAAGGATTAAATAGCCGTCTGGATATAGATGAATTTGAAACAGGACTAATGCGTATTGCGAAAGAATCGTTTAGTACGAAAGATTATTTATTCCAGGGTGGTAAATTTTTAGAAAAAGAAATGGTTCAAATGCTTGTGAAAAGAAAGCGTACAGATGCTGAGCAAAAGGAACTAGAAGAGAAACTTGGCAAAAAAGAAGCAGATAAGCTTCCGAACATTGGATTGAACCCTGCTTTAGATCCAGGATCTGAATCATTGGAGGTACGCAATAGGAAAAAGCCAATTTATCTTTCGAATATTTTAGAACATGATTATTATGCGAGAAAAGGCGATCAAGTTGAATTAGGCGGAATTGTTATTGGTCTCGCGATGAATTCCGTTCATTATTACAATGAAGAACACGGATACCCACGTGAAGCTGAAATTAAGGAAGAAGAGATGCTAGCAGAGGGTAAACGCATGGCGCAAGAAATTTTATCTCAGTTACAACAGAAAAAGCCAGATGTGAAAAATGTCCCGATTACGTTTGCGATTTATCGTCAAGGAGCGAAATCAACACTTGTGCCAGGGAAATTTGTATCTTACGCTCAAGTCGATAAAGGTAGTGATAAAGTAGGCGATTGGAAAGCAATTAATGAAAAGTATTACTTGTTCCCTTCTGAATCAGCTAAGACGGATGTGCGTGAAGATTATACAACTGTAGAAAACTTTAAAGCAAAGCTGAGTGAGTATTTCAAAGGCGATTACACAGCTGTTGTAGGTACAGGATTTTATAAAGATGATCAATTAAAAGAAATGAAGATTGAAATTCCTGTTCAATTTAACGGAAAAGCAGAAGTGATTGGATTTACGCAATATGTGGCGGGACTTGTTATGCAATACTTCCCGAATTATGTGAAAGTACAGGTGACAATTAAATCTGTTGAACGTCCTGAAGCTATTATTATTCGTGATGCGAAGCAGGATGAACCATTTGTGAAAATTTTAGATTAAGAAAAAAGCTGTTCCTTTCTGGAACGGCTTTTTTTCTTCTGTAATTTTGTTATAATTTCTAATGTTATGAACAAAAAGGGGTAAGGAGAAAAGACATGGATGAGTTAAGTTTACAGATTGTTGTATTACTCGTTGCTTTTGGTTTTTTGGCTGCATTTATTGATTCAGTTGTTGGAGGAGGGGGACTCATTTCACTTCCTGCACTTATGTTTGTAGGATTACCACCAGCTTCGGCAATCGCTACAAATAAGTTAGCTTCGACAATGGGGTCATTAACAAGTACAGTTTATTTTATTCGTTCAAAGAAGGTTGATTTTCGTATAGTGGGAAAGTTAATCCCATTAACTATTATTGGGGCCATTATAGGAGCTTTAGTAGTAAAATTTATTCCACCGGATATTTTGCGTCCGCTTGTACTGGTAATGTTGGTATTTATTGCGATTTATATTATTGCAAAAAAGGATTGGGGAAGTGTTTCGACCTATAAAAAGATGACAAAAGGAAAAGCATTAATGTTTTACTTCGTTATTTTAATTATAGGATTTTATGATGGTTTTTTCGGACCGGGAACAGGATCTTTTTTAATTTTTGCATTTTTATTAATTGGTTTGGATTTTATTCGAGCAGCTGCGTCTGGAAAAGTTTTGAATTTTGTTAGTAATATTGTATCTTTAATTACATTTTTATTTTTAGACATTATTCATTTTGAATACGGTATTATTATGGGATTATCTATGATTTTAGGAGCATATTTAGGATCAAAGTTTGCTGTGCAAAAAGGTGTTGGGTATGTTCGTACTTTATTTTTACTAGTAACAATTTTATTAATTGGAAAAAATATTATGGAGTATGTTCATATTATTTAGCTTCATACGTACGTATGAAGCTTTTTTTTTATTTATTATATTTTAAAAATTAATTAATTTTTAAAATATAAGTCTAGGAATATTTGAATAAATCTAAATTATCGTGTAGAATAATGTTGTAAAATGTAAACGTTTTTCTAAGGGGAGGCTAAAAAGAATGGTAGTAGCATACAAACATGAGCCATTTACAGATTTTTCAGTAGAGGCTAACAAGTTAGCGTTTGAAGAAGGTTTAAAGAAAGTTGAATCTTATCTTGGACAAGACTATCCATTAATTATCGGGGGAGAAAAGATCACTACAGACGAGAAAATCGTTTCTGTAAACCCTGCAAATAAAGAAGAAGTTGTAGGTAGTGTTTCAAAAGCAAGCCGTGAATTAGCTGAAAAAGCAATGCAAGTTGCGGATGAAACATTCCAAACTTGGAGAAAGTCAAAACCAGAAATGCGTGCAGACATTTTATTCCGTGCTGCAGCAATCGTTCGTCGTAGAAAACATGAGTTCTCTGCTATTCTTGTAAAAGAAGCAGGTAAACCATGGAATGAGGCAGATGCTGATACAGCAGAAGCAATCGACTTTATGGAATATTATGGTCGTCAAATGTTAAAATTAAAAGACGGTATTCCAGTAGAAAGCCGTCCAATTGAATATAATCGTTTCTCTTACATTCCATTAGGAGTAGGTGTAATTATTTCTCCTTGGAATTTCCCATTCGCAATTATGGCAGGTATGACAACAGCTGCATTAGTTTCTGGTAACACAGTATTACTAAAGCCAGCTAGTACAACACCTGTAGTAGCAGCGAAGTTTATGGAAGTTTTAGAAGAAGCAGGCTTACCAGCAGGCGTTGTAAACTTCATCCCTGGTAGTGGATCTGAGGTTGGTGACTACTTAGTAGACCACCCTCGTACACGTTTCATTAGCTTCACTGGATCACGCGATGTAGGTATTCGTATTTACGAGCGCGCAGCAAAAGTAAATCCAGGTCAAATTTGGTTAAAACGCGTTATCGCTGAAATGGGCGGTAAAGATACAATCGTTGTTGATAAAGAAGCAGATCTTGAATTAGCTGCTAAATCTATCGTTGCATCAGCATTTGGATTCTCAGGACAAAAATGTTCTGCTTGCTCTCGTGCAGTAATCCACCAAGATGTATACGATCACGTATTAAATCGTGCTGTTGAATTAACAAAAGAATTAACTGTAGGTAACCCAGCTGAAAAAGGCATGAACATGGGACCAGTTAATGATCAAGCTGCATTTGATAAAGTAATGAGCTATGTTGCAATTGGGAAAGAAGAAGGTAAAGTAGTAGCTGGTGGCGAAGGTGATGATTCTAAAGGCTGGTTCATCCAACCAACAATCGTTGCTGACGTTGCAGAAGATGCTCGCTTAATGAAAGAAGAAATCTTCGGACCAGTAGTAGCATTCTGTAAAGCAAAAGACTTTGATCATGCACTTGCAATTGCAAACAATACAGAATACGGTTTAACAGGAGCAGTTGTCTCTAACAACCGTGAACATATCGAAAAAGCACGTGAAGACTTCCACGTTGGTAACTTATACTTCAACCGTGGATGTACTGGTGCAATCGTAGGTTACCAACCATTCGGTGGCTTTAACATGTCTGGTACAGATTCTAAAGCAGGCGGACCTGACTACTTAGCACTTCACATGCAAGCAAAAACTACTTCTGAAACTTTATAAGAAATAGATGAAAAGGCCTTCCTATAATGGGGAGAGCCTTTTTCATGTAAGAAAGATTCCGATTAGAAAACAACTATTTTGCTTTAATAAAGTGTAAGAGAGTGAAAAGGAACAAAAGTGCTAAAAAAATTAATTCATTCGTCATATTTTTCTGTATTATTTTTTTGAATTTCCTGTATAATTCAATTTGAAAGAAAATCTATGGTTAGACAAGAGAACACTGCTTTCAGTCTTGCTCACTGAAAGTAGTGTTTTTTTATTTTTTAGCAGGTGTAACTTATAACAAATAGTAAGGTCGTAGTTCGCAAGGAGAGGTAGAGTGTAATACATAAAGCGGTGATGTTAAGCTGTAATTTGATACACTTCCTAAATCTTTAAAAGTTGAGTTCAATAGAAGTTCGGATCAAGCGGATGTAAATGTTGCAGGTCTGCTATATGAAGAGAAATTAAAGAATCAGTTGATTAGAGTAAGAGGTATAGGGAAAAATAAGGTGAAGAGGAAAGCGAGTTTGAGAGACTTCAAGTTATGGTAACCTGTGAATAATAGTATAAAAGATCATGTCTTTATCCCGCCTTAACGGGAAGTAAGACCCCCACCTTAGGATTCAGAAATAGGCGGGGGATCAAGAACCCCCACCACTGATTAAAGTTTCACTTTACAGACATAATCTTTTGTTTCAGATGGAGTTCCTAAAACTTAAAAGCTCTTCGGTACTCATAACATTTGCATATAGGTCATTTAAACTTGCTAAAATTGTATTATGGATATAGACAGCGGGAATCGTAGCATTTTTAAAGAGGAGATCTTTTGTTGCACATGCATCATGTACAACAGTGCAACGAAAACCGAAATCAAAAGCAGCTCTTACTGTGGCATCAATACACATATGAGTCATCATCCCACATATAATAACATGTTCAATTTCTAAGTTCTGCAATTGCTCTAGCAGGCCAGTTTCCCGAAAACTGTTTGGATAGTGTTTGAGAATAACAGTTTCATTCTTTAAGGGGCGAACATTTTCATGAATGTGAACACCTTCTGTATTCGGAAGAAAAAAGGTAGCAGTTTCTTTAATAGATACATGTTGGATATGAAAAATAGGTTGGTTCACTTCTCGAAAATGCTGAAGTAGCTGACTTGCATACTCGCTAGCTTCAGCGGCACCACGTAGTTCCATCTTACCATTTGGAAAATAATCATTTTGAATATCGACGAGTAAAAGGGCTGTTTTCATATCAGTTATCGTCCTCCGTTTTATTTCTTATTCATGTAATGTTATTCAATTAGCAGCGGATATTTTCCTTTCCATAATCCTGATGAAAAATAAAGTTATTATTTTCTGATATTTTTGTTGACTCTTACTTTTCAGAGTTTTATAATGGGACTTAATTAAACGACAATTAAATTGATACACTCTTATCCAGAGAGGTGGAGGGACTGGCCCTGTGATACCTCAGCAACGGGTTATTTAATACCGTGCTAATTCCAGCAAGCTCTTAGAAGCTTGGAAGATGAGAAGATGTGAATGAGTATATAAGTGCTCTTCTTCTTATTTTTATTATGGATAAGGAGGAGAGCACTTTTTATTTTACCTCAAGGCTCTACTTCAAGTTGTTTCAGCATATAGGAGGGAAGAAGATGATTTCTTTTAACAATGTAAGCAAAGTATATGAATCTGGTGGGAAACCTGTTCATGCGGTAGAAGATGTAACACTGTCGATTGAAAAGGGGGAAATTTTTGGCATTATCGGTTTTAGTGGAGCTGGAAAAAGTACATTGTTACGTCTAGTAAACATGCTAGAAAGACCAACTGAGGGAACCATTTCAATAGATGATAAAGATATTACATCGTTAACAACGAAAGAATTACGAAAACTAAGACAAAGAATTGGGATGATTTTTCAAAGTTTTAATCTATTTAATTCAAGAACTGTTTTTGGGAATATTGCTTATCCATTAAAATTGGCGAAAGTACCGAAAAATGAAATAAAAGAACGAGTAAATGAATTGCTAAAGTTTGTAGGTTTAGAAGATAAGGCGAACTATTATCCAGAACAGCTATCAGGTGGTCAAAAACAACGTGTTGGAATTGCAAGAGCGCTTGCAACATCGCCAGATATTCTCATTTGTGATGAGGCCACATCAGCGTTAGATCCAGAAACAACGACAGAAATTCTAAATTTATTAAAGAAAGTGAATCGAGAATATAATTTAACAATCCTTCTTATTACACATGAAATGCACGTTGTGAAAGAAATTTGCCACCGTGTAGCCGTTATGGAAAAAGGAAAAGTAATTGAAGAGGGAACATTATTCGATGTCTTTACGAAACCTAAAACGAAGACAACGCAAAATTTTGTGCGCTCTGTTATTAATGATCACTTACCAAAAAGTGTGTTGACAAAAATTCAAAATGGCGGAAGGATTTATCGCTTAACATTCACTGGTGAAGAGACGGGGCAACCTGTATTATCGTATATTGCTAAAAATTATAATGTGGATGTAAATGTACTCTATGGAAATATTATAGAACTACAAAATGTTCTATTCGGAAACCTTCTTGTAGAACTACAAGGAGAACAGAAAGAAATTCAAAAAGCGCTGCAACATCTAAGAGTGCAAGTACAATTGAAGGAGGTTGAAGCCCATGCGAGTTGATTGGAGTATATTTTGGCCTCGGATTTTAGATGCGGCAGGGGATACCCTTTTGATGGTAATTGTAACCCTTATATTCGCTATAATACTTGGTATACCTCTAGGTTTACTTTTATATGTAACAAGAAAAGGAAACTTTTTAGAAAACAAGCTGGTCTTTTCTATTCTTAATATTGTTATTAATACGATTCGTCCAATTCCATTTATTATCTTTTTAGTAACTTTAAGTCCAATAACAAGAACTGTTATTGGAACAACAATTGGAACGGCGGCAGCAATTTTTCCAATGACACTGGTTGCATCAATTGGAATTGCAAGAATGGTAGAAACAAATCTTGTTTCAGTTCCAAAAGGCGTGATTGAAGCAGCGCAAGCTATGGGAGCATCACCACTAAGAATTGTTTTCGAAATTCTTGTTCCAGAAGCAGTAGCACCGTTAATTTTAGGGATTACATTTATGACAGTTGGTTTAATTGAATTTTCGGCAGTTGCCGGCCTTGTTGGCGGTGGTGGTCTTGGTGATTTAGCAATGACATATGGTTATCAACGTTTTGATACATCTGTTATGTTCGTGACAGTTATATTACTTATTATTCTTGTGCAATTGGCTCAAAACTTAGGAAACTACTTTTCAAAAGTATTTTTACGTAGATCATAAAACGAGAGGGGAAGAGAAGCATGAAGAAACTATTAGCATTTGCATTATCAACAATTGTAGGAATTACAGCTTTAAGTGGATGCTCAAGTGAAGATACAGGGGCAAAAGGAAAAGAAAAAGTAGTTCGTATCGGTGTAACAGGAACGGATGGAGACGCTTGGACTATTCTTCAGAAGAAAGCTGAAAAAGAAGGGATTAAAATTAAACTTGTGGAGTTCTCTGATTATACAACACCAAATAAAGCATTAGCTGACGGTGATATAGAATTGAACTCATTCCAACATATTGCTTTCTTAGAGCAATTTAAAAAGGAGCATAAGTTAGATATTACAGCCGTTGGTACAACACAGATTGCGCCAATGGGATTATTCTCTGAAAAGTATAAAAAGCCAAATGAAATTCCAGAGGGTTCAGAAATTGCAATTCCAAATGATCCAACGAACCAAGCACGTGCATTGAAACTTCTTGATACAGCTGGATTATTAAAATTGAAGAAAGACTTTGGATTATTTGGAGATCCAAGTGGTATTGCTGAAAATCCGAAAAAGCTAAAGATTACACCAGTAATTGCACAGCAAACACCCCGTGTATTAATAGATGTGGCAGCTTCAGTTATTAATAATGGTGTTGCGGGTCAAGCTGGTTTAGACCCAGTGAAAGACCCTATCTTCTTAGAAGATCCAAAAAACGAAAATGCGAAACCATATATTAATATTTTCGCAGCTCGTACGAAAGATAAAGATGATCCAACGATCAAAAAAGTGATTGAATTGTACCATTCAAAAGAAGTAATAGACGCAATTAAGAAAGAAACAAAAGATGGTTCAATAGCAGTAAATCTTTCACTGGAAGAGTTAGAGAAAATCGTAAAATAATATGGGGTAAACGGACTAACTGTAGGAACTCCTCCGTTGTTAGCTCGTTCGACATATAATCATACTTAACAGACAATACCCTAATTTTGTATCTTCCAATTCTGTATATCATAAAATCCAATGTTTGTTAGGTAAGATGAAAAGACCAGGGAAACTCCTGGTCTTTTTTATTTGATCAATTATTGTATTTATTCAATCGTAATGTTCTTTAAGTTACTAGTTGTAGGTCTCGTTGTTTCTTGCATACAAGAAGAAAGCTCTTCTTGTAAAATACTTAGCACTTTCTTTGCAGATTGCTGAACCGGAGTAGGTAATTCATTCATGATATACATTCCAACTTCCACCTTTGTACGAATTGCTTTTCTTAGTAAATCCTCACGCATGAACAGCACCTCCAAAGCGAATGTTTAATACATCCCCTTCAAATTTTGCACCTTGAACGGATAAGTGCGTTAATGTTTTGGGTAATGTAATGTTTCGTTTAACAGAGCCTGCGCGAATGATGAGTTCATCACCTTTTTGATTTAAAGAAAGCTCACTTTTATCTGAGAATGGAATAGAGAGAACAAAAATATATGCATCTCCATCTTTTTTTACATATTGTGTACGCCCGTTAAATTTTACGGCGGTTGGTTCTGCATCATCTTTGAACAAAGCATCTCCTACACGCTCTAGCATAGGTAATCCAATTACTTCTTGTTCGAACATTGGAGCTTCATAAATAGGAAGTGGTTGAAAGCTATCTTGGATAAGTGCTTTATATTTCTTTTGGGCATCTTTCCATGCTTGGAAGTAGGAGTCAGTAACAGTATCAGGGATGACACGGTTAATCATGATGGCATCGACGTTATAATCATATAAATTTAAATAGGTGAAACTACGCTGTGCTTCTTTAATAACCATTTTTTCTGGATTTACAACAACGCGAATGCTCGTTACTTCTCGATTGGATAAAATATCCCGCATTTCCCCTAGCTGTTCAAGTGTATTCGTTAATTCATCCATAATATCATCAGTAGGGAGTGGGACGCCGAGGAGTGGTTGTGCAACAGGACGGACAACTTTTAAAACTTTTCTTTTAATCGGGAAGAGTTTTTCCATCCACCAACCGAGCATATCAGGAAAGCTTAACATAGCTAGCGTTTCTCCCGTTGGTGCACAGTCAATAATGATGACATCATATGTTTTTTGTTTATAGTAATCGAGTACACGGAGTAAACTAATTAAGTCTTCCATACCTGGGAACATCGTTAATTCCTCAGTTGTAATATCGTCAGCTGCTTTTGATGTGAACAGCAATGTAATATACTTTTGTAATTTTCCCCAGCCTTTTTCCATTTCATAAATAGTATTGATTTCTTGCGCCCATAAATTTTCACGAATTTCTTGTGGTTCGGAAGATAATTTTATGCCGAATGAATCGCCTAAGCTATGAGCTGGGTCTGTACTCATGACTAATGTTTTTAGCCCTTGTTTGGCACTTTGAAGAGCTGTTGCTGCTGAAATGCTAGTTTTTCCTACGCCGCCTTTACCTGTATACAAAATAATTCTCATATTTATATCCCCTTTGTTTCGATTATCGAATATTACGAGTGTCGAAATATATTTTTGAATAAAAACCCATAAAGGGCTTTATTCGATCGGAATGTTTTTCATGTTAGGTGTAGAAAGCTTTTCGACCTGTTTTTGTTGTGACGTAGCGACGTGATTCATAATCTTTTGGAAGATTTGCAGTAAGAATGCCTTTTCTTCTTCTGATAATGCTCCTGTCACAAGATTAAAGTAATGAGCTACGTTTTTTTTCACTTCTTGAACGAGTAACATACCTGCTTCTGTTAAGCGAATTAATACGATACGTCGATCACTTTCATTTCGATAGCGCTCAATATATCCTTTTTTCACAAGACGATTTACAACACCTGTTGTTGTACTCATTGGAATATCAAGAAGCTCAGTAATTTTTGTCATCGTAATATCTTTATTTCGCTCCATCCATAAGAGACAGAATACCTCCGTTTTAGAAAGTGATAAATCAAGACTCACCCATTCTTCTGGATAGAAAAGCTTCTTGGCGTTATCTAGCAGTAAATCTAAAAAATGTTCATATTGCAACAATTATTTCCACTCCCGTATATTTCGAGATTCGTAATATTTATTTTTATTGTATGCATGTTTGAAATAAATGTCAAATCTATATTTTGTTTTTTTCAGATTAAATAAAAAATAAACTTTATAATAGAAAATAATTGTGATAGATCAGTATATTTTACATAAAAACCCATAAAAGTAATATAATCACCTATAATTAATATGCAGCTACGAGGGGGAGAACAATGAGAAGGAGAAATACGCAAGCGTTTACATTTTTAGCATGGACTTCGTTTGTTTGCGCACTTTCAGGTATGTTAATTGGTATTTATACATTAGATGAAACGCTTAGTGTAAAAGGGTACTATTTAATAGGTACATTATTTTTAACAATGTCATGTTTTGTGTTACAAAAAACAATTCGTGATAATGAAGAAGATAATGAAAGATTTCCCAAAAGCAAGCCGTCAGATAAAGAGTAATGTACGAAGAAAGGCAGAAGCCTTTCTTTTTTTATGTAAAAATACTGTAAGTGCCGCGTGTTGACTTGCTTGAAGTACTGAAAATTTGGTATCATCAATAGTATTGTAGATTGAACGATATATTATGGAGGTGGCCTAGCCGTGTCAAGAATTTCCGTTGAAAATGTAAAGCATGTAGCGCATTTAGCACGTCTTGCAATTACAGATCAAGAGGCAGAAAAATTTCAAAAACAACTCGATGCAATTGTTACATTTGCAGAACAGTTAAATGAATTAGATACAACAAATGTAAAACCAACAACTCACGTATTAAATATGAGAAATATTATGCGTGAAGATGTACCAGAAAAAGGTTTACCAGTTGAAGAAGTATTAAAAAATGCACCGGATCACAAAGATAATCAAATCCGTGTTCCAGCAGTATTAGAATAGAGGAGGGGAATTTCGATGTCATTATTTGATCATTCTGTATCAGAGTTACATAAGAAATTAAACAGCAAAGAAATTTCCGTTACGGATTTAGTAGATGAATCATACAAACGTATTGCGGATGTTGAAGACAACGTAAAAGCTTTTCTTACATTAGATGAAGAAAATGCACGCGTGAAAGCGAAAGAATTAGATGCGAAAATTGGTGCTGAAGATAATGGTTTACTATTTGGTATGCCAATCGGTGTGAAAGACAACATTGTAACAAATGGCCTTCGTACAACTTGTGCGAGCAAAATATTAGCAAACTTCGATCCAATTTATGATGCGACAGTTGTGCAAAAGCTAAAAGCAGCTGACACAATTACTATTGGTAAATTAAATATGGATGAGTTCGCAATGGGTTCTTCAAATGAAAACTCAGGTTTCTATGCTACGAAAAACCCATGGAATTTAGATTACGTTCCAGGTGGGTCTAGTGGTGGTTCTGCAGCAGCAGTAGCGGCAGGCGAAGTATTATTCTCTTTAGGTTCTGATACAGGTGGTTCTATCCGTCAACCAGCTGCATATTGCGGTGTTGTAGGTTTAAAACCAACTTATGGACGCGTATCTCGTTATGGTTTAGTTGCATTCGCATCTTCACTTGACCAAATCGGACCAATTACACGTACAGTAGAAGATAATGCATACTTATTACAAGCGATTTCAGGTATTGACCGCATGGATGCAACTTCTGCAAATATTGAAGTAGGCAACTATTTAGCTGGTTTAACAGGCGATGTAAAAGGTTTACGTATCGCTGTACCAAAAGAATATTTAGGCGAAGGTGTTGGCGAAGAAGCTCGTGAGTCAGTACTAGCTGCTTTAAAAGTATTAGAAGGCATGGGAGCAACTTGGGAGGAAGTATCTCTTCCACACTCTAAATATGCATTAGCAACGTACTACTTAATCTCTTCTTCTGAAGCGTCTGCTAACCTTTCACGCTTTGATGGCGTACGCTATGGCGTTCGTTCTGATAATGTGAATAACTTAATGGACCTTTACAAAAATACGCGTAGTGAAGGCTTCGGTGACGAAGTAAAACGCCGTATTATGCTTGGTACATTTGCGCTTAGCTCTGGTTACTATGATGCATATTACAAAAAAGCACAACAAGTACGTACATTAATTAAAAATGACTTTGACAATGTATTTGCTAATTACGATGTTATTATTGGACCAACAACGCCAACTCCAGCGTTCAAAGTAGGCGAAAAGATTGATGATCCAATGACAATGTATGCAAATGACATTTTAACAATCCCAGTTAACTTAGCGGGTGTTCCAGCAATTTCTGTTCCATGTGGATTCGGTGCAAACAACATGCCACTTGGTTTACAAATTATCGGTAAACACTTTGATGAAGCAACAATTTACCGCGTTGCACATGCGTTTGAGCAAGCAACAGATTATCATACAAAAAAAGCAAGTCTGTAAGGAGGCGAGCATAGATGAATTTTGAAACAATTATTGGTTTAGAGGTTCACGTTGAGTTAAAAACAAATTCGAAAATTTTCTCTGCGAGTCCAACAGAATTCGGAGCGGATCCAAATACACAAACAAGTGTAATTGATTTAGGATACCCTGGGGTACTTCCGACTTTAAATAAAGAAGCTGTTAACTTTGCAATGAAAGCTGCAATGGCATTAAACTGTGAGATCGCAACAGAAACGAAGTTTGATCGTAAAAATTATTTCTATCCAGATAATCCAAAAGCATACCAAATCTCTCAATTTGATAAGCCAATTGGAGAGAATGGTTGGATTGAAATTGAAGTAGACGGTAAAAAGAAACGTATCGGTATTACACGTCTTCATTTAGAAGAAGATGCAGGTAAATCAACGCATACAGGTGAAGGATACTCATTAGTAGACTACAACCGTCAAGGTATGCCATTAATCGAAATCGTATCTGAGCCGGATATGCGTACGCCAGAAGAAGCATATGCATACTTAGAAAAATTAAAATCCATCATTCAATATACAGGCGTATCTGATTGTAAGATGGAAGAAGGTTCCCTTCGCTGTGATGCAAACATCTCCCTTCGTCCAGTAGGGCAAGAGAAGTTTGGTACAAAAGCAGAGCTTAAAAACTTAAACTCATTCACTTATGTACAAAAAGGTCTTGAGTTTGAACAAGCTCGTCAAGAAAAAGAACTATTATCTGGTGGTATCATTCAACAAGAAACACGTCGTTATGATGAAGCAACGAAGAAAACAATCTTAATGCGTGTAAAAGAAGGATCTGACGATTACCGTTACTTCCCAGAGCCAGACTTAGTTGAGCTTTACATTGACGATGAGTGGAAAGAAGAAGTTCGTGCTTCTATCCCTGAACTTCCAGATGCTCGTAAAGTACGCTATGTTGAAGAGCTTGGTTTACCAGCTTACGATGCACATGTATTAACATTAACAAAAGAGATGTCTGATTTCTTTGAAGCAACAATTGTGGACGGTGCAGATGCGAAGTTAACATCGAACTGGTTAATGGGTGAGGTACTTGCATACTTAAACAAACAACAAAAAGAATTAAAAGACGTAGCATTAACACCAGCTGGTCTATCTAAAATGATTCAATTAATTGAAAAAGGTACAATTTCGTCTAAAATCGCGAAAAAAGTATTTAACGAGTTAATTGAAAAAGGTGGAGACCCAGAAGAAATCGTTAAAGCGAAAGGTCTTGTTCAAATTTCTGACGAAGGTACACTTCGTAAGGTTGTAACTGAAATTCTTGATAATAATGAACAATCTATTGAAGACTTCAAAAACGGTAAGGATCGTGCGATTGGCTTCTTAGTTGGTCAAATTATGAAAGCAACAAAAGGACAAGCTAATCCACCACTTGTTAACAAAATCTTGTTAGAAGAAATCAATAAACGCTAATAACGAGATAGCTTAGCTCTTAGAATCAAGAAGTTATTAAACAACAAAGATTAAACAACAAAGATTAAACAGAGAAAGCACCCATATTTGGGTGTTTTTTCTGAGTTAATCAAACGTTTGTTTAAATTCAGAAATTATTTAAACAAACGTTTGATTAACTGACAAAAGTGAAAAAATGTTTGTATAGCAACTATGGTATGATAGTTGCAAAAAGGTGGAAATAATGATAAATCTAGACATAGAGAGTTTTTTCATCTCGTGAAATAATGGATAATTGTTAACTCCTTGTTTTATATGCAAGAAACAGAAAGTACTATGAAGAATGAAATGATATATATTGTCGATGTAAAGTGATAAGAGCCTAGGTTCTTACTTGTCCTTTTAAATGGGCTAAAAGAAGGATATGGAGATGAGAGGAGGTAGGCATAGGAACGCTGAATAAAAGTTTGGTGTATTCTTTTTTCATAAAGAAGGAAATTCCTGTGCTAATGAATGATGAAGCGAGCAAGAATAATTTATAACCCTACTTCTGGTCGTGAGTTATTTAAAAAAAGCTTACCAGAAGTATTACAAAAATTAGAACAAGCTGGATATGAAACATCTTGTCATGCGACAACGGGTCAAGGAGATGCGACTGTGGCAGCGAGGCAAGCGGTAGAGCGTAAGTTTGATGTTGTCATTGCAGCAGGTGGTGATGGAACGCTAAATGAAGTCGTAAATGGTTTAGTAGGGCATGAACATCGTCCAAAGTTCGGTATCATTCCAGTTGGAACGACAAATGATTTTGCACGTGCAATTGGTGTACCTCGTTCTATTGAAGAGGCTGCTGATATTATTTGCGAAGGTAATACAGTTCCGCTAGACCTTGGTAGAGCGAACGATACATATTTTATTAACATTGCTGGCGGTGGACGTATTACAGAATTAACATACGAAGTACCGAGTAAGTTGAAAACGGTATTAGGACAACTTGCATATTATTTAAAAGGTATTGAAATGCTACCGTCACTACATCCAACATATGTTGAAATCGAGTATGATGGAAAGCTATTGCAAGAAGAGATTACGATGTTTTTAATTACGAATACGCGCTCCGTTGGTGGATTTGAAAAGGTTGCACCATATGCCTCTATTAACGATGGCTTATTTGACTTATTAGTGCTAAAGAAGGGCTCTATTGCTGATTTAATTAAAGCAGCAACACAAGCACAGCGCGGTGAGCATATTAATAATCCAAAGGTTTTATATACGCAGGCAAATCGTATTAAAGTTCATTCGCCAGATAAATTAATGATTAATTTAGATGGTGAATATGGCGGGGATGCGCCAATGGAATTTGAAAATATATATCATTGTCTAGAACTATTTGTTCCGAAGCATCAAGAGGATACCTTATAAAGGTATCCTTTTTATTATTCATACAGGAGCGTGCCCATGGAATATTTTCATAAATTTCTTTTGTAAATTGGGAGTAGTTTTGATTTTTATGGTATTTTTACAATTTTTTCATCCTACATCCACATTTACTTGTTACACTGAATGTAAGAAGCGCAGAAAGGTAGGGTGTTATGGAGAAAGTAAGAGCGATACTATTTGATAAAGATGGAACATTAATGGATTTTCATTCTATTTGGATAAAGGTAGCAGAAGAGCTTGTAGTTGAATTTGTACAATTATACAAATTGCCTGCATCACTACAGGACGTTCTTTTACAAGAAATTGGTGTTGAAGGAGCGTTTGTTAATCCACATAGTGCATTAGCAGCAGGAACAAGTCTTGATATAGCACAAATCTTTTGTAAACATATATCTTCTGTTGAAGAGTGTGACATGCATCATTGGATAAGTGAAAAAATATTTAAGCTTATGTACGAACACCGTTCACATATAAGAATGACAGCAGATTTACCAATAATTTTACAAACACTAAAAGATAAAGGATTTATTTTAGGTATTGTGACAGCTGATGATTTGGCGCCGACTGACCTCTTTTTAAAGCAGTGTCACTTAGAATCGTTTTTTGACTATATTATAGCTTCAGATACATTTCCAGCCCAAAAGCCAGACAAGCAAATTGTAGAATCATTTTGTGAAAAGTTTGGGTTATCTCCAAGGGAGGTAGTTGTTGTTGGGGATACGCCAACAGATTTACATTTAGCGAAAAATAGCGGGGCTTGCTATGCAATTGGTGTTCTTTCTGGGACGGGTGATCGTCAAACATTAGCACCACTTGCAGACATTATATTAGATTCTGTCGGTAATTTTATTTCTGATTCTGGAGAACTTATTTGGGAACGAGAAAAGTCTAATCTATAAATAAAATAAGTCTATATTGACTCGTAATGAGTCGATGTAGACTTATTTTTTATGTCGAAATCCTGAGAAAACTAGAAGTTTATTGTATTCATTAAATTGGCATACATCTTGCAATATAGAAAAAGAAAATCATAGCATAGAAAAGGATGGGAGAAACGATGAATACAAAATTTGCTAAAGTAAACGAACAAATTCCAGGACCGAAAGCAGCTTCTTTATTAGAACGCCGTCAAAATATCGTACCAAGGGGCGTGAGTAATGGAATTCCAACATTTGTACAATCAGCAGATGGGGCGCTTGTAACAGATGTAGATGGAAATCAATTTATCGATTTTGCGGGAGCAATTGGAACAATTAATGTAGGACATTGTCACCCTGCTGTGAAAGAGGCACTTCATAAACAAGTAGATCAATATATTCATACTGGCTTTAATGTCATGATGTATGAGCCATATATTGAACTAGCAGAGAAGCTTGCTGCGTTAGCGCCTGGAAATTTTGAAAAACAAGTACTATTTTTAAATAGTGGTGCTGAAGCAGTTGAAAATGCTGTGAAAATTGCTCGTAAATATACGAAGCGCCCTGGGATTATTGCTTTTACAAAAGGATTTCACGGCCGCACTTTGATGACAATGACGATGACAAGTAAAGTAAAGCCTTATAAATTTGGATTTGGTCCATTTGCACCAGAAGTATATAAAGCGCCATTCCCATATGAATACCGTCGTCCAGAAGGCTTAACAGATGAGCAATACGATAACTTTATTATTGAAGAGTTTAAAAACTTTTTAATATCAGAAGTTGCACCAGAAAGCATAGCGGCCGTTGTGATGGAGCCAGTCCAAGGTGAAGGTGGCTTTATTGTTCCAAGTAAAAAGTTCGTACAGGAAGTACGTCGTCTTTGCTCTGAGCATGGCATCTTATTTGTAGCGGATGAAATTCAAACAGGCTTTAGCCGTACGGGAAAATACTTTGCAATAGATCACTATGATGTCGTTCCAGATTTAATTACTGTTTCGAAATCATTAGGGGCAGGAGTACCAATTAGTGGTGTTATTGGACGAAAAGAAATTATGAATGAATCCGCACCAGGGGAACTTGGTGGAACATATGCTGGAAGTCCATTAGGATGCGCTGCGGCATTAGCTGTTTTGGATATTATAGAGAAAGAAAAATTAAATGATCGAGCTGTACAAGTAGGAAAAGTTGTAATGGATCGATTTGAAGAAATGAAGAAAAAATATAACTGTATTGGTGATGTACGTGGTTTAGGGGCGATGTGTGCGTTCGAACTTGTTAAAGATCGTACAACGAAAGAAGCAGATAAAGTATTAACAGCAAATTTATGTGCTGAAGCAAATAAACGAGGACTCCTCTTATTATCTGCTGGAACGTATGGGAATGTAGTTCGTGTCTTAATGCCACTTGTCATTACAGATGAACAATTAGAAGAAGGGCTTACAATTATTGAAGATTCCTTGCAAGCTTGTTATGAGCAAGCAGATATCGCTCGTGTGTAAATAATACGATATAAAAACCTTTCTTTTTTTGGGTGAGGGCATCTGTCGTGCATGGAAGCGGTCAGGTTCTCTTCTTGCCCCATACTAAGTGAAAATAAAGAGAAAAAATGAGCACGGGCCACGTTTTGCTTTTCGTAACAGTGATGTATATGCTGGAAAATCAAAATGAATATAAAACATATTTGTGACCATTCTAGTTTGTCTCTTGAAAAAACAGAAAATTCCCTTAAATGCAAGTTTCACTTTATAATGAAATATAAGCGATAATAAAGTGAAGCAATGGAACCTGAATTTGAGGAGTGGCTGGAATGGTTGCAGAAAAGGAACGAGCGTTTATGGATTTAAAAGATGTATTTGAATATGCATTTGATGAGATCTTTGTTACGGATGAGGAAGGAACCGTTGTTCGTGTAAATAGTACATGTGAAAGGCACTATCAATTATCTGCCGAGGAGTTAGTAGGTAAGCATGTAAAAGAGTTACAAAAAGAAGGGATTTTTTATCCATCTGCAACGTTGGAAGTAATTGAGAAGAGAAAGCCGATTGAACTTGTTCAGACAACAAAGTCGGGAGAGTATTTACACGTCCGTACAAGGCCTGTGTTTGATGAACAAGGGAATTTGCGAAGAGTCATTAGTTATTCTCGTGATCTCACTGAGCTCTACCAATTACGAAAAAAAGTAGAGGAGATGGATAATCAGTTAAAGACATATAAGAAAGAGTTAAGAGAAACATATGAATATGAAGGGCTCATTTTTAAAAGTGTAGCTATGCAAAAAATAGTCGCAACAATCAAAAAAGTAGCTATGGTAGATAGCACGGTCCTTATTTTAGGTGAAACCGGAGTCGGGAAAAGTAGATTAGTGCGTCATTTACATGAAGTGAGTCATCGTAAAAATGAAATGTTTTATGAAATTAATTGTGCGGCATTGCCAACAAACTTAATCGAATCGGAACTGTTTGGCTATTCGGGTGGTTCATTTACAGGTGCAAATCGTGAAGGAAAAAAAGGAATTTTAGAGCTAGCTCATAAAGGGACTCTTTTCTTAGATGAAATCGGTGAAATGCCGCTTGAAATTCAAGCCAAACTGTTACAAGTACTGCAGGAAAAAACATTCCGCGCAGTAGGAGGTAGGGAACTAAAGAAAGTAGATGTTCGTATTGTGGCAGCTACGAATAGAGATTTAGCTGAAATGGTAAGACAAGGTACTTTCCGAAAAGATTTATACTATCGTTTGAATGTAATACCGATTCAAATTCCTCCACTTCGCGAGCGAACAGAAGATATTTTACCGTTAGTCTATCATTATTTACATCACTTTAACGAAAAGTATGGACGTGATGTGAAATTGGCCCCTAGTACTTTACAAATGTTTGTAGGGTATCCTTGGGAAGGGAATAATAGAGAAATAGAAAATGTAATTGAAAGGATTGTTATTACTGCAGATGATATTGTCATGATAGAAGACTTACCATTATCTATGCAAGGGTCAACAGTTGAGCAGTCCGGTCAAAGCCTCTATAAAATGTTGGAAGAAGTAGAACGGAATATTATCCTTAAAGCATATAAAACATATGGATCAAGCTATAAAGTAGCAGAGTTTTTGAAAATAAGCCAGTCTGCAGCAACTAGGAAAATTAAGAAGTTTATAGGAGAGGAAATTATATAAATACAAATTGAAAGCAGGTATATAATCTTTCTTTTTAGATGAGAGAGTACCCGTTCATGCATAGAAACCATCAGCATCTTTTTTGTCGAGGAGAAAACGAGTAGAGGTTACTTTGCGTACCCCATGGCAGTAACTTATATGTTGAAAAATCAAGGTAGATTTATATAGCTATAAGGATGGCTAATGACATTTGGATGAAAGTTTTTTGTAGGGTATTTCTTTGTTCGAACGCCTTTTTGAAAGTATGATAGAAATATGGAAAAAAATGAAGTGAATATAAAGGAGGAAGAAAATAGTGAATAAGAAAGCGGCGTATGTAAATCTAGAGCAGAAAGCTATGTATATAAATGGAGAATGGATTCAGTTGCAGGAACAAATTGAGATTAATAATCCGGCGACGCAGGAAATCTTTGCAACTGTTCCAAAGGGCGGAGTTACTGAGGCAAAGCAGGCGGTAGATGCTGCACATGAAGCTTTTAAATCATGGTCAAAATTAACAGCAGCTGATCGTGCGCAAAAACTAAAAAAGTGGTTTACATTAATTGATGAAAACAAAGAAGAAATTGCGGCGATTATGACAAAGGAACAAGGGAAGCCATTTGCAGAAGCACTTGGGGAAGTGAACTATGCGAATAGTTTTGTAGAGTGGTATGCGGAAGAAGGGAAACGGGTATACGGGGACATGATTCCAGCTTCTCATCCGAATAAACGCATTTTAGTAACGAAGCAGCCTGTAGGCGTTATTGCGGCGATTACACCGTGGAATTTTCCAGCTGCAATGATTACAAGAAAAGTGGCACCAGCACTTGCAGCAGGCTGCACAGCAGTTGTAAAACCTGCAAGTCAAACACCGTTAACTGCATTGAAATTAGCTGAACTTGCACATGAAGCCGATATTCCAAAAGGTGTTTTAAATATTGTCACTGGTAGCGCCAAGGCAATTGCTGATACTTGGATGGAGGATGGACGCGTAAGAAAGGTTTCATTTACAGGATCAACTGAAATCGGAAAAGAATTAATGTCTGGAGCTGCGAAAACAATGAAGAAAGTTTCGCTTGAGCTAGGTGGCCATGCTCCATTTATTGTAATGAGCGATGCGGATTTAGATAAAGCGGTAGAAGCAGTAATTGGTTCGAAATTCCGTAATGCTGGACAAACATGTATATGTACAAATCGCGTATTTGTGCAAGAAGGGGTGTATGCAGAATTCGCGGAAAAATTCCAAAAAGCAGTAGGGCGGCTTAAAGTAGGCGATGGATTTGGAGAAGGTACGACTGTAGGGCCACTTATCGATGCGAATGCTGTAGAAAAAGTACAGGAGCATATTGAAGATGCAATCAAAAAAGGCGGCGAAATTCTATATGGAGGCCAAACACTTACAGAATTAAATGGCCATTTCATTGAGCCAACTGTCATTGGAGGCGCAAATGACACAATGTTATGTATGACTGAAGAAACATTTGGTCCTGTTGCACCAGTTGCGAAATTTGAAACGGTGGAAGAAGTTATTGAGCGTGCGAATAACACACCGTATGGCTTAGCGGCTTATGTATTTACAAAAGACATTAGCCAAGCATTTCAAATTAGTGAAGCATTAGAATACGGTATTATTGGTTTAAACGATGGACTTCCATCTGTTGCACAAGCGCCATTTGGCGGATTTAAAGAAAGTGGGATTGGTCGTGAAGGCGGTTATTTTGGAATCGAAGAGTATTTAGAAATTAAATATATTTCATTAGGATTATAATAAGGTGAAACTTTAATCAGTGGGAGCCTTACTACCCGTTAAAGCGAGGTAAAATGAAAAAGAGCTGTTTTCTAAGAAAGCAGCTCTTTTTCATTCAATCATTTATATTTTTAGAATGCCCAGTTTCCTTTACGGAAGATTGGCTCATGTCTTCCATCAGCTGTAATACCGTCGATATCAAGCTCAGCTGACCCGATCATAAAGTCTTCGTGTGTAATACTAGAGTTCGCCCCATTTTCAGCAAGCTCTTCTTTTGTCATTGTTTTACCGCCTTCTAAGTTAAATGCATAAGCATTTCCAATCGCTAAATGGCAAGATGCATTTTCATCAAATAACGTATTATAGAACAAAATATTTGTGTTAGAAATTGGCGAGTCGTGAGGTACCAATGCAACCTCTCCTAAGAAATGAGAGCCTTCATCTGTCTCTACTAAATGTTTTAAAGCTTCTTCGCCAGTATCAGCTTTATAGTTTACAATACGTCCATTTTCGAATGTAAGTGTAAAATTATCAATGATGTTGCCTCCAAAAACTAATGGCTTCGTACTTGATACTTGTCCGTTTACACCTGATTTTAATGGCATTGTAAATACTTCTTCTGTTGGAATATTAGCCATAAAGGGTACGTTTTTTTCATTTAAGCTTCCAGCTCCAGCCCATACATGTTTTTCTGGAAGTTCAATTGTTAAATCTGTCCCAGGACCTGTATAATGAAGAGCTTTATAATGTTTTTCATTTAAGTAGTCTACTTTTTCATGTAATGTGTCATCATGTTCTTTCCATGCTTCCACAGGATTTTCTAAATTTGCACGAGTTGCTTGGAAAATTGCATCCCATAGCTTTTCTTCTTGCTTTTCTGGCGCAACATCAGGGAATACTTTTGCAGCCCATTCTTTCGTAGGTACAGAGATCACGCACCAGCTTACTTTATCTGCTTGTACATAATCGCGGTATACTTTCATTGCTTCACCAGCAACCTTATGAGCACTTGCAATTCGCTTTGCATCTACACCCTTTAATAGATCTGGATTCTCTGCATAGATAGACATAAATGCAGCGCCTTCTTTTGCAAGCTCTTCACGTGCATGCGCCTTCCAAGCAGGGAATTCTGAGAATGCTTCTTCAGGAGCTAAGTCAAATTTTAAACGTGTTAATACTTCATCGTTCCAATCTACATATACATGCTTTGCGCCTGATTTATATGCTTTTTCTGTAACAAGGCGGACAAATGGAGCTGCCTCAAGTGGCGCATTAATAGATAATGTTTGCCCAGGTTGAATATTAACACCGACATTTACTGCAAGAGCAGCATACTTTTCTAACGTTTGTTCAAATGACATATGTACGATCTCCTTTATTCAAAAGATTTATTATATACATAATACAAGAAAAATTCAAAAATATAAATAGAACTCAAATGAGATTGAGTTCTATTTTTTAGTTATTTAATAGAGCGTGTAAATTGTTCCACTGTTGTGGAATGATGTATGCGAACACGCTTCATTTTGAATAATTCGTTAGGCTCACCTTTCGTAATAAACCGCCCTGGCTTTGTCGTTGTTGCAAATTGATAATATTTTTTTGTTTCTTCGACAACTTGATCATTTACATGACCAAATGGGTATGCGAAGGCAATGACAGGTTTGCCAGTAATCTTTTCAAGTTTTTCTTTTGGGCTTTCAGCATATGTTGCTGTGTGTGATTGGACAGAGAATATACCTGAATCAACCATTTCTTTTATATTCGCGGTGGATAAAGAACCTTCTGCATCGACGTTATCAACAATCACATATTCGGTTGCAGTTGGCTTAAATGTAGCGTCTTTTTCTTTTTATAGGTTTGTTAATCGTGATAATAATGTAGCCGACAACAAATATGAAAGGGATTAAAAATACATAAATAGGGATGCCAAGAACATAATGACTTTTAATGCTTAAAAATAATAAATGTAGAAAATCCAAAAGAGCATGTAATTTCATTAAAGCCTCCAATAAACTTTTTTACAAATTATAGCATTTGAAGGGAGGGAGCTACATGTTTAAGCCTATAATTTAAGCTAATTTTAAAGTTGGAGAATGAAATGGGGGAGTGACAGGATTGCTGTCATAGACCGCAAAGTAACTTTTTGAAATTCCGAATAATCCGCAGATCCGCTTTTTTCAACATCTTATATCTCCTTGTTCGATATTGTTATCTCTCATTGTCATAATTGAGAAATTGGGATTTATGCAACTATATGGACCGATTGCTGAAAAAAAGAAGTTCATTTTTTCTGAAAAATGCATATAAATTCAAAGTGGATAATAAATAACCGAAATAGATTTTATATTTTCTTAATTTATTCCTTTTCATCTACATGAATCATTTATTACAACAGCTTTCACGCATAAAATAAGATGTTTTAACAAAGAATAATATAAGTATCTTTATAATGATTTTCCAATATAGTCAACGTGTTAATCAAAGGAACTCTGTGTTATTTTTGCTTTGCTACTAACTAATACAGCTTCAAATAATGGACACAATTGCTACGTGCCAAATGTAATTTATTATTCATTCAAAATTTTATTTATTCAGTTTTTCTAAAAATAAAAAAATATTAAACTCATAAATATACAAGTTATAATGAGGGCGTCGAGAGATAATCTATTACCTCGAAGAAAATATTAAACTTGGTTCGGATACAAAAATTTTAAAGGTCTTGCAAGTAATCTTCTAAAATTGGACATACTGATACGATTTCTTCTCTAAGAAAGGTGTGTGATCAGAAGGGAAATTCATTCAACATGAAAATGGAAACGTTATCAGCCAGATTTTATTTTGAATTGGTCACTCTAATAACTTAGATTCAACTGCAATTAAAAATAATAAATGATGGGGGTGCTTATATAAACATGAATGTAGTATCTATTAAAGAAAAAAAGGTTGTTAAATACAAAAGTTGTTTTGATGTAATTGGGCCGGTAATGATAGGTCCTTCAAGTTCGCATACTGCAGGTGCTTTAGCTATTGGAACAGTTGCCAATAAATTATTTCAAGGTCTTCCAAAAAAAGTCGTGGTAAGGTATTATGAATCATTTGCTGAAACCCATAAAGGACACGGAACTGATTTTGCAATTATTGCTGGGATATTAGGATTTGCTGCCGATGACAGCAAAGTGCCAGATGCTATTAAAATAGCAGAATCTAAAGGAATTGATATTACCTTTATTGAAAAAGCAGGTGATAGTCCTGCCGGTCATCCAAATACGGCAGATGTATATCTAGAGGATGAAAATCGAAGTATTAGAACAGTGGGTATTTCGGTCGGCGGCGGATTAATTGAAGTCAAACATGTTGAAATTGACGGATTTAGTCTAGATTTACAGGGGCCATTACCAGTTATTATTGCGATTTCCGAAAGAGCTGACTTTGAATTTGTCTTACGCAGAATCTTTAAACAATATGATGTGGAAATTAACAATTTTCATAGTTTAGAAGAAAATGGAAAATATTTATATGTATTCGCTTTGGATTCGCTATTGCCTGGTGATGCTCAGAAGGAATTGGGAAGTGTAAGCAGTATAGCTAATATCATTATTCTTTAGTTATTAAGAGGTGAAAAAATATGTATATGACCATAAAGGAAATTGTAGATGCAGCTAATAAAAGGCAAAAGCCAATTTATGAATTAGCAATCGAACAGGAAATTGAACAAACTAAAACTTCTTATGAAGAAGTTTGGAGTAAAATGGAAAAAAACTTAGCGACTATGGAAAATGCCGTAAATAAAAGTATCGAGGGCAACGGGGTATTTTCTCCGACCGGTTTAACCGGAGGTGATGCTGTTAAAATAAAAAAATATCGAGAAAATGGAAAAACTCTTTCTGGAGATTTGATGGTGTTAGGGATTCAAAGTGCTATCGGTGTTAATGAAGTAAATGCTTCATTAGGAGCTATTTGTGCAACTCCAACAGCAGGTGCGAGTGGGACGATCCCGGGAGTCCTATTTAGTATTAAAGATACGTTGCAGTTAAGCCATGAAGATATGGTCCATTTTCTATTCACTTCATCTTTATTTGGAATGATAGTCGCAAATAACGCTTGTATTTCCGGAGCGTACGGAGGATGCCAAGCTGAAGTAGGCAGTGCCTCAGCAATGGCTGCAGCAGCTGGGGTAGAAGCTGCCGGAGGAACAGCGCAGCAATCTTCTGAAGCTTTCTCAACCGCATTACAAAATTTACTCGGTTTAGTTTGTGATCCGGTCGCTGGTTTGGTAGAAATTCCTTGTGTAAAGAGAAACGCTATTGGAACGGCCAATGCTTTAGCAGCAGCGGACATCGCATTAGCCGGTGTAAACAATATCATCAATGCTGACGAAGTTATTGAAGCGATGTATAGAGTTGGAAGACAGATGCCTCGCGAATTAAGAGAGACAGGTTTAGGTGGAATTGCAGCCACACCTACAGGGATTGCCATTAAAAGTAAAATCTTTGGAGAGAAACAATTAAATAAATAAACAGTTATTGGAAATATTGTGAAATAGTTAACAATTCTATTCTCCGTTGTTCTCCTAAGGGCGTCAGTATGCTAAAAGCCATTATCACTAAAATATACTACTATACAATTAAAGTATACTAATATATTATATAATTGAGTTGTTTTGTAAACGCTAACAAATCTATCAGGTTGGACACACGATGTGGCGCACCTTGTAAGCAATTCATTATTCAAGAATGGTCTATATTCCTAAGCCTTAAAAAGAGACGTAAGAATAGGATATAAGGAGGAATTATTATATGAATGGAAATACTGCAAAAAAAATAGAATTTCAAGATGAAAACACTGCAGTAAAAAATGAGAAATATCTAGATCCTAAAAAGTGGCATAAACAGGATACTACCTGGGCATTGAGCCTTTTTGGAACAGCAATTGGAGCAGGAGTACTCTTTTTACCTATTAATGCAGGTTCAGGTGGTTTATTATCATTACTGTTAATTACCATACTTGCATATCCTGTTATGTATTACTCACATAGAGCGCTTGCTAAAATGATATACGCTTCTAATTCTGCTGATGAGGGGATTACAGGTACAATAAGAGAGTATTTCGGAAATAAGGCAAGTATAATTTTTAACATAGTATACTTCGTCTCAATTTATACGATCGTGCTGATGTATTCGGTTGCACTTACAAATACTGCAAGTAGTTTTATTGTGAATCAATTGCACATGCCAGAGCCTCCAAGGGCCATTTTATCGCTTGTATTAGTACTCGGTCTTATAGCTATACTAAATTTTGGACAAGATATCACCGTGAAGATAATGAGCATGCTAGTATATCCTTTCATAGCTTCTCTACTTTTTATCGCAATATCTTTGATTCCACAGTGGAATACGTCAATGCTTAGTTTTTCAAGTGTTTCTACTGCTTCAACAGGAACGGGATATTTGGGAACGATATTGATGATACTACCAATCGTAGTATTCTCGTTTAATCATTCTCCTATGATTTCATCATTTGTTATGAAACAGAGAGCAACCTATGGAATAGAAGCTACTGATGCCAAATGTGCTCAAATACAAAAAGCTTGTTATATCATGACATTCGCTGTTGTTATGTTCTTTGTTTGGAGCAGTACATTAAGTTTGACTCCAAGTGATCTTATAAAAGCAAAAGAAGAGAACTTGTCAATTCTATCATATCTTGCTAATGAGCTTAATTCGCCTATAATCACTATTGCAGCTCCTATCATTGCTTTTACGGCTATAACAAAGTCCTTCCTTGGCCATTATATAGGAGCATATGAGGTAATGCGTGACGTGATTATCAAGTTCGGTAAAAAACGCGGAAAAAATATGGGAGAAAAAACAGTTAAGACAATAATCCTTACTTTTGTCGTATTAACATGCTGGTATGTTGCTTATGCAAATCCAAGTATTCTTGGAATTATTGATGCCCTTAGTGGTCCGTTAGTTGCTGCTATCTTATGTCTATTACCAATGTATGCGATCCGTAAAGTACCAGTACTAGCTAAATACAGAGGGAAAGCGAGTAATGTATTTGTCATTATTATAGGTATACTTACTGTCCTAGCAAGTATTAAGTCATTATTCTAATTCACTATTGTAGGTTCTGGTGCAAAAATAGTGAGATATGAAAAAAGAACGAAAGATTCTTAGCGGAATTGAATTTTATGCTGTTAAACCAAAGAGATTATGGATAAGATATATCTGTTTTTGGACAGACTTCTCACCTTGGAGAGTTTGTCCCTTTTTGGTCATATGCATAACTTTTATTTCAGCAACCACTTTTTTAGCTGTTTGCAATGATTTTAATCCAAGCATATTAGGGTGCCGCCCCACATCTATCAACTTAAGAATTTAGACTATTTTTGAATTGAAAAGCACATTACTATTCTCTTATGCTAATGAGAATAGTAATGTGCTTTTTATGAATATGAACCAAAAATAAGCATGATCTTTATTGACCGAAGAGTTATATCGATATATGTCTCCCGCTACACTTCCTTATAATTATGGTACTGGCTGTATTCAAACGGAAAGATAAACAAAAAGGTTTTTTATGTAAATGATATAACGGACTAAAGCAACAAGCTGTGATTACCTTTAAATAAAAGAAAAGGCTACTTTTTCATAAAAAGTAGCCTGAAAAATGATTAATACTTTTCTTTTACAAGTGAGATGAACTGCGCCATTGTTGTGTTAGGACCAACAAAATGACGTTTAATTAAGTATTGTTCGTTCGGTGAGCCTTTTGTAATGTGAGTTCCATGATCTGTCGTTACTGCAAATTGGTAATGTTTCTTTGTTTCTTCCACAGCTGGATCATTATAAGAACCTACTGGATAGGCAAGGGCGATGATTTTTTTGCCTGTAAGATTTTCAATTTTTTCTTTAGATTTACGTAATTCTTCATCATAGTTGTTTGTATAAGCCAACATTGCATGGTTAGCGGTATGAGATTGAATAGAAAAAATACCTGAATCAAGCATTTGTTTTACCTCGTCTGTTGTAAGACGATTTGGTTTATCAATATCATTTGAAACAAGGAATTCTGTTGCCGCTGGTTGGAATCTATCATCTTTTAATTTTTGTAAAATATGAAGAGCATTCATATTATTTTTTCGACCATCATCCATTGTTATAAAGATAGGTTTATTGACACGATTTATATCACCCCAACGTTCAAACGTTAACAGTGTATAACCGTTATCTTTTAAATACTGCATATGCTTTTCAAATTGCTCTGGTGGCACATATAAACCTAAATCGCCATCACTTGGTCCAGGGTATTTCTCAATGGCATGATACATAAGGAAAGGTACATACTGTTGGAATGTAATCGTAGATTTCACTAGAGGAACTTCTGTGTTATCTTCTTTTAATCCCACTGTTTCAATTTGAAATTCCCCGCGTTTTAAATGAAATGATTGTAAATGAAATGGGAGAGCGAAATCACGAGCTTTGTCGTGTGATACAAATGTTTGTTTACTTGCAGGTCCATCAGCTGTACGCCAAATATTGTAGCGCACTGTTTTAAATGAATCTTTTAAGTTTTTAGTGTAGAGTGTGGTGTTTTTTGCGTTGTAATCAAAGGGATCCCACGAAATAAGTCCTTGTGTTACAGGTATTTCTACTGCTTTTGCCTGTACTTCTTGCGTTTCCTTTTGCTTCTTGTAAGTTGCTTCTTTTGTCTGCTTCTCACTAATGGTGCTAGTGTTACAACCTACGAGAATAGTAGAAGAAAGTAAAGCAATACGAGCATATTTTTTCATAATATCATCCTTCTATTGTGTTTTTATCGTGCTGTCTCTCATATGTAATCGATTCTTTATCTTTTTTGATTACAAGAGACTATGCATTCAAATATTTCTATTTGAATAATACCCTTGTTCATCATATCACTATGGCATATAGAGGGGAATATCTCTTTTGGGAGAATTCGACAAAGGTGATGTTCATTTACATAGGCTTTGTCTTATGTGAAATTTTTGTGAAGAAAAATAATTGTATGTATATATTACTTGATGAAAAAAGATACCTCCGAAAATAGCTATTTTCGAAGGTATCTTTAAAAACGTTTTTTCTTTTGGGGTTTTGATGTTGGATATTTCTTTCACTATAAACAGACAAAACATATCTTAGTGCCAATACTAGTATATATTTCTTTCTTGATTTACAAAAGAGAAATTGTGCTGAAGAGTGCATGCAATTTTGCATATCGTTACATTATTAGAATCGTTACTTTTGATTAAAAAAAATCACCCCTCTCCCTAATAAAAGGAGAAGGGTGATTCATTATTAAATAAATAATCCAGCAATCGTAGCGGATAAAATAGAAGCAAGTGTTGATGCAAATAGCATTTTCCAACCAAACTTAGATACAACGCTTCCTTGTTTTTCAGAAAGGGCACGGATTGTACCAACAATCGCACCAATTTGGCTAATACTTGCGAAGCTAATTAAGAATACAGTAACGATTCCAACTGTACGTGGAGATAACGTTGTAGCAACTTCTTTTAAATCAAGAATAGCTACGAATTCATTTAAAACAATTTTTGTTCCCATGATTCCGCCAGCTGGGATAATATCATGAGCTGGAATACCCATTAGGAATGCAAATGGAGCAAGAATATAACCGAAGATTTGTTGCAGTGTAACAGCATGTCCCATTGCGCCTGAAGCTGCACTAATCACATAGTTTACAACTTCCATAACGCCAATAAATGCAATCATTAAAGCGGCAACGATACCAGCTACTTTTAAACCATCTAATGCACCGTTAATCATTGCACCGATCAAGCTGTCACCGAATAGACTTCTTTCAAATTTTTGAACTGTTTCTTCTTCTTTTTTCGTATCAACTGGTGTTAATAATGAACAAACAATTAAGCTAGAGAATAAGTTCAGTGGGAGTGCTGCTAGTACATATTTCGCATCTAGCATCATCACGTATGAAGCTGTAACAGAAGCTGAAACTGAGCTCATTGCTGAACAGCAAATGATAAACATACGGTTTTTATTAAAGTGTTTTAGGTCATTTTTAATTACGATTAATGCCTCGCTGGAACCGAAGAATACAGAGTTTACCGCATGGAATGATTCAACGCGTGGTAAACCAGTAATTTTGGAAATCGCACCACCGACGACGCGAACGATGAATGGTAAAACGCCTAAATAACTAAAAATAGAAAGAAGTGTTGAGAAAAAGATAATAATTAATAGCACGTTGAAGAAAAAGACAAAGTCTCTTTGGATTCCATTAAATAGGAAGTCAACACCTGTTGTACCAAGCTTAATCAACTTGTTGAAGACTTTACTAATAAAAATGATGATCTCTTGACCAATTTTTGTGCCAAACATAAACCAACCAATTAAAATCTGGAAACCAATCATAATAGCAATTGCACGGAAGTTGATTTTACTTTTGTTGTTTGACAAAGCAAAACATAAACCTAACACGGCAAAAATACCGATAATGCTTATTACATATTGCATGTAGTAGCCCCTTTCAGAAGTTCGTATAAAGTTTTTACATAAAACGCTCGTTATATAACTAATAAATAAAAGTAGTAGAGGTTTCATGTCATACGTAAGATGTCTGACCTTTTAGAAAAGTAAAAAATAAAAAAAGACCCATATGGATTTACTTTCATCTATGAGAGAAAGCTAATCAATATGAGTCTTTGTATACACAAAAAAGCTAATATTCATTAGTTTCCCCATAGTCCAGCAATTTTCGGTTGCCGGGTAGAAACTCTCGATCCATATTATCGAGTATATATGAGGTAACATCGTCCGTATTAAATTAGTAGTAGCGTAACACTAATAGAGAAGCATCGTCAATAGGTTTTTTTCTTCCAATAGAAAAAGACTATATAAGTATGATAAAATGTAACGCAGTGTTATGAAAAAGAGAGGTCGGAAGATGAGTACTAAAATGAAGCCACCAGTTGAAAAAAACGAGTTTATAGATGTAGTATTTGAAGATTTAACACATGATGGTGCCGGTGTTGCGAAGGTAAAAGGATATCCTATTTTCGTAAAAAACGGATTACCAGGCGAAGAAGCACAAATTAAAATTATTAAAGTAAAGAAGAATTTCGCATTTGGTCGTTTAATGAAGCTTCATACAGAAAGTCCATATCGCAAAGATGCAGAATGCCCAGTATACAACCAATGCGGGGGTTGCCAGCTTCAGCATTTAACATATGAAGGACAACTAAAGGCGAAAGAAAAACAAGTGCGTGACGTGATGCAACGCATCGGCGGACTTCACGATGTACCAGTTCATCCGGTTCTTGGTATGGAAAATCCTTGGGTGTATCGAAATAAAGCACAAGTACCGATTGGAGAACGTGAAGGTGGGCTTGTAGCTGGTTTCTATCGTCAAGGCACGCATGAGATCATTAATATGGAAACATGCTTAATTCAAGCAGAAGAAAACGATACGTTAATTCAAGAAGTAAAACGTATTTGTGAAAAACACGGAATCACAGCGTACAACGAAGAACGTCATAAAGGCACACTTCGTCACGTAATGGCCCGTTACGGACAAGTAACAGGGGAAATTATGCTTGTCTTCATTACACGTACGGCAGAACTTCAAAATAATAAGACAATCATCGAAGAAATTACAGCGAAGTTCCCAAATGTAAAATCAATTGTTCAAAACGTAAACACGAAACGTACAAACGTAATCTTTGGAGACACAACAACAGTCCTATACGGATCGGAATATATTTATGACTTTATCGGCGATATTAAATTTGCTATCTCGGCACGTTCTTTCTACCAAGTAAACCCAGAACAAACGAAAGTGCTATATGACAAAGCATTAGAATACGCAAAACTAGCTGGAAATGAAACAGTTATCGACGCATACTGCGGAATCGGATCAATCTCACTATTCCTAGCGCAAAAAGCGAAGAAAGTATATGGCGTTGAAATCGTTCCAGAAGCAATTGAGGATGCAAATCGAAATGCGGCATTAAACAACATGACAAACGCCGAATTTGCAGTAGGAGAAGCAGAAGTAGTTATTCCAAACTGGTATAAAGAAGGTGTAATCGCAGACACAATCGTTGTAGACCCACCGCGTAAAGGCTGCGATGAGGCCTTATTAAACACGATTATTGATATGAAGCCGAAGCGTGTTGTATATGTATCATGTAGCCCGGCGACACTTGCACGTGACTTAAAAGTATTAGAAGAAGGCGGATATAAAACGCAGGAAGTACAACCTGTTGATATGTTCCCGCATACTACTCATGTGGAGTGTGTGGCTTGGCTTAAGTTGGTATAATAGAAAAGCAGTTGATATAGAAAAAATCTATACCATCTGCTTTTTGGCTTATAAACATACCATTCAGGCCCGATTGTAGTTAAAATAAACATTGCCGATTTTCACAAATTATAAATGTCCACATATATTTGTGTTTGATAATAAGTTATTACGTATGGTATAAATGTAACATTTGGCTTTATATTTTTTGACCGAGAGCTTGAAATTTTGATCATAGTGAGAGGATTTGAGTTTGAAATGATAGATAATTTTTGGCGTGATTTACCACGACCATTTTTTGTACTTGCACCAATGGAAGATGTGACAGATGTTGTCTTTCGTCACGTAGTAAGTGAAGCCGGGCGACCGGATGTATTTTTCACAGAGTTTACAAACTCGGATAGCTATTGTCATCCAGAGGGCATGAAAAGTGTGCGTGGCCGTTTGATTTTTACAGAAGATGAACAGCCAATGGTGGCACATATTTGGGGGGATAATCCTGAATATTTCCGTCAAATGAGTATTGGCATGGCAGAGCTAGGATTTAAAGGCATCGATATTAATATGGGCTGCCCTGTACCGAATGTGGCATCAAGAGGAAAAGGTAGTGGCCTTATTCTGCGTCCAGACGTTGCGGCAGAACTTATTCAAGCAGCAAAAGCGGGCGGACTGCCTGTCAGCGTGAAAACGCGACTTGGCTATAAGGAGTTAAATGAGTGGGAGGCGTGGCTAACGCATATTTTAAAACAGGATATTGCGAACCTTTCTATTCATTTACGTACAAGAGAGGAAATGAGCCAAGTAGATGCGCATTGGGAGCTAATCCCGGAAATCAAAAAATTACGTGACCGTATCGCACCGAATACGCTACTAACAATCAATGGAGACATTCCTGACCGTCAAACTGGGCTGCAGCTTGCCCAGCAATATGGTATTGATGGCGTTATGATCGGGCGAGGTATTTTTAAAAATCCTTTTGCTTTTGAAAAAGAGCCAAAAGAGCATAGCAGTAAAGAATACCTTGATCTTTTAAGACTACAGCTGGATCTTCAAGATCAATATGCGGAAGTACTACCACGTTCAATTACAGGGCTTCATCGCTTTTTCAAAATTTATGTAAAAGGATTCCATGGAGCTGCTGAATTAAGAAATCAATTGATGAGTACGAAATCAACAGATGAAGTGCGTGCATTGCTTGATAACTTTGGAAAAGAACAGTGTATTTGAGAAATCAAAGCACTGTTTTTTCTGTTATTTAATGTTAAGAGAGAAACCTTTTTATTAGCATACAACGAACAAGTAAGAGATCCATAGATACAATGGTGGAGAAAAGTTCGAGGGAGACTATAAAACCTATCTTTAAAATGTTAAAGTATTAATTTGGCGGACATTAACTGAAAGGTTATATTAAACATGATAGTTTAAAGCATGTTAGAGGATAAACTTTAACAGCTGTATAAATAATCAATATTTTAGGAGGACTAACAATGGCAATGAGCAACAACGATATATTAAAAAGAGTAAGATATGCTATGGATATAAAAGATATAGATATGGTAGAGATATTTAAACTTGGTGGCATGGAAGTAACGAAAGAAGAAGTAGTTGATATGCTTACAAAAGTAAAGAAAAGTCCACAACATGAAGCTGAAAATGCGGATGTAGTCGAAGATGATTATGTATTAACATGCGATATGATGATGTTAGAATCATTTTTAAATGGCTTTATTACTTTAAAAAGAGGAAAGCAAGATCCGAAACCGGGGCAACCTGCAGGACAAGCAGCACCTTTACAGGGCAATGAGAGTGCCAATAATCTTCTTTTAAAGAAAATGAAAATAGCACTATCATTAACGAGTGAAGATGTACTTGCTATATTAGATAGCGTGGGTGTTAAGGTGACAAAAGGAGAGTTAGGTGCTCTATTAAGAAAGAAAGGCCACAAGAATTACAAAGAGTGTGGTGATAGATACGCAAGGAATTTCTTAAAGGGATTAGCTGTAAAGTATAGAGGATAAGCATTGTAACATTCATGGTAAAGCAGTAAATGATATAATAGGTAGGGTAGGACGTTTATAGCCTACTCTTTTTTATTTGTAAAATAATAAGAACAAATACGCTAGGTGATGAAATGATACATACATATTTAGGTGAGACGATTAATTTTCATATAAATTATAAGAAGAAAAAATCCGTACGTCTTTATGTAGATTCTTATGGGAATGTTGAAGTGCAAGCTCCGAAAGGGACGCCAGTTGAATATATAATTCAATTGTTAGAGGAGAAATGGGATTGGATTCAGAGAACACGTAAGGAAATGCAGGAGCGAGTGCTTGGACCGCAGGAAAAGGCTTATGATCAAGGAGAGGGTTTTCTGTATTTAGGAAACACATATCCGATACAAATCTCTCAAGATGCAAGTATTGGGCAAGACAATGCAGTGTTTGAAGGTGATAAGCTGCATATATATGTGAAAGAGCTTGAAGATGAGAAAATAAAACAAGCTTTAAAACGGTTTTATTATAAGCAGTGTAAAGCGTTAGTAGAGAAGAGTATTAAATCGTATCAAAGCAACTTTAAAACAAAACCGCGTTCCATCCGTATTTCAGATAGTAACCGTACATGGGGAACTTGTGATTCAAATCTACAGTTAACATTTAATTGGAAGCTGGCGATGGCACCACAGAGGGTGATCGACTATGTAGTCGTTCATGAAATGTGCCATATGGTTCATCTAAATCATGATCGCTCTTTTTGGCGCCTTGTTGGGAAGATAATGCCTGATTATAAGGAGATGGAAAACTGGTTAGCGTTATCAAGTTGGAAGATGACAGTTTAGTGGCGGTTACTATTACTCTAGACATGTAGAGTATATGGCTTAAAATAACGTAGAACCCTAATTTATCCAGCTATTTGCGGGTAGTAATATTTCCGCTTCAAAACTGAGTGAAAGCATCGTCCAGTTCCAGTGGCTAGAATGTTCGGTGGCTTCGCTTCTTCCTGCGAGGTAAAAAAACACCTCTACGTCAGAAGCTCCATCCCCTCACATTCTGGACGAGCCACTTCCACTTTTCTTTAAGAAGTTAGGCGGGAGATAAACTGCCCGTAAAAGCCCGATTGGTGGGGGTTAATAATCAGTGGGGGATGAAGAAGACCCCACTGATTAAAATTTCACTTTATTGTCCAAACTTCACAATAAAATTCTCATCTATTTTCTCCATCTCATACCCACGATACCCCTCCGCAAGTAATGCCTGTTGTTCACTAGTATTATTCATCGGAACGCTTTTAATATCCGTCCAATCTCTTTCCTTATCTTTACGCAACTCCTTTACAAAAACATACCGCATACTACCGCCATACTTCTCCTTCAGCGCCGCAATTTCCATTCCTTGCGCAAATTTATCTTTTAAACTCGGAATGTTAAATGGCGCAACGGTGCAACAAACGTAATCGAATTTACCATCGGCTTGTTGTAACTTTTTCATAATGACTTTCGCTAATATTTTTTGCATGCCATTGCCACGATAGTCAGGGTGGACGTTTGAAATTTCTTGATAGATAACCCGCTCTAATTCTTCATGTGTTAAACCAATATCAAGTCCTAAATGATCCTCATCAATAGGAGGGACTAATAGGGCACGGAATGCGATCAATTGGTCTCCTGCAAAGGCACCTATCATCATGCCATTACTGTTTAATATGTATTGAAATTCTTCTAGTGTCAGAGGCTGCAGACGATCCTTATTTTCTAATGCTTCAATTATGATATCCTGTAATAATAGGATTTCCTCAACGTGATTTAACGATAATGTTGTAACTCGAAAGTTTTGCACATTTTGTTTTAATGTTCCTTCATAAAGAATATCCATGGTGTAGTCCTCCTTTAGCGAACAACGTCTTGAAAGACAGTTAATTCACGTAATGTATCCTCGTTAACCTCAATACCTAATCCTGGCTTTTGGTTTAAACGAATAAATGGTATGTCGTAAGATAAATCTCCAATGTCTTTCGTGAATTTTAATGGTCCGGTCAGCTCAACACTTGTAATAATTTTTTTAGAGAAGGCAACATGAAATCCTGCAGAAGATGCAACAGATGATTCAACCATGGAACCAACTTGACATTCAATACCTGCCATTTCCGCTTGATGAGCGAGTTTCACAGCGGGGTATATACCGCCGCATTTCATTAGTTTTATATTTACCTTATCGACTGCTTCCAGTTTAATAATTTGGCGCATTTCACGAGAGCTTTTTAGTCCTTCATCAATCATAAGGGGGATGTCTGTTTTAGAGCGAATATGAGCCATTGCCTCAATATCATCTGCTACAACAGGTTGTTCAATCCAGTCGATGTTCAAATGCCCTAATGAACGAAGTGCTGTTAATGTATTTGCGCTATTTTTCCAACCTTGGTTTACATCAACACGAATGGCGATATCATTTCCTACACGCTTACGTACAGCTTCAATTCTTTTTACATCTTCTTTTACATTTGTACCGACTTTCATTTTGAAAGATTGGTAGCCTTTTTGAATCATGAAAGCAGATTCTTCTGCCATATCTTCTGGAGAAGCAATGCTTAAGACATGAGTCACAGGGAATTTTTCATGGTAGCGTCCGCCAATTAGTTGATATACAGGTTGGCCAAGTTTTTTCCCCGTTACATCAAAGCAGGCGATATCAATCGCAGCTTTTGCAGTAGGTACACCGTAAATTGTTTGACTCATGATGTCGTGTATTTTTTCGATATTCATTGGGTTTTTCCCAATTAGTGCTGGAGCCAACGTGTGTTTTAAAACATGGAAAGTACTTTCCCATGACTCACCTGTAACGTGATCATCAGCAACTCCCTCGCCGTAACCGATAATGCCCTCATCTGTTTCCAATTTTACGATAATAGATGGCATATCAGGATAAGAGCCATAGCTAATAACAAATGGGTTACGAAGTGGTAAACGAATTGCATAAATGTGAATAGCTGTAATTTTCATTGTATAATTCACGTCCTTTGTGTCATAGATTTAAAGTTATACGTATTCATAAGGAGTTTAGATAAATGATGAGTGGTTTAAAAGAATTTTCAGAATTTTAATCTTAATTATCTTATTATATTTCAAAAGAAATGAAGGGACAATCTCTTGACATTTAAGTGAATATTCAATATGTTTTTCGAAATAGGATTTTTTATAAACGAAAAACTGCTTCGAATTTAGGAAGGAGACTGGAAGGTTGAAAACTTTAGAGCTACAAGAGCGTTTAACAGAAATTTTTCAGCATTTACACGAAAACCCTGAAGTGAGTTGGAAGGAATATGAGACAACAGCTTATATCACTCAATTTCTAAAAGAAGAAGGAATTTCATATAAAACATTTGATGATTGTCCTGGAGTGATCGCAGAGGTTGGGAACGGGAAGCCAGTTATCGCGATTCGAGCTGATATGGATGCATTGTGGCAAGAAGTAGATGGAGAATTTAAAGCGAATCATTCATGTGGTCACGATGCCCATATGACGATTGCGATGGGGCTTATTTTACAATTGAAAAATGCCAGTTGGAAAAGCGGAACAGTTAGATTTATTTTCCAACCTGCAGAAGAAAAAGGGAACGGCGCTTTAAAAATGGTGGAGAAAGGTGTGGTTGATGACGCTGATTTCTTATTTGGTGTTCATTTACGTCCAATTGAGGAATTACCTTTTAAAAAAGCAGCACCATCTATCCGTCACGGAGCAGCAGCCTTCTTAGAAGCGAATATACATGGGGAGGATGCACATGGAGCACGACCGCATCAAGGTGTGAATGCAATTGATGTCCTTTCTATGATTAATATCGGATTAAAAAATATATGGCTATCTCCGCAAAAATCATATTCTGTCAAAATGACGAAATGCCAAGCTGGTGGAGATAATTTAAATATCATTCCAGGGAATGGACAATTCGGTTTAGATGTAAGAGCTGAGAATAATGCATTGCTCGAGGAGTTAATGAAAAAGATAGAGCATGTCATTCAGTCAGCTGAATCAATGGGAACAAAGATTTCTTACGGATGGGTTGATATTGCGCCTGGGGCACAGGTTTCGGAAGAGGCAGAACAAATCATGTGCAAAGGGATTATTGAAATATATGGGAAAGAAGGTTGCGCACCACCGCTTTATACTACAGGAAGTGATGATTTTCATTATTATACAGTCAAGAGACCGCATTTAAAAGCCGTTATGTTAGGATTAGGAGCAAATTTAAAGCCAGGGTTACATCACCCTTATATGAAATTTGATCATGCTTGCATAATGGATGGAGTAGAAATAATGAAGCAAACTGTGTTGAAAGTTTTAAACTAGTATTGTTTTTATTTTTTACATTTGAATCAATTTCATAATTGATCCTTTGCTTTGTTAGAGGCCAAAATTCAAATCGATAGAAATACAAACTAGCACAAATAGTTCCCGGTATTTCTATGAGAAAATTTTTTGAGTATAAGAATGACATTATAATTTCTTTACTTTATCGCGCTATCCCTACTTCAATGACGAGGTAGGGATAGTCTGATTGGTTAGAGTTAAGCATCAGATGGGGATGAAGAAATCCTC
The DNA here is from genome assembly GCF_900107445.1 of Bacillus sp. 166amftsu. NCBI lineage: Bacteria > Bacillati > Bacillota > Bacilli > Caryophanales > Bacillaceae > Bacillus > Bacillus sp. 166amftsu. Next base: position 73,205 of record NZ_FNQA01000008.1, on the reverse strand, counting down.
AGTTGATGAAATCCCTGCTTTCTTCTAAAGAATTTCTTATCTTAATCCAATGATCTGATGTTGGGAAGGACACGTTCCCAAGAACGACAGCGTTTTTTGCACCTGTAGCATTTGGAACGTTACTTACATTACCATGGTAGGTTTCATTTGCAAGAAGAGCAAACGCTATAGCCTCTTTAGCCTCCGAAGAGTATCCTAATTCCTCTTGGGTGTAAATTTGAATTGACTCCCCAAGTAGTGATTGAATCATTTTCAGTAAAGTTGTATTATAGCTGCCACCGCCTCCAATAATGACTTCATCGATTTTAACTTGTGGAAGGATAAAGTTGCGATAGTTCTCTACAATAGATTGCGCTGTAAACATTGTTACAGTTGCTACTATATCGTGGCTTGAAAGATTATTAAACTTATTTAATAGTTTTTGAACATATTGCTTACCAAACAATTCTCTTCCTGTTGTTTTGGGAGGAGGGCTCATAATATAAGGGTGATTTATGCAGTATGATAGGAGCTGTTCATTTATTTTCCCTTGTTTCGCTAAATTACCACCTTCATCATATCCTATGTTAAACAATTGGCGACATACCTCATCAATAATCATATTTCCAGGTCCTGTATCAAAGGCATACATGTTATCTAGTGAAGATTGCTTAGGTAAAACAGTTACATTTCCGATGCCCCCGATGTTTTGTAACAACCTTCCCTTTGTTTCACTCCGGTAAAGAACATATTCAGTATAAGGTACTAAAGGAGCACCCTGTCCACCCGCTGCTATGTCCATAGTACGGAAATTAGATATTACGGTTGTATTTGTTTCGTACGCAATTACCGAAGGTTCTCCAATTTGCAGAGTTGAGGGGACCAAGTTTTGTTCTTGTAAGGGCTGATGGTAAATCGTTTGCCCATGAGATCCTATAAGATCCAGCTGATCTAAAGGAAATCCGGCTTTTTTGCAAACTTCCTTTGTAGCATCTGCAAATAATTTTCCTAGTTTAAAGTTTAAACTACAAATTAGCTGCACATTAGATGTATCTACAGACAATGACTGTATAATTTCTTCTCTAACATCTTTTGGAAAAGGATGTGTTATAAATTCAATCATTTCTAACTCGGTGTTTAGTTTGCTATTATTCACACGGATAAGCACAGCATCAATACCATCCAATGATGTTCCAGACATTAACCCAACAATGTACATTATCATAACACCTACTTTGCATAGATTTTTTTAATTCCTTGCTAAGCGACAATGGTGATTCTTATAAAACCATGATGAAACTCTAAGTGGAAGTAGTAGTGATTCACCTAAAAAATTGATATTGCCAATGAACCTAATTTTTTTAGAAATGCTTTCTTTACTTAATGGTATACATCCTTTTCTTATTTTTAGTTTATAAAAAATGTAAGCGTTGACAATTAGTTATTATACTCGCTAGTTTTCTAATTGTGTAGATTTTTTGAAATTTTATTTTAAAATTATCTTTGATTATTGAAATTTATTTTTAACGATGCTATAGTCTTATTAAAGAAAGCGGTTTCAAAAAAGCTTTTAGATTACGAATGATAGAAGGATGATTTATATGCTAGAACATTTAACAACGGAAGGGCGTAATGAAAAGACTATATTTTTAGATGAAATGAAAACGCTTAATCTATTGGAGGTGATGAATGAAGAAGATATGAAAGTTGCTTACTGTGTTCAAAAAGAACTCCCTCAAATTGCAAAAGCTGTAGGGATGATTGTTGCAGCGATGAAACGCGGCGGTAGATTAATCTATATGGGTGCGGGAACAAGCGGGCGCATTGGATTGTTGGATGCTGTAGAATGCCCGCCAACGTTCAATACTGATCCTAGTAAAGTAGTAGGTTTAATCGCAGGTGGAGAAAGTGCATTTATTAAGGCAGTTGAGGGCGCAGAGGATAGTTTTATATTAGGTCGTCAAGATTTAGAAAAAATCCAATTAACGAGTAACGATGTTGTAGTAGGCATTGCTGCGAGTGGGCGTACGCCTTATGTTATTGCGGGGCTAAATTATGCAAATCAACTTGGGGCAGACACAGTAGCGATAAGTTGCAATAAGGAATCAGAGATTGGAAAAATTGCTGCAATTGCCATTGAAGTTGTAAATGGACCTGAAGTACTTACAGGATCCACCCGCTTAAAAGCTGGAACAGCTCAAAAATTAGTATGTAACATGCTCTCAACAGCTTCAATGGTTGGGATTGGAAAAGTTTATGGGAATTTAATGGTAGATTTGCAGTTAACAAATGAAAAGTTGGTTGAACGTGCAAAACGTATTGTTATGGATGCCACTGAATGCAGTTATGAAGTAGCAGAAAAATACTTAGTAAAAGCAAATAATCAACCTAAGGTTGCCATTGTTATGATTTTAACAAATGTTTCTTATGAGGAAGCCGTAGAGCGTTTAAACGCAGCAGAGGGATTTATAAGAAAAGCAATTTAAAGCTTCTATATAAAAATATTATGAGGGGGAGTAAAAATGAAAGTATTATTTGTATGTTCAGGTGGAATGTCGAGTGCGATTGTTGTAAATGCGTTGAAAAAAGAAGGGGAAAAGCATGGTCAAAATTTAGAAGTATTAGCTGTTGGTACGCAAGAATTTGATTCAGAGGTTCGAAACGGTTGGGATGTTGCTATGGTTGCCCCACAAGTAAAACATCGATTTGATGGTTTTAAAGCTTCTGCAGATGAAGCAGGAGTCCCGTGTTTAATGATTCCTGCTCGATCATATAGTCCCCTTGGTGGACCTGCTCTATTAAATTTAATTAATGAAATAATACAATCAAATTAAAGTTGTTATTTATTTTGTTATTCGCGGGTAGTAAGACTTCTACCTCAAGAATCAGAGAGGAAAGAGGAAGGTAGGTGAGAGATTACCTACCCGTAAAATCCCGATTGGTGCAGACTCATTGGGGGATGAGAAAAAATAACTGCTGGAAGTTTCACTTTATTCGTTTGTGGATAGTAAAAACATAATCTAGCAAGAAATCTTAACTACTAATCAATCTAAAGGGGAAAATACAAATGAACAAATTTGTAGCTTTTTTAGAAAATAATTTATCGACACCTATGGCTAAATTGTCTGAGCAGAAGCATTTACGTGCGATACGTGATGGTGTAGTTTCTGCTTTGCCATTCATCATCTTTGGGAGCATATTTCTTATCATTGCTTTCCCACCCGTGGCAGCAGATTCCGCAATAGGTCAATGGGCAGCAAAACATATCGCGGAGATTTTAATACCTTATCGATTAACAATGTTTATTATGACCCTATATATTACTTTTGGAATCGGTCATAGTCTGTCTCAAAGCTATAAGTTAGACCCTTTATCAGGAGGATTATTATCGGTAGCTGCCTTCTTATTCACAATAGGCGTAAAAATGGTGAAAGATATAGGTTTTGTATTGCCAATGACAAACCTCGGTGGGCATGGGCTCTTTGTAGCGATGATTGTTTCTATATTTTCGGTTGAAATGATACGTTTATGTAAGACTAAAAATATTACAATAAAAATGCCAGATTCTGTTCCAACGTCCGTATCTCGTTCATTTGAAGCGTTAATACCAGTTACAATCGTACTCTCTATTATGACATTAATTACAGTAGTTGCAGGTGTTGATCTACATTCACTTGTTGATAAAGCTGTTGCACCACTTATTAAAGCTGGGGATACATTACCAGGTGTATTAATTCCAGTCTTTTTAATAACATTTTTCTGGTCATTCGGTATTCATGGTGTATCAGTTGTAGGTGCTGTTGCTCGTCCAGTTTGGGAAGTTTACTTGGCTAATAACTCAGCGGCAGTTGCTGCTGGTGAGACGATCCCTCACGTAGCTCCTGAAACATTCTTCCAATGGTTTATTTGGATTGGGGGATCTGGTGCAACATTAGGATTAGTAATTGCGATGTTATTAACAGCAAGATCTACTTATAGTAAGACGATGGCAAGAGCAACAATTGTTCCAAGTATATTTAACATCAATGAACCTGTTATTTTTGGGATGCCAATTGTGCTAAACCCAATTTTAATTATTCCATTTGTCGTGACACCATTAATTGGTGCAACAATTGCGTATGTCGCGACATCAATCGGATTAGTAAATCCGACATATGTAATGGTTCCATGGACATTACCAGCCCCAATAGGTGCCTACCTTTCAACGGGTGGTGACTGGAGAGCAATTATTCTTGTATTAGTCAATATTACGATTTCAGTTATTGTTTATCTACCATTCTTTAAAATGTATGATCAAAAGCTATTAGCACAAGAAAATCCAACAGAAACAAAAGAGGACACAAACGTAGCCTTATAAAAATACATGAAAGGAGGTTTGGGACTAATTGCTCCAAACTTCCTTTCATATAAAAGAGAGAAGGGAGATAAAAATGAATTCAACATCTAGAATTCACTTTTTTAGTTACAAAAGTGCGTTTCTATTTTTTAGTTTTATTCTTGTTTTTAATCTTATCTTTAATCCTTTAATGAATGCAGTTGGAATAGACAAACGCTTGTCATTGTACCTAGATAATATCTTTGCAATCAGCGCAGGGTTAACTCTTGTTCTTATTTTTGTTGAAGGTAAGTTTAAAAACAAGAAACAAGCGTTAATTTTGTTCTTGTCTTTATTAGTAGCGAGTGCACTAATTTGTTACCCAATTGTCTATGCGTAAATGAAAAAAGTAAGTTATCTAAAATGAGGTGTTAGTGAAATGGAAAAGCGAAACGGAATAAAAATTGCCACAATTGGTGGTGGATCTAGTTACACGCCAGAATTAATTGAAGGTTTTATTAAACGTTATGATGAGCTACCAGTTAGAGAACTTTGGTTAGTGGATATTGAGGCCGGAAGGGAAAAACTTGAGATTGTAGGGAACTTAGCACGAAGAATGGTTGAAAAGGCAGGAGTTCCTATGGAAATTCATTTGACGTTAGACCGCCGTCAAGCTTTACAGGATGCTGATTTTGTGACAACGCAAATGAGAGTTGGTTTACTAGATGCCCGAATTAAAGACGAGCGTATTCCTTTGCAACTAGGGTTAATTGGGCAAGAAACAAATGGTGCAGGAGGCCTATTTAAAGCATTACGAACAATCCCTGTTCTTCTAGAAATCGCAGAAGAAATGCAAGAACTTTGCTCAAATGCATGGTTAATTAACTTTACAAATCCAGCTGGAATGGTAACAGAAGCACTCCTTCGTTACAGCGAGCATAAAAAAGTAATCGGTGTATGTAATGTACCATTTAATATGCACATGTCTATTTCGAACATGTTAGGTGTTGAAATGGAGAGAGTACACATTGATTTCGCTGGATTAAACCATATGGTATTCGGGATACATGTATATGTTGATGATCAAGAAGTAACAGAGAAAGTACTTGAAATGCTAGGGAATCCAGCGATACAAATGTCAATGAAGAACATTGCTCCACTGCCTTGGAATCCAAGATTTTTGAAATCATTAGGCGTAGTACCTTGCCCCTATCATCGTTATTATTACAAAACAAAAAATATTCTAGATGAAGAATTAGAAGCATTTAAATCAGGGAAAACGCGTGCTGAAATTGTCAAGAAATTAGAGGAAGATCTATTTGAGTTGTATAAAGATGAAAAGCTAGACATGAAACCTCCACAATTAGAAAAGCGGGGTGGTGCATACTATAGTGATGCAGCGTGTAATGTAATTTCTTCTATCTATAATGACAAAAAGGAAATTCAAGTATTAAATATTCAAAACAAAGGCGCAATTAATGAGGTTGATTATGATTCAGCGGTTGAAGTGAGTTGTATTGTAACAAAAAATGGACCAGTTCCTTTGACGATGGGGAAATTGCCTATTCAAATTCAAGGATTAATTCAGCAAATCAAATCATTCGAAAGAGTAGGTGCTGAGGCAGCCGTAACGGGTTCTTATGATAAGGCTTTATTAGCTTTAACAATTAATCCACTTATTCCAAGTGATGATTTAGCGGAAGCTGTATTACAGAAGTTATTAGAAGCCCATAAAGAGTATTTGCCTCAATTTTTTTAGATGATTAGGAGAATAATAAATTTAATATGAAAGACAAATTGAGACATGATATTTTCTGAAACGTAACTTCAGTTAGAGAATATTGTCCCATACTTTACTACGATATGGAGTGCTATGATATGTCAACGGAAATCAATAATAACGAAATGGAAATTTTTGAAATTATTTCTCATGGTGGAAATGCAAGAGGTTTAGCTTATGAAGCATTAACAGCTGCAGAGGAATTTGACTTTGAAAGAGCAGCGAATCTTATTAACCAAGCTGCAGAAGAACTTAGCTTGGCTCATAAGACACAAACAAAGTTAATTCAAGCTGAATTGAACGGAATTCCAAGTGAAAAAACGTTGCTAATGATTCATGCTCAAGATCACTTAATGACCGCGATAAGCGAACAAAAATTGATTGAACATATGATCCGTATCATAAAAAAACTGGCGCCACAACAATAATTGGGATGTGGGAGGGTAAAGGTGATGTAAAGATGAGAAAATTAGGTATCTCCATTTATCCAGAACATTCAACCGTAGAAAAAGATATAGAGTATATTGCACTTGCACACAAATATGGATTTAAAAAAATCTTTACTTGCTTGCTGTCAGTAGAAGGTGATAAGGAAAAAATTATGAGGGAATTTAAAGAAACAATTGCATTTGCAAATCAATTAGGTATGGAAGTAATGGTTGATATATCTCCTCGTGTATTTGGAGATTTAGATATTTCCTATAAAGACTTATCATTCTTTGCTGATTTAGGAGCGTACGGAATCCGTCTAGATATGGGATTTACAGGAACTGAAGAGTCCATCATGACACATAATCCCTATAATTTAAAAGTTGAAATTAATATGAGCAATGCAACGCATTATTTAGATAATCTCATTGCTTATAAGCCTAATAAAGAGAATTTAGTAGGGTCACATAATTTCTATCCTCATCGTTATGCGGGATTAAGCTATGCTCATTTTCTAAAATGCTGTGAGCAATTTAAACACCATAATATTCGTACAGCAGCATTCATTAGTTCACAAGCAGCAACTTACGGACCTTGGCCGGTAACAGAAGGTTTATGTACATTAGAAATGCATCGTGAATTACCAATTGTAACGCAAGCCAAACACTTATTTGCAACTGGAGTAATAGATGATGTGATTATTGCTAACGCATATGCATCAAAGATTGAATTAGAAGCCCTCAGTACATTAAACAGTAAATTGCTAACGTTTCATATAGAACTATATGACACAATTACAGAGTTAGAGAAAAAGATTGTGCTGGAAGAATTTCATTTTTATCGTGGAGACGTTTCAGAATACCTTATTCGCTCGACTCAATCACGTGTAAAATATAAACGAGAAGAACTTAAACCAACCTATACCCCTGATATTAGAAGAGGAGACATTTTAATTGAGAATGAGCTATATGGACAATACAAGGGTGAATTACAGATTGCGTTGAAAGACATGGAGAATTCAGGTAAAACGAATGTGGTTGGCCGGATAGTTGAGGAAGAAATTTTTCTCCTTGATTATCTCGATCCTTGGGAGAAATTCCAATTTTCAATTAATTGATTTTATCGAGAAAAACCTCAAAGTAAGGGAAAGGGAAGGGACAGAACGCTCCTTCTCTTTTTATTTATACTGTTATTTACGGACAGTAAGACTCCCACCTCAAAATTCGGTAAAAGCAAAGAAGATAGGTGGGAGATCGACTGTCCGTAAAAGCCCGATTGGTGAGGGCTGATAATCAGTGGGGGATGAAGAAAACCCCCACTAATTAAAGTTTCACTTTATACACAAGGAGGAACCTGTATGAATTATATTATTGGAGTAGACGGTGGAGGTACTAAAACGGAAGCGGTAGCTTATAATTTAAATGGTGAAAAAATAAGTGAAGGTAAAGCAGGGTTCGGAAATTTACTTTTAGATGAAAAACAAGCTATACATAATATTATTAGTGCGATTGAACAATGCTTAGTTCCTTTAAAAAAGGAAGAATGCCAGTATATATGCCTAGGATTGGCCGGGTATGGAGGGGTTAAAAATACAAAAGGTATAAAAGAGGCTCTCTCTGAGGCGTTTCATATTCCGTTTACGATTGTCAATGATGGAATTATTGCACATGCAGCTTTACTAAAAGGGAAAGATGGTATTTTAACAATTTCAGGAACCGGTTCTGTTAGTATTGGAATTCATAATGGTATTGAAAAATTAGCAGGTGGTTGGGGACATATTCTTGGAGATGAAGGAAGTGGGTATTGGATTGCTATGCAGGCTTTTATTAAAATGACGCAAGAGGAAGATGGGGAAGGGAATTATAGTGACCTAACTAAGTTGGTACTAACAAAACTTGGTTATCAGAATGTACTAGAATTAAAAACATTTATTTATTCCTCAACTAAAGCGGATATTGCGTCATTTGTTCCAATAATCGTTCAACAAGCAAAAGCAGGAGATGATTTTGCAGAGAATATTCTCAAGCAAGCGGGCTATCACCTTGCCAAGACTACGCTTGCTGTTTGGAAGAAACTAAATTTTGATAACGATGTTACAATTGCTATTAAAGGGGGTATATTAACTAATATACCGTCTGTACAAACCGCCTTTATTGAAAATATTAAACAAGAAAAACCGAAAGTCCAATTTATTTTAGAAGATGTATCATCTACATTAGGGGGATATTATTTAGCTCTGAAATATATGAGTTAATTAAAAGGTAAGGGAGCCATTCAATATGCATGTTGTAAATGTATTGTTAAAAATCGAGAGTTTATTACATCAATTACCAAAGTCTGAAGGGAAAATAGCACAATATATTTTAGACAATCCTCAAGAAGTGATTAGAATGACTATACATGAATTAGCTGCGCATGCTAATGCTAGTAGTTCGGCGGTCACTAGACTTTGTCGTTCTATCGAAATTGCTAGTTTTTCGGAGTTAAAGGTATCTCTATCATCGTATATCTCACAACCAGAGAAGAAAGGTTTTTATGATATTGAACCAAATGAAACAATAGCGGAAATTAAAGAAAAAATAGTTTCTAACTCTGTACAGGCGATACAAGAAACAGCGATTTATTTAGATGAAGTTATTCTTAATCAAATTGTTGAAACTATGAGAAATGCTGATGTTATTTATGTCTATGGATTAGGAGCTTCATGGCTTGTTGCGGAAGATATTACTCATAAATGGTTACGTTTAGGAAAGATTGTAAGTGCAAATCAAGACGCACATATCATGGCGACAGCACTTGCTGCATCCACAAAAAATTGTGTTTTTTTCAGTATATCTAATAGTGGAGAAACTGAAGAAGTACTGCAACTTGTTGATATTGCTAAAGCATCTGGTATTCAAACAATTGGATTATCACGATTTGGTAATAACAGATTAACTAACAAAGTCGATATGTCTTTGCAACATGTTCGTGCACCAGAGGCAAAATTTCGTAGTGCAGCAACTAGTTCGTTATTCGCACAATTTCTGACTATTGACATAATCTTTTATGCATATGCATCAAAATATTATGATGAAAATATTAAAGAAATTGAACGTTCAAGAGAATCAGTATTAAGATTCACAGGAAAAAAATCCTTCTAAGATATAAAGTGTAATAAATCTCATTACAAATTATTTACCTGTGATTTTTGCTGCGTAGTTATTGAACTGTTATTTAAAGAGCCTATGTCTATTTAAGATAAGGCTTTTTTCTTTGTATAACTTTTACTATTAGAAGAATCATAGCATCGCCATCAAGACAAGATTTTGAAGTACTTTCGATAGGAGGTTCGATGATCAAGATAGAAAAAACGTTTGGAATCGTCTTATTAACTCTAAATCATATAATAGGCATAGAGGAAATTAACGGCTTCTCTTGTTTTTGGTTTGTGTCGTTATTTGCATTATACAAAAATTTGGAATAGTACTCCTTTTTGTGTCCTCAAAATCCTTGGTATATTAGAATTGGAAATTATGAAATTGATTCATATGATAAAATTGGATCGCATGTAATTTGGATTCCGTAGAAAATAAAAGACGGAAAATCGAAAAGATTCTGGATTGTATCAAGATTCTTTTTGTAGAGAGTAGGGTGAACACATGAACGAACAATATTATGACGCGGTATTAAATATAAAAACAGTTGGAGAACAAAAAGGATTTAATAAATCTTTACATTATCATCGCTATGAACCAACGCCATATAGTGGTCTAGAAGAACTGTTGAATCAATATGAAATAAGTAGTAATGATCGAATAGTAGACTTTGGGTGCGGAAAAGGGCGACTAAACTTTTATATGCATCATAAGTGCGGTGCTTCAGCAGTTGGGATTGAAATGAATGAAGAGTTCTATAAGGAAGCAATGGAAAACCGTGAGCGTTATGCAAGAAAATCAAAGAATATTAAGGATAAAGTTCAATTTCAATGTTGTTTGGCACAAGAATATGAAATTGATCCACGTGATAATCGATTTTATTTCTTTAATCCATTTTCAGTGCAAGTATTTATGAACGTAGTGAATAACATTTTGCTTTCGGTAGAAGAAGTAGAGAGGGATGTTGAACTTATTTTGTATTATCCGTCGGAAGATTATATCTTTTTCTTAGAGAATCAGACTGCTTTTGACCTGAACAAGGAAGTTAGATTGCCTGGAGCTTATGAAAAGAACGGGAATGAGAGGTTTTTAGTTTATAGATTAGAATTATAAAGAAAGCAGGTGTCGATAAGACACCTGCTTTTGTAAAGTTCATATCAGTTCATTAATTTCGGATTAGATAATCAAATGCACCTAAAGCTGCATTCGCTCCTGATCCCATAGAAATAATGATTTGTTTGTACGGATTATTTGTACAGTCGCCTGCAGCAAACACTCCCGGTACATTTGTAGCACCGTGCTTGTCTGTTACGATTTCACCGCGAACACGTTCAACAGTATCGCCTAACCAATCTGTGTTTGGTACAAGACCGATTTGAACGAATACACCTTGAAGTTCAATATGATGAACTTCTTCAGTTTCACGATCGATATAAGAAATACCGTTTACTGTGTCAGTACCAGTAATTTCTTTTGTTTGAACGTTCTTTAGAACCGTTACGTTAGGTAGGCTGTAAAGACGTTCTTGCAAGACAGCATCAGCTTTTAATTCTGGCATGAACTCAAGAACAGTTACGTGTTTTACGATACCTGCTAAGTCGATTGCAGCTTCAATACCAGAGTTACCGCCGCCGATAACTGCTACGTGTTTTCCAGCGAATAGTGGACCGTCACAGTGAGGGCAGTATGCTACACCTTTGTTTTTGAACTCAGCTTCACCTGGTACGCCAACATTGCGCCAACGAGCACCTGTTGAAATGATTACGCTCTTACTTTTCAGAACAGCGCCATTTTCAAGTTCCACTTCAATAAGTTCTTTCTTTTCTAACCGTTTCGCACGTTGTAATTTCATTACATCAATATCGTACTCTTTTACGTGCTCTTCAAGGCTTGCTACTAGCTTAGGACCTTCAGTGCGTTTTACGCTAATGAAGTTCTCAATGCCCATTGTATCCATTACTTGACCACCGAAGCGCTCAGCAACGATACCTGTGCGGATGCCTTTACGTGCTGCGTAAATTGCTGCACTTGCACCAGCTGGACCGCCACCAACAACAAGAACATCGTATGGATCTTTATCAGAAAACTCTGATGCGTCAGGACCATTACCCATCTTAGCTAGAATTTCTTCAAGTGTCATACGACCACTGCCGAAGGATTCACCATTTAAGTAAACAGTTGGTACTGCCATGATGTCTTTGCTTTCCACTTCTTCTTTAAATGCAGCGCCGTCAATCATAGTATGTGTAATACCAGGGTTAAGAACGCTCATTACATTAAGTGCTTGTACAACATCCGGGCAGTTATGACAGCTTAAGCTGATATAAGATTCAAAATGATATTCACCTTGAATGTTTTTAACTTGATCGATTACTTTTTGTTCAACTTTTGGAGCACGTCCACTCACTTGTAGTAACGCTAACACTAATGAAGTAAATTCGTGTCCTAAAGGAATACCAGCGAAAGTTACTCCAGTGTCTTCACCGATGCGATTTACGCTAAAGCTTGGTGTTCTTTCAAGCTCAGCTTTTTCCACTGTAATCTTAGATGACATAGTAGCTAATTCATCTACTAGAGCTAACATATCTTTAGATACGTCATCGGATCCTGCGCTAACTTTAAGTAGAATATCGTTCTCCATTAATTGAAGGTATTGGGTTAGTTGTGTTTTTATATCTGCATCTAGTATCATTTTGATCAGGCTCCTTAGATTTTGCCTACAAGGTCAAGGCTTGGTTTAAGTGTTGCAGATCCTTCTTTCCATTTAGCTGGGCAAACTTCGCCTGGATTGTTACGAACGTATTGTGCTGCTTTAATTTTGTTAGCAAGGATGCTTGCATCGCGGCCGATACCGTCAGCATTGATTTCCACAGATTGGATAACGCCGTCTGGATCGATGATGAATGTAGCACGAGCAGCAAGACCTTCTTCTTCAACTAATACGTCGAAGTTGCTAGTGATTGTGCGAGTAGGGTCGCCGATCATAATGTATTCGATTTTGCCGATAGTTTCTGAGCTATCATGCCATGCTTTATGTGTGAAGTGAGTGTCTGTAGATACAGAGTATACTTCAGCGCCTAGTTCTTTTAAAGCCCCGTATTGGTTTTGTAAATCTTCAAGTTCAGTTGGGCATACGAATGTGAAGTCTGCTGGGTAGAAGCAAACTACGCTCCATTTTCCTTTGAAACTTTCGTCAGTAACTTGGATAAACTCTCCATTATGGTAAGCATTCGCTTTAAACGGTTTTACTTCTGTTCCGATTAATAACATATTAAAATTCCTCCTAAATGTGGGTTTTGAGCATTATAGATTAGCTTGCTCATAGAATAAAGTTTTTAAATTAACAATAATAATTCTAATTCGATATTAATTATCATATAAAATTGTTTATTTTGTCAAGGGAAATGTATAACTTTATTGAAAATAATTATCAATTGTTTTAGAAATGTAATGTTTTTTCCCTTAAAATAGATGCGATACTGGTAAAATTTATTGTTTCCTTTCATTCTATTATAGTAAAAGATACCATCAATAACGCTAACTCTAATTTGAATATTATTTGAAATTTCAAGCCGGTCTTTTTCCATAACCTCATTTGGTGAAAATTTTTATCTGTTAGGGGAGCTTCTTTAAAACAGTATTTAGAGTCAATTTATATTGATAAAGCCTTTATTTCAAGTAAAACGCTGAGCTTTCATGAAGGTTTGACAGATACGTCTATCGATGAAGGGGAAGCGAAACAAGCAATGCTTAGCAAATCAAGTGAACAAAAACCCCCTTGAGAAAAAATTCATTCTCAAGGGGGTTTTTTATTTTTTAAGCAACAAATACATAAAATAAGGAGCTCCAATTAAAGCAACCATAATCCCAGCAGGAATACCGCTTGGTTCTACAATATTACGACCAACCGTGTCTGCCAGTAACAATAACCAGCCACCGATTAGAATGGCTACAGGAATAAATAATTGATGTCTCGGCCCGACTAAAGATTTTGCGATGTGAGGAGCCATGAGTCCGATAAAGGCGATTCCTCCTGTGACCGAAACGGCAGAAGCAGCTAATGCAACGGCTGCTATAAGGAGTGAGCGGCGTTCTTTTTCGAGTGCAACACCAACACCAATTGCTACATGCTCGTTTAATGCAAGGAGATTCAATCGATTTGCTTTATAGAGAGTAAATGGAATGAGCACAGCTAACCATGGAAGGAGTGCGAAAACAAAAATCCAGTCGTCCCCCCAAATGTTACCAGCAATCCACTTTGCGATGAAGTCTACTTTTGCACGTTCAGCAGATGAAATAAGTACAATCATTATTCCAGAAAGAGCGAATGAAAATCCAATTCCTGTTAGTGTCAGTCTTATCGGCTGAAGTCCGGCAGTTTTACTATATGAAAATGCATAGATGAGACAAGCTGTAATAAAGGCGCCGATAAATCCAACAATTGGTAGTAAGTAAACAAATGACCCTGCATCTATTGGAAAATATAAAAAGAAAAGGGCAATTGCAACACCTGCTCCTGAATTAATACCGATAATACCAGGTTCAGCTAAATCATTACGCGTTATGCCTTGTAGTATAGCTCCTGATAGTGCAAGGGCCATACCAGCTAATAGTGTAATTACAATTCTAGGTAATCGAAGAGAAAATAAAATAAACTCTTCTTTAAATGTGCCTTGGCCAAAAAGTGTCGGCAGTAGCCTATCATAGGATAGCGAAGCAGCCCCTAGGCCCATTCCAATTGTGATGGTTGTTGCAATAAGTATAAGTAAGATGAGCACAATTACTCGTTGTTTTTTAGATTGTTGAATCATGAGAACGATCTTCCTCCTTTACGTACGATAAATAGGAAGAATGGTAAGCCTACTATTGCGATAATTGCAGCGATTGGCGTCTCATACGGTGCGTTGATTGTACGTCCAAGTGTGTCTGCTAATAACATAAAAGAAGCACCGGTAATGGCAGACATCGGTATAACAAACCGATAGTCAGGTCCGACAATAGGACGGACCATATGAGGTACCATTAAACCTATAAATGCCGTATTTCCAACAAGTGCAACAGAAGCACCAGCAAGTAAAATGATAACGATAAAAAGAATGATTTTAATGACGATAATTTTTTGACCTAATCCGACTGCAACTTCTTCGCTTAGGCTAAGAATAGTCAGTTTCTTTGAAAATAAGATTGCTATGAATATACTAATTGAAATAACTGGAACAATGACCTGCAGTTGGCTCCATGATGTTCCGATTACTCCTCCGGCAGTCCACATAGATACATCTTGTGAAATTTTAAAGTAAATCCCAATGCCCTCTGAAATCGCGATTAAAAATGCTGAAACCGCGGCACCAGCGAGTACAATACGAAGAGGAGAAAGGCCACCTTTTTTCATCATACCAATTCCGAAGACCATAATGGCCCCGACAGCGGCACCAATAAAACAAGCAATCATTATATGAAAATAGTTTGCAGAAGGGATAAAGGCAATTGTAATCGCCAAGGCAGCGTTGGCGCCACCAGTTAGCCCAAGTAATCCTGGATCAGCGAGTGGGTTTCGCGTTATGCCTTGCATAATTGCACCAGAAACAGCGAGCCCAGCTCCAACAAAAATGGCTGCAATTTCACGGGGGAGCCGAAGTTCACGGATGAGGGAGAGCTTTTCTCCAGTAGCGTTAGAAGTAAGTGCGGTCCATACATCTTGTATGGTGGTATCTGCTGCGCCAAATACCATGGCAATCATAAAAATAAGGAAGAACATAATGATTCCTAAAATGAACTTGTATATAAAGGAGGTGGAACGTAGATTGTCTTTTGTCATCAGTTTCACATCTTTTCTTTTTATAGAATAAAGGAAGAGGAATTCTTAAAATAAGAATTCCTCATTGTTGTATTATTTACCAAGAAAGCTTTTTTTGAAGAAATCTAATTGAAAATCTAACGTAATTGGATCATTAAAGTAGAATTCTTTTGCATTTACTTCAAAAACTTTATTGTTTTTAACAGCTGGAATATTTTTATACGATTCTGTTTCTTGGAATGAATTATTTGCATCATTGTTTTTACTTACGATTAAGTAATCTCCAGCATATTCAGGTAGAACCTCAGCAGATAATGCATAGTATCCATCTTTTTGCGCTTTTTCTTTTACTTTTTCAGGCATTTTTAATTTCATTTCTTGATAAAGAATTTCCGTTCCACGTCCCCAGTTATCACCAAATACATAAATTTGTTTGTCAAAGTCTTCGATAACAGAAACGGTTGTATCTTCACCAATTTTTGCTTTAATATCTTTTCCTGCAGTTTGTGCACGTTTTTTGAAATCATCGACCCAAGCTTGTGCTTCTTTTTCTTTATTTAGTAGTTTACCGATTTCTAAATGTTGTGTTAAGTAGTCTACTTTTCCATATGTGAATGTTACAGTAGGAGCGATTTTCTTTAACTTATCGATATTTTTAACGTTTGATAAACCAATGATTAAATCTGGATTTAATTCGATGATTTTTTCAATATTTTCATCAGATACTTCTGTAACATCTTTTAATTGTTTCTCGAAACGTGGATTCATTTTAGACCAAGAATCTACACCAACAAGATTTACACCTAAAGACATTACGTTACCTGCGAATGATGATAGTACAACAACACGTTTTGGATTTGCGGGAACTTCAACTTTCCCGTTTTCGGATTGGTATGTAATTGTTTCTGTTTTACTTTCCTTTGCATTTGAAGCGTTTTTCTTATCTGTAGAGCCATTGCTACAAGCACTCATAACGAGTACAAATAGAACTGTAAGTGAAATGAATAATTTTTTCATTTTTCTTCTCCTTCTATAAAGTGTTTGTAATGTATAGATTTCTAACAAGCTAGGTGTCTCGCTATTAATTATTCTTATAAATCTTGATATCGAGATTTATAAGAATAAAATACTTGATTAATCTAAAAATGAATCTTTATTTTCCCACCAATTTTGTTAATAGTTTACATATTGATAATGATTATCAATATTAACTCTTTAAATAATATAATTTTATCTTTTTGTCTTGTCAATAGTATTTTTAATTGTAAATTTAACGAAAAAAAGATATATTTTATTGATAATGATAATCAATTTTGTTCAATGAATGAGGAGTGAACGGAAATGAATCAAGAAGAGTTATTTGATGTGACCGTGATTGGAGGAGGTCCAGCAGGGCTTTACTCAGCGTTTTATAGTGGACTAAGAGAAATGAAAACAAAGATAATTGAATTTCAGCCACAGTTAGGTGGAAAGATACATGTTTATCCGGAAAAAATGATTTGGGATATCGGGGGATTGCCACCAGTTACTGGAGCGCGGTTAATTGAGCAACTTGTGGAGCAAGGGTTAACATTTCATCCAAAAGTAGTGTTGAATGAAAAGGTAGAATCAATCACTCGGAATGAAGAGGGAATTTTTATACTAACAACTTTCTCTGGTCAAAAGCATTTTTCAAAAACAGTTATTGTAGCTACTGGAAGTGGAATATTGAAACCACAAAAGTTAGCAATTGAAGGTGCAGAGAGGTTTGAAGTCTCAAATTTAAATTATACTGTAAAATCCTTAAAGCGTTTTAAAGATAAGACTGTAATTATTTCAGGAGGAGGAAACTCTGCGATAGATTGGGCAAATGAATTAGAACCCATTGCGAAAAAGGTTTATTTAACATATAGAAAAGATGCTTTAGCTGGCCACGAAGCACAAGTTACTCAACTTATGAATAGTTCGGTAGAGTGTTTCTTTAATACGTCTATTACAAAGTTGATGGCTGATGATAATCACGAAGTAATTGAATATATTGAGATAACGAATCAAGAAACAGGTGAAGTTTCTCATTTATCTATTGATGAAATCATTATTAATCATGGGTATGAACGTGATATGACGTTATTGGAAAATAGTGAGCTAAATGTTGAAATCGTTGATAATTATTTTATTGCTGGGAGTGCAAGCAGTGAATCTTCCATAGAAGGGTTATATGCTGCTGGGGATATTCTAAAGCATGAAGGGAAATTGCACTTAATTGCTGGGGCCTTCCAAGATGGTGGCAATGCTGTAAATAAGGCGAAACAATTTATTCAGCCAGATGCGAGTGAATATGGAATGGTTTCTTCACATAATGATGTTTTCAAACAGCGTAACCGAGAACTTATTAAGCAAATGGTGAAATAATGGGTTGTGTTAAGAAGGCCAAAGAAAAGAAAGAAATGAATAGAGAAAAATGCGTAAATGAATGATGAGGGATTTGAAATAAATATCTTTGTAATAGATAAACACCCAGTTACTTTCTTATCTTTATTAAGTAAGGAAGTAGGCTGGGTGTTTATCTATTTTCTTAAGGCAAGGAAAATCATGCTGTTCCTTGTGCGTAATGATCAGGAAATTGCTTGTTTTGCACAGAGGCAATGTATTGTTTACCATGTTTTCTAGCAACAGATTCTAGTATGTGGCGTACACGTTTTGTAAGTCGGCCCTGATTTTGTAATGCCTCGCAGTATGCATCATAGTAAGCATATTTAGCCCAAAGAAAATCATCTTGTTGGAATAAGAAATGATTTTGATACCATTCTCCAATTGTACTATAGTTCACGTTTTCATTTATAGCCTTTCTTTGCTCAATAATTCTTTTTGGTAAATCTTTAGAAAGCTGAGCAGCGGTGTTTGTTGTTTCAGATTGTAATGCTTGCTCTAACATTGTAATGATGTGATGAGTAGCCATATGTTAACTCCCCTTTTTGTAAATGGATAAGTGCCATCTGTATTTTTTATATCCTCTATATTACTATACAAGATATGGAATGCATCTACCTGCTTTTTGATTTGTATTTACAAAATCTTTTATAATGATCTAGACATAAAAAATAATAAGGGAATGAAACAATTGTATATAACGGTAAAAGAAGCAGCAGAATATTTAAATCTTCCGGAAGCTTACATTGAAGAATTGATTCAGCAAAAACGAATTCGAGCCGTATATGACGGTGAGCAATATTTACTGAATAAAGAACAGTTCAATACGCATTTAGAGCAGATGGAAAAATATAAACAGTTAGTAGAAGAAATATTAAATGAGCCAATTCCAGAGGATATGGATGTAAAAGACGAAGATTAAAATTCATGGGTCTATGGTGTAGTATCCTATGAAAAGCTATACAGAATCGTTTTTAAAAATACCGTTTCAAGATGTGTAGAATCAGTATCTTGAAACGGTATTTTTTTATGCGGAAATAGTAAAAGAATGTGCATAAATGGAGGCCGATATCATGCTAGGTATTGATAGGAGCCCTGTTAGTCTTTTGTACATAAGAGACATACATATTGGATAAATGTACCTCCGTGTTAAAAACATATTTTTATATAATGGGACAATCATAGAGAACGTAACATGTACAGATACATATACTATCAGTGCAAACGACTTATAAATGAATGAAAGGAGTTTTCTCATGAGCGAGCTTAGTAGTGATTTGCTGTATGGATTGATTGGAGAGAGTGTTAGAGTGAATCGAGGTGGACCAGAGTCCCAAAAAGGTACAGTGGTTTCGGTTTATTCTGATTACTTTGTCTTGTTAAGTGAAAGTGGAACGGTTTTCTATTATCAGTTAGAGCATATTAAAAGTATTACAAGGAATGTAAAGGAGAGCGGTGTGGAAATTGTAAGTTTACCAACATTTGTAGAAAGTGATGATTTTCACGGCTTACTCCAAAACTTAAAATATCGTTGGGTGAAAATTAATCGCGGTGGTCCTGAAAAAATTGAAGGGATTTTACAAGATGTATCTTGTGAATTTGTAACATTAATCGTAAAAGAGGAAGTTGTACAGATTGCTCATTATCATATTAAAAGCATAAATTACGGTTTACAAGTACAAGCAGAAGAGGATGAAGATAATCAATCAAATAATCAACAATATAGAGCAAGAGCAACAAGACAGTCGAGTCGAAACCGATAATGATAAAGAAGGAAAAAGAGGAAAAGGAGGAGTGGAATTGAAAAATATACAGCCTTTCAATCAAATTAAAGGCTTGGTGTATCAAGGAGTAAAAGTGAACCTCGGCGGACCAGAGAGTCGCACTGGTGTGTTGTTAGCGGTTGGAGATGACTATCTTGTTCTTCAAGCCAATACGGGTGAAGTTGTTTATTATCAACAAGAGCATGTTAAAAGCGTGATAAATAAAGCAAAAGAACTAGGTGTTGCCGCTAACTTTATCGAGCAGCCATATGTGACGGGGCAAGCTTTTCAAGATATACTTGCTACTTTGAAGCATAAGTGGGTAAAAATTAATCGTGGTGGTCCAGAAAGTGTTGAAGGTATATTAAGTGAAGTGAATGATGAATATATTACATTAGTGAACCGCGATGAAGTGATTTATATTGTTACATTTCACATTAAAAATGTAAATCAAATTACTAAAAATAAGAAAAATGAAGAAGAAAATTAATTATTAAAAATAAGAAGGGGCATATGGAAGCAAGGGTCGAGAATGGAGACTGCTCAATAGGTCTTGTTTTTTCTTATAATATTGGTTACATGTCCCGCACATTTTTTGTGAGAAATGGATCATGTTTGTATTCCGTCATTAGAAATATGAAAAAGCAATGTGTGCTGTAAATAGGTCATAATCAATCTTATTTTTAGCGATATTGTCAAAATTAGTATTTGTAGAAAGGAGGACACAGATGAATGACCTAAGCAAAAATATTGGAGAATATATCTATGTTAAATTAATCGGTGAGAAAAGGTTTAAAGGATTATTAATTGATGTAGGCAATGATATTGTCGTTATTTATGATGGGAAAGATTATATCTATATTTCTTCATATCATATTCAATATTATAAATTTTTGGAGAGTCCTATGGCCGAAATACAAAAGCCAGAAACAGATTCTGTTATTAAAAGAGAGTCACCATCAATTTCTCTAAGGAAAGTCTTGGGTACATCGAAAGGGATCTTTACGGAGATTTATGTAGCTGGTGATTACGCTATTCATGGTTATGTTACAAGTATTATGAATGACTATTTAGTATTCTATAGCCCCGTGTACAAAACAGTATATGTTTCTTTAAAACATTTAAAATGGTTAATCCCCTATCAAGAAAATCAAATTCCGTATGCCCTCAATAAAAATGAACTTCCAGTTAATCCATTAAATATTACACTAGCTAGAACATTTGAAGAACAGCTAATCAAAGTAGCAGGGAAAATTATAGTGTTCGATTTAGGAGAGCTCTCAAATAAAATAGGGAAGATGACAAAAATTGAAGACGGTCATATTGAATTGATTAAGGCGCGTGATGAAAAAGTATATTTAAATATTCAACATGTAAAATCGGTTCATTTTCCGTAAGTTTTTTATGATGGCTTGCTTTTTCTTTTATGCATGTAAAAGAAAAAGCAAGCCTATTTTTGTCTTCCCATTCGGATGGGGAGTAGTACTTCAACCTAAAAAGAAAGGTTGCATGTCGTTTTTTCAATTTGTATTTATAGAGTTATGAGTTAATAAGGCATATTTTCATAATAAAAAATGTGTACGAGCATGTTTATTATGTCCAAGCTACCCTTTCAAAATTGAATAAATTATGTATTATCTAATTAAATATTAAAGGAGTTTTCAAAGTGAGTCAGCTTAAACATTCATTTTCAATTACATTACTTGGTAGTGGCGGTGGAGCAGCTAAAGCAGTATTGGCAGTGTTAAACCAATCTGTGGTAAATATCAATGATCCTATTTATTCCGTGATAAAAGATTTAAAGTTTCATCTTGTTGATATAAAGCAAAAGGAAAAAAATTATTATGATGAATTATTTCCAAACTTGAAGGACAAATTCTTTCTTCATGAAATAAATCTTCAAAATTCGGTACTGTTTAAACAGCATTTACAGCAAACGGATACTGGTGTAGTTATCGACGTTTCTGGAGCAGATACGATTAGTATACTGAGTTGTTGTAATGAATTAGGAATTTCTTATATAAATTCAGCTTTAGAGAATGAACAGGTTGATCAAGATGATAGTTTAATGGGTTTTCAGCTTACGGAACGCTATACGAGATTTGAAAAGGAAAAAAATAAATTTACAAACACAAGAGCTATTATAGGATCAGGAATGAATCCTGGTGTTGTTCAATGGATGGTTGTACAGCTTATGAAAGAACAACCAGAGAAAAAACCACGAGCATGTTATATTATAGAGCATGATTATTCTTTCTTTGCAGACCAAAATCTTATAAAACCAAATACTCTTTATGCTTCATGGGCTGTAGAACGTTTTCTTGATGAAGCGATATTAAGTTATCCAATGTATGTAAGTCATCATCGACCAATCTATTTTTATGAGGATGTATATGCTTCGGAGTATAAGGTGAGATTAGGAGAGAAAGAGTTTCATGGTTGTCTAATGCCACATGAAGAAGTTCTTATTCTTGGAAAAACATTTGATATGGAAGTAGGTTTCCTTTACCGTATTAATGAATATACAACAGATTTAATTCGAAAAAATCTAGATGATGTGGATAAATTATGGAATTGGAATCGAAAGGTTTTTAATCCGGCAGAGGACGAAATAGCTGGAGAGGATTTAGTTGGTGTGTTACTTGTTTATGAAGACAATGAAAAATATATGTATAATGTAATGAATAGTAGTGAGGTTTTTCAGAAATATAAGACGAATGCAACTTATTTTCAGGTTGGTTGTGGCATTTATGCTGGATTGTCCAGCCTGCTGTTAGATATATTTTCACCAGGTGCATATTATGTTGAGGAATTATTACTTAATACAAAAAGCAAATATGGTGAATATTTACGTGTTTATATGAACGATTTTGTGATAGGTGATAATTCATTTACAGATGGATTGCTTCATGAGCGAGTGAAGTGGATCTAATTAACTATTTGTTAAAGAAGGGGCACTCCCTTTATTATATTGGTACAGGGAAAAAGCCAAGGAACCTTGCCAAATATATAGAATTTAAAAACAAGAGCACTTTTCAGAAAAGTGCTCTTGTTGTGTAAATATAAACATTTTATGAAAAGTTACAAGAATGCTTTTTTTTATAAAATACTTAGTTTATAATGGAGGAAAATATCGACATGAAGTTTTATTACTCATGTACCGGTTTGTAGTTTTTACTTGTACGAATGGTTATAACAAGTTGGGTTTATGTGAATTAAAAAGGAGGGGTGCACATGCATCCTTTTTTCTATGTTGATATTATGACAGAGGTGGTACGATGGAACTAACATTAAATTCGACCGTATGTTTACACACGATTCAATTTCAAAAAGATCAAAAGAATTATATTGTAAAAGATACAATTACAGGAGAAAAATATGAAATGCCGCCACTTTGCATTGATGCACTTGCAATGATGCGTGACGGTTTTTTATTGGGAGAAATTGAAGAAAAGCTAAAGGAAGAGTATCCAAAAGAAGAAGTAAATATTTTGGAATTTGCGAGGCAATTGTTAGAACTAGAGCTTGTCGGAATGGTTGATGGAGAAGAAATTATTTGTACGAAAAAGAAAGATAAAGACTATTTTGCCTGGATTCGTCCTCGGGTTGAACAGTTTTTTCTTAATTTGAATCGAAAATATCGAAGCAGAGATCAATGATGATCTCTGCTTTTTTGTTGAATTAGAAAATAACCGCGAATGCTCTAGCAAAAGCGTCATCACTATTTTTAATGGTGCTGCTGAAAAGAAAAAGCGTTTTGTTACAAGAATAAAAATAGGTATTCACCCAACTAAGGATTCCAGCATATGGTGGTTTATGTAAGTAAACTGCTGCAAAGGAGTGAGTGCAGTGACAGGGAAGATTTTAAATTATTATGCTGGTGGTAATACAGCTAGAGGTTTTTATAGTCTATACGAGGAAAACTTAAGTGGATTGGAAAGGCTTTTCATCTTGAAAGGTGGTCCAGGGACAGGGAAATCCTCACTGATGAAAGCGATTGGGCATGAGTGGACTGGAAGAGGATATGATATTGAATTTTTGCATTGTTCTTCTGATAACAAATCCATCGATGGTGTTATTATCCCCAAATTAAAAGTAGGAATTGTAGATGGAACAGCACCACATGTCATTGAGCCAAAAACACCTGGAGTTGTAGAAGAATATGTAAACTTAGGCGTTGCTTGGGATTCAGAAAAGTTACGAAAACATAAAGATGCGATTACACGTTATATATCGGAAGCCAGCGGTGCCTTTCAATCAGCGTATGCTTGTTTCAAAGAGGCATTAGCTATACACGATGATTGGGAGAAAATTTATATTGATAATATTGATTTTGAAAAAGCGAATGAAGTAACAAATCAGCTTATACAAAAGTTATTTGCAACTAACAAAGGAATGCAGGCGGTTGTAAAGCACCGTTTCTTAGGAGCAGCGACACCAAAAGGTGCGGTTGATTTTGTTCCGAATTTAACTGAAGGGATTCCTCATCGTTACTTTATAAAAGGGCGCCCTGGGTCAGGGAAATCTACGATGTTAAAAAAAATAGCAGCGGCAGCAGAAGAAAAAGGTTTTGAAGTTGAAGTATATCATTGTGGATTTGATCCAAATAGTCTAGATATGATTATTGTAAGAGAGTTGGGATTTGCAATCTTTGACAGCACAGCACCACATGAGTATTTTCCAGAGCGAGAAGGTGACAAGGTTATTGATATGTATGATCTCATTGTTAATCCCGGAACAGATGAAAAATATGCTACAGAAATTCGCAATGTTTCGATTCAATATAAAACAAAAATGAATGAGGCGATGTCCTTCTTGGCAAAAGCAAAAGCAGTACGAGATAAGTTAGAGCGGATTTATATTGCTGCTATGGACTTTTCAAAGGTAGAGGAATATAAAAAAGAAATACAAAGAGAATTTGAGCGACTTGCAGAGGTTGATACTCAGAAACAAAAGTAGGGAAGTTTTGGGCTGTCAGGAAATTCCTGACAGCTGTTTTGAAATGTAGTAGAATTAGTATTATAGTTGTCGAATTTCCAGGGAAATGATCAGAATATGAGGGTGATACATATGAGAGATAAAATTCAATTGGAATTAGAGAAAATCGAGAAAGAGAACGATGTGAACATTTTATTTGCAGTAGAATCTGGAAGCCGGGCATGGGGATTTCCGTCGAAAGATAGTGACTATGATGTTAGATTTGTATATATTCATCAAGTAGATTGGTATTTATCTATTAATGAGAAGCGTGATGTCATTGAATATCCAATTAGTGATGCATTGGATATAAGTGGCTGGGATATTCGAAAAGCCTTGCAGCTATTTGCAAAATCAAATCCTGCATTATTAGAGTGGATCCGTTCGCCAATCTTTTACTCTAAGAACTCGGATCTTCCAGAACGTTTACAAAAAATAAGCGAAGATGATTTTGATCCAAAGGCAACAATGTATCATTACTTACATATGGCTTCAAAAAACTATCGTGAATTTCTACAAGAAGAGAGTGTGAAGTTAAAAAAATACTTCTATGTATTACGTCCTATTTTAGCTTGCAAATGGTTAGAAGAGAAAGGGACATTGCCGCCTGTAGAGTTTGAGGAGTTAATGAATGAACTGGCGTTAAAACAAAATCTTCTAGCTGAGATTAATGATTTACTAATAAAGAAAAAAAGTGGTGTCGAGCTGGATGCTGGCCCGAAAATTACATTATTAAATGAATTTTTGGAGGAGCATATTTCTTATTATCAAGAATATGTAAAAGAAATTGAAAAGGGAAAGGGCATTGAAGTTGAGAAGTTGAATGATTTATTTAGGGATATATTATTTAAGAGAGGAACAGAGCACCGATAATTTGGTGTGCTGCTTTTTTAGATGATACGTCAAAACAAAGTGAGAGCTAGAGAATTAGGTAGGAGATAAACTCTCTGTAAATCCCCACTGATGTACGTTTCGCCTAAATAAGTGTACTTACATAATAAATTGACTCATACAAAAAGAAGCGTTTTTCTGTATGAGTCAATTTTAGCTTACAGGAATTTATTCTCCATCAACCCGTTTTAATGGCTTATCCGCAGGCCCTTCAATCACATCTCCTTCAATTGAAAAACGTGATCCGTGACAAGGACAATCCCACGTACAATCACCGTCGTTCCATTCTACTTCACAGCCAAGGTGTGTACATGTCGTATCAACAATATGTAGTTTTCCTTCATCATCTTTATAAGCACCTGCACGTTTTCCGTTTACTCTTACAACGGCACCCTCGCCATTTTCAAGGTTTTCTGGTTTACGCAAAGCAAACTCTAGCTTTCCTTCAATTAAATGTTTTGCCACATCAAGATTTTGAGAAACAAATGTTTTTATATCTGAATCTGCATGGAATCGTGATGGAGCAAAGAGTTCTTTGTAGGGACTATCTGTTTTTGTAATCGAGGCTTTTAATAGCTGCGCTGCAGCAGTTCCCGTTGTCATCCCCCATTTCCGATAGCCTGTTGCAACAAATATGTTTGGATTCCTTTCATTGATATGCCCAATGTAAGGAAGTTTATCTAGAGTAATTAAGTCTTGTGTGGACCATCTATAAGGAATTTCATCTATTCCAAATGTTTCTTCTGCGAAAGAGTACAGTGCTTCATAATGAAGCATTGTATTGATTCCTTGTCCTGTTTTATGGCTTTCACCACCAACAAGAATAAGTTTTTCTCCATTCATTGTTGTGTAGCGTAAGGAGCGTGTAGGGTTGTCTATGCTTAAATACATGCCTCCGAGATAATCTTTTTTCGCTTTGATTGCTAGAACATAGGAACGCTCTGCATACATTCTTGCGAAGAAAAAGCTGTTCGCATCATAGAAAGGAAAATGGGAACAGGAAACGACATATCCACATGTAATGCGATGACTATCTTTTGTAATGACTTGTGGATAGAAACCTTTTTCGATATCAATTGCAGTGGTTTGTTCATAGATTGTTCCACCTGCTTCAATAAACTGTTCTACTAGATTTTTTAAATAATGAAGAGGATGGAATTGTGCTTGGTTTTTCATAACAAGTGCCGCCTGAACTGAGATCGGAAGTGGAATGGACTCTACATAGTCACAAGGAATATTTAGCTTTTTATAAGCTTCGTATTCTTTTGTTAATTTCCGTAATCCGTCATTGCAGTTTGTATATAAGTAGGCATTTTCTTCAGTAAAATCACAGTCAATGTTATTTGTTTTAACTGTTTCTTTTATAAATTGTAATGCTTTTTCATTTGCCTCATAGTATAGGCGAGCTTGATCAGCCCCCAAATGATGAATTAGCTCATCATAAATGAGATCGTGTTGTGCTGTAATCTTTGCGGTCGTATGGCCTGTCGTTCCATTTAAAATATTTCCAGAATCGATTAACACAACTTTCAAGCCCTCTTTTGCAAGTAAATAAGCAGTTGTGATACCTGTAATTCCAGCGCCGATAATCGCGACTTCTGTTTTTATATTTTCGGATAACTTGGGGAAAATAGGGAGTGAAGTAGAGTCACGCCAATATGGTTCTGGAAATTTGGGAAATGAATGGTTTGCCATCGTATGATCCTCCTGTTTTAAAATAATGTACTACTTAATTTTTCCAACTTTTATCAAATTCATGTAGATTACTTTTACTTCAGAAGAAGGGATACTGTACAGTTAAGAATAAGTTTTAAATATTTGTAAAACAAAAATGTTATTTTAATATAATTTAAAATGTGTGTTTTGTCATAAAGATATTTTAAATGATAGCCAATTTTATAAAGGATTATTTATGCTCACATATAAGCTACTCTTGTATGAAGCTGATTTTCGTATATGTGAAAGTATTTATATATATAATGGATAAAAGCTTATGAAATCTATGTTTTTCCTTTGGTGAAATAAAATATTATTATGAAAATACAACCACATTTTATTACTAGGTCATAAAAGTTATTGACAATACAGAAAGTCTATTGATATGATTCATCATGTGGAAAGGTTGATAAAGAGTAAAAAGAGAAATGTTTTTCATTGATAATAAAAGCGAAAATGAGTGAGTATGATTTGCTTATTATAAATGCTTTTTGTAATTACCTAGTGTTATCAATCTGGAAACAAGAATTGATTTATGCAAGTTGCGTAAGCGCGGCATAAGAAAGGGGCAAAAGGATGAAGGAGCTTCATACGTTTGGATGGTATGCAGCGCGTGTATCGCCGCATTTGCCAAAAAAAGCATTTAAACCAGTTCCAACTCGTTTATTTGGTGGACTGGCTTATTTACTTGTGGCGGTAGCTGGGTTAATAACGATTGGTTTATTTGACTTGAATGTGTGGGCAAATCTTGGGATTGCAATTGTTCTCGGATTATGTTTTGCCTCACTTGGATTTTTAGGACATGAAATTTTGCACGGAACGGTTGTAAGAAAAGCATGGCTTCGTGATTTTTTAGGGGCAATTGCATTTATGCCATTGTCTACAGGGCCGAAACTATGGAGAAAGTGGCATAATGCGACGCACCATGTGCATACACAACATGAGGAACATGACCCGGATGCGTGGCCAACACTTGAAAAGATGAAGAAGAGTAAATTTTTAAGATGGGTGTATCGTATGCCACTTCATGTACGTTCTTTCTTCAGTTTTCTGTCACTAACAATTCAATTTACAATACATTCAACTCGTATGTTCTTTCATTTTATAAAAGAGTTTAAGTCATCGAATCAGAAGTCTGTATGGCTTCAACTTGTCTTGCCGTGGACGGTTTGGATTAGCTTATTATTTATTATGGGGCCTGCGAAGTGGTTATTTGCATACGTGATTCCATTATTAATTGCAAACTTTATTGTAATGGCATATATTGCAACAAATCACCGCTTAAATCCAATTGTTCCTGTAAATGATCCATTAGCTAACTGTTTATCTGTAACAGTGCCGCGCTGGGTTGATGTTTTGCATTTTAATTTCTCATATCATACGGAACATCATTTGTTCCCTGCTATGAGTTCAAAGTATTACCCATTAGTAAAAGAAAAAATTAAAGAAATGTGGCCGGAGCGTTATCATGAAATGCCGATGACGAAAGCATTAGCAGCGCTTTGGAACACACCTCGTGTATATTATCAAGGCAGTGAATTAGTTGACCCTCATAAAGAACATTTCTATGGTTCTTTAGGGAATGGGTTAGATCCTGATAATATTTCATATCGTGAGGAGCATATAGACGAGCAGGAAACTATTAAAAAAGTGAATCCATGATTGTGGAGTAGATTATTTAGAACCCTTTAACTATAAAAAAGCAAACTACCTAAAAAGTAGTTTGCTTTTTATTTTGTATTTTGACATGTTTTTTTGTATGAAATAGTAACTTTTCATGCATTTTTTTCAATCTAATAGATGAAAGATTTTTTGCGGTTTTTCCTATAAAGAGAGTGCTTTTTCTTTCTTTTTATTTACGTGCAAAGAATTACTTTGTTTACGTTGAAGCCTTTTCTCTAAGAGGTTTACGAGATAGGTAAATAAAAGTACGAGTGCAAGATAATAGATACCAACAACAATATATGTTTCTAATTGTTGAAAATTACCAGCTGCTATAGAGAGACCAGAGCCCCATAATTCTGACATACCTACATAGGCAACAAGTGAAGAATCCTTTAACCCAATAATAAATTGGTTTCCTAGGGGCGGAATAGAGAGCCGGAATGCTTGTGGTAAGATAATGCGCCGCATAGCAAGTGGATAAGACATTCCAAGGGAACGGGCAGCTTCTAATTGTCCACGATCGACGGATTGAATAGATCCACGAAAAATTTCTGTAATATATGCTCCATTATGAATAGCTAAAGCGATTGCCCCCGCCCAAAAAGGGGTGAAGACAATGATAGATGTAATCCCGAAGTAAAGAATAGCAATTTGTACGATTAAAGGTGTACCACGGATAATAGCAATATAAACATGTGCAATACTATTTAATATTTTATTATTAGAGATACGAAAGAAGGCAAATAGTAGTCCGATTAATGAACCGAGTAGTAAGGAAGTTAACGTTAATTGTAATGTTATACCAACAGCCTTTAAAAGTGTTGGATACGTAGATATGAAAATTTCAAACATTAGAGTCACCTCAATATAGAATTTATTTTAAGAAATAGATGTGAATGCCCCACGGCTGAGGTGGGGCATCGCTTATGAATGAAAAATGATTTGTTTTTTAGAAGGGTACATCCTTTTATTTTGTTTTTTCCTCTTCTCCAAGAATATTTTTTCCAAACCATTTTTTACTGATTTTTTCATATGTGCCATCTTTAATAATTTCCTCCAACGCTTTGTTTACTTTCTTCACCATTTCTTTATCGTCTTTACGAATTGCAATTCCCATTTCCTCAAGATTTAATGGTTTGCCAGCTTCTTTTATATTTGATTTTCCCTCTTTTATCATACGAAGACCAACCATTTGATCCGTAATAACAGCATCTACTCGGCCTGGTTCTAAATCCATAAGAGCTGTAATGTCACTGTCGTATTCAGTGATTTGATCTGTATGTTTTTCCACAAGTGTTTTAAATGTACTAGCTTTTACAACACCGATTTTTTTTCCTTTTAAGTCTTCTACTGAAGAAATGGAATTGTTCTTTTTAGCTACGAAAATTTGTGCACCAGAGCGATAGTATGGATTCGTAAAATTAACGGCTTTTAGGCGGTCTTCTGTAATTGCCATACTTCCTAATATGACGTCATATTTTTTTGCTTTTAGACCTTGAATTAATGTTTCCCAAGGATTTGTCACTGGAACAGGCTTCATTCCCATCTTCTTTGCGAGTGCCTCACCAATTTCGACATCAAAGCCAACTAGTTTTCCGTCATTTTCTTTGAAATTAAAAGGTTTATATAAACCGCTCATTGCATAACGAAATTCGTTCCCTTCATTTGTTGAAGTTTCCTTACTACAGGCTCCAAGTATGAAAGAGACACATAGTGTAATTGTTGCAAAAACAGTAAGTATTTTCTTTTTCATCAAAACCCCTCCTATATATTTATCCTGCACATACGGGTTGTATCGCCGTATTCGTATTTTATATAGAAAGTTTCTAAGGGTGGGGTAATTTAGGCTACCCGTATGAGTTTTAATGCTTTAAGTATTCGTTGGGAGCGAAGTCCATCTCTATAAAATGTTTCGTAAAAACTGTTTTGCTCTCTCGTTTGACGGTGCTGAAAAAAATTGTTCTGGTAGTGCATCCTCTACAATTTGTCCATCATCCATGAAAATGACGCGATCTGCTACATCTCGTGCAAAGTTCATTTCATGGGTGACGATTACCATTGTCATTCCTTCACCAGCCAGCTCTTTCATAACTTGGAGTACTTCTCCAACAAGTTCAGGATCAAGAGCTGATGTAGGCTCATCAAATAACATGATTTTTGGATTCATTGCAAGTGCGCGTGCGATTGCAATACGTTGCTTTTGTCCACCAGATAGAAGGTGAGGTGTTACGTTTGCTTTGTCTTGTAATCCAACCTTTTTTAAAAGGTCATTACCAATCTCTTTTGCTTTTGTTTTGTCCATTTTTTTCACATGAATGGGTGCTTCTATGATGTTTTCTAATGAGGTCATATGTGGAAAGAGGTTAAAATGTTGAAATACCATTCCAACATTTTCGCGGACTTTGTTTAAATTTGTACTTTTGGGATCGATTCGTTCACCTTGTAAATGAATCGATCCTTCATCGTACATTTCTAAAAAGTTGAGGCAACGAAGTAAAGTACTTTTTCCTGAACCGCTTGCGCCGATTAAAACAACAACTTCTTTTTCTTTTACTTCTAAATCAATTCCTTTTAAAACGTCTAATGAGCCAAATGATTTTACTAGATTTTGAACTTGAATCATACCAACCCCCCAGTCAAATTTGTATTTTACAAATGTTGTCTCTTATTTTTTTTATTAGTCATAAAGTGCCAAAACCCTTTATTTTTTGCGAAAAACATTGTCTGAGGGACGTGGAATTAGGAAGAGAATTCTCCTAGTAAGGTGATAAAAAGAGGTTTAGAAGAAAATAAAAATGTGTGTTTTATTTGTGGAAGGGAGGGATACTTTGTGGGAATCGAAAAACATTACAAGGGTCATATACTGTTTTTACTTTACGTAATCTTGTAAAGTTGGTGCCATAGTAAGAGTTTTGCCAATCTATAATATCAATATCAGGCCAATTGACATAATCACCTAATGTATAAGGTGCCATAGCATTTCGTAAATTTTTAATCCAACGTATATTTTGTTGTTCCTCATTGTCGCATTTCCAAGAAGTAAGGTATTCTTGAGCAATAATTGCCTTTCGATGGAAATAAGCTGTTTCACTAGGAGCAATGTCTTCTACAGTTCCTATCAGTGATTGATGCCAAACGCTGGCTGAAGGGTTTGGGGCATGACTAAGAAAATGTTTTAGAACTTGAATACCTTTAAGTGGAATCGTCTTATATACATAAGAACCAGAACGTTTGAATTTTTCTGGGATGTTACCACTATTAAAGAATTCAACTGCTTGTATATAAGGGACTTCTTCTATGAACAGAGAAGGGGTTCCAGCTTGTAATAAAGGTGCCAATAAATCGAGGAGTTTAGAAGGATGACCAACATATTCCCCTTGCACTTTAATTTTATTTCTCTGTTTAGAAAATAATTCAATAGATGAAGTAAGACGCTCGTCTATATAAGGTGCCCAGTTTTGCCAAGCTTGAAATGCGGTAATAAAGTCTTTCCATTCCCAGGTGAGTGAAAAAATAGAGACGTTTTGAATAGGATGAACACGAAATGTTAAAGATGTAACAATTCCGAAGTTCCCACCGCCACCACCGCGGCATGCCCAAAATAAATCAGCGTTTTCTCTTTCGCTGGCACGAATAGATTTCGCTCCAGATTTACCGACTGCTTGCACCATTTCTATTTCTAGTAGTTGATCACAAGTTAATCCAAATAAACGTGATAACATACCAATGCCACCGCCAAGTGTTAATCCAACAATTCCAACGCTAGCACTGGTGCCGGCTGGTAATGTAACGCCATATTTCCACAGCTCTTTATAAACAGCACCAAGATTCGCTCCAGCTCCAATGGTTGCTGTCAAGCTGTCTTGCTGGATTATAATTCGATTCATTTCACTTACATCAATAATAAGTCCACGATTCAAAAGAGAAAAATTTTCATAGCTATGGCGACCACTTCGTATACGAAATGGTATATGACGTTCACGGGCCCACTTCAAGGCATTGCATACATCTTGAGTATTTTGACAGAAGACAATTATGCAGGGGAGTTTTGGAATACTTAAATTTAAGTTTATGCGGGCTACATCATACTCAGGATCTTCTGGAGTTACAATGCGCCCTGTTAATTTTGTTTTTGTCATTATATTGTTCCTTTCCATATAAGATTGGTTTTTACTATTGTATGAGAAAGCTTGTTTAGGAGTGTTTACACTATAGATAGAAAATAAATATTATGAAGGCAATACAATCATTGGTGCTGGTCATTCGTATGCAGATATATTTGCTATTGTAGAGGAAGCACAACGAAAAGGTGTACATACTGGGTTTTGTATCTTTATATTCTAGAAAATAATACTTTGGATAAAGATTAAAAACTATGAACGTTTCCGCAACATTTATCCCTGTCTCTTTCGAATGGAAATTATAGCAAGATATAATGAAGTTATAATATTCGAAAGGGTGTCTTTTATGAAAAAGGAAAAAAGACAACGGCTAATAAAACAATTGGTAAGAGAGTATGAAATAGATACACAAGAGAGATTAGTAGAATTATTAGAAGAGCATGGTGTGTTAGTTACACAGGCCACTATTTCGCGAGATATTCGTGAATTAAATTTAATAAAGGCAACCTCTTCAAACTGTTTAACTATATATAAGGTTCTCTCAGAGGATAATTTACAAACTGATACAAAGTTAAAGAAAAAGTTAAGAGAAGTTGTCGTAAAGATTGATTATGTAGATCAATTAACGGTTATTAAAACGTTACCTGGTAATGCTCACGTTATCGGTGTCTTATTAGATGCTTTAGATTGGAAAGAAAAAGTAGGATGTATATGCGGAAATGATACATGCCTTGTAATTTCTCAATCAGAATCGGATAGGAAAGTTTTAGAAGAAAGGTTGAAATTAATTATGTAGGTGAAAGTCCTGTTTCTAATTGTTACTAGAAACAGGACTTTTTTTAGGATTTTAATATAAATTAGGGAAATCGATATTCACTATATATGCGTAATATATAGCTGTTTTACAAAATAGGGAGCGAAAAACCTTATAAAAATACAAATATATATTATTTTAAAAAATAACTTGTGAAATATTTAACTTGATAGTGTTAGCGTTTTCACAAAGGGGGAAGCACGTACCGTTTATTATGTACTTGTAGACATCAAACAAATTTAAAAGGAGGTACAACAAATGAAACATCCGATACATGTTACTTCAGAAATTGGGGAATTACAAACGGTTTTATTAAAACGTCCAGGTAAAGAAGTGGAAAACTTAACGCCAGATTATTTGCAACAATTATTATTTGACGATATCCCATATTTACCAATTATTCAAAAAGAACATGATTATTTTGCACAAACATTACGCAATCGGGGTGTTGAAGTTCTTTATTTAGAAAAACTAGCAGCTGAGGCGTTAGTTGATAAAAAACTTCGTGAAGAATTTGTTGATCGTATTTTAAAAGAAGGACAGGCTGACGTAAATGTTGCACATCAAACTTTAAAAGAATATTTACTT
Organism: Bacillus sp. 166amftsu; assembly: GCF_900107445.1. Lineage (NCBI taxonomy): Bacteria > Bacillati > Bacillota > Bacilli > Caryophanales > Bacillaceae > Bacillus > Bacillus sp. 166amftsu. Next base: position 38,824 of record NZ_FNQA01000008.1, on the reverse strand, counting down.
TCCTTTTCAAATGAAGAATTGATTCAGAAAATTATGGGGGGCGTACGTAAAAACGAAATTGAAACTAGTAAAAAAACGCACCTGTATGAATTAATGGAAGATCATTATCCATTTTATTTAGATCCAATGCCAAATTTATATTTTACTCGTGACCCAGCAGCTAGTATAGGTGACGGTTTAACAATTAACAAAATGAGAGAACCAGCACGGAGACGTGAATCATTGTTTATGGAATATATCATTAAACATCATCCACGATTTGCAAGTCATGATGTGCCAGTTTGGTTAGATCGTGATCATAAGTTCCCAATTGAAGGCGGCGACGAGCTCATCTTAAATGAGGAAACAATTGCAATTGGAGTATCTGCTCGTACTTCAGCTAAAGCGATTGAGCGTTTAGCTAAGAATTTATTTAGCCGTCAAAATAAAATTAAGAAAGTGCTAGCAATAGAAATCCCAAAATGCCGTGCATTTATGCATTTAGATACAGTATTTACAATGGTCGATTATGATAAATTTACAATTCACCCAGCTATCCAAGGACCAAAAGGAAATATGAACATTTATATTTTAGAAAAAGGACAGGATGAAGAAACTCTTAAAATTACACATCGTACATCTTTAACTGAAGCGTTAAAAGAAGTGTTAGGTTTAAGTGAATTAGTACTTATCCCTTGCGGAGGAGGAGATGTGATTGCTTCTGCTCGTGAACAATGGAACGATGGATCTAATACATTGGCGATTGCGCCGGGAGTAGTTGTTACATATGATCGCAACTATGTATCAAATGCTTTATTACGTGAACATGGTATAGAAGTTATTGAAGTATTAAGTTCGGAATTATCACGCGGTCGTGGGGGTCCACGTTGCATGAGTATGCCGATTGTTCGAAAAGACATTTAGTATAAATAACGAAGAAAGTAGGGATGAATCATGTTGATGACTAAACCAAACTTAAAAGGAAGAAGTTTTCTTGCGGAAAAAGATTTTACAGAGGAAGAAATGTTATATTTTCTAGATTTAGCAGCAGAATTAAAAGAGAAAAAGAAAAATGGTATTCCGCATCGTTATTTAGAAGGTAAAAATGTAGCCCTTTTATTTGAAAAAACTTCCACTCGTACACGGTGTGCATTTACGGTGGCATGTACGGATTTAGGGGCAAATCCTGAATACCTAGGTAAAAATGATATTCAGCTTGGGAAGAAAGAATCAGTTGAAGATACAGCAAAAGTTTTAGGACGTATGTTTGACGGAATTGAGTTCCGTGGTTTCGCTCATGCAACAGTGGAATCTTTAGCTGAAAACTCCGGTGTACCTGTATGGAACGGTTTAACAGATATGTGGCATCCAACCCAAACACTTGCAGATTTGTTAACAATTAAAGAGCATGTCGGACGTTTAAAAGATGTTAAGCTTGTATACGTTGGAGACGGACGGAACAACGTAGCAAATAGCTTGTTAGTTGGCGGAGCGATTGTAGGGATGAACGTATGTATTTGTACGCCAGAATCATTATTCCCAGCACAAGAAATAATCGATACAGCTAAAAAATATAATGATCAAGTTATGGTAACAAGTAATGTAGATGAAGCCGTTGCCGGTGCAGACGTAATTTATACAGATGTATGGGTATCAATGGGAGAAGAAGACAAATTTGCTGAACGTATTGAACTATTGGCACCTTATCAAGTAAATATGGAGATGATTAGAAAGACTGGAAATGATAATGTGATGTTCTTACATTGTTTACCTGCATTCCATGATGTAGAAACAGCGTATGGGGAAGATATATATGAAAAATATGGATTAAAAGAAATGGAGGTAAGTGACGAAGTATTCCGCAGTAAGCATTCAAAAGTATTTGATCAAGCAGAAAATAGAATGCATACAATTAAAGCGGTTATGGCTGCTACTCTAGGAAATATGGAGTAAAGAAGGAAGGAGATCTTCCTTCCTTCTTTACTCCTTTAGACACTATCATTCACTATTGAGTTTATTCTTATTGCAATTAAAGAGAGGTGAGTGTAATGGGTGAAGAAAAGAAATTAGGATTATTTACTTTAACAGCTCTTGTTGTTGGTTCCATGATAGGTGGTGGGGCATTTAACTTAGCAAGCGATATGGCAAAAGGTGCTGGCTCCGGGGCTATTATTATCGGTTGGGTGATAACGGGAATCGGGATGATTGCTCTTGGATTATCATTTCAAAATTTAACGGTAAAAAGACCAGATTTAGATGGCGGTATCTTTAGTTATGCAAAAGTAGGATTTGGTAATTTTATGGGATTCAATAGTGCGTGGGGGTATTGGCTGTCTGCTTGGCTTGGTAATGTAGCTTACGGTACATTGCTATTTTCTTCACTTGGATACTTTTTTCCGGTTTTTGAAGGTGGACAAAATGTAGCATCGATTATCGGAGCGAGCGTATTGCTATGGTGTGTTCACATGCTAATTTTACGCGGCGTACAATCAGCAGCACTAGTAAATTTAGTCACAACAATTGCAAAATTAGTGCCTGTATTTGTATTTATTGTGGTGGGTATTTTCGCTTTTCACTTTGATATTTTCTTGGATGGATTTTGGGGCCAAGCAGGTTCTTTTTCTTGGGGAGCGGTAGGAAGCCAAGTTAAGAGTACAATGCTTGTAACTCTTTGGGTATTTATCGGTGTAGAAGGGGCTGTTGTCTTATCCAGTCGTGCTAAAAGCCGAAGTGATGTTGGGAAAGCAACTGTTATCGGATTAATTGGCACACTTATCATTTATATTTTACTTACATTATTATCTCTTGGACTTATGCAACAAGCAGATGTTGCGAATCTAAAAAACCCAGCTATGGCGTATTTATTTGAAAGTGTTGTCGGAAAATGGGGCGCTATCTTTATTAACTTAGGTTTAGTTATTTCTGTATTAGGTGCTTGGCTAGGATGGACTTTACTTGCATCTGAAATTCCGTATTTAGCTGCTAAAGACGGAGTGTTTCCAAAGTGGTTTGCGAAAGAAAATAAAAACAAAGCTCCTGTAAATTCATTATGGATAACAAATGGCTTAATTCAACTTTTCTTATTAACATTTGTTGTTTCAGATCAAGCATATAACTTTGCATTTTCTCTTGCTTCCTCGGCTATTTTAATTCCTTATGCTTTGTCAGCATTCTATCAATTTAAGTATAGTTTACAATCTGAAGAAAAAGATCGAACAAAAAATATAATCATTGGTTTGGTGGCAAGTATTTATGGAGTTTGGTTAGTGTATGCAGCGGGTTTAGATTATTTATTACTAACAATGACATTATATGCGCCAGGTATTTTCATCTTTTACAATGTTCAAAAGCAAACGAATCCAAAACAAATATTTACTCGTGTGGAACTGGCATCTTCTGTAGCTATTGGTGCCTTAGCATTTTTTGCGATTTACGGATTGATTACAGGAAGTATTACTTTATAAACTTTTGTGAAAATGAAATCAATTGGAGGGTTGAAATATGACACGAAGAAAAATCGTAGTTGCACTAGGGGGAAATGCTATACAATCTGGAAAGGCTACTGCTGAGGCGCAGCAAGAAGCGTTAGAAAGAACGGCAGAGCAACTCGTTAAAATTATGGAAAACGATGTGGATGTTGTTATTGCACATGGCAATGGTCCGCAAGTAGGTAACATTTTATTGCAACAAAAAGCTGCCGATACAGAAAAAACACCGGCAATGCCGTTAGATACTTGTGGTGCTATGAGCCAAGGAATGATTGGATATTGGATGGAAAATGCAATTGAGAAGGCTTTGAAAAAGCGTAAAATAAAGAAAGAGGTAGCAACGGTTATAACACGTGTTGTCGTGGATGAAAAGGATGAAGCTTTTCAAAATCCTACAAAGCCAATTGGGCCTTTCTATACAGAAGAAGAAGCGAGAAAGTTAATGGAAGAAACAAAAGCGGTATTTAAAGAGGATGCAGGAAGGGGCTGGAGACGAGTTGTTCCATCGCCAAAGCCTGTGAGTATTCATGAGCATAAAATAATCAATTCATTAGTAGAAGATAGAAATATAGTCATTGCTGTTGGAGGTGGCGGAATCCCAGTTATTGACTCTGAGGAAGGTTTAACAGGTACTGAGGCTGTTATTGATAAAGACTTTGCAGCTCAAAAGTTAGCAGAATTAGTAGATGCTGATACGCTAGTCATTTTAACTGCAGTTGATTATGTTTATGTGAATTTTAATCAACCTGATCAAAAGAGATTAGAGGCTGTTACAGTTGATGAATTAGAAGGATATATACAGGATCATCAATTTGCAGCAGGTAGTATGCTCCCAAAAATTGAAGCTGCTATAAACTTTGCTAATACAGATCCAAAACGAAAAACAATTATTACTTCTTTAGAAAAGGTATATGAAGCATTAGAAGAAAAGGCAGGTACTATTATTTCTAATCAGGATGCATGTGTGTGTGTATAAATATAGCTCTTTCATTACTAGTAAGTAAAAAAGAATGGAGTTAATAACTTCATTCTTTTTTACTTATGAGTAATTTTTTGATAACTAATGTTCATAAAGTATTCATGATAAGATCAAGATATATAGGTTAACTATGATAAAATAAACTTGAATGCGCTTTCCTGACGTTTCACTCCAACATATAGCAAGAGAGAGGGAGTTCTATGAATAGACGGAATGTAGTTAAAGATCTAAAGCAGTTTGAATTATTTTCGCATGTAACAGAAAAAAAATTGAAAGGCCTAACAGAGTTTGTTTATTGGCGAACTTATAAGAAAGGTCAATTTTTATTTTTAGAAGGTGATTCAAGAGAAAGAATTTATTTCATGCTAGATGGTTTTGTAAAGTTAGAGCGAGTGAATCAAAGCGGGAATTTATTATATGAAGACTATGTAAAACGACTTTCTATTTTTCCTTACGGTGGTATGTTTACTGATGAGAGATATAATTATACAGCTGAAGCAATGACAGATGTAGAAGTATATTATATTCCTACAGTGATTTTTGAAGATATGATGAAGTCAAGCAGAACACAGCTCATGTATGTTGTTCAGCAGTTATCTTCTATATTAACAATTAACGAAAATCGTGTGCAAAATATTACAATTCCCAATGCACAAGATCGCGTCATTCAGACATTAAATTATTTAATGAACGATTTAGGTGAGCAGAATGGTCAAGAGATTGTAATTTCATGCCCGCTCACGACAATTGAAATTTCCAAAATATCTGGAACTTCTCGAGAGACTGTGAGTAGTGTATTAAAACAGTTAAAGAATGATAGTATTGTTACGGTTTTAGGTAAAAAAATTACAATACATGATCCAACTTATTTTGAGGAAATTTCGATGTGAAAACTGCATAATAAATAGTAGATAAGAGAAGTGTTATTAAAATAGTAAAATTACATATTAATTCTCTTATTCGTATTATATATTAATAAAGTTCTTTATATATTTATAAGGAACTTTTTTATGTTATTCCCTATAAAAAGATTGTATATTCCGATAATTTTAGCTAAAATCGATAATAAAAAACAAGGGGAAGGGAGAAAGAATGATTCGGATTGAATATGATCGATTAGTAGCTATTTTTTATAGTATTGGAGTATTACTATTAATAAAAATACCAAACGACAATGAATTAATCGGGGAAAAACTATTTCATACATATGGAATTCCAGTAGATACATATATTTATATGGGGTATAAGATTTCGAATATCTGGATTTGTTCTTTAGTACTACAAGTAATTTCTTTTCTATTTCTTATAAAATGGTTAGAAAAGAATGATTCGAATTGGTTAAAGAAGCTTAATAAAATAAAAGTAGTGTGCATAAGTAGTTTGATTATAATGATGCCATTTACTTTGAATAAAGTACTTCAAACCCTTGATAAAACATGGCACTATACAGGAAAAAAAGGACTAGAGGCAATTGAATATAAAAAAGAAGATAGTCAATGTAAGATGGAAAAAAAGGGAGAGCATTTTAAGCAAAATTGCGTCGTCACTTTAAAAAATTATCGTAATCATTCACAATCGTTACAGCTAGTTCTATATCAAGATGAAAACAAGAAAGTGAAAAGTTATCAAGTGCCAACACCTGTTTATTTACAGCGCCATGAAACAAAGAAAGTTGAATTTCAAATTCCAGTTGGCAATGGGGAGACTGTATTAGAAAATAAAGTACCAAATATCGAATTGCAGTTATTGAATGAAAATCATAAGATATATAATTAGCTTAGTATAACAAGGGGATTTTTGGGAGAAATAATTAAAAATGAAAGAGATAAGAAAACTTTAATCATCCAAAATGTTACGGGAAATCGGACATAAATTGGATGATTTTTTATTTGTGCTTATATTCATGAGAAAGGAGAGTTAAAAATTTGGAGCAGTATAAAAAATGTGTAAGGTCAATCAGAAGAGAGTATTGTTTCTTAATAAAAAGTAGATATTTAATAATGAGATAAAAATTCTCGTTGCAAACTCCTCATATTTTGTTATGATAGTGTTACGAAAACGTTTGCATAAATTTCCGAAGGGATGCAAAAGGAGAGAACTATTATGAATAAAACATGGTGGAAAGAAGCTGTTGCTTATCAAATTTATCCACGTAGCTTTATGGATTCTAACGGTGACGGTATTGGAGATTTACAAGGCATTATTGCAAAGCTTGATTATTTAAAGGATTTAGGAATAGATGTAATTTGGATTTGTCCAATGTATAAATCACCGAATGATGACAATGGTTATGATATTAGCGATTATCAAGACATTATGGATGAGTTTGGTACAATGGCTGATTTTGATGAATTACTAGATGAAGTGCATAAGCGTGATATGAAGCTTATTATTGATTTAGTGATTAACCATACGAGTGATGAACATCCGTGGTTTGTTGAATCACGTTCTTCTAAAGATAATCCAAAACGTGATTGGTATATTTGGCGTGATGGTAAGGATGGAGAAGAGCCGAATAACTGGGAAAGTATTTTTAGTGGTTCTGCTTGGGAATATGATGAAGTAACAGGCCAATATTTCTTACACATATTCTCACGTAAACAACCAGATTTAAACTGGGAGAATGCAGAAGTCCGTGAAACCTTATATGATACTGTAAACTGGTGGTTAGATAAAGGAATTGATGGTTTCCGTGTAGATGCAATCAGTCATATCAAAAAAGAAGAAGGTCTAAAAGACATGCCAAATCCAAAAGGCTTAAAGTATGTTCCTTCTTTTGATAAACATATGAATGTAAATGGAATTCAGCCACTTTTAGAAGAACTTAAGGAAAATACATTTTCAAAATACGATATTATGACTGTTGGGGAAGCCAATGGTGTCAAAATTGAAGATGCAGACCTTTGGGTTGGAGAAGAGAATGGTAAATTCAATATGGTATTTCAGTTTGAGCATTTAAGTTTATGGGATGCAGAAAAGAAAAAAGAACTTGATGTTGTGGAACTGAAAAAGGTGTTAACAAAGTGGCAAAAAGGATTAGAGAATAAAGGGTGGAATGCACTTTATATTGAGAACCATGATAAGCCGCGTATAGTCTCCACATGGGGAAATGATAAACAGTATTGGCGTGAAAGTGCAACGGCTTTAGGAGCAATGTACTTCTTTATGCATGGAACACCATTCATTTATCAAGGTCAAGAAATTGGTATGACAAACGTTCAGTTCCCGAATATTGAAGATTATGATGATGTAGCAATTAAGAATTTATACCGCGAGAAAATTGCTGAAGGTGTACCTCATCAAGAGATGATGGAAATCATTTGGGCGTCTTGTCGTGATAATTCACGTACACCAATGCAATGGAATAATGAAGAAAACGCTGGTTTTACAACTGGTACACCGTGGTTTGGAATGAATCCAAATTATAAAGAAATTAATGTTCAAAAACAGCAAGTAGAGGCTAATTCTATTTTTAATTTCTATAAAAAGATGATTGCACTTAAAAAAGAGCATGATGTATTTAATTATGGAACATATGATTTAATCTTAGAGGACGATTCGCAAATTTATGCGTATACGCGTACGTTAAATGATGAGAAAGTTATTGTAATTAGTAATATATCTAAAGAGAACGCGGTGTATAATGAGGATTCATTCGCACTGGAACGCAAACGTTTGCTCTTAAATAACTATGAAGTAACAGAACATAACAAATGTACTACAATTACTTTAAAACCTTATGAAACAAGGGTTTATCGTATTTCTTGATAAAAAAAGATGCTCTCGTAGCATCTTTTTTTATGAAAAATAATAAATTTATATTGCAATGTGAAAACGCTTTTATTAAAATAGGTTTATGAAAACGTTTGCGTTAAAAAAGAGGTATCGTTTTCATAAAAAAAGAAATTATTATCTATATCATTAGGGATTTTATAAATAAGAGGGAGGAAGAAACAGATGAAAATTACGTCTTTTGATTTTTGGCAAAAGTTCGGGAAAGCATTGCTAGTTGTTGTAGCTGTTATGCCAGCTGCTGGTCTAATGATTTCCATCGGTAAGCTAATTGGCATGTCTGCTGGGGATGTAAATGCAGTACATACAATTGCTAGAGTAATGGAAGACATCGGTTGGGCAATTATTACAAACTTGCATATTTTATTCGCAGTAGCAATTGGGGGATCCTGGGCGAAAGATCGGGCAGGTGGTGCATTTGCAGCGCTATTAGCATTCGTCTTAACAAACCGAATTACAGGAGCTATATTCGGTGTGAACGCTGAAATGTTAGCGGATTCAAAAGCGAAAGTTTCTTCATTATTAGCAGGGGATTTAATTGTAAAAGATTATTTCACTTCTGTACTTGGTGCACCAGCATTAAATATGGGAGTATTCGTAGGGATTATTACAGGGTTCTTAGGGGCTACCTTATACAATAAATATTATAACTATAATAAATTACCACAAGCGTTAGCATTCTTTAATGGAAAACGATTTGTACCATTCGTTGTAATTGTTTGGTCTACAATTACTGCTATTGTTTTATCACTTTTATGGCCATTCATCCAAAGTGGATTAAACGAATTTGGTCGTTGGATTGCGGCATCAAAAGACAGTGCACCAGTTGTTGCACCGTTCGTATATGGTACATTAGAGCGTTTGTTATTACCATTTGGATTACATCATATGTTAACGATTCCGATGAACTATACAGAGCTTGGCGGAACGTATACGATGTTAACTGGAGCAAAAGTTGGTCAGGTTGTAGCAGGACAAGATCCGTTATGGCTTGCATGGATTACTGATTTGAATAATTTATTAGCAAATGGTGACACAAAAGCGTATAACGATTTATTAAATAATGTTGTTCCAGCTCGCTTCAAAGTTGGGCAAGTGATTGGTTCAACTGCATCATTAATCGGTATTGCGTTTGCAATGTTCCGTAATGTTGATAAAGATAAACGTGCAAAATATAAACCAATGTTTTTATCAGCTGCATTAGCAGTATTTTTAACAGGTGTAACGGAACCTATTGAATTTATGTTCATGTTTATTGCACCGGTATTATATATTGTATATGCAATTACAACAGGACTTGCATTTGCATTAGCAGATCTTATTAACTTACGTGTTCATGCGTTTGGATTTATTGAATTGATTACACGTACACCAATGATGGTTAACGCAGGATTAACAAGAGACTTAATTAACTTTGTAGTTGTCTCAGCAGTATTCTTCGGTTTAAACTTTACATTATTCAATTTCTTAATCAAGAAATTCAATTTACCAACACCGGGTCGTGCAGGTAACTATATTGATAACGAGGATGAATCAGAAGAAAGCACAACGAATGTAAAAGAAGGCTCATTAGCAACAAAGGTTATTGATTTGTTAGGTGGGAAAGATAATATCGCTGATGTAGATGCTTGTATGACACGTCTGCGTGTAACAGTAAAAAATCTAGATGTAGTTGCACCAGAGGCACAGTGGAAGCAAAACGGAGCTTTGGGACTTATTGTAAAAGACAAAGGTGTTCAAGCAGTATACGGTCCGAAAGCTGATGTGTTGAAATCAGACATTCAAGATATGTTAGGTGCATAATAAATGAAATTACTTACTTTAAACTGTCATTCTTGGCAAGAAGAGAATCAAATAGAGAAAATAAGACATCTCGCTAAAACGATTCAAGAAGAAGATTACGATGTTATTGCCTTGCAAGAGGTCAGCCAGTCTATAAAAGCTCAAAATGTATGCGGTAATAAGAAAAAGGATAACTACGGCCTTGTATTACTTGCAGAGCTTGAGAAGTTAGGCTTAAGAAATTACAATATCGTTTGGGATTTCTCGCATATTGGTTATGACATATATGAAGAAGGTTTAGCTATCATCACGAAACATCCGATTGTGAAGCAAAGTTCTTTCTTTATATCAGAAAGTAAGGATATCTCTTATTGGAAAGCAAGGAAAATTGTTAGTGTAACAATCTCTTATAAAGGGAAGAATATAACATTGTATTCTTGTCACCTCGGCTGGTGGAATGATGAAGAAGAGCCGTTTCAGGACCAAGTAGATTGTTTAATCAAGAATGTGAATGGAAATGAACTTTCATTCTTAATGGGTGATTTTAATAATAATGCTCGTTTGCAAGGTGAAGGATATGATTACCTTATGCAAAAAGGGTTTTATGACACATATGAGTTAGCTTTGAAAAAAGATGAAGGAACAACTGTACAAGGGAAAATTGCTGGTTGGGATGAAAATAAGCAGAACTTACGAATTGATCTTATTTTAAGCAACAAACCAACAACAGTTCTTTCTTCAAAAGTTATTTTCAATGGTGTAAATCGAAATGTTATTTCAGACCATTTTGGAGTAGAAGTTCAGTTGGATATATAATATAGAAGGAATCCTCATGGCCATGTAAGCGCTATGAGGATTTTTTTTTCTGCAAATACAAGTATTTCCAAGATAAAATACTTGTATTTCTTATGACATTTCCTATATATTTGTTATTACTGAATGTAAAACCGATTTGGTCATTTTGTATGAATACTTTATCGGTTTCGTTATATAATGAAGTAAGTAAAAGATTTTTGGAAAATAGTACACTTTCTTTTAATCGACAACGAGGAAAATGATATAATTGCAAAATGCATGCATCATTTTCTAAAGAAGGAAAAATATATAATTAGGTGATAGCTTATATGAAACAGATATGGCGTATTTATACGACGGACTTACGGAATGTAGCCAAACATTGGGCTGCGATTGTAATTGTAATAGGGCTTATGATTTTACCATCTTTATATGCATGGTTTAACATTAAAGCTTCATGGGACCCATATGGGAACACGAAAGAGATCCCGATTGCAGTTTCTAACCAAGATGTTGGATCGAACCTACGAGGAAAAGATATTAACATCGGGAAAGAAATTATAGATTCACTTAAGAAAGACAAGAATTTTGGTTGGAAATTTGTTGATGAAAAGCAAGCGATTTATGGAGTAGAGCGTGGAGACTATTATGCAAGCATTACGATTCCAAAAGACTTCTCTGAAAAAATTACAACAGTCATTAGCGATAATCCACAAAAACCAGAGCTGAACTATTTTGTAAATGAAAAGGTTAATGCCATTGCACCGAAAATTACGGCAAAAGGTGCATCAGGTATAGCAGAAGAAATCAGTAAAAACTTTGTTAAAACAGCAAATGGTGAGATTTTTAAAATCTTCAATGACCTTGGAATCGATTTAGAAACAAACTTACCAAGTATTGAAAAAGTAAAAGATCTTGTGTTTAAGCTAGAAGCACAATTCCCGGAAATGTATACACTTGTGAATACAGCATTAGATGATGCTGGTAGAGCGCAAGACCTTGTGAAAGTTGCGCAAGAGGATTTACCGGTTGTGGAAAGTGTGATTAATGATGGACAGGAAACATTGGGGAACTTAGATAAGTTCTTTGCGAACAATGACCAAAGGTTAAAAGATGCGCCTGGAGCAATACGAAGAGACTTAACTGTAGTGAAAGATGGTATGGATAAGGCAACAGCCTTTACTAATTTCTTAATGAATCCAGGAGTTGACTTGAATCTTCCTGATTTTTCACAGTTACCTACACTCCCAGAGTTTCCGGCATTGCCACAACTCACATTGCCGGAGATTCCTAAATTGAACACTGAGGGATATAAAAACATTGCGGTCAATATTAATCAAACTGTGAACAATGTCTTGAACTCAGCACGTACAGGAACCGCATATGCACAAAGTGTAATGGATGGGTTGCAGAATGGGAAAATTGATCCAGAGATAGCGAAGAAAAATATCGCAACTATTTCTAACAATCTCCAAACTCATATAGATAATCTTTCTTCAATAATTACTATGATGTCTACACTTCAGCAGAATGCAACAACTGATTTCGGTAAGAAGTTTTTTGGGGATAGAGTAGCACATTTAACAGCTATTAGAGATGGTCAACAAGACTTGAACAATCGATTTAAACATCTTAATGACCTAATTAGTACAGGTCAAGAAGTAAAACAAGATGTGAAAGATGGAATTAATCAAAAGCTAAATGCAGTAAATGGTTTAATTGATCAAGCTGAAAAAGATTATAACGAAACATTTGTAGCAGATTATCAAAAAGCAGTTAGCACATCAGAGCAACTTAAAAATCAAGCTGGACAGTTGAAAGATGACGTAGAACAAGGTAAAAATAAGATACAAAGCGATTATGAGACAGCGAAGTCTCAATATAATCAGTTTAGAGATAGCGTTGCAAGTATTCAAAAAGCAGCGGAAGACCTGCAAAATAAAGGTATCAACGGCTTAGATTCAACAAAAGTCGCTTTAAATAGTGTAAACGGTCAATTCCAGTCAGGTATTGCGATGATTAATGATATGATTCCTGTTCTTGAGAGTGCGAATAAGGTTTTAGCTGATGTAAACAGTGATAAAAACCTTGATAATGGAATTGCAAAATTAAATAAAGCGAAAGATATTATGCAAAAAGGTAGTGATGCAGCGAATAAAGCCATCACACTCATTAACAATGGGCAACAACCTACAAAAGATGTAATCGAAAGCATTAACGCAGCATCGAAAAATGGTTCAGCACAATTAGGAGACTTCTTAGCTCGTTACGATTCAGAAATCGTTCCAAGCTTTAACGCAGCAATCGCTCGTACGAAAGAGATGTCAAAAAATACATCTAAAATCTTAAACGACGCAGATAAAAAGCTTCCAGATGTTAAAAAACTGCTAGAAGATTCATCGAAAGGCTTAGTAGAAGGTACAAAGAAAGTGGAAGATATTAAGGCAGAAATGCCAGCTGCTGAGAAGAAAATTAAAGAATTAGCAGATAAGATTCGCCAATTTGAGTCGGAAGAGGATGTAAAAGACATCATCCGTTTATTGAAAAATGATGTTGAACAGCAAAGTGATTATTTTGCAAAACCAGTAAATTTAAAAGAAAATAAATTATTTGCGATGCCAAACTACGGTTCGGGGATGTCACCATTCTATACAGTGCTTGCATTATGGGTAGGGGCACTTTTAATGGTTTCATTATTAACAGTAGAAGTACATGAGCCAGGCGCAAATTATAAGAGTCATGAGATTTACTTTGGACGTTTCTTAACGTTCTTAACGATAGGTCTTGCACAGGCATTTATTGTAGCGATGGGAGATATTTTCTTACTTGGTACGTATGTAGTTGATAAGTTTTGGTTTGTTTTATTCAGCTTATTTATTGGTGGAGTCTTTGTTTGTATCGTGTATTCACTTGTTTCTGTTTTTGGAAACGTTGGGAAATCGATGGCAATCATTCTACTCGTACTACAGGTGGCTGGATCGGGTGGAACATTCCCAATTCAAATGCTTCCAAAATTCTTCCAAACAATTTATCCATTCTTACCGTTCACATATGCAATTAGCGCGATTCGTGAAACAGTGGGCGGAATGCTTTGGGATATTGTGATAAGAGATCTTCTCGTATTGAGTGCCTTTGTGGTAATTATGCTTGTACTTGCACTCGTACTGAAAACACCGATTAATAAATCGAGTGAAAAATTCGTTGAGAATGCAAAAGGAAGTAAAATCATTCATTAAAAATAAGAGGTTCCTACTGAAAACGGTAGGAACCTTTTTGTTTAATCAAATTTTAATTTCTTTAACGCTTCTGCAAGTGCATTATTTAATGGCTCTTCTTCTTTTTGTTGCTGTTTCATATATTTTTGAACGTCGCGTTTATCTGCTTTATTACCTGATTCTTTCTTACGACGTTCTTGGAAAGTGGATAACTTTTCACGATATCCGCACTTACACGCGAAAATTTGGCCAGCACCTTCACCACGTAGTTCTAATTTTTTCTTACATTGTGGGCAACGGGCATTTGTCGTACGAGATACATTTTTACGATGTCCACATTCGCGGTCTTGGCATACGAGCATTTTGCCCTTTTTACCGTTTACTTCAAGCATTGGTTTACCGCAGTCTGGACAAGACTTCGTTGAAATGTTGTCATGTTTATACTTTTTATTGCTCGCTTTAATTTCAGTAACAATTTCTTTCGTATAGCTTTTCATTTCAGCAATGAATACTTCTTTTTTTAATTTACCTTTTGCGATCGCTTCAAGTTTTTGCTCCCATTCACCAGTTAGTGTAGGAGATTTTAGTTCTTCCGGTACTAAATCAAGTAGCTGACGGCCTTTTGATGTAATGTGAATATCTTTACCACGTTTTTCAATTAAGAATGAATTGAATAGCTTGTCGATAATATCAGCTCGTGTGGCTACAGTACCTAATCCACCAGTTGACTTTAATGTGTCAGCAAGTTGTTTGTTTTGCGTATCCATGTATTTTGTTGGGTTTTCCATCGCTGAAAGTAATGTTGCTTCATTAAAGCGTGCAGGTGGTTTTGTTTGACCCGATGTTTGTGCAATTAGTTTTACGTTTAATGTATCGCCTTTTTCAATACGAGGTAAAATTTGCTCTTTTAAATCTTCACCTGCATCATCATCCTCAAATCTGTTTTCATATACTTCTTTCCAACCAGAATGTAAAATTGTTTTACCGCGTGCGACGAATGTTTCATCACCAATTTTTGTGCGTAATGTTAGTTGTTCATATTCGAAGGCTGGGAATAAAACTGCTAAGAAGCGCTTTACAACTAAATCGTAAATTTTGCGTTCCTTATCTGTGAAAGCTGAGAAATTCACATAGCTTTCCGTTGGGATAATTGCGTGATGATCGCTTACTTTACTATCATCAACAAATGCCTTAGAAACTTTTATAGATTTATTTAAAACCTTATGAGCTAAAGGACGATATTCTCCTACTCCACACGCTTTTAGACGTTCTGGAAGTGTTCCGACAATATCCGATGAGATATAACGTGAATCTGTACGAGGATACGTTAATACTTTGTGCTGCTCATACAATTTTTGCATAATATTTAGCGTTTCTTTTGCAGAGTAACCAAAAATTTTATTCGCATCACGTTGTAGCTCTGTTAAATCATAAAGACCAGGAGCAAATGATTTTTTCTGCTTTTTCTCAATGTCAACGACAGTAGCATTGTGCTTGTCGAGTTTTTTCACAACGGCATCGACTTTCTCTTTATTAAAGCTACGACTATTGCCTTTCGCATCTTGCCAAGTTAGCTTTAATTTGCTAGCTGTTTGAGCTTCAATACCATAGTATGCTTGTGCTTTGAAGTTTTTTATTTCATCTTCACGACCTGCAATGATAGCCACAGTAGGTGTTTGTACACGACCACAGTTTAGTTGAGCATTAAACCTTGTAGTTAATGCACGTGTTGCATTTAGGCCGATGTACCAGTCAGCTTCTGAACGAGCGACAGCTGAAGCGTATAAATTGTCATATGCTTTACCTGGTTTTAAGTTTGCGAATCCGTCTTTGATTGCTTTATCGGTAACAGATGAAATCCATAGACGTTTGATAGGTTTATTAATTTTAACTTTATCAATAATCCACCGGGCGACTAATTCCCCCTCGCGACCTGCGTCTGTAGCTACAATAATTTCATTTACATCTTTTCTAATCAGTTGACTTTTAACGGCATTAAACTGTTTGCCAGTTTGCTTAATCACTGTTAATTTCAAACGTTCAGGTAGCATTGGTAAATCTTCTAGATTCCACTTTTTGTATTTTATATCATAGCTTTCTGGGTCTGCTAATGTAACGAGATGCCCTAAAGCCCAAGTAACGATATATTTATTACCTTCAAGATAACCGTTACCTTTTTTATCACACTGTAGTACACGTGCAATATCACGTGCGACAGAAGGTTTCTCAGCAATTACAACACTTTTTGCCATATTTAAAACATCCTTTCAAATTTCCATAAGTTAAATATAGCATACATCCTTTTTTGATTCAGTTATGTTGAAGATTCTAACCCTTTGTTAGTCATTAAATACTCTACATCTTTGAATAGTAGGGGGATGTTTTTCGTTTTTATGGAAAAGTATCAAAGCGTGTTGTGGCGAAGTGGTGGAAGTGATAAAAGATGATGTGCCAAAATATCTTTTTAAATATAAAGATAAAAAATATACAAACTTGTTATTTTATTAGAATAAGAGTAGACTCTGAATTAGATGAATAAGAACACATGGGAGTTTGCGGATGCAGACTGAGAGTACGACTAATCTGTCGTTGACCATTAGAACCTGTTGGATAATGCCAGCGTAGGGAGAGTGTAACAGCACATGTTCAGGCACTTTGCATACGCAAAGTGTCTTTTTGTGTATCTCCCACTATTAAGTTAGGAGATGAAGAGAATGAATATACAAGAAATCGCAAAAGTAGTGGAAACAGTAAGAGGGGCTAATCCTCTTGTGCATAATATTACAAATGTCGTTGTGACAAACTTTACAGCCAATGGCTTACTTGCATTAGGAGCATCACCTGTGATGGCGTATGCAAAAGAAGAAGTGGCAGAAATGGCTAGCATTGCAGGAGCGCTCGTTCTAAATATGGGTACGCTTCGTCCTGAAGAAGTGGAAGCGATGCTCATTGCTGGAAAATCTGCAAATACACATCATGTACCAGTATTATTTGATCCAGTTGGCGCAGGGGCTACTTCTTATCGAACAGAAGTAGCAAGATATATTCCGAGTGAAGTGAAATTAGCAATGCTTCGCGGAAATGCAGCGGAAATTGCCAATGTAATTAATGAGAAATGGGAAATTAAAGGCGTCGATGCTGGAACTGGAAACGGTGATGTTGTAGGAATTGCGAAACAAGCAGCGGATGAACTAGATACAGTGGTGGTGGTTACTGGAAAAGAAGACGTTGTAACAGATGGTGAGCGAACAGTTATCATTCGTAACGGCCATCCGATTTTAACGAAAGTTACAGGAACAGGCTGTTTATTAACTTCTGTAATGGGAGCATTCGCAGCAGTTGAAAAAGATTATGTGAAAGCGGCAGTTGCTGCATTAACATTTTATGGTGTAGCAGCAGAAATCGCTGCAAGTAAAACGGTAGAGCAAGGCCCAGGGAGTTTCCAAATTGAATTTTTGAATCAGCTAGCTAATGTTACTGCAAATGATATTGAACAATATGGAAATATTCAAGAGGTGCAATAAGAAGGGGTGAAAGAAATGGTATGTATTGATCAACAACAAATGTCCAAATTATTGCAAGTGTATTTTATTATGGGAAGTAATAACTGTGAAAGAGATCCATTACAAGTAATGAAAGAAGCGTTAGATGGCGGAGTAACGCTTTTCCAATTTCGTGAAAAAGGTGAAGGAGCTTTAGCTGGAGAAGAACGAGTGCATTTTGCTAAGCAGCTACAAATGCTTTGTAAAGAATATGATGTACCTTTTATCGTGAATGATGATGTGGAATTAGCAATTGAATTAGATGCAGATGGTGTTCATGTCGGCCAAGATGATGAAGGAATTACATCCGTTCGTGAAAAAATGGGAGATAAAATTGTTGGGGTATCTGCCCATACGATAGAAGAAGCGCGTTTTGCGATTGCAAACGGAGCGGATTATTTAGGAGTAGGGCCTATCTTTCCAACAAGCACGAAAAAGGATACAAAAGCAGTACAAGGAACGAAGGGGTTGCGTCATTTTAGAGAGTCAGGAATTACGATCCCAATTGTTGGGATTGGTGGAATTACAACTGAAAACGCCGCTTCTGTTATAGAGGCAGGGGCAGATGGAGTGTCCATTATTTCAGCGATAAGTTTAGCAGATTCACCTTATGAAAGTACGAAGAAACTTATGGAACAAGTAAATAAATAAGAAAGAGAAAGCAGCTTAAAAAGAAATAAGCTGCTTTTCTTATATAATAATGAGCTATTTTGAGAGCGCGAGTGTCATTTTAATACATATATGAAATTGTATATCATTACATTATTCCTTTTTATGGAAATGCAAAAAATGGTATGATATAATCGGTTTGTTAAAACTGATTATTCTATCTTTTTCGAAAAAAGGTGATTGCCAAGATGACAAAAATTATAGTAACACCAGAGAAATTATATCAGTTAGCAAAGAAGATACAGGAGTTTGCTTACTTTATCGAACAAACAGATGGACACCTTCGAAGTTCGTATGCCCAAATACAATGGGAAGTAAAGGTAAGGAGTCGGATTGAACATGAAATGCAACAAGCTTCTACTGTGGCTAAAAATATTAGTAAGCAATATTATGAGCTCGGAGATAAACTAAGACAGAAGGCTGAAGAGTTTGAGAAAGCAGATAGAGAAGGGGCACTTTCACAGCAGAAAAGTAAGGGCATTTCTAATTTAAATGCAGATAATGCGTTAGGTTTAGGGAAATTATATAAAACATTAAGTGGTGCCTACTATAAAGTGATTATACCTGGATATGGTTCAATTGCGAAAGGCTTAAAGATAAAGCCGGATGCTGTGAAGGGAAAAACATACTTATATGGGCAAAAAAGACCATTTACTGGATTTTCAGATGGAGGAAAATTAAAGAAAAGTGCAGGGTTTTTTCTAAAAATAGTAGATAGGCAGTATTTAGGGTGGAAGAAAACATCTGGTTTAAATGGGACAAGATATAACTATGATAATACAAAAGTAGGAAAATATTATAGTTTGGGAAATGGTGTGAAAGGTGCGTTAAAAGAAAGTTTTGATGTAACGAGTCTGTTTAAAAAAGGTAAAAGTGTAGAAGCGATAAAAAATATTATGAAAGGGAAAGGTTTATTTGGGACCTTATTAACTGTAGGTGGTACAACAAAAGAATATTTGTCTAATGGAAAAGGCTTACTAAGTACTGAATATGCATCTGCACTTACTGTGGATTTAGGCAGAGCAGCCGTATCTGTAGCTGCTGGGGCAGCTGCAACTGCAGCATCAGGTGCCTTGATGGGGGCAACAATTGGCTCTGTAATTCCAGGGGTTGGAACAGCAGTTGGTTTCTTGGTTGGTTTAGGTGCCAGTTATATCCTATCTTCTGGAGGGGTAGGAAACTTTATAGATAATACTGTTAAAAAAGGAGTAAATGATTTTCTAAAAGGTTCATCAGCAGTTATAAAAAATGTTGGAAATTCGATTTCAGATAAAGTAAAAGGAATTGGAAATTCAATTGGAAAATCCGTAATCTCAATCTTCTCTTGAAAGATTTATATAACGTATATAGGGAAGTGAAAATTTGAACACAAAAAAAGATATAAGGCTATATAAAGGGATTTATTATAGTGTTTTTTTTCCGTTCGTTTTTGGGTGTGCATGTTTAGTTACATGGCCGGATAGTATGTTATATGTTATTTCTGGCTTGCTTTTAAACTTTTTGTTAGCTGTACTTTCTTATGTATTTAAGTGGGAGAAGTATTTAGGTTGGCGAATTTATTTTGGTATTATTCAGTTTGATTTATCTTGCATATTTACTTTGATGGCAACGTGGTATAGATGGGGAAGTATGTGGGAAATTGGTGTTGGAATGGTAGGGTGTTTTCTGATATGTAAAATAATAGGTTATAAATTCCGGGAAATTATTTTAAAAGAAGCAATAAATCCTAAAACAGTAATTGGAAAAATTATTTATGGATTAGGTTTTTTAGGGGGTGGGACTGCAGGGTTTGCGGGACATTTTTTAAATACAGAGCTGCAGGGAAGATACGGAGAACATGTAGGCGGTGGAATTGTATTAGGAATATTATCGGTGGGACTTTTATTACTCTCAATGTTTTTTCAAGCTACACATTATAAAATTGATCATCCGAATTTTGATGCTTTTGGAAAGGGCAATCCAAAATTTAATGGGTTTTAATTTAGGGAGGGAGAAATTTGATTAAGCATGACATTATAAAAATAGATGATGCATTAAAAAGTAATCCAGATAATATAGAAGAAATTGTACAGCAATTATTCGAAGGGGATTCAGTGGAGAATCAGTCTTTAAGACCAGAGGTTGTGCGAGAAGTTAATTATCTATATGAAAATGTATGGATGGGTTTATTTTGGTATTTACACCGATACACAGGGGAATGGATTCAAGCAGAACCGTTAGTAGAAGAATTAAATGAAAAAGTTCAAGAGGCTGAATCATTAGAAGAAGCGGCAACAAATGCGATATATATATTACAGTCATGGGGAGAACAAGTAGTATTTGACTTTATGGGAACGCTCTGCATGCTAGAAGCAGATTTGGTGACAAGAGACGGAGAAATAGATGAATTATTACATATTATTCGAACTTTTGAAGGTAGTTATTCAGGGTATGTGAGAGAAAGAGAAAAACAGCTTGTAATGGCAGTAGATGAAGATATTCAGCCAGGTATGGGGTATTATATTGCACAACCAATTATTCAAGAGGCACCTGCTTTTGCTGTTTGGGTTCAAGCGGTTTTACAAGTTGCCTTAGACCAAAGAAGAGGTCTAATTAAAGACGCTCTTAGTTCTATATCTTTTAAAAGAGGCAGCTATGAAGAATTTATATTGAAAATCTCAATGGCAATTCAAGGAGTCATTGAAGATACAGCTTTATTATGTGGTTATATTGCGGTAAAGGTTTTTCAATTACAAAGGTACTATACATTTCATATTTGATGTATGTAGTTTTTACAGAAGTAAGGGTTTTAGCAGGAATTTTGGTGCATTAATATTCTTATCTTACATTTTTTTTGGAAAACAAGGCGGTGAAGTGAGAGATTGATGTTCAACAAAATTTTAATTCATGAGATAGAAATAGTCAGGGGAAGCAATTCCACGGATTAAAGTTTTACTTTTCAGCATAAAAACATTGGTGCCGCTCAAACTAACGTGTATGAACATATATTGTTTCGGAGGTGACAACATGATTTCTTTACAAGACATTATAGCTGCTCATGAGAAAATGAAAGGCATTGTACATATGACACCACTAGATTATTCAAGTACATTTAGTGAATTATCAAAGAATGAAGTGTATTTAAAACTGGAAAATTTGCAAAAGACGGGTTCTTTTAAGGTGCGTGGTTCTTATAATAAGATGGTTTCTCTTGATAAAGGTGAAATGGAGAATGGAGTCATTGCTGCGTCAGCTGGAAATCATGCTCAAGGAGTCGCCTATTCTAGTAATATGCTTGGCATTCCTTGCACGATTGTGATGCCAAAAGGTGCACCGCTTAGTAAAGTGTTGGCGACGAAGCGATATGGTGCACATGTGGAATTACAAGGGGATGTATTTGATGATGCTTTAGCTTATGCGCTAGACTTGAAAGAACAAACGGGAGCGAAATTTGTTCATCCGTTTGATGATGAAGCGGTGATTGCGGGTCAGGGTACCGTAGGCTTAGAAATCTTGCAGCAGCTTGATGATGTAGAAGCTGTTATTTGTCCTATTGGAGGCGGGGGCTTAATCGCAGGTGTTGCGATGGCGATTAAAGAGCAAAAGCCATCGGTGAAAATATATGGTGTACAAGCACTTGCCTGTCCAGGTATGAAGCAATCTATCGAAGAAAAGAAAGTAATTACAGTAGAATCTTCACCAACTATGGCAGATGGAATCGCGGTGAAAAGGCCAGGAGAGCATACTTTTCAGCTTGTAGAGCGTTACGTAGATGGTATTTTTTGTGTGGATGAAATGGAAATAGCGCGAACGATGCTAATGCTACTTGAACGCAATAAGCTATTAGTAGAGGGATCGGGTGCTAGTTCATTAGCGGCTTTACTTTATCAAAAAGTACCTGTGAAAGAGAAGAAAGTTGTGTCAATATTAAGCGGAGGTAATGTCGACGTAAACTTCATTACTCGTATTATTGAACATGGAATGGTTGAAGCAGGGCGATTCGTTCATATTGCAACGATGATTAAAGATAAACCAGGACATTTGCAACACTTACTGGAAATTGTAACAAGTTTTGAAGCAAACGTGTTGCATATTCATTTAGAGCGGATTGGAACAAAGGTATTCCCAGGTTATGCGCAGCTTCATTTATCGCTAGAGACGAAGGATAAAAATCATATTGAAGAAGTATTAAGTGGGATAGAAAAGAAAGGGTATAACGTAGAAATTATTGAATGAAAAATTTAAACAAATGTTTGATTAAATGAAAAAGCACAAACTTTATTCGAAAAAAGTTTGTGCTTTTATATGTTAAAACATAATTGAAATGAGTAGCATTCCAATTCCGATGGAGGTAAATGTTGCAACCAAACCAGGAATCATAAAACTATGATTTAATACATATTTACCAATACGTGTTGTTCCTGTGCGATCAAAGTTAATCGCAGCAACAATTGTTCCGTAGTTCGGAATGAAGAAATATCCGTTTACTGCAGGAAACATCGCAATAAGAAGTGCTGGTGAAATACCAAGTGATAATCCGAGTGGCACTAACGCACGTACTGTTGCTGCCTGACTATACAGTAAAATAGATAGAATAAATAATGCAATAGCAAATAACCATGGTGCACTTGTTACTAAGTGTTGAATCGATCCTTGAATCGTATTTAAGTTTCCGTTGAAGAATGTGTCTCCCATCCAAGCGATACCGAAGATTGCAACAACAGCTGTAGCGCCTGCTTTAAAGACATTACCAGATACAATACTTTCTACATTTGGTTTACAGAAGATAATAATAAGAGCAGCAATTGTAAGCATAACCATTTCAATTGTATTTGGCATTGAAAGACGAACTAATTTTCCATCTACCATCCATCCTGGACGAAGTGCTTCGAATGAACCAAGAAGGACAACAAAAAGTGTAGCGAATAAGAAAAGAATAACAGATAACTTGGCACCTTTTGCACCGATAAATTCTTTCTTTTCTTCAAGTTTCGGAATCATGCCTTCTTTCAATCGTTTTAAGTATTCTGGGTCTTCATTTAACTCTTTACCCATTTTGCTTGCAACGAAAGCAGCTAGCATGCAAGCGATAAAAGTAGAAGGAATACTTACTTTTAAAATATCTAACAATGTAATTTTATAATCAGCTAGCATCGCTAATAGGGCCACAGTTGCAGCTGAGATTGGGCTTGCTGTGATTGCCTGTTGTGAAGCGATTACGGCAATGGACATTGGGCGTTCCGGTCTAATTCCTGACTCTCGTGATACTTCTGCGATAACAGGAAGTACAGAATAGGCAACGTGACCAGTTCCAGCACATAACGTAAATAAATAAGTTACAATAGGAGCAAAGAATGTAATGCGCTTTGGATTTTTACGTAGTGCTTTTTCTGCGAGATGGACAAGATAATCCATTCCACCCGCAGCTTGCAGGGCACCCGCAGCTGTAATGACTGCTAAAATCATCAGCATAACGTCAATAGGAGGAGCTGTTGGTTGTAAGTGGAAGACAAATACGAGTATTGCCATACCAACTCCGCCCATTACTCCTAGTCCAACTCCACCAAGGCGTGCACCGATAAAAATACAGAGAAGCAAGGTAAGAAATTGTAGCCAAAACATGATAAACTACCTCCGAAATTCATATGGTAAGATATTTTTGAATAATTTAAATTCAACTGATAATTATTAAATTAAACAAAGAGAAAGTTGTTATATAAACCTTTTTTATTATATAACACGTAAAAAGTAACATTCACTACATTTTGTGACATTATTTCAAGAAAATTAAGTGTAAAGTGATGAAAAAATGTGATTTGTTTGTTTGAAAAAATAAATCATGCTACAATGAAAACGAATTAAAACCGGGGAGCCAATTGGCTGAGAGGATGTAAGTGAGCATCGACCCTCAACCTGATCTGGATAATGCCAGCGTAGGGAGTTACTTAAAGTGATGTAAGCAGATGTTATTGTATAATAACTTGCATGCAAGGCTTTCCTACGTATTTCGTGGGAAAGCCTTTTCTTTTTACAAAACATATTTTGCAAGGGGGATTTTAGTATGTCACAACAAGTTACCATTTCATTTTCAGTCGTACCACAAGCAAAAACGAAAGATGTGTATGCCGTTGTTGATAAAGCAATTGAAGTCGTACAACAATCTGGTGTTCGTTATGAAGTAGGTGCGATGGAAACAACGCTAGAAGGAGAATTAGATGTGCTTCTCGACGTGATCAAACGTGCACAACAAGCTTGTGTTGATGCTGGGGCAGAAGAAGTGATTACGTCTATTAAAATTCATTATCGTCCAAGCACTGGTGTAACGATTGATGAGAAAGTTTGGAAGTACCGTGATGAATATGAAAAACCAGAAACGATCTAATATAACAATTACAGCGCTTTGGCTAATCCTTCTCATTGCCATATGGGAAGGATCTGTTTCATTATTTCAAATTGAACAGTGGATTTTGCCTAAACCTTCTGCTATTGTACAGGAACTGATTGGAATGAAGGATTTATTACTACCAAATATAATACAAACATTGCAAGAAGTTATTATCGGATTATTCTTTGCGATTTTACTTGGAACGAGTATTGCAATTATTATGGACGTTATTCCATTGTTTCGTTTGTTAATTAATCCGTTACTCGTTATTTCACAAACCATTCCCATTGTCGTGCTAGCACCTTTATTTATTATTTGGTTTGGATATGGGATGCTTCCAAAGGTGATGGTCGTTATTCTTGTTTGTTTCTTTCCAATTGCTCTTAGTATTTTAGAAGGTTTTCAAACAGTAGATAAAAATATGCTCAAGTTACTACAAACAATGCGAGCGTCGAAATGGCAAATCTATCAGAAGGTAAAATTCCCAGCTGTGCTCCCGTATTTTTTCTCAGGACTAAAAATAGCTGTTACATATAGTGTGATGGGAGCAATTATTGGGGAGTGGCTTGGTGCGAGTGAAGGATTAGGTGTCATGCTTACGCGTGCAACAAAATCCTTTTTAACAGCTCGTGTATTTGGTATCGCAGCAATTATTGTCATGGTCACATTGTTCTTGTATTTTATTGTAGAATTTATGGCAAGACTAACAGCACCATGGATATACAGAAAGGACGGCAGAAAATGAAAAAAGGTTTGAAAGTTATGCTAGCCGCAATACTTGCAGTTGGTGTTGTCGGTTGTAATGCAGCGAAGAAAGAAGAGAGTACAGATAAGGAAAAGAAAGTAAAAGTTGTTTTGGACTGGTTTCCAAATACAAACCATACTGGTTTATATGTAGCAAAGACGAAAGACTACTATAAAAAGCAAGGTTTAGATGTAGAAATTATTCAGCCAGGTGATAACGTATCGGTAGAGCAAATGATTGCATCAGGAAAAGCGGATTTCGGTGTGAGTTATCAAGAAAATGTAACATCAGCTCGTGTTGAAGGAATACCAGTTGTTTCGATTGGAGCAATTATTCAACATAACACATCTGCATTTGCATCGTTGAAAAAAGATAATATTACTTCTCCGAAAGAGTTTGAAGGAAAGCGTTATGGGGGCTGGGGAGCGCCAGCAGAAGAAGCAACACTGAAAACAATTATGAATAAACATCAAGCTGATTTTAATAAAGTAGAAAAGATCGTTCTTGGACAAACAGATTTCTTTAAATCAATTGGTAGAGATGCAGATTTTGAATGGATTTATTATGGCTGGGACGGTATTGAAGCAAAACGACAAGGAAAAGAATTAAATACAATCATGGTAAAAGATCTAGATCCAGCCCTAGATTTCTATAGCCCTGTCATTATCACAAGTGAAAAGAACACAAAACAAAATAAGGATTTTGTGAAAAAATTCATGAACGCAACGGCAGAGGGATATAACTTTGCAATTAAAGAGCCAAAAGAAGCAGCTGATATTTTAATAAAAAATGTACCGGACATTAATAAAGAGTTAGTACAAGAGAGTCAAAAGTGGTTAAGCACGAAGTATCAAGATGATGCGAAAGCATGGGGAGTACAGAAGGAAGAAGTTTGGACGAATTACATGAATTTCTTACACGATAATAAAGTGATTAAAAAGAAAATTGATGTAAAAGATGCATTTACAAATGAATTCCTTCCAAGTGAAAAATGAGCGGATTACAAATAAAAGATGTTGTGAAAGCATTTGATGGAAAAAATGTACTAGAAAAGATTAGCGCTTCTATACAAGAAGGTGAGTTTGTCTCATTTGTAGGCCCAAGTGGTTGCGGGAAAAGTACGTTATTAAATCTGATTGCGAGCGTTGAAGAGGCGACTAGTGGTCAGGTAATTTACAACGATACTCTTGTTCAAAAACAGGATATTGTAAGCTATATGCCGCAGCAAGATCTATTGCTTCCGTGGCGCTCAGCACTACAAAATATTGTTCTTCCATTAGAAATTGATGGGAAGCCAAAGAAAGAGCGACTTGCAGAAGGAATGGAAGCCTTGCAGCAGTTTGGTTTAGCTGAATATGCAAATCATTATCCGGATGCATTGTCTGGTGGTATGCGTCAGCGGATTAGTTTTCTTCGTACTTATTTATGTGAAAAGCCGATTATGTTACTTGATGAACCGTTTGGTAAGTTAGATGCATTTACAAAAATGGAAGTGCATCATTGGCTTTTAGATTCATGGCATCAAGAGAAGCAAACGATTGTAATGGTAACGCATGACTTAGATGAAGCGATTCTGTTATCTGATCGTGTATTCATTATGTCACAAAGACCAGCAACAATTGTAGGTGAGGTGAAGGTTAATTTACCTCGTCCTCGAACGATGGATATGTTAACATCCCTTGAGTTAAAAGAAGATAAAGCAGAGATTTTAGGGATATTAGCTCCTTATATGCGGAAGTAAAAAAAGCCTCTTAACAATTTTTGGTATAATGATTGTTAAGAGGCTTTTTGTATGGAGGAGATATGATGGATAAAACAATTCAACAAATGATAGATGAATTAAACGTAAATAGTGTAGAAGAGATAAAGCCGCAATTGAAGAACAAGATTAGCATGATGCAGCTTGGTTTGGTGGAAGAGTCTGATGTAACAACAGAAGAAGTGGAAAAGCTAGTTGACTTTATGAAATTACGTAACGAATTTTTAGAAGAAACACCAGAATTGACAGGGAATTTTTTAGTAGGGAAATTCGAGCAGATATTCGATGAATTTACAGATTCTATGATTCAAAAAGGATACGTAGAGCATGCGATGTCTTTCGTAACAGATTTATTAAAATGTATGGACGCAAGAGCGGAGTTAGCCAAAATTATGCTGCTTCGTAAGAAATATGATGAATTTGATACGAAAGATGCGTTTTATGAATTGAAAAATACTTTTTATCGAATGATGAATAAGCAAGCAAGAGGAAATCTTCATCGAGAAATGTTTCTTGTAACTGGATGTATACATACAATTCTGTTTGATTTAGAAGAACAATCACAAGAACATGGCCGAGGAGTTATCAGCTGTTTAACAGATTATACAACAGGTGAACAGAAGTCGGTAAAACAATTTGAGGAAGAAGAGCACGTTCCAGAAGTAAAGAAGATAGCAAGTAAAGAGTATGGCGTAGAATTGCAGAGAAGAATCCATATGTGGAAATCATTAACTTTTGATTTTACAAGTCCATATGTAATGGAGAAAATGTATGAAGAAATTTTTAGTGAAAAAGAGGAACAAACAGATTTATAACGAATAAAATATAAGAGCATGGTATATGCTTGTTATAGAACAATAATGATTTACAAAGGAGTGAAAGGATAAAATGACTTTATCAACTGTTCTTCAAATGGTTTTAGCTTGATATGGGAGGAGTCTGCCCATTTTTAAAGTTTAGGCCAAATTGAAGACAGCAGGTAAAGAACCTTAATCCTTTTTTACGATAATAAAGTGAAATTGTAATGGGTAAGGTGTATTCACCTTACCCATTTTTTCATGTATACACAATTAAATAAGATCTTTATTTTGCTGTTCTCTCTATTTGGCTTGTTAGTTATAAAGAAAAGGAGAGAACAAAAATGAGCGTATTAACAGTAGAAAATCTTATGCATACGTATGGAGATAAAACCATTTTATATAATGCTTGTTTTCGATTATTACAAGGGGAGCATGTTGGACTTGTTGGAAATAATGGTGCAGGAAAGTCAACATTGCTTCGGCTGTTAACAGGAGAAATTTTGCCTGATGCTGGAACGATTGAATGGTTTCCACATGTGAAGATCGGTTTCTTACAGCAACATATTGATTTACAAGAGGGAACAACGATTGAAGAATATTTACAAAGCGCTTTTTCTCATCTTTATGAAATTGAACGTGAAATGGTAACACTTGCTGAAAAGATGGGAAAGGAAACGGAGTTAGAAAAGTTATTAGTGAAATATGGAGAATTACAAAATATATTGGAAGGCTCAAATTTTTATCAAGTTCATACAAAAATAGAAGAAGTAGCAGCTGGCTTAGGTTTGTTAGACTTAGGTATGAAAAAAGATGTTTCAAAACTAAGTGGCGGCCAGCGTACAAAGTTATTACTTGGAAAGCTTCTTTTAGAGAAACCACATGTCTTATTGCTGGATGAGCCAACGAATTATTTAGACACAGTTCATATTGATTGGTTAAGGGCATATTTACAAGCGTATGAGCATGCTTACATTGTCGTTTCACACGATGAGTCATTTTTAAATCCCATTACAAATGTTATTTATCATTTAGAAGGGCAAACAATAAAGCGATACGCAGGAAATTATGAAAGGTTTTTAGAAAGCTACCAACTTCAGAAGCAACAATTACAAGTAGCTTATACAAGACAGCAAAAAGACATTGCAAATTTAGAGAGTTTTATCCAAAAAAATAAAATTCGAAAAGCGAAACAAGCAAAAAGTCGTGAAAAGGTATTGGAGAAAATAAAAAAGGTTGAAAAGCCTAACGATGTAACAAAGCCGTATTTTCATTTCAGCATTCACACTGATCCTGTGAGCCGTATATTACAAGCAAAACAGATTCAAATTGGTTATGCGGAACCATTATTTTCATCTTTTAATTTACAAGTGAAAAGAGGCGAAAAGATTGCAATTGTTGGTCATAATGGAATTGGAAAAACAACAATGTTAAAAACGTTACTAGGGCAACTAGAACCATTAAGCGGAGCAGTTCATATTGGAGAGAGAGTACAACCTGCATATTTTGCGCAAGAAGAGTTTGCAGCTGAAATTACACCACTTGAGCAAGTATGGTCAAGGCGTCCGGATATGACGCAAAAAGAAATTCGACAATCTTTAGCACGATGTGGGTTAAAGGCAGATCATATTCGGCAATCTCTATGTTCTTTAAGTGGCGGAGAACAGACAAAAGTACGTTTATGTGAGCTGATGCTAATGAAAAGCAATTTTTTAATTTTAGATGAACCAACGAATCATTTAGATATATATGCGAAAGAGGCATTAAAGGAAGCGTTAGAGCAATACACGGGAACGATTTTACTTGTTTCTCATGAACCTTCTTTTTATGAGTCTTGGGTGACTCGAGTTTGGAATCTGGAGGAAATGGATGTTACTAAAAGATAAGAGGGAAATTTATTTGGAAGTGTAATGGGTGAGGGATAGATTATTTTAGTGAGAAATTATGAAAGCAGCTACGTGTTACGTGGCTGCTTTCGTATTATTTACTGGTTTACTTGTAATCGTTCTTGGATGAATAGTAGCAATTTAACAATGCTATCTTCCGTATAAATATCAAATTTTTGTCGATGAAATTCACCATGTTCGTGATAAAAAATCAGTTCACCTTTCCCAGCAACTTCGTTTATTAACATATGAAAACTAAGTGGTGTTGCTACAATTGATCCATTATCATCTCTTAAAAGAATTTGGCAGAGCGTTTTTTGTTGTGCAACCTCATATAAAAAATCGTAATGAAAGGATTGGGCTAGTTTTTCTATCTGGGATAATAGTAGAGTTTGTATAGCATGATTTTCGTGCATACAATGTAACCTCTTTTCGTTTGTATGTATAAAGTATTTACTGTTATTTAGTATATTAATTCTGAGTATCATTTGTATACCATATTGTGGTACCATTTGAAATTTTCATGTAAAATAATAGTAAAAATATGTAAGGGGGAATTATGTGGGTTTTGTGATAGCAATATTATTATTTTTAGTATTAATTGGAATGATTGCCAAATCGATCAAGAAAAATAAACGAAAAGTAAATCTTTATAAAACAGGTAATGGTGATAGTACTGCTTCTACACCAGTATTCTTTGCAGGATCAGATAATGATAGTTCACATGATTGCGGAAGTTCTTTTGGAGGCGATAGCGGTTTTTCAGGCGGTGACGGCGGTAGCTGTGGCGGCGGTGGAGATTAAGGAGAAGCGCTCTTTATGGGCGTATTTCTTTTTAAACAAACGTTTGATTAGTGGACTTGAACTCGTATAGAATCAGCTAAATAAACGTTTGATTAGTTGCCGGTGGAGTATGTATTGTCAAACTTGGTTTTAAGATTGGAGTTATTCATACACCTCGAATCTGGTTTGAAAATACATTTTCCTAAATAAGGAATATAGCCTCTTGTAATAGAGGTTTTATATTTGTTATTATTAGACTGAACGGTCGGTTTTGTGAGGTGTGAACATGAGAAAGAGTGCAGAAGAGATAAAAAAGGAAATAGCGTACCAAGCGGAAGAGTTATTTTCACAAAAAGGATACGCTGCAACATCTATGGAAGACATTTGCGAAATTACAGAACGTAGTAAAGGTAGCATTTATTATCATTTTAAAAGTAAGGAAGAATTATTTTTATTTGTGGTAAGACAACATACGTATGATTGGCTTGAAAAGTGGAATGAAAAAGAAAAACAGTATCATACGAGTACCGAGAAATTATATGGACTTGCAGAGTACCATGTAGAGGATACACAGCATCCTATTTTTAGTGCAGTTGAAGAGTTTTCCATGAGTCAAGTTGTAAGCAAAGAGATTTTAGATGAAATGCTTGTTCTAGCAAGAGAATCATATGGTGTTTTTGAGAAATTAATTGAAGAAGGCATAAAATCTGGAGAATTCCGTCAAGGAGATATCCGGGATCTTATGTATATTGTGAATGGTTTACTATCTGGGCTTGGTGTACTTTACTACGAGTTAGATTCTGTAGAAATGAAGCGAATTTACAAAAAAGCAATTGATGTATTATTACAAGGACTGGCAGCTGAATCATAAATCAGCAGCTTTTCTTTCATATTAATTTAGACTGAACGGTCGGTTTATAAAGGGAGGAATAACATGAAAGAGTTATTTAAAAATCGGGCATTTATGCTTGTTATGGCGTCTGATATTTTACAGCAGTTTGCGATTTGGATTCGAAATATGGCATTGTTGTATTTCATTATGGAGCGAACAAATAATGATCCTGTTTCAGTTTCATTATTATCGGTTATGGAATATGCACCTATTTTTATTTTTTCATTCATTGGTGGTGCGCTAGCAGATCGTTGGAATCCTAAGAGAACGATGGTAGCTGGAGATATGCTAAGTATGTTATCCATTATAGGGATTATTTCACTGTTAAAAATGGATTATTGGCAGGCTATATTTTTTGCAACTCTTGTTTCAGCAATTGTTGGGCAATTTTCTCAGCCTTCATCGTCACGTATATTTAAACGTTACGTAGAAGAAAAACATGTTGCAAACGCAATTGCTATTAACCAAACGCTACAGTCGTTATTTCTAATTTTTGGTCCGGTTGTAGGTTCGATTGTATATACACAACTTGGATTGTTCGCATCACTATATAGTTTAATCGGCTTATTCGTGTTATCTGCTATTACTCTTTCATGTTTACCCAGATGGGTTGAAAAAGAGAGAACGGAGAGTATTTCATTATGGAATGATATAAAAGAGGGCTGGAGATATGTCCTTCAAACCCAAAATTTATGTATGATTACAATTACTTTTGCAATTATGGGTTTAGCAGTAGGGCTAACAAATCCATTAGAAGTATTTCTTGTTATTGAACGATTAGGTATGGAAAAGGAGGCCGTTCAATATTTAGCAGCAGCTGACGGGATAGGTATGCTAATTGGAGGCGTCGTTGCAGCAGTTTTTGCTTCAAAGGTACATCCGAAAAAAATGTTTGTGTTTGGTATGATTGTATTGGCTACGTCACTTCTAGTAGAAGGACTGTCTACATCATTTTGGGTTACTAGTTTGATGCGATTGGGAACGGGAATTTGCTTAGCTTGTGTTAACATTGTTGTTGGAACGCTTATGATTCAGCTTGTACCAGAGAATATGGTAGGGCGTGTAAATGGTACGATTTTACCGCTTTTTATGGGAACTATGTTACTTGGAAATTCACTAGCTGGGGGATTAAAAGAAGCGACCTCACTTATTATTGTATTTTGTATAGCGATGTCACTTATTCTACTCGCGATTTTTCCAATTTTACGTATGAGAATAAATGAAGAAGCCAGAAATAAAAAAGAGGATACGAATCAAAAGGGGATTACGGATTCTTTGATGTAGGAATTTTACTGGAAAAGGCGCCTTAGGTTCTTTTTTGTATGGAAATTTTTTGACAACTATATGTACCGAATATATACTGATGTTGTAAAAAGGATTTTACAGGTTAGGAGAAATGATGTGAAAAATCAAATTTGCGCATTACGCACTGAAAATAATATTTCACAAGGTGCATTAGCTGATAAATGTAAAGTATCAAGGCAGACAATAAATGCAATTGAAAATAATAAATATGATCCAAGTTTAGCCTTGGCATTTCGTTTAGCAGAAGTATTAGGGACGACGGTTGATCAATTATTTTTGTATAAGTAGTAAAAATTTTAGTGGTGAAAAGGTATCGATGGAATAAGAGAAAATGTCCCTTTCTGCATGCAGAAAGGGACATTTTCTCTTATAGTGTTTCTGATTTTGGAGTAGGTGGTGTAACAGAAGCCGCATTTTCCGGTACGCGTGTTAGTATGAATCCGCCCAGTATAAATAAAATGATAATGCTTAGTACACCAGCATTTGTTCTTCCAGTTAGCTGAGTTGTTACACCGACTAATAGGGGTCCCATAATAGCTGCGAACTTACCGAAAATATTATAGAATCCGAAGAATTCGTTTGCAGATTCTTTTGGTACCAACTTTGCAAAATAGGAGCGACTGAGTGCCTGAATCCCGCCCTGAGAAGTTGCAACTAACATTGCTAAAATCCAAAAGTCGAGAGTTGTTTTTAAGAAATAAGCATATATGCAAATAATGATATAAATAATAATACCGACATATATCATTTTTTTGTCTTTGAACGTTTCAGATAGTTTCCCATACAACAAGGCGAATGGACAAGCGACAATTTGTGTTACAAATAAAATAATAAGTAAGTTTGTCGCACTGATACCAAGGTCTGTGCCATAAGCTGTGGACATTGTAATAATTGTATCGACGCCATCAATGTAGAAGAAATAAGCAAGCAAGAACAAAAATACAGTGCGATATTGACGGATATTTTTAAATGTATTAGCTAAGCGCTTAAAGCTCATTGTGATGGGTTTTGGGTGACGTTCAATATAATGCGTTTGTTCCACATTCTTGAGCATCGGAATCGTAAATAATCCCCACCAAAGAGCTGTAATTGCAAAGGAAATTTGACTGGCAATACCAACTGATAATGGGATTGTTCCTTTTTGGGCAAGGATAATTAGAGTCATGCATCCAATAAAAGGAATTGTACTTCCGATATAGCCTAATGCAAAACCCCGAGTCGAAATCCGAGTCATTCGATCTTCTGTTGTGATATCTATTAAAAATGCATCATAGAAAATGTTTGCTCCAGCAAATCCAACTAAGGCGAGCATATAGCAACCTAGTAGTAAATACCACTGTGAAGTTGGTACAACAGCTAGCATACTTGTAAATATAATACCGAGTCCAAAAAAGAATGTGAAAAAGCGCTTTTTAAATCCTTTATAATCGGCAATTGTACCGAGAATAGGGGCAAGGATAGAAATTAGAAGCGTAGCGAAAGAATTTGCATATCCCCAAAAAGCTGTTGAGGTCGCTCCGGACAGACCTGCTTCTTTTGCTGCAGCTTTGAAATAAATAGGAAATAGTGCAGTTGTAATGACGAGAGAATATACCGAGTTTGCCCAGTCATACAATATCCAGCTTTTTTCTTGCCTGGACATTTTCTTCATATAGTGTTCCTCCTTAAGTTTGTTCTAACAATAGTGTACAAAAATAAAAGTTGTAAAAAGAGAAACAGAGATAAGTTTTACGTAATTTTTACATATATACACATTTCTTTACAATTGAAGTAAATCCTCTATTACAGTTCCATCGGTTTCACCAAGGTGTAATCCGAGTAACCGTGCGATGGTAGGTCCTTCGTCAATGAGACGCATATAGGGAATAATCGTACCTTGACGAATGCCCTTTCCAGCAGCCATGAAGATGGTTTCATAGTTTGGTTTTATTGGAGAATAGCCATGTGCACCAAACGTGTATTTTTTACTAGGGGTTACATCTTTTTCCGTGATTTCCTTTATAAAGTCTCCTGTATAGTTTTGGGTGAAGTAATAGCCTTCACGTGCTTCAAGCATAAAAAGGCAATTTGCATCTGCACCGCGGTCTTTTGCATCTTCATCATGGAGTATAAATTCAATTCCATTTTGTTTATCTTGAAGAAGTTCGTCAAGAAGACGTTGGACAGTTTGTATAGTGTGGATATCATTTTTATCCTTTACATACACGTAAGCGGAGCCATCACAGCTTTGACAATAAGCTTTCCAATCTAGTAATTTTCCTTTTTTATTAACAGAGATGAGTCCCTTTTGATGAAAAAGAACGTTTAGTTGAATTGCTTTGTTTTCACTTAGAGCGCTATGATCACCAAGGGCGATAATGGTACATTCCTCGTATATGTTACTATCTTTCAATGCATGAATAATTTTTCCTAGTCTTTCATCGTGCCTATGGATAGCAGCCCTTGTTTCCTTAGAAGAAAATCCGTAATAATGCCTTTGTGTATCTAAATCTGTAAAATGAACAAACATAACATTAGGTTTTTTTGTTTGAATGGTGTACACAGCGGAAGCGAGAACGAAATCATCAAGTTCAGGTTGTGACAATCCGTTTCTAATATGGCCAAAACGATGATTTAAATCTAGTTGATACAATGGGCTGCCACTAAATAATGAAACCAGAATTTGATTTTGCCACGGTCTATTTGGAAAGATTTCAGGTAAATTGTAGTCAATCTTTGCTCTTCCGGTAACAGGCCATAAAAGGGCAGCAGTTGTTAAATTTGCTTTTCGTGCCTCGTCATATAATGTTGTTCCTTTAATAGAACGACGATACCAATGCCAATCTGGTGATTCCTTGCCGGGCTGAAGTAATGTATTATTTACAACACCATGTTTGTTAGGATAGTTACCAGTTACGATCGTGGCATGACTGGGATATGTTACAGAAGGATAAATGGCTTCTACTTTTTTTGCAATTGCACCTCGTTTGATTAAAGAACGAAAGTGAGGGAGCTCTTGTAATATAGGCAGATCTAAAGCTGATAAGCAGTCAAACGATAAAACAATTACATGGTTTGTTAATGGCTTTTCCATTATATATCCCTCCTAATTATATATAATCTATTATCATATATTACTATTAATACCTGGTCACAAAAACTTATTCTTAAAGAAAGTTTATTGTTTATTTTTAGAATTTTAAAACATATAATAAATTATAAGGGAATGAATGGAAGGAGGGAATGGCATGAATGGATTTGAAGTGTTTTTTATAATTGGAGCTGTGACAATCTTTATTGTATTTACTGTTTCATTTTTATTAAAGAAGCAATTTCCACAGAAATCGTTTGATATTATATTTGCACTTATTTTAATTCTTATTTGTTTAGCTTTCTTTCCAGTTACAATCTTCGCTATTGGCGGATGGGATGGAATGGGTTACGGTATTGCATGTTTCTTTGTTTTAGTGGGAACACTTATCGGTATGATTAGTCATCAAATTATGAAACTCTTTCGAAAAACCTATGTGTAGACTTAGTATAAAACAGAAAAAAGTGAAAAGAATATATAAAAATAAGAAAATTAGCTATTGTTTTAAAATGGAATTTATATTATGATATTCAACAAATTTATCTTGTTATAACGATGAAAAAGGATTAGTACATGTCCCACCTTTTTTGCAGAGAGAGAATCCATTTGGCTGCGAGATTCTTAAAAAGGCGATATGGAACCTACCTTTGCGTTCTGCATGTGCAGCGGGAAGTTCCCGTTATCAAAAAGAGAGCATGTACAAATT
This sequence comes from Bacillus sp. 166amftsu, assembly GCF_900107445.1. Taxonomy (NCBI): domain Bacteria; kingdom Bacillati; phylum Bacillota; class Bacilli; order Caryophanales; family Bacillaceae; genus Bacillus; species Bacillus sp. 166amftsu. The sequence continues at coordinate 2,276 of NZ_FNQA01000008.1, read as the reverse complement.
TATTTGTACATGAATCAGGGTGGTAACGCCGGCAAAAGCTCGGTCCCTATTTTGGGGACACGGGCTTTTTTTATTTTCTAAAGGAGGAAGAATGAATATGGCAAAAGAACAAGTACAAGCCATTACGAAAATGGAAGAAGACTTTGCTCAGTGGTATACCGATATTGTGAAGAAAGCAGAGCTTGTTGATTATTCAAGTGTAAAAGGCTGTATGATTTTACGTCCATACGGATACGCATTATGGGAAAATATGCAGCGAGTGATGGATGAGAAATTAAAAGAATCTGGTCATGAAAATGTGTATATGCCAATGTTTATTCCAGAGAGTTTACTTCAAAAAGAGAAGGATCATGTGGAAGGGTTTGCTCCTGAAGTAGCGTGGGTTACACATGGAGGAGATGAGAAGTTAGCAGAAAGGCTCTGTGTGCGTCCAACATCTGAAACATTATTTTGCGAGCATTTCTCAAAAATTGTTCAGTCTTATAATGACTTACCGAAATTATACAATCAGTGGTGTTCAGTTGTTCGTTGGGAGAAAACGACGAGACCATTTCTTCGCACAACCGAGTTTTTATGGCAAGAAGGTCATACAATTCATGAAACGGCAGAAGAATCTCAAGAAGAAACTTTAAACATTTTGAAACTATATGCTTCTTTCTGTGAGGACTACTTAGCAATTCCGGTAATTAAAGGGCAGAAAACGGAAAAAGAAAAATTTGCAGGGGCAAAAGCAACATATACGATTGAAAGTTTAATGCATGATGGAAAAGCACTTCAAACAGGAACGTCTCATAATTTCGGTACGAATTTCTCTGAAGCGTTTGACATTAAATTTTTAGATCGTAATGGAAAATGGCAATACGTACATCAAACATCTTGGGGAGTATCAACTAGAATGATCGGTGGACTTATTATGGTTCATAGCGATAATAATGGACTAGTGATGCCACCAAAAGTAGCGCCAATACAAGTTGTCATTGTACCAATTGCTCAGCATAAAGAAGGGGTATTAGAAAAGGCAATCCAGTTACAAGAGCGTATTCAAAAAGTTGCCCGCACAAAAATAGATGCTAGCAATAAAACACCAGGCTGGAAATTTAATGAGTATGAGATGAAGGGGGTTCCAATTCGATTAGAAGTTGGTCCGAAAGATATAGAGAAGAATCAAGTGGTACTTGTTAGACGAGATACGAAGGAAAAAGAGTTCGTATCAATGGATCAATTGGAAGAGCGTATCACATTATTACTGAGTGAGATTCATGATTCTTTATTGAAGAAAGCCAAGGCATTTCGCGATGAAAACACGTATAGTGTTACAACCTTTGAAGAAATGAAGCAAGCGGCTGATGAAAAGCAAGGATTTATCAAAGCGATGTGGTGTGGTGAGCTTGCGTGTGAAGAAAAATTAAAAGAAGAAGCAGGCGTATCATCGCGTTGTATACCATTTGAGCAAGAAGAATTAGCACAAGAATGTATATGCTGTGGTAAAAAAGCAGAGCATATGGTGTATTGGGGCAAGGCGTATTAATTATACAAGTTTTCAAATAGACCTTTATCTCGAATTTGAAAAATTTGAGATAAAGGTCTATTTATATGTTTGTTTCAATTTACAGTATATATTTTGTGGGATGAAATGATGTTATTTTCATTATTTCACTCGTTTTCTACGAACAAATAGAGCAATACCGAAAAGGAACGGTAGTGGATGTGTTAAGATTAAATAGTAATTTGAGTTTGGCAAGGGAGGGTTGAAGAATATAAAAGTATTTATATTCTTATAAATAAATGAGGAAAACAACGAAACAAATCATAACAACTACATTTTTAGCGACTGCAGCATCTCTTATTTCCACAAATGCTTTTGCACAAGAGGAAAATTCAGCGATAGTGAATGCAACGAATTTGAATATACGTGAACAGCCGACAACGCAAAGTAAAGTTGTGGGAAAATTAAAGAAAGGGACAACAGTACAGGTTTTAGGAAAAGAAAAAGATTGGGCTAAAATTTCTCATGATGGGAAAGAAGGCTATGTTTCATTACAATTTTTAAAGATGAAAGTATCAGAGCCAAATGTTGAAACAAAACAACAACCAACAATTAATAGTGAAAAAAAAGAAACAGGTGTTGTTACAGCAACACGGTTAAATGTAAGAAATAATCCTGTTTTGGGAAGTTCGATTGTTGGATATGTTACAAAAAATGAAAAAGTAACAATCCTAGGAAAAGCAAATGGATGGGCGAAGATTAGTTATAAAGGAAGAGAAGGGTACATCTC
>NZ_FNQA01000030.1:0-26314 GCF_900107445.1 Bacillus sp. 166amftsu | reverse complement strand
TCATGATATTTTGTTATCACTGATTTAGCCCTTTCAATAAGCTTATTTTTTATGAAATCAGGTTCTATTATTTCTGCTTCAGGTCCAATACTCCAAAGTAGTTCAACATAAAACCACTCTTCTGAAGGGTTAATATTCTTTGTTATTTTCGCGGTTCCATCCGAATTATATTCCATATTATCTCTTAACCATGATATGCTCTCAGCTTTTCTTTTTCCCTCTTTGTTTAAACTCACTTCGAGCTTTATGGGATTAGATTCATACTCAGAATACAACCATTCTTTAACATTCAAATGGATATTAGTGGAATGAGAGTTAGAATTAATGATTGTTTTTTTAATTCGATCTACTCTGAAAAGCCTTATGCCTCTTCTCATTCTACAGTAAGCAGGACAATACCAATACCCGTTATATACATATAAGCCCGTAGGTTCTATCTCTCTATAGATTTCATCTTCTGTTGTTTCATTATAAGATATTTACAGTTTTCTCTTCTATAGCTGCATCATAAAGGTCTCTTAGCGTCTTTTTATCTACTTTAATATTTGGTTGCCACATCAAGATTTTGTCTCTAGTATTCTCAATTGCATCGGAAGTTTCCTGAGGAATCATATTGAAAAGTTTATTTAAAATTACGGTTCTGGTGCAAAAATCATTTGATAGAGGCATGGAAACCTGCATAGACTGTTCAATGGTAGATTATGATACAATTCCAAATAATTTATGTATGAATCTAACGTCATTTTGTGCAGACTTCACCTGTAAGTGAAGTTGTCCTTTTTTCATCATATGCATGGTTTCAACGCCACTCAATATAGAAGTGGCTGTTTCATATGACTTGAATCCTAACATAGAACGTACACGTTTCTTAATGAAACGGTGATCTTGTTCCACTATATTATTGAGATATTTAACTTGCCTTAGTTGTATGCCTTCAGGCATACGTTTCTCTTCTTTTAATTCTTGAATTGCTACAGGATAGGCAGGGTTCTTATCTACTGTTATTACGCGAGGTTTACAAATATGAGAAGCAGCCAAGGCTTTCTTGAAAAAGCGCTTGGCTGCTTGTTTATCTCTTGATTCACTTAGATAAAAATCAATGGTATTTCCGTCTGAATCGACTGCACGATATAAATACATCCATTGCCCTTTTACTTTCACATACGTTTCATCGACTCTCCAGGAATCCTTTGTTGTCTTAAGATGACGTCGTACTCTTTCATCTAATTCAGGTCCATATTGATGCACCCAACGCATAATCGTTGTAATTCTTCCGCAAATGGCTGTAGTTCATCTTGAATCGAGAGATTCATAAAAAAACGTCATCCTTTCTAATTTAACTTGTTTAAAAAGGATAACGTTTTTTGGTATTTGAAGATATTAAAATCTCTTAATTAGATTTGACAAGAATAGGAAAAAAATATAAAATCTAATTAATTGAACGTTCAATCAAAAAAATGATTGTGCAATTAAAAACGATGAAAAATTTATAAGGTGGTAATTCTTATGGAAGATAGACAATCTTTTATAACAGAAGCAAGAAGAGAACAAATAATTAAGGCCGCTGTTGAAGTTTTAAGAGAAGTTGGGTATGTAAGTACAAGTTTGTCGAAAATAGCAAAAAAAGCAAACATAAGTACAGGATTAATTTCTTATCACTTTTCTGGTAAAGAAGATTTGATGAACAATACTTTAATGTATTTAGTTGAACAAGAATGGTTATTTATTAATGCAAGAGTTAGTCAAAAACAAACGTATACAGAAAAATTAAAAGCATTTATCGAAGCAAGTTTAGCTTATCAGGCTATAAACCGAACAAATAATATCGCTTTAATTGAAATAGTTTTTAATGCACGAACACCAGATTATATTCCTTATTATTTACTAGAAGACGATGAAGAAGATTTAATAAAGGGTTTATTACAAGAAATTCTCTTACAGGGGCAGGAATCAAAAGAATTTGGAGATTTTAATATTCAAGTGACCGCAACAATTATTCAAGGTTCGATATCGGAATCTTTGATATCTTCCCAAAGTGAAATGTGTTTAGAAGATTATAGTGAAGAAATGATAAAAAGCATATTGAAAATAGTTAAATAATGAAAACAAAAGATCATTTATATATAAGTTAATAAAATGACATAAAACCCCTTTCTTTTTAGGGGAGGACGAGGCATCTGGCCGTGCCCAGAAGCGATCAGGGACTTTTCCTGACACATGAAAGGATTAAACCAAAGAGACTAAGCCAGTAGCGGCCATGTTGTATTCTGCATACCAGCGACTTATACGTCGATATATAATTCCAAAATATTGTTTATAACTAATTTAATAGAGAGGATAGGGATTATGATAGAAAACGAAACATTTCTTGGACATAGTAAGCCCCAAAAAGCAATTATTGTTTTAGTACCAATGATATTAGGCGGTTTGGTTGGGTGGTTTGTTCCCATCATTGCCAATTGGATACTAAAACTTCCAGTAGTTCCAATGGAGAAGTTAATTTTACTTATTACATTCTTTAACAGCTTATGGGTTCCAAGTATTGCCACCGTTATTGGAACAATAGCAGGTTTATTTTTGGGTTTTATTATTTTAAATGAGAGTCTCGAAGTCACAATTTCCTACAATAATTTGCGGCTGAAATTTGGAGATAAAATAAATATCATTAAAAAAAAGGACATTTTAGTAATCTATATAGAAAATAAGCAATTAATTATCCTTGGGCAAAAAAGTAATGAATTATATAGAGAAGTTATTGAAGTGAAGAAGGAGACGGTACGAGAAGCTTTTAATAAGCATCAGTATCCATGGAATGAAACGGATCCATTTGGTAGCGAATATGAGCGATGGGCTTTAGGAAATACCAATTTCCCTGAAAAAATTAATGTATTACTTTATGCTAGAGACCGTGCATTGAAAGAAAAGAAAAAAGAAGATGCTAAATATCTACGAGAAGATTTAGCTCAGTTAGGAGCTGTCATTAGAGATGAAAGAAATGGTCAGTACGTGAGACTTTCCCAAAATGCTAATTTTGATGTTTAGCATTTGACTCGAATTGTATGCTATTTTTAATCGAACTTTTTTTCAACACAGCTGATTTTCCATGGTAATAGATAAAGGAGACGGGTTTACCGTCTTCTTTTTTGGAATTTGTTACTATGTAAATAATCCTAATCGTGGTTACTCTCCGAAATGCTAGCGATGCCTCATGTTCATCAAGCTAAGGATTTGGAACCACCCAAAAATGAAAATTTCACCTTTTAATAGTTATTTATAGAATTCAGCTCATTTTTTTCGTTTTGGGGGAACAATTAATTTCTTAAGTTGATGGGCATGATAAAGTGTCCCCATATATGTAAAATATAAATATCATTCAAAGAAAAGGTGGTGTAATGAAACTAAGCAAATAAATCAAAAATTTAATTAGAGTCTGAAATCAATTTAAAGTATCAAAAAATGTTTTAGAATATGTTACATTTATCCATATTAAAAATATATAAGTAAAGGAAAATAATATATGTATAAAGTTATGATTGTAGAAGATGATACGAAAATTGCAGAGTTGCTTCAATCACACATTAATAAATATGGTTATACGGGAATCATTGCGACAGATTTTGAAAATATTCTAGAAGTATTTCAGACTATTCAACCGCATGTGGTTTTACTTGATATTAATCTTCCTAGTTTTGATGGATATTACTGGTGTCGTCAAATTCGAACTTTGTCTACTTGTCCAATTATTTTTATATCAGCACGTAGTGGGGAAATGGAGCAAGTCATGGCATTAGACTATGGAGCGGATGATTACATTACAAAACCATTTCACCATGAGATTTTAATCGCAAAGATACGAAGTCAGCTTCGGCGTGTATACGGTGACTATGCTCCAAAAATAGAAGAAAGAGCAATACAGAAATCTGGTTTAATTCTTTACCCAGAAAGATCTGAAATGGAGTTAAACGGAAAAATAGTACCTCTTACAAAAAATGAAAATTCCTTGTTAACAATATTATTGCAACGCTGTCCAAGTATTGTAAGTCGCGAAGCTATCTTAGAAAAATTGTGGAATGATTCCTCTTATGTTGATGATAATACACTAAGTGTCAATATTACACGTGTTCGTAAAAAGTTGCAGGAAATTGGGATTGATGGTGCATTAGAAACTGTACGTAGTAATGGATATCGTCTAAAGATAACATGGGCAGATGAGGAGACTGTGTGATGCGGTTATTTGTAAAGGACCAATTACCCTTTATTTGTTTTTCTGTGATTCAGTTATTTGTCACGCTGTTAGTATATTGGTTAGATGGGTATACAAATCTATTAACTGCTTTGTATAGTGTGTTTTTAGGGACATGCTTTGTAATGGGATATTTAATATATCGTTATTATAACCATCGTAGATTTTATGAGACATTATCTCATCCTCCCAAAATGTTAAATGAATCACTGAAAGAATTAGATTCTTCTCCGGTATCTATTGCATTACAGCAGGTGTTAGAAAAGCAATATAGTCATTATGAGCAAACACTAAAGACTTGGGAGCATAAGCAAGAAGAACATCTCACCTTTTTAAATCAATGGGTTCATCAAATGAAAACCCCTTTATCGGTAATTGAATTAATTACACAGGATGCAAATGATGAACGTTTTGAAAGCATTAGTGAGGAAGTAGATCGGATGCGAACAGGACTGGAAATGGTCTTATACATGGCGCGTTTAGAAACATTTGAACAAGATTTTTGTGTAGAAAAAGTCTCACTACGAAAAGTTATTGATGAAGTGATTCATGAAAATAAACGTTTCTTCATTAGAAGTTATGTGTATCCAAAGGTAGAAATAGAACAAGATTTTACAGTGGAAACAGATAAAAAATGGCTTCGGTTTATTCTGAATCAGATAATATCTAATGCAATTAAATATTCAATGGGAAGTAAAGAAAATATAACAATATCTGCTTTTACTAATAATCGAACGTTAACTCTTGAAATACAGGATCGTGGTGTTGGGATTCCAAAAGCAGATTTACCGCGTGTATTTCAGCCGTTTTATACAGGAGAAAATGGTCGGAAATTTAAAGAATCAACAGGAATGGGGCTGTACCTTGTTCAAAATATTATTAAAAAACTAGGACATGATATTGAAATAGAGTCGGAAATAGGGGTAGGCACTGCAGTTCGTATTATTTTTTCTCATACTGCTTATTAGAAGATGATTCATCTTCTTTTTTTTATTTTCAGAAACATTACAAAGTTGTTAGATAAATGAAAGACTATTCAATATGAGAAATAAATTATATGCATTACACTTATTTCGAAAAGAAAAAAGATAAAGGAGACTTATTGTATGGAAACATTAAAGGTTCGTGAATTAAATAAAACGTATACTGGGAAAGTATTGTATGAAGCACTTTCAAATATTAATTTAACAATCAATAAGGGTGAGTTTGTAGGGATTATGGGACCATCAGGAAGCGGAAAAACTACTTTACTCAATATGGTTTCTACCATTGACGCTCCAACATCAGGGGAAGTATTGATTAATGGAAAGAACCCTTATCATTTGGCTACTAATGATTTGGCGTTATTTCGACGCCGTGAATTAGGATTTATTTTTCAGTCATTTAACCTGTTGAATACATTAACAGTGAAAGAAAATATTGTTCTGCCGCTTACATTAGATAATGTGAATTTGGAAGAGATGAATAAACAAGTAGAATCTATTTCTAGACAATTGGGGATTGAAAAGATTTTACATAAACGACCATATGAAATTTCTGGAGGACAAGCTCAACGGACAGCCATTGCGCGTGCACTTATTCATTCTCCTCAATTAGTTCTTGCGGATGAACCGACAGGAAATTTAGATTCAAAAGCTGCTAGTGATGTGATGGAATTATTAAAGAAATTAAATAAAGAACAACAGGTAACAATGATGTTAGTTACACATGATCCAATAGCCGCTAGTTATTGTGATCGAATTGTCTTTATTAAAGATGGAAAATTTTATAATGAAATTTATTGCGGTGAGAATCGTCCAACTTTTTATCAAAAAATTATAGATGTATTGTCATTATTAGGGGGAAATCACAATGAATTTTCGTCAATTCGCTAGTAATAATGTGATACGTAATAAAAGGTTATATCTCGGCCATTTTTTGAGTAGCACATTTGCTGTTATGATATTTTTTACTTTTGAATTACTTGCTTTTCATCCTTACTTTAGTGGGAAAATTGCATCAACAAGTGCAACGATGACAGCCTTAGGGACGCAAGGATTTAAGATTGCTCAATATTTAATTATGTTTTTCTCTTTTTTCTTTATTTTGTATTCTGTTAATGCGTTTTTAAAAACAAGAAAGCGTGAATTTGGAGTTGTGATTCTTCTTGGTATGACGAATTCTCAGTTAAAGAGATTAATTTTTATCGAAAATATGTTAATTGGATGTTGTGCTATTATTGCTGGGATTGGAATTGGACTTATTTTTGGAAAAATAGTCTTATTAGCAAGTGCAAATCTTTTAGCATTAAAAGGTCGCTTGTTATTTTATCTACCAACAAAGGCAATTGTAGTGACATGTCTTTCGTTCCTAATCTTATTTATACTCGTTTCTGTTTTTACTGCAAGAATGATGAAGGTATCTCAGTTAATTGAATTGATGAAATCAGAAGAAAAACCAAAACAAGAGCCTAAGTCATCTAAGTGGTTAGCGTTACTCTCTATTCTTTTCATCGCGATTGGATATGCTGCGGCATTTTATTTGTATACCTCATTGTGGAGAGGAGACAGTTTTGTTTATGTCATGCTCATTTGCGTCTTTTTTAGTGTGTTAGGAACATATTTTTTATTTACTCAACTTAGCTTTTATCTCCTAAAATATGTGAAGAAGCGTGAACATACTTTCTTTAAAAAAACAAACCTGTTAACTATTTCAGAATTGGCTTATCGAATGATGGATAATGCAAAAACACTATTTTTAGTTAGTATTCTTTCTGCTGTCACTTTTACGTCTATTGGAGTTTGTCTTTCCATCGGAAGTAATGCTGTAGCAGAATCTCAGAGTCCTTATGCATTTAGTTATACATCATATAACGGAAACGTAGAGGAAACATCACATATTTCTCAAATCAAAAAACAATTAAATGATGCTGACTTTTCCTATAAATTGATCTCTCCTACTATTTTTACAACAGAAAATACGGCAGATATCATGAAGCTTACTGATTATAATGCATCCGCTAAAATACTAGGGTATCCTGTTGAAACTTTGCAGAATGAACAAGACAGCCTCATTCTTCCATCAAAAAGTAGGCTTAGGGGAGAATCTCAAGATGAATTTAAAAAAGAAATTTCATCTTATACACTGCAGGAAGGGGATATACGTATCAATGTTTCTGGTAAAAAATTATTAATGGATAATGCACTAAGTCCGTCCTTTGGTTATATTTCTGTTGTCTCAGACTCAGTTTACGAAAAAATAATCAATACGCCACCATTGCAAAAGCAGGAGCATAATCAATATACACAATATGGTTTCTTAATTAAAAATTGGACAAAAACCGAAGATATCTCTAAACAATTCATGAAGATGTTCCCTTATGATAGCGAAAAAATGAATCCACCTTATAAATTTGAATCCTTATATTTGAAATGGTTAGAAGGAAAACAAGCGAATGGTCTTCTTTCTATTATTAGTGTATTAGTAGGAATTGTATTTTTTGTGTTTGCAATCAGCTTTTTGTACTTCCGTCTATTTACAGATCTAGATCGAGACAAAAAACAGTATGAAATGCTTTCTAAAGTAGGATTAACTCAAAAAGAGTTAAAGAAAATTGTAACACAACAAATTAGTATATTATTTTTTGTACCAATTGTAGTTGCGATAATTCATAGTAGCGTGGCCTTTGGAGCATTACAATATTTAGCGCAGCGTAAGTATATAGATTTATCTGTTACAGGAAATTCCATTCTTATCTTTACAAGTTTTATATGTGTACAGATCATTTATTTCTTAATTATACGAAGAAATTATTTGCGTCAGATACTTCAATCGATACACTAAGATTCTTAAAAAATTAAACATAAATAAAAATAGTAGCGTTAGCTAATGGTTTGGCTTAAACTACTATTTTTATTGGAAGCTTGAAATAAGATATTCTTTGCAACAGAACCTACTAAAGACCAGGAGCTTACTATTGGCTTAAAAGCTATCAAAGAGTTTGTTATGAAAATTAAATCTGGAACAAAAATGAAGAATGGTAAATTCGCTTATTTCAACGGGATTGTAAATAACTTAATGGACAAGTATTACTTTGATCGGGATTTTATTGGGAGCATAAAAAAACAAAATGCTAAACATTTGGAATTCAAAAAGTAAGGGGGAAATTCATATTATTTATTTGATTTATATTATGGTACAATATGTTAATTAATTACAATACTTTCTAAAAGGGGAATGCATAATGAAAGCAACGAAACTCGTATCATTAGCAATACCGATTCTATTATTAGTAGGTTGTAGTACAGAAAAACAAGAAATGAAACCGAATTCTATGAATGTATCTGATTTAAAGATAGAAAAAACTTCTACTACTAAAGGTGACTACGATGACGATTCTAGAGTACAAATATCTAGAGACGGTAAGGAGTTATTAGGTGAGTGGGGTAGTTACGTTGGTGACAAGTTCTTTGTGGGTTTAGACTTTAAAAGTGATGGTACATATGGAGCTTATGATAATAGTGGTAAAACTTCAAAAGAAGAAAACAACATGAAGGGTAAATGGAAGTACGATTATGACAATAAGCAAATCATCTTTACCATTGAAGAGACGGCTGGTGATGACAGACCAATAACTGATTATAGACCAGAAATAAAATATAAAGTTGACTTCTTTAGAGCAGGACAGTTAAAGATAATAGATGAAACAGGTAGTCCATTAAACGTAGAAAGAAAATCTAAATAATCAATATCAAAGGGGTATATGTTGATGAGAGCAAAGAAGCTAATAACGTTAGCACTACCAATCATGTTATTAGGTGGTTGTGCAACAGACAAAGCAGAGAAGAAAGACTACAAAATGCAAATGGCTTATCAGATGAAAGACATTTCAGAAGAGTCAAAAGTTATTAATGACATCTTAACAAGTCAGAAACCAGTAGAAGAAAAAGCAAAAGAGTTTAAAGAGAAGTCGAAACCTCTTTTAGAAACAGCAGAGAAAGTTAAGAAGTTAGAACCAGGTGAAAAGTATAAAGACGTACAATCTCTTCTAAATGAATCTATGGATTTAATAAAAGAGTCTGTAAGTCAAACTCAAGACGGTTTAGATAAACAAGACCGAGTTCTTCTCAATCAAGGGTTACAGACTATGTCTAACTCATCTAAACGTATAGTTGAAGCACATAAGAAATTAAAGGAAATGGGTGAAGCAAATTAAGTAGAAAGGGGTATATAACAATGAAACGCAAATTATTAGCAGTACCAATCATGTTAGTAGCAGGGGATAGGTTGTTCTAAAGACAATGCAGAAAAAAAGAAGACTGATAGTTTACAAGTAGCAGTAGATTATAAAACTTCTATACTTGACTTAAGTAAAGCGTTAGAAAGTAAATTATCTACAGAAGAATTAAAAGAGTTACTTATGAATGCTAAAGTTTAATACATAGTAAAAAAGTGCACCTCCAATTGTTAAATGTGTCTAACAATTGGGGTGCACATCAAATTAAGAGCCGGCACTTTTTTATCGAATCCATCTAATATAAGACTCGTCGAAATAAATCCAACCTTTATCTTTAATGTAAATCCAATCTTTATTTTCTCTTAGTTCAACTTCCCATTGTCCAATGCAAATACGACTCCTAACACCACTGTCAGCAATGGAATAGTGGAAGCATTCTAATTCGTCTTTATTGTTCCAGATTACACCTTTAGTTTTACCATCTTTTTCGATTACGATATATCAAGCTTACGCAATTAGTAATAATTTTAATTAATAAGTTAGTGTATGATGATGTCCATCCAACACGTATACGAAATTTTTATCAAGAAATATCTTATATAAAAGATATTTTTGAAATATCTAAGGAGTTCACAGGGGAAATTATGAAGAGATTCTAATTTAGAATAATATAGTGACCCCTAATAAGAGGCTTTTTTCATATTTAAACATGGGTTTCTTTGCCCATCCCTTCGGGAATTAGCTTAATTAATTAATTTAAAAATTTACTCTGTGTCAAAAAGTGTACCTTTTGATACATTGTTATAATTGTAGCAAGAAATCGCTGCATCCCTTAGTTATAAGCAAAGAGTAAAGATTGGGGGGGGGATTACTTCGAAATAGAAAAGCACATATCCAAATTTGGACATACGCTTTTTATTACATCTATTATTTCACAATAATAAAAAATCGCCCTGGCATTTCTTCTTGTGCATCTTGGAAGGTTTCTAAAATTAAATCTGCATATGAACCTAACATTTTTTTACTTTCTTCAAAGAATGCCCATTCTATGGTTATAGGAGTATCAATCCATCCGGTTAGACAATCCCATAGAGCATCAGCATTTTCCCCATAATAATCTGGAAGATCTAATTGCCCTTTTAATATTTTATGTAGCACCTCTTTACTGGTAAATTTTCGTCCATCTAATTTCATAATAATTCGCTCCTATTTGACTTGAGTAAATGTTTTGTAATGGTCTGAGGTTTTATAAATTAATCCATCATTGGAATATAGAATTCTATCATTGCCTCGATACCCTGACAAATAATTAATATCAGCTTCATACCAGGTTCTACCAGGGGATTTTGGTAATAATCCTTCCTTATTTCCAAAAATATCCCCACCAATACTTTTTCCTGGCGCTATTTTATGGAGGTTTCCTTCATTACGTTTCCATCCTAAAGCTTCTGCTTGTTTTTTAGTAATATAATTGTCTGGCAATTTTTTTTGCTCTTTAATATATTTAGCAACATCATCAAATCCTGTAGGATATCTAGTAAACTTAGTACTTTTAGCAGCCTTTTCAAGATTTTTCGCTTTCTTATATAATACATAAGTATTCGATAGATCGTTAGTGTCTATATTATAAATGGGGGAGGCTTGAAATACATGGACAGTGTATTGCCTATTGGAACGAAACATGGATGTTATACTATAATCGGTGGTTTTGAAGTATTTCAAGAAGAAGTTGCTAAAAAGAAAACTGCAGACCTAGAACAAAAAAAGCAAAGGTTTATAAATGGGGAAAAAATTAGTGGGAATACTTTTGATTCTGTAGATGTTTATGATAGAACGATACAAAGTTGGAAGTCTCGTAAGAAATACCAATGCCAGTGTAAATGCGGAAAAGTAAAGTATCTTCTTGAGACTTATTTTTCTGGAAAAGGATATAGATATTGCGGGGATGATTGTGGGGCAAAGCAGGAACTTGAGAGAAAGAGGATAGCTTCATATCCTAGAGTAAAAGATGAAAGTTATGATATTGATTATTTATATACCACACATGAATCATTAGAGATATTAGAATGTATTGATGAAAATTATGAGGGGAAACCTAATATATTTCATAAAGGAAGAAACGGAAAGGAAGGTGGCGAATGTAAAGTATATAAGTTATATAGATGTCGTTGCTATCTGTGCGGTAAAGAACATGAATTTATATCATCAGGTTTTAAGATAAAAAATAATGGCTATGGACCTAGAGCGAAAGATGGATATTATTGTAAGGCTTATTGTGACTGTCATAACATTTCATCATTTCAATGGCGAACTATAAAAATACTGAGAGAACATAATGTAGCATATAGAGTTGAATATTCGTTTCAAGACTTATATGGTGTAGGGAAAAAGAACTTGTTGCGTTATGATTTTGCTGTTCTCGGTTCAGATAATATCATTAAATGTCTTATTGAGTGTCAAGGTGAACAGCATTATAGGCCTGTAGATGAGTTCGGTGGTGATTCACAATATGAGTTTCAAGTGGAGAATGACAAATTAAAACGTGAGTATGCCAAGTCACATAATATACCTTTATATGAAATTAAATATACTTATAATACATACGAAAAGGAAATAGAATTTCTTAAAAACGCTGGAATTATTTAATCACATAATATCTGTTATATAATTTACTTTTAGGTTCTATTTATTTTATAAAGAAAAAGCCCCGGATAGGACTATATGATTTTCTTCATGCCACATTGACGGCATTCTCTTAAGAAGATGAAATTTTTAGCGGAACTTTTGAATGAGGTATTGCCGCAATTATCACAGCGACCGCTAATTTTATTATCAAGACTTAAATTGAAAAAAGATAGATAAATAAAGGGGTAGTTTAAATGTTTAGAAAGAAACAGGAGAAAAACATTCACGTTAATCTAGTAGATAAACGAGGGGAAGTCCTTAGAGAGTTTGATTGTACAGAAAAAGAATTAAAAGAAGTAAGAGAAACCGGCATTGAATTGCGTATGGTTGGAGAAAACGCATATGAAATGGTAGCAACCGATGAACAGCTAGAGAAACTAGCAAGAATCGAAGCTGAAATTGAAGAAGAATTAGCAATCTACGAAGAAGCTATGCAGGAGTTAGCACAAGAACGAGAAGAAGAAAAGGCAAAACAGAAAGAATTGAGAGAAAAGAATAAATGGAGTCCAAAGAAGAAAGTAATCGTCTTTGGACTACTATTCATTGTATTTGTGGTTTTACCTATTATCGAAGGGTATCAGAATAGTAAACTGGTAGAAGAAGGTACACCATTAAATGCAGAAATTGTAGGTAGACATGTAGAGAAGAGTTTTATCTTTACACACCCGACATTAGTAGTAAGGGTAGACGGTAAAGAACACAATGTATGGGTAAGAGAGGAAACATACAACGAAGCACAATGGTTTGGTGGACTAAAAGTCGTCAAAACAAAAGATGGTAAAGTTGATAAAGACCCTAGATATGATTACGAAGATTTAGTTGTAAGCTATAAAGAAATAACAAAGTAAAACTTTAATATTCGCTTCCAAAATTAAACAACATTATTATTTGCAAAAATCGAAACCATTAAAACAAAATACAAATTTTAAATAACTTTATAAACATATTAAACTATATTTTCAATATCATGTTAATAATTCTAATATATACGAGAAAGAGGATAGCATGCTCTTATATTGAACATACTATCCTCTTATTAGTTTAGTCTATTTAAATTTTATCAGGATGCTCTTTGTATGTGTATATCTTGCTAAGGTCGTACTTTTGTTCAGCTTGTTTGTTTTCCATTAGTTTCACCTACATATCAATCTGATTTATATAGCTTAACCATAATAACATGAAGTGTTCACTTAGTGGATACTATTTTTGTATGAAATAAAGCGTTACAACTTTTTTACAAACAGTTAATTTTCATTTTAAATCCCACAGTAAGAAAAATTATCTATGATTATTAAAGTGGCCCACCTTCAAAACCGATCGGCCATCCATTGTCTTTAAATTTTACTTTATACTGAAACTCATAAGTGCCTTCATAAATAAACGCTAAACTAAAACCAGGCAATATATAATCGTCAATATTAGCCATCTTTCCAAAAGATATTGTGGATAGGTAGTAGTTATTAATTTCTTGATTAGGGAAGAATTTCTGTAGATATTTTAATGCACAGCTTATATGGAGATAGAGTTCATCGAATATTTTTTCTGCCATATCTATAATCTCAACATTGGGATTTTCATTATTTCCTTGAATGATAATTTCTACATCTTCCCACTCTCCGATATTCATACTACAAAACCACCGTGCCTGTATGAGATACTTCTCATTTTCGCATACAGTAGGATTAACTAGGTTTAATTTTTTCACCTCATCTTTAGTTATCGGTTTATCAAGAATGAGCTTTTTATACAGAATATCTTTGATGTTAGAGAAAATATATTTAGATTTATTTAATTCTAAAGAGTCCATTTCCCACCTCATAAATTATAAAATAAAGTAAATTCCCACTTAATTATATCATCATCCTAATTGGAGATTCCGCCTTATTCCTTGCTACCGATAATGATGCGTTATGTTAACCGAGCATGTATATGATATGCATTATTTCTTGTTCAAAGAATGAGAAATTTCAGTTGAAAAAGAAAAGATATATTTTTACAGTTACTAATTTATCAATTATACTTAATGTATTCTTTCAAATGAGGTGAATTGAATGTCGTTCCGTATTGTTCGAAGTAATTAGTTTTCGGGCTGGAAAAAACGCGTACCAGCTATCAAGGGGGGAGTCTGCCCTTTTTCTGAAAACTAAAACTTAGAACAGTGCAGGAAGTCATTTTTAGTTATGAAACCAAGGCACTGTTATGTGACTTGGTTTTTTATATTTGAAAGGTGGATTTTAAAATGAATGAATTAGAATATAAAAACTTTTATGATAGAGTTGGAGAAATAAATGGTTGGGATTTCAGTAAAATAAAGAGCACTTCAATAGGAGTACAGTGGAATTTTTATGAAAAAGTGAAACAAGCTTGTAAGCCAAATGGTATTTTGCTTGATATTGGTACAGGTGGCGGTGAGAATATACTACGTATCGCATCTTCGGCATTGCTATTAATTGGTATAGATAATTCGAATGGTATGATGAAAACTGCCAAATCAAATTTAAAAAAATCTTGTGTTGCGAATGTTCGATTTATACAAATGACATCAGAAGATTTGCAATTCCCTAACGATTTTTTTGATGTAATTTCCAGTTGTCATGCTCCTTTTGTTGCATCAGAAGTAGCAAAGGTATTAAAAGAAGGCGGGACGTTTCTTACACAACAAGTAAGCGAAGCTGATAAATTAAATTTAAAAAAAGCATTTGGCCGCGGGCAATCTATTGGAGTAGATGATGGAACATTAAAAGAAAAATACATTCAAGAGTTAAAAGAAGCAGGTTTTGTTGAAGTTCACTCCTTTGATTACAACGCTATTGAGTATTATCAAAGAGCTGAAGACCTCGTCTTCTTACTTAAATACACACCCACTATCCCTAATTTTGGTCAGGAAAAAAAGGACTTTGATATTTTAGACAATTTCATTGAAAATAATCGAACTAAAAAGGGAATTTGTACAAATTCTAAAAGATTCTTGATAATAGCTAATAAGTAATTTTTCTTGTGAAACGTTAAATAAACTGACTATACGCACTTCCACTTTCGAGAATTATGTGAATACGAAAGTCCTCCAGTTAAACAATCTGGAGGACTTTTAATAGTCTTCTAAATACATTGAATCCCGATAATATTACGTTATGTTAACAATAAGTGTATAGAATATACATCAAAAAATGTACGACTTATTCTAATTCTTTCGCGATAAAATGTAATGAATCCATATTTTCACAAAATATAAGAGGGGAGAAAACTTTTGTATAAAAAACTTAGAAAACATCTTATATTAGGTTTCCTAACTCTTATTATTAGTAGCTGTTCAATTTCAAAAGGATACGACACACAGCAAGAAGCATTAAAACAAGGATTAAAACCAACAAGTAATACAGAAATAGATAAGTATCATGCTTTAGGACGTATTATAAAAATAGATGGAAAAATAGCTTTTTTCGTTACACCTGATAATTATATTTCAATAGCGGATTTAGAAATAAAAAATGGAAAATGGACTGTTAGTGGGACAGCCGGAGGAGAAAATGTAAGTGAGTTAGAAATACAAGATTCTGGTATATCACCTACGCTTGTAGTTTCAAATGGAAAAGTTATTTTTGGTTATCTTAAAAATTCATCCATTAGCAAGATATCTTATGAATCTACTTCGGGACATATAATAAATTTAGATAAATACTTACCTAATGAATCAAAGTATAAAGGATGGAGTTTATGGTACATAATCCTTCCTAATAAATTAGACGATGGCCCGGAATCATTTAATTTTATTAAGACTACTTTAAAGTTTAAAGATATAAACGGAACTATTATAAAATATAAAAACTGATCATCTAAAAACAACTTCTGATAACGATACTTATGTAAAGGAGCTGTCCATATGGATGGCTTATTTTATTTTTTTGCTTATCATGGTTTTTTCCCAAAATACTGGAGATACCCCATGCCCATCAACTTAAGAACCCAAATAAAATGAACTTTCGTTCATTTTAACGGAAAAACTCTTAAAATACTTTTTGTCCTTAAAAATGAGCATACCAAATAAACCTCAATCAACCCAATTTTAAAAATTATGCAATTTTCTTTTGTTTTTCCAATCCACTATAATCATAGACAACACCCAGGATATCAAAAACTGTTTTCTTCTCATATCTGTGAGATTTTCGTCCGTTTTTCAGTAAGAGGATGAATAGACGGCACAAGATTTTTGTTATTTCTTGAGTGTTTTGCTGTATAGCCTGATACAAGATGTATAGATGATTTTTTATTATTCCAATGGTTTTATATTCGCTTAATTCTTTTTGTTTCTTTTGTAAAATCAACTGTCGCATCTTAAACATAGTAGAAGAACATAATAGAATACTAATGAGTTGCCCATAAAGGTGACATTCTAATCGCTCTTGTTTGATATTTTGCCAATGATGGATTTGAAAGAGTGATTTCCAAGTTTTAAAGATAATTTCGATTTGCCAGCGAAGAGAGTAAAAATCATGTATTTGTTCCATCGGAACAATCTCCCAAGGTGTATTGGTAACATATATGTTAATGCCAGCTAATCGTTTGCTTTTCTCTGAATATGTAATGCCCTTTTTACTTTCCGTATACACTTGTTTTTTCATACGCTCATGAAGTTGTTTTTCAGTTAATCGATACATAATAACTCGTGTGAATAGTTTTTTATCCTTTCCAATATAACCGTCTGTTATTTCATGGACCTGTCCTGGTTTTAAGGTATTCATAATTTGTTCTAAATCAACTTTGATGTACTGAGATTGTTTTTTTATTGTCCCATTTCGAAAGTATTCAGGAAACTCATTTTTGATATACACCATATTATTTAGTTTAAGCCGCGATATATAATACACGCCTCGTTGGTCCATTTGATCTAAATCATCCAGTGAATAATAGCCTAAATCTCGAATACATAGATCGCCTGGCCGTAATGTCGCTAAACATTCTGTTCCAAAGGTCTTATCATTATTTTTTCCCGGTTCAACTTGAAAATTTAAAAACTGTCCACTATGTAAATCATATTCTAACTGAATTTTTATACCCGCTGTTTGTGCACAACCACCTGATCCAGGATACACGCTAGCTAAATGTTTTGGAACTTGGAAAATCGTTGCATCTAAAATACGAATTCGTTGAAAATAAGCGCTTGAAGAGCTTGGAATTACTGATGTTTCACAAATTTTATTTTTTAATAATACAGAGAAAATATGTTTTAATAAGCAAACAGCTTTTTTATTGAAACGTTTATTGAGTCCTTCCGGACTAATAAGAGTTCCTGTAGCTGCATGAAGTTGACTGCACAGTCTAACTAAAGAATCACTCGCTACCCGTTGACTAATCCAAACACAGATAGTGGCTAAATCGTGACCCGAAAACTTACGTTTTCGTTGTACAAAATCTAGTTCTCTAGCAAGTCTTTCTAAAAATGAAGGAGTAAGATATTTGTGTAATTCTTTAGCAAATAGTTGTAGTTCACCTTGAATCGAAAGATTCATAAAAAACGCCACCCTTTCTGTATATTTCTACAAAAAGAATAGCGTTTTTTTATATTAAATTAAATAAAATATTAAATTATATTAAGACCCTTATGCGTTGGGTGAACACTTATTTTCCTCATATAACGTATTAACAAGCTGTTTTAAATTTTTGATGAATAATAGAATCTCTTGACTAGACATTCTAGCATGTTGAAGATGAAATATGTTGCCTTTTCCGATTTCTAGCTCGTTTGAATTCAATGTAATAGGGATATTCCTAAAGACATGCCATGGGAAATACAAGTGTACAAAAGTTTCTCTAAAATATATCCCCGAGTGACAAATTAATACGCCATCCGATCCTTTACTCAAATTACCAAGGACAGAGGTATCTAAAAAAGCAATGATTTCTTCTTCTTTTGAAACAATATATCGTGTCCAAATTTCCTTTAGCTTTTTGTCTGAAATATGATTGTCAACAAATAAACCATTATCAGGTTCTAATAATTCATCGTACGTCTCAAACAAAGAGCAGATTGATTTTATCTCGTCAATTTTTATAACTGGATGTATATCATTTTGCTTTGAATTGTGGAACGAATTTGTAAGAGCTATAAGTAATTCTTTAAATAACTGCGGTGGATAATCACTGCCGTTAATATTAAAACTTTTTTGTGCATCAAAAGATAAAAAACCATCTTTATCAATTTCAATTTGTTGTACTTCGTTTAATTTATCCCATTTCATATTTCCTTTACCTAATAACCAATTTTTCCAATATAAACCCGAACTTGTAAAATAAACACCATATTTTCCTGAGCCAAATAAATTACAACTTAAAAAAGCAATAATTCGATCATTCGTTGGTATAGAGAAACGTTTTTTTGCAATTGATAAGAAATCTTCAGGTATTCTAGTAACATAAAATCTAGACTGCTGATATTCTAAACAAATATCAGTTAAACGATTAATATCTATATTCAGCATGATAATTCTCCGTTTCTTATATATTTTCAATATATAAATTATAATATTATCAGGTAAATATTAACACTTAAAATCCGCTTAAATTGAGAGGCACTCTATTGAATTCTAAAATAAATTTGTGTTAAATTGAAAAATTTATTATATATTTTTACCGCTTTGGGGGTAACCTGTTTTCTTAAGTTGATGGGCATGGGGTCCCGCCAACCAAATGACATAAAACCCACGTTAATACATTTTCTGGAATATAGGAGCTATTTTTTCTTACGCTAAAGGAATTCTATTCCATAATCATTATGGTTAAAGTCTTATAGCCCACAAAGGAAAAAATAAGAAGTGTAACATAAAATGAAAAAAACCAACATACACCCTACAGTGTTATATTGGTTTAAAAACATTATATATTTAGCCAATAACATCCTGTTTATGGTTTTTATTTCCACAAACAATCTTTTAGATGAAATTACTCCATACCCATCAAACTAATATTTTGAGACCCACCATAACGAAAAGTTTGTTTCCATTTAGATAGAGAAATGCTTACTTTCACTTTTATCGTTTGGATGATTGTCTGTTTCTTAAGTTGTTAATGGACGTACGGTTAATCTTCTTTATAAGCTTTATATTTACCAGATAGGTCTTAACCTCGACGATAATTTACCTTCATTTGCTTCATGAATTAAATTTGTTAGATCTTCTTTGAGCATTTGCATTCGTTCAGTACCTATGTTTTTAATCCAGCGCTCTTCTATCTCCGCTATTATCTCCTCTTTTGCTTTCACTACTAACCAACCACGTTCGGTCAAAACAATAATTTTTCCCCTCTTATCAGTTGGATGAGTTTGGCGCATTACATAACCACTTTTCTCAAGAAAATCCACCATTTTACTAACAGCTTGCTTTGTAATTCCTAAATATTCAGCCAGTTCTATACCTGTTGCTCCATCAGGGATGATACGTTTAAACATAAAACCATGTACAGGTCTAATATCTTCAAATCCTAATTTACTCAATTTGTCATGTAGCTCATTAATCGATGCACTAAACGATAACGATAAAAGTGATGTGAGATCCAATTCACTAAATACTTGATGATTCATACATAAAACCTCCTCGAATATAGTCAATTGTGTTGACTATATTTCAATCCTATTGTACTATATGCGACATAGTCAATCAAATTGACTATGTTTAAATTTTAAAAAATAGAATTCACAAAACAAAAATTAATAAATTATGGAGGTTTCTCATGGTTAATATCGTAAAAATTAGAGGAAGTGTATTTGCTCCGTATGCTTGCTTAGAACCTATTAAGGATTCTGCAACAGGAAGGATCTTAGAATATACTGGTGATGCACGTGAATTTACACCATACGCCGTAAACACAATGCGATCAAGATTGGAGCAAGAAGTGATTATTGATTTTTATAAAAAAGAAATTTTCACATTTGCAGATGCTTGTATTACAACTGTAAAAATTATAAATCCAGATGGTTCTATTGAGCATAAAAAAGGAAAAACAAGTACAGAAAACATTGTATGTACGAATGTTGTGTGGAGCACTAATGAAGTTTCTTTTGAAATGAAGGCAAGTGCTAGCAACCCTTTAGATGCAGCAGCACCTGCGGCTGACTATTTATTAACTATACGTGTTAGCAAAAGTGGAGCTTTGCATATTGAAGGTTCTCATGATGGGTTCCCTTGCTATGAATTTTATAAGCAAACAGATTTTGGTCCATTAGAATTAATCTATACACATGATTACAGAGAAACTGGTGACACTCCAAAAGCGCTAGCTGGAGAGATGGAATACAGTTTTAAAAAGAAAATTTAAATATAAATATGAATCAAAAAAGTATCACACTTAACAAGCGGTAGCGAGTATTAAAGGTAAAACAATTGATTGTTCTAAAAAAATTGTGACCTGTTTTGCTCAATGATTCATGGTTTGTATTACTTAAAAATAAAATTACAGAGGTGTTTATCATGGCGGATATCGTTAAAATTAGAGCAAGTGTATTTATCCCAATGTCTTGGGTTTCAATAGGTTGGACTGGACCTAATCAAACGGGAGACTTAATCGAATTCGAAGGTGACTCACGTGAATTTACCCCGTATGCTGTAAACGCTATGCGTTCTAGAATTGAACAAGAAGTAGTTGTAGATTTTCACAAAAAAGAAATTTTCACATATGGGAATACAGGTATAACAACGGAAAAAGTTACAACTCCAGATGGTTCCGTTAATAAAAGAACAGGAAAAGCTAGTACAGAACGTATTGTATGCACTGATATTGAATGGAGTTCTAATGACGTCAAGTTTCAAATGAGTGCAAGTGCTAGCAACCCATTAAATATAAATGCACCTGCTGTTGACTATCTTTTAACTGTGCATGTCAAAAAAGATGGTACTGTCGATATTGAAGGTGCACATGATGGATTCCCTTGTTATGAATTTTATAAGCAAGTAAATTTTGGTCCATTTGAACAAATTCATACACATGATTTCAGAGAAACTGGTGATACAGCTGAAGCTCTAGGTGGAGACATGGAATACAGCTTTAAAAAGACAGTGTAATAATAAACCTTAAAAATATAACAACGTAAGAGTGAACAGTAGGAGGAACAGAGAATGACAACAGTTTTATTTGTAAAAGCAAACAATCGTCCAGTAAATCAATCAGTTAGCGTAAAATTATATTATGCTTTTTTAGCAAGTTATAAAGAATCTCATCCAAATGAGACGATTGTAGAGCTTGATTTATACAACGAGGAATTGCCATATGTAGGAGTAGATATGATTAACGGCACATTTAAGTCTAGTAGAGGATTTGATTTAACAGAAGAAGAAGCAAAAGCAGTAGCTGTTGCGGATAAATATTTAGATCAATTCCTTGCAGCTGATAAAGTTGTTTTTGGTTTCCCATTATGGAATTTAACAATCCCAGCTGTATTACACACATATATTGATTACTTAAACCGCGCGGGAAAAACATTTAAATATACGTCAGAAGGTCCAGTAGGTCTTATTGGAAATAAAAAAATTGCATTATTAAACGCAAGTGGCGGTGTATATTCTGAAGGACCAAAAGCCCCAATGGAAATGGCTGTTAAATATGTAGCAAGTATGATGGGCTTCTTCGGTGCAAAAGATATAGAAAAAATAGTAATTGAAGGTCATAACCAATTCCCAGATAAAGCAGAAGAAATTATTGCTGTAGGGCTTGAAAAAGCGATTAAAGTAGCAAGTACATTCTAATTAACAAAACACTTGTCACTCAATATGGCAGTACCAACACTTCTATAGCGGTGGTACTGCTTTTTTATTCGCTTATCTCGCTACTTTTGAGCAGTAAGAACCCAAAGTTTCCATTCTCAACTTATGAAATGATAGAAAGAAGGATTACATTATAATGGAACGTTTATGGACAAAAAACTATATAATGCTGACAATTACAGCATTATTACTATTTAGTGGTTTTTATTTACTAATGCCAACACTACCTATGTTTATTAAAGAATTAGGTGGAAGTGAATCTCAAGTTGGATTTATTATTGGAGTGTTTACAATATCGGCAGTCATTTTTCGTCCTATTGTTGGAGGATTAATGGATCGATATGGTCGATGGGGATTTATAATAAGCGGACTACTATTCTTTGCAATTACAATGTATTTTTATGATTGGGTAACAGGAATTATATTTTTAGTGGTATTACGTATCCTCCATGGAGTAAGTTGGGCATTTGCTACAACTTCGATAGGAACAGCTGTGACTGATGTTATTCCACCATCTCGTCGTGGAGAAGGAATGGGATGGTATGGACTTGCCATGACTTTAGGCATGGCTTTAGGACCAATATTAGGTCTTTGGGTAGCAAAATCATTTTCATTTCATTATCTATTTCTTCTATGCACAGCATTAGCAATTATGGCATTCATACTTGCATTGGGCACAAAAATTCCAGCAATTCAAAGTACAGCAAAACAACCAATATCTTTTTTTGAAAAAACGGTTTTACCAATTGCCATTGTTACATTTTTCCTCTCCCTTACTTTTGGTGGTATAACAACATTTTTACCGTTGTTTGCAGCAAAGATTCAAGTGAATGCGGGTACTTTTTTCTTAGTTTATGCTGTCACACTTATAGTCATTAGACCGATTGCAGGGAAAATATCTGATAAGCGTGGAGAAGGGATCATTATTATTCCTGCGCTTTTTATAATGATAATTGCATTATTCGTCTTAGCAATGACAAAGGGCCTTGTTGGACTAGTTATTACAGCTATTTTATACGGAATTGGATTTGGATCGGCACAACCTGCTCTTCAAGTAGTAACTATACGATTAGCCCCACCAGAGAAAAGGGGTGTAGCGAACGCTACATTTTTTACTGCTTTTGATTTAGGGATTGGTTTAGGATCGATTATTCTAGGGTTTGTTTCACAACTCATGGGATATCAAATGTTATTTATTGTTTGTGCGGTATCTGGGTTTATTAGTCTGTTAATTTTTATTTTGTGTGTAAAAAAGACATTATAGGGGTCACCTTACACATCCATCAACTTAAGAATTTTATACCACCCCCGAAACAAAAAAATGTACATTTTCACATGAAGATGTCAATTTTCTCGTTTTGGGGGTATTTGTATTTCTTAGCTTGATAGCGATGTGGCGGGACCCCCATAAAGAAAAAAGCCCTAAATAGGGCTATATGTTTTTCTTCATGCCGCATTGACGGCATTCTCTTAAGAAGATGAAATTTTTAGCGGAACTTTTGAATGAGGTGTAAAATGACAATAAAATTGTTGAATTTCCAAAGGAGTCGTTACATTTACAATAAAGTTATTTAAAAATGTCAGTGATGGTATTCAATTAACGAAATAAAGTTTATTAAGTTAACTGAGCAGTTTGATTAATACATAAAGGAAATTAAGTTGGTTTCATAGAATTAATTAGGCAATTCATTATCTTGGAGGAATGACTGAATGGCTGAATTGATTTATCATGTTGCGGTTTCACTGGACAATTTTATTGCGGATCAAGGTATGATAGAAGGAAATATTAATAATTCTCTCTTTTTATTTGAGGGGGATCATGTCCCAGACTTTTTAGCAGATATTCAGGAATACGATGCCGTGTTGATGGGGAGGAAAACATATGAGTTTGGGTTTCAATTCGGTGCTAAACCTGGTGAACCTGGATATAAGGGCATAAAACATTACATATTTTCAAACTCCATACAGTTTGAGGCAAACGAGGAAGTTGAACTTATTAAAGGAGATGCTATAGGGGTTATTAAGAACCTCAAAAAACAATATAACGGTAAAATTTGGTTGTGTGGAGGCGGAGAATTGGCTGGGTCGTTGTTTAAACATAAACTTATTGATCAATTAGTATTAAAGGTTAATCCAATATAGTCGGTGAAGGTATTTCTCTATTTGGTAGCGTAAAACCACGTCTTAAATTAAAATTAGTGGACATGAAACAGTATTCTAATGGAGTTATCAAACCTACTTACAATATTATTTATACTTAGAATTATCATGGAGAACTACTTTTTTAAATTAATTTTAAAAAATGAAATTTCATCCAATTGTTCCACTATTGCGGAAGAATACTTAACTTATTAAAAAACTTTATTGTTGCGGATTTTTAAAAAATTAGAGAAGGATAAATAAAATTAAACAATTATTCTAAACATCGTTCGATTGTTCGGACGGTGTTATGCGTGTTTATAGCGTAGAAATTAAACAACTTTATTATCATTACACACCATCAAACTAAGAAAACTACGATAAGCAAAAAAACTAGCCCCCACAAGAGGGGCTAGTTGACGTAAAATTCGTTACTGGAAGTTGTTTTTACATTCCGGAAGACCCTGCTATGACGACAAATGTTGTCCAAATCAGCGTTATGGTGATTATGAATAAATTAATAGACCTCAAAACATTGCTTATTGTACTCCGCTGTGTATTTTTGGTCTGTAGGAATACAAGAATAATTGATGTAATGGTACAGGTATATGCTAAGCCTACTCCAATCCAATACCATGTCATACTGAATGTGTCTACTATTCCTGTTTCATTTCGCCCCCAATACGCCATATCTTGAAATTTTAGGCTGAATATAAATCCTATAATTGTCATAATAAATGGAGCGATATTCCAAGCATTTATTTTCACTATAATCGAATCTCCTTCCATTACACAGCAAACCCCTCCCCAAACGGAGAGGGATTTCATCCTTTACTCTGTTTTTCAACAATGCAAAAACAATTAAAATGCTTGTTTCTTATACTCTCTTATGTATTTGAATAACAAAGTTGTCCCTGTTACATTAGACACAATGCTGACCCCTAACATCACAGTCCACGCAACATTCTGAACGTTCATTGTCAAAGTCAACATGAGAAAACACATACCAATTGCTACAAACAGGAAACCTAAACGTTTATCCATAATTTCACACCTCTTTCTTCCTAATTGTACCATTCGAGGGAATCGATTTGTTAGAATTTTTGAATGTATAGAGTATACACATTCAGGTAACATAACGTCTCATTATCAGTAGTCAATAATGAATAGAATTTTCGTTAGGGGGGTAGTGGTATTTTCTTAGCCTGATAGCGATAGGGTGTTACTCCAATAGTAGAAAAATAAAAAAGTTTATCTTTTTATAAGAGGTAATTTTTTATAAAATAGAAGTAAAAAGAAGTGTGTATATCTATGGATAATAAAGGAGATGATTATACTGAAAATCTTTTTCTATTTCTTAATTGTTCTTTTATTTCTTGTGGTTGATTACTTTTGGTTAGAGGATGAGAGCAAAAGATGGGCATGGTTTAAAAATAGAAGTAAAACGCAAAAAACAATCTTTTTTACTCTTGTTCTTCTCTTAACTTTCATAGGATACATACTTCTGGATGCTAAATACTTTCTTTCGTAAGCTAAAAGAACCCAGTTTTTTGAGAATTTAATAGTTTATATCATCCACTTCAATAAGTGAGATTATGTTAATTAGTGAAGTATATATTTTGAATAGAAACCTATACCTAATATTGATAATATATAATTACAATTAGAACTAAGTAATTTTTTGTTTATAAAATAGGGAGGTTTATCATAAGTAATGGATCATATTATTGCAAATAGTAGTTTTGATTTAAAGATATATTATGTTTTACTACAAATAGCTTCATTGTTAACTTTTAAAAAGACTGTATTGATTGAAGGAAAGAAAAAACAGTTAATACTACAGATACAAAAAGAAAAGAAAATCCCTAATAATCCATATAAATTGTAACACAAAATAAAAGGCGACTTTTTGAAATGAACCCAAAAAGTTAGACAGAAAAATTAAGCAACTGATTGGATATGAGGGTTCTGTTGCAAAGTTTGAAAAAAGCATAAACAGGTTGGTAAATGAGGAACAATGTTTAGGAAGTCGCTAATAATTGTTGAAGTTCATTGTACGTTGAAAAAGCGGAGTCTCTTTGAAGACTTCGCCTTTGTTTATATAGGGCATGAATGGTCTCAATACCTTTTAACGTACGTGAAGCATGACGAAGATTTTGAAATCCTGCGGATTTGGTAAAACGTTTCTTTACATGCCTGTGATCCTGTTCAATAAGATTGTTTAAATGTTTGATTGTACAATGGATTGTAGTTTGATAAAATCCTTGTTTTCTTAATTTGTTA